>NC_014551.1:1536039-2147079 GCF_000196735.1 Bacillus amyloliquefaciens DSM 7 = ATCC 23350
AGGCGAAATCGTAAAATGGTTTGTTAAGCCAAACGACGAGGTAGAAGAAGACGATGTACTGGCTGAAGTGCAAAATGATAAAGCAGTGGTAGAAATTCCTTCACCTGTTAAAGGAAAAGTATTAGAATTAAAAGTTGAAGAGGGAACGGTTGCAACTGTTGGACAAACGATTATTACGTTTGACGCACCTGGTTACGAAGATCTTCAATTTAAAGGAAGCGACGAATCCGGCGATGCGAAAACTGAAGCGCAAGTTCAGTCTTCAGCTGAAGCAGGACAGGACGTAGCGAAAGAAGAACGCGCAGCAGAGCCTGCAAAAGAAACCGGCGCAGGACAGCAGGACCAAGCGGAAGCTGATCCGAACAAACGCGTGATCGCTATGCCTTCCGTACGCAAATATGCCCGTGAAAAAGGCGTTGATATCCGCAAAGTTACAGGTTCAGGAAATAACGGACGTGTTGTAAAAGAAGATATCGACAGCTTTGTAAACGGAGGAGCGGCTCAAGAAGCGGCACCGCAAAAAACAGCAGCACCTCAGGAAACAGCTAAACCTGCAGCAGCTCAAGCTCCTGAAGGCGAATTCCCTGAAACACGCGAAAAAATGAGCGGTATCCGTAAAGCGATTGCTAAAGCAATGGTGAACTCTAAGCATACTGCACCGCACGTAACTCTTATGGATGAAGTTGACGTAACAAATCTTGTTGCTCACCGCAAACAGTTCAAACAAGTTGCTGCTGATCAAGGCATCAAGCTGACTTACCTGCCTTACGTCGTAAAAGCATTAACATCTGCTCTGAAAAAATTCCCTGTTTTAAACACATCTATTGATGATAAAACAGATGAAGTGATCCAAAAACATTATTTCAACATCGGAATTGCAGCGGATACTGAAAAAGGCTTGCTTGTGCCAGTAGTGAAAAATGCCGACCGTAAAGCCGTTTTCGAAATCTCTGATGAAATCAACAGCCTTGCTACAAAAGCGCGTGAAGGCAAGCTTGCACCTGCGGAAATGAAAGGCGCTTCTTGCACAATCACAAATATCGGTTCTGCCGGAGGCCAATGGTTCACACCGGTTATCAACCACCCAGAGGTTGCGATTCTCGGTATCGGCCGCATCGCTGAAAAAGCGATCGTCCGCGACGGTGAAATTGTAGCTGCTCCTGTCTTAGCTCTTTCTCTCAGCTTTGACCACCGTATGATTGACGGAGCAACTGCACAAAATGCGTTAAACCACATCAAGCGTTTACTGAACGATCCACAACTTATTTTAATGGAGGCGTAATGTTATGGTAGTAGGAGATTTCCCTATTGAAACAGATACTCTTGTGATTGGTGCGGGACCTGGCGGCTATGTAGCTGCCATCCGCGCTGCTCAGCTTGGACAAAAAGTAACAGTCGTTGAAAAAGGAACTCTTGGTGGCGTTTGTCTGAACGTCGGCTGTATTCCTTCAAAAGCGCTTATCAATGCAGGCCATCGTTACGAGAATGCAAAACATTCAGATGACATGGGAATCACTGCTGAGAACGTAAAAGTTGACTTTACAAAAGTCCAAGAATGGAAAGCTTCTGTTGTAAATAAGCTTACTGGCGGTGTTGCAGGTCTTTTAAAAGGAAATAAAGTCGAAGTTGTAAAAGGCGAAGCTTATTTCGTAGACAGCAACTCTGTCCGCGTAATGGATGAGAACTCTGCGCAAACATATACATTTAAAAACGCGATCATTGCTACCGGTTCTCGCCCTATCGAATTGCCAAACTTCAAATATAGCGAACGCGTTCTGAACTCTACAGGCGCACTGGCGCTTAAAGAAATTCCGAAAAAGCTCGTTGTTATCGGCGGCGGATACATCGGTACTGAGCTTGGAACAGCGTATGCAAACTTTGGAACTGAATTGGTTATTTTAGAAGGCGGAGATGAAATTCTTCCTGGCTTCGAAAAACAAATGAGTTCTCTTGTTACCCGCAGACTGAAGAAAAAAGGCAACGTTGAAATTCATACAAGCGCTATGGCTAAAGGCGTTGAAGAAAGACCTGACGGCGTAACAGTTACATTCGAAGTAAAAGGCGAAGAAAAAACGGTTGATGCTGATTACGTATTAATCACTGTCGGACGCCGTCCGAACACTGATGAGCTCGGTCTTGAGCAAGTCGGTATCGAAATGACTGACCGCGGTGTCATTAAAACAGACAAGCAGTGCCGCACAAACGTACCGAACATTTACGCAATCGGTGACATCATTGACGGACCTCCATTGGCTCACAAAGCGTCTTACGAAGGTAAAATCGCTGCGGAAGCTATTGCAGGAGAGCCTGCTGAAATCGATTACCTCGGTATTCCGGCGGTTGTATTCTCTGAGCCTGAACTGGCTTCTGTCGGTTACACTGAAGCACAGGCGAAAGAAGAAGGCATTGAAGTCGTTGCTGCCAAATTCCCGTTTGCAGCAAACGGACGCGCGCTGTCTCTTAACGAAACTGACGGCTTCATGAAGCTGATCACTCGTAAAGAAGATGGTCTTGTGATCGGTGCGCAAATTGCCGGCGCAAGCGCTTCTGACATGATTTCTGAATTGAGCCTGTCGATCGAAGGCGGAATGACTGCTGAAGATATCGCAATGACAATTCACGCTCACCCGACATTGGGCGAAATCACAATGGAAGCTGCCGAAGTAGCAATCGGAAGCCCGATCCACATCGTAAAATAATCATTAATAAGCAAAGAAATAGCCTCCGCTTTAAAGCGGGGGGCTGTTTTTATTTTGCAAGCACATGCTGCATGGGCTTGATGATATCCTCTTTTTTCTTTACGGCGCCTTCAATCTTCATGACAACATGCCGGTGATTGATCACCATTAAAGCCGGGAACGTGTTGATTTCTTCTTCCCAGCCCTTTCTGTTGTCATAAACCTTCATTTGATCGACATGATGGGGATATTTCTTTTCTAAATCAAGAATCGCGTCGTAGTAAGGGACTTCTTTATCTATATGATTTTCATCGGAAAAAAACAAGATTTGAGTGTGATGTATGCTGTCGATCCGGTTATTTTTGAATGGACTGACAGTAGAAACCGAACAGCTTGACAGAACGAACAGCATCAAAAAAAAGGGAATCACCGTACGGTAGCGCATCTATCTTTCTCCTCTGTTTTATATAATATATTGGATCATCCATTAATAAGGACTATATCAAGTGTATCACGAGAGGTGAAAAACCTAAGGCTTGTTACTTAATTGTTATATAATTGAAACCGTTTTTAATGAAGAAATAATACGTGTGACAACTTCGGCCGCCGATGTGTAACAAAGGCACATTTGTTTTTCGTGAGAGCGCTGTTTTTCGTTATACTGTGGGCAAAACCATCAGGAGGGATTGCCAATGTATAAAGCCGCTGCAGCAGTCATGTGTATGTGCTTCCTCGTCGGCTGCCAATCAAATGAAAAGACGCAAACAAACAATCGGCCCCATTCTCAAGCCGCGGTCGATCATGCCAAACAGGAAAACGATCATACAAAAGAGGAAAAGCAGAAAAAACAGAAGGCAGAGCCCCGTTACTATATCAACCCGAAATCCTTTGCCGTGGAAAAACTGGATGACCAAAAAGACAAAAAACCGATCGCATTGTTAACGATAGATGATGCACCTGATCAGCATGCCGCTGAGATTGCGGACAAACTGCATGATCTCCATGCGTCAGCGATCTTTTTTGTAAACGGTCAATTTTTGAAAAAAGATGAAAACAAGAAAGCGCTTAAGCATATTCATGAGTTAGGGTTTATGGTCGGAAATCATACAATGACTCATCAAGATTTGAAAGACCTTTCCGAACAAAAACAACGGGAAGAAATCATCGGTGTTAATAAAGCGGTTGAGAAGGTAATCGGGGAAAAACCGGCATTTTTCAGGGCGCCTTTCGGAAGCAATACGGACTACAGTGACAAACTCATACAAAAAGAAGGTATGATGAAAATGAACTGGACCTTCGGCTATGATTGGGAGCAGAAATATCAATCCAAAAAAGCGCTTACCGATATAACGCTGAGCAGCCCTTATCTGAAGGACGGCGCCAACATATTAATGCATGACCGAAAATGGACGGCTGAAGCCATACCGGACATTGTAAAAGGATTGCGTAATAAAGGATATACCGTGATTGATCCTCGGGAAATAAAAAGACCGTAAAAAATAAATGTGTTATACAATTTATCAGTTGACATATTAAATGTGACATAATAATATAATAACAACAAGTGAAAATTAAGCGTTTTCAAATTCTGAGAAATGGGGAATGAGAGATGGGTACGATTGTTTGCCAAGACTGTAACGAAGCGATTCATTACTTCGAGGATGAGAAGGTAACGACGTTATACGGAACATGCTGCGGACAATGCCAGTGTCATCTTGAAGAAGAGTAAAACGGCGTAAAAAGGCCCGAAACGATTTGGTTTCGGGCTTCTTTATGTTTATTGGATGGCTTTTTGCTCTTTGATGACTCTGATCATGTTAAGCGTTGCGTCTTCCGGACCCTGCACGGGAAGGCCGGCGTCCAGATTTTTGAAAATGTAGCTGATATTTTCTTCCGTAATGATTTCGCCCGGAATAAAGATCGGAATTCCCGGCGGGTACACCATAACAAACTCTGCAATGATCCGTCCCGCGGATTCTTTTAACGGGATGACTTCCGTATTTGCGTAAAATGCGTCTCTTGGCGTCATCGCTAACAGAGGAATTTCAGGAAGCAAAACTTCCGTCTGCCGGTGAGCGTACTCATTGGCAGAAGCCTGCTTTGAAATGTCTGTAAGCGCGCTTACAAGACGGTCGGCATCCCCGGCTCTGTCTCCGGGTGTGAAAATACATAAGATGTTATACAGATCGGACAGCTCGACTTCGATATTATATGATTCGCGAAGCCATTTTTCAACGTCATGACCGGTCAGGCCGAGGTTTTTGACCGAAATGATTAATTTAGTCGGATCATAACTGAAGGCAGCTTTAGACCCTGTGATCTCTTCGCCGACACAGCGGATGCCTTCAATTTGATTGAGACGTTCCCGTGTCTGATTCGCCAGCAGGATCGTATCTTCAAGAAGGCCGCGGCCTTCTGTAGCGAGCCGTTTTCTTGCGACATCAAGTGAAGCGAGAAGCAGATAGGATGTTGACGTTGTCGTCAGCATGCTTAGAATCGACTGCACTCTTTCTTTGGATACAAGGCCTTCTCTCACATTTAAAATGGAGCTCTGGGTCAGAGAGCCTCCCAATTTGTGCACGCTAGTGGCTGCCATATCTGCGCCCGCCTGCATGGCGGACAGAGGAAGCTTATCATGAAAATGAATATGCACGCCGTGCGCTTCATCGACAAGAACAGGCACATTGAAAGAATGCGCGAGCTTGACAATGCTGCTCAGGTCAGCTGCCACACCGAAATACGTCGGGTTTATGACAAGAAGCCCTTTTGCGTCAGGGTGCTCAGTCAAAGCCCGCTCGGCAGATTCAAGCGTGATGCCGTGAGAAATTCCGAGTTCATCGTCAATTTCCGGATGTATAAAAATCGGCACCGCTCCGGAAAATACAATGGCCGTCATAATGGATTTATGGACGTTTCTCGGAATGATGATTTTATCTCCGGGTCCGCATACGGCCATTACCATCGTCATTATGGCGCCGCTCGTCCCTTGAACGGAAAAGAAGGTATGGTCTGCGCCGAATGCTTCAGCGGCCAGGTCCTGCGCTTCTTTAATGATGCCCTTTGGCGCATGTAAATCATCCAGAGGTTCAATATTAATTAAATCTATGCTTAACGCGTTTTCTCCGATAAATTGTCTGAATTCCGGATCCATTCCCGCGCCTTTTTTATGGCCCGGAATGTGGAACTGGACAGGCTGTCTGTCCGCGTGCTTTTTCAGTCCGCTGTACAGGGGTGTTTCATGTTGCGGCAATTGTTTTCCCACCTTTATCATAATACCTACGGATTAGTTTGTATTACATTCAATTTATTACCCGTTTTTTAAACGTAAAACAAATGAATTATATTATGAACTTGAAAGAATGTAAAGAACAATTTATGATCTATGGAAGATGCTTATTTTGAGCAGGAATATAAAGGAGTGAAGACATTTGGAATATCAATATCCGATGAATGAGGATTGGACGACAGAGGAAGCCGTGGATGTCATTGCTTTTTTTCAGCAGGTGGAAAACGCCTACGAAAAAGGAGCTGACCGAGACAGGCTTCTGAATGCGTACCGCCGCTTTAAAGAAATCGTTCCCGGAAAAGCGGAAGAAAAGAAAATCTGCAGTCGATTTGAAGCTGACAGCACCTATTCTCCTTACCGGACTGTGAAACAGGCGAAACAATCAGATCAAGCGGTTATTAAAATGTAAACAAAGCGAGCCGTCAATCGGCCCGCTTTTTATGTTATGAGACTTTCTGAGTCAGTGTGTATAAAAAGGAAAGCTTCCTAAAAGCATCTTCAATGGTTTGCAGGAATTCATTGTTGTTCATGTTTATCACGTCTTCTTTTGGAAGCTGGATACCGCACAAAAGCTCTGCTTTTTTTACTGTCTGCAGGCGTTCAAACAATGTTTTCAGCTGTTCCTGATCCATGTCGGACTGCTTGTACGCCCCGGGCTTCGTATGATCCGGCGACCATACAAAATGACCGGGAATCTGTTTTGTGATTTCCTCCTGCTTCGCCTCCAGCAATCTGCCGTATTCCTCTTTTATCGGAGATTCATAAATGATGGCAAACCATACAAACATATGGGTGTCCCATAATCCGATCTGAAAGTGGGGGAGCTTCTTATAGCCGCGTTTGCTGTTGGCAAAGGCAACCCAGCTGTCAGCAGGCGGGTTGACAGATCTTCTTGCGTGCTTGGCGACATGCGGGAACATTTCATCTCCGGTCAATGCCGACAATGTCGGTGCGAAATGCTCTCCTAACAGGGTCAGCTTCGGCCGGACTTGTTCTTTTAATACCTCCATGCGCGGATCTAAACCTTCTATTGTAAATGTGTCAAAGTCTTCTTTTGTAAAACGCATCTGAGTCATCTTTTTCCTCCTTATCGTAAGTATTCATATTTTACCACAGCCGCCGCCGGCCGCAAAAACATTGAGAACGTTTCAGCAGAGAGGATCGGTGGTAAAAAACGAATAGGTAAACACACAATTTTAAGAATGTTGTTACAGCCGAATATAAGTTTCCATACGATATAAGAAGTATCATAAATGATTTGGAAAATTGGAAAATGGGATGCTTTTTTAACAAATGATCTCTGGAAGGGGCGAAAGACAATGAGGCAAGTGGTGAAGGAAGGATTCAGAGAGGAAAAAAATAACCGTGTAGCTGTCTGGAGACTAGAGGTTGATTATGAATTGGCAACCCTGTATGAGGCCATGCAAAAAGAGAATGAAGATCAAATCGATCTCAGCAAAAGAAAACTGGAACGTCTCAGAAAAGAATGGATTCGTCTTAACGGATAAAGAATAGTAAAAACGAACCGCAAGAAATGGTTCGTTTTTACGTGAGAAGGCATTTTTTTCATTTTCCTTGCTTTTTAATCGTCTTTATCAGTATGCTATAGAGTAAGCTATACATAGAAAAGAGGTACACGGTATGACAAATTGGACGGAAATTGATGAAATCGCAAAACAGTGGGTAAAAGAAGCCGGAGCGAGAATCAGACAATCCATGCAGGAAAGCTTGACGATTGAAACAAAATCAAATCCGAATGATTTAGTCACAAATATTGATAAAGAGACGGAACGCTTTTTCATTGACCGTATACAGGGAACTTTTCCCGGACACCGCATCCTCGGAGAAGAAGGACAGGGGGATAAACTCCGCTCTCTTGACGGAATCGTCTGGATCATTGATCCGATTGACGGAACAATGAATTTTGTCCATCAAAAGCGGCATTTCGCGATCTCCATCGGCATTTTTGAAGACGGAAAAGGCAAAATCGGCTTAATTTATGATGTAATGCAGGACGAACTGTATCACGCATTCAGCGGAAAAGGGGCTTATCTGAATGACACGCCGCTTGCTCCTTTAAAAGAGGCTTCCATTGAAGAAGCGATTATTGCAATCAATGCCACATGGGTAACGGAAAACCGAAGAATTGATCCGAGTATTTTGGCGCCGCTCGTGAAACGGGTGAGAGGAACGCGCTCCTACGGCTCGGCGGCACTTGAGCTGGCCAGTGTTGCGACCGGACGCATTGACGCATACATCACGATGAGGCTTGCGCCGTGGGATTATGCTGCCGGCTGTGTGCTCCTGAACGAAGTCGGAGGTATTTACACGACCACAGACGGTGAGCCGTTTACGTTTTTAGAAAACCACAGCGTGCTTGCGGGCAATCCGGCGATACATAAAATCATTTTTGGCGACTATTTACATGCTGACAGATAGGGAGTTTGAAGAAGAGGATCTTGGATTTATGGAGCAGCTGGCGGCAGCACACCCGGTGTGGAAAGCCGAAGAATTCGGAACGAAAAATGCGGCGGAGTTTATGCTTGCGTACTCCATGTACAATGGAACGTGGCTTGTATGGGAGCTTGACGGCACTCCTGCCGCCGTCAGCTTTCATTTGGAATGGGCCCCTTCAAACGGAAAACCGTGGCTCGGAACTGTGGCCGTCGCTCCGGAGGCAAAAGAGAAAGGAATCGGGCGCGCGGTCATTGAAGAGATTGCCGGCCGGCTGAGAGCGGAGCATAAAGCGATGTTTACAGCCGTTCCCCTTGCCAGGCAGGAATGGGTGTTGTTTTTAAGCCAGTGCGGCTTTGAACAGCTGAAGCTTGAAAAAGACGATCGGGAAAAGACATATATGATCATGGTGAAGCCACTGTGAAATGTTTTTAGATATAAAAAAGAGACCGGATTTCCGGTCTCTTTTCTTGTTTACAATCCGACTGCATTCCAGGCAGCTTCTACGCTTGCAGCATCTTGAGAGCCGTAAAGGTCCCGCGCAGATTGAATCAAAGCGGCTTTTGCATCTTTAAAAGTTGATGACGGAGTGAGGTATACCGTCAGAGCACGATAGTAAATCTGCTCCGCTTTGTTCACGCCGATTTTTGTAATCGTATTGTAAGCGGCTTTGTTCGGGATTCCGCTGTTTGTATGCACGCCGCCGTAGTCGCCGGCATCAGTGTTCGGAAGGTTTTTGTAATTTTTGAAATTATCAGGCTGTCCGTATTTTGTCGGATTGGATAAGCTGCGGAGAGCCGGCTGGCTGACCGTAATATCTTCACCGATATCCCAGTCCTCAGTATCGTTGAAGTACCCGAATACATCAGAGAAGGATTCGTTTAAAGCGCCCGGCTGATTTTCGTAGTTCAGGTTGGCTGTTTCCTGTGTAACGCCATGTGTCATTTCATGAGCGGTTACGTCCATTGAACCGGAAAGAGGTGAGAAGAATGAACCGTCGCCGTCACCGTAAATCATTTGGTCGCCGATCCAGGCTGCGTTATTGTATCTGCTGCCGTAATGAACGGAGGATACGATCTTGCCGCCTTTATTGTCGTAGCTGTTGCGATTAAACTTCTGATAGAAATAATCATACACTTTGCCGAGGTTGTAATGCGCATCAACGGCAGCGCGCTGAGAAGAAGTTGTAAACTGGTTTGTGGTGCTGGATACGAGTGTGCCCGGCAGGTTATACTCGCGGTTTTGCAGATCGTACGTAATAATTTGTGTTCCGGTAGGTTTAGAAAGATCGCGCAGCACATATTTGCCGCTTTCAGAAGAAATATTTAATGAGACCGTTTTTCCTTTAAGAGTCGTACCTGTTCCGGTTGTGGCGGCATGCTCCACTTTGTTTTGCTTTTTCAGGATTTTTCCTGTTTCCGCATCAACGGTTACTTCCCAGTTTGCAGGTTCCGGTTCGATGTAGCGGATGGTTACATCATAGGCGAGGCGGTATTTGCCGTCTTTTGTGGCTGCTGCTTTCAGCTCGGCTTTGTTTTTGTTTGCAACGGTTCCGTTAGAAACGGCTTCAGGTGATTTGCCGATCGCTTTATAAGCATGATCCAGCGCCTGATTTGCAGATAATTTTTTGCTGTTTGCCGTTTTGGCGGAAACATCGTTGTTTAATTCACCGTTAATCGCATAGACGTTGTTGGATTTATCGACGTGAATAATGACTTGAGAGTCTTTCACAGGCACACCGTTTACGACAGGCACATAACGGAAGTGCTTGTAGCCGAGATCATCGGTCGTTTGGTCAATCAGCTTCAATCTTTCAGAAGGATTGCCTTTAAAGACTTTGCCGTTTTGTTTCAAGTATTGCTTGATAGCTTTGTCACTGACAGAAGGCAATTCTGATTGCACCAAAGAATGCTTCGGTACAAAATTCGTCAGGTTTTCTTTAAGCTGAGGATTCTCAGCGGCCTGAACACCCGGCAGACTGATGGTTAAACTCATAAAGGAAGCGGCGACAGCAACAGACAATTTCTTACCTAAACCCACAATAAATCCCCCTTTTTGAAAATAATGAAAACTTATATTGTTATAATAAACCAGCAATCTCGCATTCTGCAATATAAAACTAGACTCCGCGGCTGAATTGATAGAATCGTCCCATGCGGGCTGTCGGCGGGCGGTGTCAGGGGATAAGCCGAGAGACACGTGTTGGATTAGACATGAGTCGAATGACGCGATTTTTTCTGGAAAAAATGACAAATGAAGACGGGAAAAATGATAGGGGAAAAATGTTAAGATCTTTAAAACTTTTTTGAATGCCGGTTGTCTAAACGGGTGAGGCCTTAATAAACGTAAAGGATTGTTACAGATGTCAGAGATTTTCAGTCATTTTATTCAGCATTTCGACAGATATTTCATTTTAAGCAGACAGAGTGTGTTGGTCATTCAGTGGTCATCCGTCTGCCTTGCTGTTTTATACGCGCTAAATTTCCATCCGAAAATCAGCCGTGAGAGAGTTTGGTTTTATGCCGGGATTCTGCTTCGGGCTGTATTAATATGACTTGCTGTTTAGTGAGAGATTTACTCCCTTTATATATTGAAGGCGATTGTGAAACAGAAACAGAGCGGTATATTTCCCGCCATCTTGAAGCATGCAGTGAGTGCGGAAGTTTATATCATATGATGAAGGAACCGCTTGACTTAGGCAGTGCGGAGATGAAGGCGTCCGCCTGTTATGAAGAGGAAGAAAGACGCTTCCGGGAACGGTATTACGGGAGGCTGCTGACAAAAGCCGCCTGCTTGTTCGGTGCTGTACTTCTCATCATGCTGGCCCTTAAATTGCTGATTTAAAAAACGCCCGGCTGAATGACCGGGCGTTTTTTTCCATTTACTCAGCCGGGTGAAAGGCTGTATAAATGCCTTCAAGCAATTCTTGGGGCAGTGAATTAATGAATCCGGCAAACAGCTCTGCTTCTTTTTTGCCTGCACCCGCTTTTTCTGCAAGTCCCTGATCAAAAGTATACACGCCGTCATCTTCAACCAGCGCAGATTGAAGGATATGAAGACTCTGGGAGAGAGTATTGAACAGCTGATCAACGATAATGGCCTCTTTTTCCGTAAAACCAAGTTCTATTGCTTTTTCTTTATTAAATGTATATTCGCCATCTGTTTTCTCAATACATTGGGAAAGTACGGTTAAAAATTCGGCTGAGCTGTCCCACAGCTTTTGAATGATCTGTGCTTCTTCTTGACTTAATCCCAATTCAACCGCTTTTTCACCGTCAAAATAATAGACTCCGTCTTTTTCGTAAATCGATTGGTTGATGATGTCAAGCAGCTTTGCCGCGTCTTCCGGTGTTTTCTCAGCGGAAGCCTGCAGCACATGCGGTTCATTTGACTGAATCGTTTTTGCGCCGGCAGAGTCAAGCGGGCTGAATGCAAGCAAGGCGGCTGAAGCGGTTGCGGCGGCAGTTACAGCGGTTTTTTTCAAAAAAGATGTGTTCATTTCGTTCTCTCCTTGTCATGTGTATTTGCTTACAATCCAAGTATAAAAATACAATGTTGGAATTGAAATAGGAGTTATGGTATTTTCTGCATAACGATGCCGGACTATTTCAGACCGCACTTTCTGAGGAACTCTGCTGTTGTAACTAGAAGGCATGCCGCCATTTCCGGCTTCCTGACTAGGCGGCGGGGGAGGTAAGCCTTACTTCTCAGTCTGTTTTGAGAAAGCAAAAAAGCCTGAATTAAGATTCAGGCTTCATAAGGCATTGTGCTTTTTCATGTTTACGGAATTTTGCAAAGGGTCATGCTTTTAATCAAGCAGTCCCTGTTCGCGCATTTTTTTCTTTACGGTGAAACCGCTTCCCATCATGGCGATAACGAGAACAATGCTTCCGATGATGCCCCATGCGCTTTTTTCAGCGATTGATACGCCGATCAGCATCATGCTGAAGACTGCTGCGAATGCAAATAATAATAAGAGCCAATTCAATTTTTTCATATTTCCATCCCCTTTAACGTCATACTTTCAGTTTACAGAAAAACGTGACGCTTTTAAAGAGGATGTGTGGTATAATATGAAAGTTATCTAATTTTTTTAGGAGATGAAAATGTGAAACTTCGAAACGATCTTCGCAATATCGCGATTATTGCCCACGTTGACCATGGGAAAACGACTTTGGTAGACCAATTGCTTCACCAAGCCGGAACATTCCGTGCCAACGAAAATATTGCCGAACGCGCAATGGATTCAAACGATCTTGAACGTGAACGCGGTATTACAATTCTCGCGAAGAATACTGCGATTAACTATAAAGATACACGCATTAATATTTTGGACACTCCGGGACACGCCGACTTCGGCGGAGAGGTAGAACGGATTATGAAAATGGTTGACGGCGTTCTGTTAGTCGTTGACGCATATGAAGGCTGTATGCCGCAAACCCGTTTCGTACTGAAAAAAGCCCTTGAGCAGAACTTAAATCCTGTTGTCGTTGTAAACAAAATCGACCGTGATTTCGCCCGTCCGGAAGAAGTCATCGATGAAGTGCTTGATTTGTTCATCGAGCTTGACGCAAACGAGGAACAGCTTGAGTTCCCTGTCGTGTACGCTTCCGCGATTAACGGAACGGCGAGTCTGGACCCGAAAAAGCAGGACGAAAACATGGAATCACTTTATGAAACGATTCTTGAACATGTCCCTGCGCCGGTTGACAACGCTGAAGAGCCTCTGCAATTCCAAGTGGCGCTTCTTGATTACAATGATTATGTCGGCCGTATCGGTATCGGCCGCGTTTTCCGCGGTACGATGAAAGTCGGCCAGCAGGTTTCATTAATGAAGCTTGACGGAACGGTGAAATCATTCCGCGTAACGAAAATCTTCGGCTTCCAAGGATTGAAACGCGTGGAAATTGAAGAAGCGAGAGCGGGAGACCTCGTTGCCGTATCCGGAATGGAGGACATCAACGTCGGTGAAACGGTTTGTCCGGCTGACCACCATGAGCCGCTGCCGGTTCTGCGCATTGATGAGCCTACGCTTCAAATGACATTTGTCGTAAACAACAGCCCGTTTGCAGGCCGTGAAGGCAAATATGTCACAGCCCGTAAAATTGAAGAGCGTCTGAACGCCCAGCTTCAAACAGACGTCAGTCTGCGTGTTGAACCGACTGCATCGCCTGACGCATGGGTTGTTTCAGGACGCGGTGAGCTTCACCTGTCCATTCTAATTGAAAACATGCGACGCGAAGGCTATGAGCTTCAAGTGTCTAAACCTGAAGTTATCATTAAGGAAATCGACGGCGTAAGCTGCGAGCCTGTTGAGCGCGTGCAGATTGACGTGCCTGAAGAGCATACCGGTTCTGTTATGGAATCAATGGGTGCGAGAAAAGGCGAAATGCTTGATATGATTAATAACGGAAACGGCCAGGTCCGTCTGATCTTTACCGTACCTTCTCGCGGACTCATCGGTTATTCTACTGAGTTTCTGTCACTGACACGCGGTTTCGGTATCCTGAACCACACGTTTGACAGCTATCAGCCGATGCAAAAAGGCCAAGTCGGAGGCCGCCGTCAGGGTGTGCTCGTTTCCATGGAAAACGGAAAAGCGACATCTTACGGAATTCAAGGTATTGAAGACCGCGGCGTCATCTTCGTTGAGCCGGGCACAGAAGTATATGAAGGCATGATTGTCGGCGAACATAACCGTGACAATGACCTTGTCGTCAATGTCAGCAAAATGAAACAGCAGACAAACGTCCGTTCCGCAACGAAGGACCAAACGACTACGATTAAGAAAGCGCGCATTATGTCGCTTGAAGAATCACTCGAGTACTTAAACGAGGATGAATACTGTGAAGTAACACCGGAATCCATCCGTTTAAGAAAGAAAATCCTGAACAAAAACGAACGTGAAAAAGCGGCGAAAAAGAAAAAAACAGCAGGAATGTCTTAATCACTTGCAGAATTTGAAAAGATAGAACCCGAACGGAAAAGGGGAGGGGGATCTTTTTGAATGAAGTAAGTGAACGGCTGTCGTTCTTTGCTGCTCTTTACCAAGTGGATGAGCATCCGCTGACGGGAATGTGGCTGTTATACGGAACGATCGTCGTGCTTTCGGTGATTGTATTTAAACTCGGCTTTGCCAAACGGCTGCCGGTTTTAAAGGCTGCGGCAGTTTATCTCTTTCTCATGCTCGGCTGCACCGTGCTGACTTTTTTCGGTGTGTTTCTGCCGGTCGGAGAAGGTCTGGTTGTCGCTGCCTTGATTTTGATCATTTACAAAATCCGTCTGCACCAGTCCAAAAAGAACCAGTCAGCTAAACCGCAATAAAAAAAATGACCTTGCCTTTCGGGCGGGTCATTTTTTTATTTTATCTTTTTTCGTTTTTTGCCCTGGATGAAAGGAGAAGTGTCCGGTATTCAGCCGCGCCTCTGTTTTGACTTTGATTCGGTCATGGCATTCTTGGCACATATATGTATGAATCGGACGATTGCGGAGGCGTTTGGCTGTCAGTGTTTCATCATCAATTTGTTCAATTTTGTCGCAAATGGAACATTTTACTCTCATTGAGTTTTCACCTCTTTCACTATGACAAGCATTATATCATGAATGACCCGTCTGCCAAAGGGAAAGAAAGCAGCGCCCGCTCCAAAGGAAGGGCGCTGTTTTTTACTGGCGGTTTTTCATATGATGATCTGATTGATCGTTCTGTTCGTTTTGCAGCTTCTTCTGATCTCTTTCGTTCAGCTGGTCATCATTCGATTTAGTCGGTGATTCTTTTTCATTGTCGGTCACATCATTCGGGACTTCCGGCATAACGCGTCCGACGATTGCAGCAAGTTCGTCCAAAATGCCTGAAACGGGCCGGCCGGCTTTAATATCACTAGCCATGCCCCTCAGGCGGGAAACTGTATCAGGATCAGCCACGACAACGGCATTGGCGCCGTAAGGATCATTTTTTAACGCCTGGGCAACGGTGTATTTAATGCTTTCCACTTTGCTCCTTTCTAAATTGTCATACACATCGATCCCGACAACGGAGTATCTCCCGAGTACAACCGCGGTGGCATCTGTAATGCCGGGGATTTTTTCGGTTACCTCGACGAGATGCTTTGCGATATCCGTCCGACCGGGATTTTCAGCTGTCTCAGGAGCTGTATTTTTTACATGAATCGGTTTTGCTTCGCGCTGATCGGTCGATTCGTTCCGGATATTGCGTTCACGGCCGTCCTGTACAGCGGTACAGCCGGTCAGAATAAACAACGCTTGTATGATAATGAAAAGAATTCGCACGTCAGATTCCCTCCTTGAATGCTTTCATTTATTTTATTGTTGAATTAACCTTCTATCTTTATGCACCAAATCATATATTTTAGCAGGCATCCCCGTTTTTCACGAAAAGAAGCATACGATGATCCTTATTTCAGGAGGCTGAGACTTGAGTAAAATTTATGTGTTAGATACGAATGTACTTTTGCAGGATCCTAACGCCATTTTTTCCTTTGAAGAAAACGAAGTTGTCATCCCTGCCGTCGTGCTGGAAGAGGTCGATTCAAAAAAGCGGTATATGGACGAGGTCGGGAGAAATGCGAGGCACGTATCTAAGCTGATAGACGGGCTCAGGGAGAAAGGAAGGCTGCACGAAAAGGTTCCGCTGGAAAGCGGAGGAACGCTCAGAATTGAATTGAACCATCGGTCATTTCATCAGCTTCAGGAAATTTTTATCGAAAAAACGAATGATAACCGCATTTTGGCGGTGGCAAAGAATTTAAGCCTTGAGGAGGAAACGAAAGAAAACGGCCGCCTCGTCATTCTGGTCAGCAAGGATGTGCTTGTCAGGGTAAAGGCGGATGCCATCGGACTTTTGGCAGAGGACTTTTTAAACGACAGAGTCGTTGACCATGATGAGATATATAGCGGGTACAAAGATGTATTTATGAATAAAGAGCGGTTTGCCTCGTTTTATAAAAACAAACAAATTTCAGTCAAGGAGCTTCAGCAGCATCAGGTTTATCCGAATCAGTTTATGCTGATGAAAGATGAATTAGGAGGATCTTCGTCTGCGGTGGGCATGACAGATAAGAAAGGAGAGAACGTAAAAAGACTCGTCTTTGATGATGAGCACGTATGGGGGATCAGGCCGAAGAACGTTCAGCAGACAATGGCGCTTGAACTTCTGCTGAGGGAAGATATCCCGCTTGTCACCCTGATCGGAAAAGCGGGAACGGGAAAAACCTTGCTTGCTCTCGCTGCGGGGCTTTTACAGACGGAGGATCTCGGTATTTATAAAAAACTGATTGTCGCGCGTCCCATCGTTCCGGTGGGGAAGGACATCGGATATTTGCCGGGCGAAAAAGAGGAAAAACTCAAGCCGTGGATGCAGCCGATCTTTGATAATCTTGAATTTTTGTTCAATGCGAAAAAGCCGGGTGAACTTGAAGCGATTTTGGCAGGCATCGGATCAATTCAGGTTGAGGCTCTGACATACATTCGGGGACGAAGCATTCCGGATCAGTTTATTATTATTGATGAGGCTCAGAATTTGACGAGGCACGAGGTCAAAACGCTTTTGACACGGGTTGGAGAAGGCAGCAAAATTGTCTTGATGGGCGATCCGGAGCAAATAGATCACCCATATTTAGACAGTTTGAACAACGGACTTGCTTACGTCGTAGAGCGGTTTAAAGGACAAACCGTCTCCGGCAGCGTGAAGCTTGTGAAAGGCGAAAGATCCGGCCTTGCACAGCTTGCGGCCGATTTGTTATAGAACTTCGATTTCTGTGACGCCTGTTATCGGCTTTTTAAAGTTGCCGTCCACGTAAAAATGGACCGGACCGCCGTCTTGAAGAGGCTTCCCCGCATCGCTGAAATGGGCGGTTGCGTCCATCGCCTTTTCAAGCGGCACCTCGGTTCTTTCAGATTCTGAAATAAATACGCACAGGACAGCGCTTTCTTTCGGCTCGGCATTTGCTAAAACAGCGCCGAGCTTCATGGCGAAGCTGCCGTTCATTAATCTTTCTTTTTCATAACGTTTTTCGCTTTTTAAAGTCGGCGGCGAAATGCGCCCTTCTCTGATCACCCGTTCCGGATCAAGCGTATGCTCCTGGGTTTCTGCAGAGACGTCTGAATGAACGGGCTGATTGTTTTCAAACGGAAACTTGCGGTCATCGAAAATCCAGACACTCGGATCAATTGTAATCGGGTATGTAACATTGCCTTTTACTTGAATAACGCTCATGGTGAAGCCCCCCTTTAATTAAAGTATAAAAGTTTTCGCATGAATTGTCACTTTGCGTCGCAAATTAGATGTAAACAACGGCAGCGAAGTGAGGGGATCGAAATGGTATGCCGGCATTACCAGGAGCTGGACGCATTCGTTCAAGAAGCGAAAAAAAAGACCGGAGAAGGCAAAGTGGCAGACTATATTCCGGCTCTGGCTGAATCAGGGCAAGACAGCCTTTCGGTCACGATTTATCATGCGGAAAATACATGTCTGACGGCAGGCGACGCCGACCGGACATTTACGCTGCAGAGCATTTCGAAGGTGCTTTCTCTGGCGCTCGTACTGATGGATTACGGAAAGGAAAAGGTATTCAGCTGCGTGGGGCAGGAGCCGACCGGCGACCCGTTTAATTCTATGATTAAGCTTGAGACAGTGAATCCGGGCAAGCCTTTAAATCCGATGATTAATGCGGGAGCTCTCGTCGTTACGAGTTTAATTAAGGGGCATTCGCCGAAAGACCGGCTGAATTATCTGCTCGGATTCATCAGAAGACTTGCGAATAATCAGGAAATTACATACTGCAGACATGTCGCAGAATCGGAATTCAGTTCATCCATGATCAATCGGGCAATGTGTTATTACATGAAGCAATATGGCATTTTTAAAGGCGATGTTGAAGAGGTTATGGATTTGTATACAAAACAGTGCGCGATTAAGATGAGCAGTCTTGATTTAGCCAAAATCGGCTGCGTATTCGCACTTGACGGCAAGCATCCGGAAACCGGGGAGCAGGTCATTAAAAAAGATGTGGCGAGAATCTGCAAGACGTTTATGGTGACATGCGGCATGTACAATGCGAGCGGTGAATTCGCAATCAAGGTCGGCATTCCCGCAAAAAGCGGCGTTTCGGGAGGCATCATGGGCATTTCGCCGTATAATTTCGGAATCGGTATATTTGGCCCGGCGCTTGATGAAAAAGGCAACAGCATCGCGGGTGTGAAGCTTTTGGAAATCATGTCTGAGAAATACAGGCTGAGTTATTTTTTGAAACATTTTTTATCATAACATCTGCTTAAATCCTCTTGCAATTTCACCTGATACCCTTTATGATAAATAGAAGAATTAGGTACTCGCCTGGGGAACGGAGGGATACTTTTGGCTTCAGAGATTATAGTTGACCATCAGCAGAAGGCATTCGAGCTGTTGAAGCTGGATGCTGAGAAGATTTTGAAGCTGATCCGAGTACAAATGGATAACTTAACGATGCCTCAATGTCCTCTGTACGAAGAGGTCTTGGATACTCAGATGTTCGGACTGTCGAGGGAAATCGATTTTGCTGTCCGCCTGGGATTAGTTGATGAAAACGACGGAAAAGAACTGCTGGACAGACTTGAAAGAGAACTGTCTGCTTTGCATGACGCGTTTACAGGAAAATAAATGATCAAACTCAAACTATTTAACGGTTTGGGTTTTTTTATAACCGTAAACCGTTATTTTTGCATCTTCTTTTCGTAAGACGGTCTCTTAATCTGCATTTCATCCGAAAAACTATAAAGAAACTGCGTAAATTGTTTATGAATTATAGTAAAATATAATACGCAATAAGTATTAAACGTAAGCTTTAAGCAGGAAAGAGGATGTTATGTTTAAAAGAATGTTAAAATCTTACGATTATTCATTGATATGCGCTATCATTCTGCTGTGCAGTTTCGGATTGGTAATGGTATACAGCTCAAGCATGATTACCGCTGTTATGCGTTACGGCGTGAGCAGCGACTATTTTTTTAAACGGCAGCTGTTCGCCGTCATTGCAGGGCTCGTGCTGTTTATCATCGCGGCCGTTTTTCCGTACAAAGTGTTTGCCCATCAAAAGATTCAGAAAATAATACTGCTTGCGTCAGTGGCTGCGCTGTGCGCGCTGTTTGTTTTCGGACATGTTGCCGGAAACGCGCAAAGCTGGTTTAAAATCGGCGGAATGGCCATTCAGCCGGGGGAATTTGTCAAGCTGACCCTGATTCTGTATCTTGCCGCGGTGTACGCGAAGAAACAAAGCTACATCGATCAGCTTTTGACAGGAGTTGCGCCGCCGGTGATCGTTACCGTCGTCATTTGTGCGCTTATCGCCATTCAGCCTGACTTCGGAACGGCGATGATTATCGGTCTAATCGCGTTTTGCGTCATTATGTGCTCGGGATTCAGCGGAAAGACGCTGCTGAAACTGGTTCTCCTGGCGGGAATCGTATTACTCCTTGTCAGCCCGATCATCTATCTGAAATGGGATGATATTTTGACACCCGGGCGCATGAGCCGGTTTGAAAGCCTTGAAAATCCGTTTAAATACGCCAGCACATCAGGCCTGCAGATTATAAATTCGTATTATGCGATCGGCTCAGGCGGCTTTTTCGGCCTCGGTCTCGGAGAAAGCATTCAAAAATACGGATATCTGCCGGAGTCGCATACAGACTTTATTATGGCGGTTATTTCAGAGGAGCTCGGTATATTCGGCGTCCTGTTCGTCATTGTGCTGCTTGCTTTTATCGTGTTAAAAGGCTTTTATATTGCGAGAAAATGTGAAGATCCGTTCGGGAGCCTCTTGGCAATCGGGATTTCCAGCATGATTGCGATACAGACTTTCATCAATCTCGGCGGTGTCAGCGGTTTAATTCCGATCACAGGTGTTCCGCTGCCGTTTATCAGCTACGGAGGCTCGTCAATGTTCTTGTTATTAACGAGCGCCGGTATTTTGGTGAATGTGAGTATGCATGTCAAGTACTCGGAAAAGAAGAAAAAGAGGGAACCGATTCCGTCTAAGGGGGTAAAAAGACGGCAGGCGGAAAAAACTGTGTATCTGTAAAAAACAAGTGTATACACAGGGCGGATATTCCTTTATTATAAACTACATATTTATTAGGCCAAGGGGGAGAAAAGTTTGTCACAACAATCCATCCAAAAAGTGTTAGTAGCAAACAGGGGAGAAATTGCGATCCGGATTTTCCGGGCGTGCACAGAATTGAACATCAGAACGGTAGCCGTTTATTCAAAAGAAGATTCAGGTTCCTACCACCGCTATAAAGCGGATGAAGCCTATCTTGTCGGAGAAGGCAAAAAACCGATTGACGCGTATCTTGATATTGAAGGGATTATTGAGATCGCGAAAAGAAACGGCGTTGATGCCATTCATCCGGGCTATGGATTTCTGTCTGAAAATATCCAATTTGCGAGACGCTGTGAAGAAGAGGGCATCGTATTTATCGGACCGACGTCAGCGCATTTGGATATGTTCGGAGATAAGGTCAAGGCCAGAGAGCAGGCGGAAAAAGCCGGCATCCCCGTTATTCCGGGGAGTGACGGGCCTGCCGAAACATTAAAAGATGTCGAACAATTCGCAAAAGTACACGGATTTCCGTTTATTATTAAAGCGTCGCTCGGAGGCGGCGGCCGCGGAATGAGAATCGTCAGGAACGAAAACGAATTGAAAGATTCGTTTGAGCGGGCCAAATCCGAAGCGAAAGCCGCATTCGGAAACGACGAAGTGTATGTTGAAAAACTGATCGAAAATCCTAAGCATATTGAAGTTCAGGTGATCGGAGATAAAGAAGGAAATGTCGTCCATCTGTATGAGCGGGACTGTTCCGTTCAAAGACGGCATCAAAAGGTCATTGAGGTGGCGCCGAGCGTGTCCTTACAGCCTGAATTAAGAGACGAGATCTGTGAAGCGGCTGTCGCACTTGCGAAAAATGTCGGCTATATCAACGCTGGAACAGTGGAATTTCTCGTAGCGGACGGTGAATTTTACTTTATTGAAGTGAATCCGCGCGTACAAGTGGAGCATACGATTACGGAAATGATTACGGGGGTTGATATCGTTCAGACGCAAATCCTCGTCGCGCAGGGCCACGGTCTGCACAGCCGTGCCGTCAACATCCCTCATCAGAAAGACATTTTTACAAACGGGTATGCGATACAGTCACGCGTGACCACTGAAGATCCGCTGAATGACTTTATGCCTGACACGGGTAAAATTATGGCTTACCGCTCAGGCGGCGGCTTCGGCGTGCGTCTTGATACTGGGAACAGCTTCCAAGGCGCCGTCATCACGCCTTATTATGATTCACTGCTCGTCAAGCTGTCGACATGGGCGCTGACGTTTGAACAGGCATCCGCAAAAATGGTCCGCAACCTGCAGGAATTCAGAATCAGGGGCATTAAGACCAATATCCCGTTTCTTGAAAACGTGGCAAAGCATGAAAAATTCCTGACGGGACAATACGATACATCGTTTATCGACACAACGCCTGAGCTGTTTGTTTTTCCTAAACAGAAGGACCGCGGAACAAAAATGCTTTCCTATATCGGCAATGTAACGGTGAACGGTTTTCCGGGAATCGGAAAAAAAGAAAAACCTGCGTTTGATAAGCCCCAGACTGTTACGTTAGGTATCGGCGAAAAGCCGGCAAGCGGCACGAAGCAGATTCTTGATGAAAGAGGCGCTGAAGGGCTTGCTGACTGGGTGAAAGAGCAGAAATCCGTACTTCTGACCGATACAACGTTCAGGGATGCCCATCAGTCCCTGCTTGCAACCCGGATCAGATCCAATGACTTGAAAAAAATCGCAAACCCTACGGCTGCTCTGTGGCCTGAACTGTTCAGCCTTGAAATGTGGGGTGGGGCGACATTTGATGTAGCGTACCGTTTCTTAAAGGAAGATCCTTGGAAACGCCTTGAAGATCTCCGCAAGGAAGTGCCGAACACATTGTTCCAGATGCTGCTTCGTTCATCAAATGCCGTCGGCTATACAAACTATCCGGACAATGTCATTCAAAAATTTGTCCGGCAGTCAGCAGCATCAGGTATTGACGTATTCCGGATCTTTGACAGCCTGAACTGGGTGAAAGGGATGACGCTGGCCATCGATGCCGTCCGTGAAACCGGAAAAGTGGCGGAGGCTGCGATTTGTTATACGGGAGATATTCTTGATAAGAGCCGGACGAAGTATGATCTGAAATACTATCTTTCTATGGCAAAAGAGCTTGAGGCATCGGGAGCGCATATTCTCGGCATTAAAGACATGGCCGGTCTTTTGAAACCTCAAGCCGCATACGAACTTGTCTCAGCGCTGAAGGAAACGATTGATATTCCCGTTCATCTTCACACGCATGATACGAGCGGCAACGGCGTCTTTCTCTATGCCAAAGCCGTTGAAGCGGGTGTGGATATCGTAGATGTCGCCGTCAGCTCAATGGCGGGTCTGACTTCACAGCCGAGTGCAAGCGGATTTTATCATGCGCTTGAAGGAAACAGCCGCCGTCCTGAAATGGATGTCCGGCAGGTTGAAAGACTGTCACAATATTGGGAATCCGTCCGTCAATATTACAGTGAATTTGAAAGCGGGATGAAGTCTCCGCATACTGAGATTTATAATCACGAAATGCCGGGCGGACAGTACAGCAATCTGCAGCAGCAGGCAAAAGGAGTCGGCCTCGGCGACCGCTGGAATGAAGTGAAAGACATGTACAGCGTCGTCAACCGCATGTTCGGCGACGTCGTTAAAGTAACGCCTTCTTCCAAAGTCGTCGGAGATATGGCGCTTTACATGGTGCAAAACAATTTAACGGAACAAGATGTTTATGATAAAGGCGAAACTCTTGATTTTCCGGATTCTGTTGTTGAGCTCTTTAAAGGACAGATCGGCCAGCCGCACGGCGGATTTCCGGAAAAACTGCAAAAGCTCGTTCTAAAAGGACAGACGCCGATTAAGGTAAGACCGGGTGAACTGCTTGAACCGGTATCTTTTGAAGGCATCAAAGAAGAATGGAAAGAAACTCATCAGATGGAATTGAGTGATCAGGACGCAATCGCGTATGCTCTTTATCCGAAGGTATTCACTGAATACGTTAAAACGGCTGAACGCTTCGGTGATATTTCCGTATTGGACACACCGACTTTCTTCTACGGCATGAGGCTCGGTGAAGAAATCGAAGTGGAAATCGAGCGAGGAAAAACGCTGATCGTAAAGCTTGTGTCTATCGGTGAACCGCAGCCTGATGCGACACGTGTCGTTTATTTTGAGTTGAACGGCCAGCCTCGTGAGGTGGTCATTAAAGATGAAAGCATTAAATCATCCGTACAGGAAAAATTAAAGGCCGATCGGACAAACCCAAGCCACATCGCAGCATCAATGCCGGGAACCGTTATTAAATTGTTAACGCAAACCGGTGCGAAGGTGAACAAAGGGGATCATCTGATGATTAATGAAGCGATGAAAATGGAGACGACGGTGCAGGCGCCGTTCTCCGGGACGATTCAGCAGATTCATGTGAAAAACGGTGAACCGATTCAGACAGGCGATTTACTGATTGAGATTGAAAAAGCGTAGAATTTAAAAAAACCTGATCCGCACCATTGCGGTCAGGTTTTTTGTATGTAAAAAGGCCGAAGCTCTAACGCTTCGGCCTTCTCATGTACCTCAGATGTTCCGCTGTTTTGATTCGTAACGGAAGCGGGCGATTAATAATAAGAAATAGCATAAGACGCCGAACAAGCCGGCAATAAAGAGTGAATGGGCGAGTGCAAAGCCGGTGGCCATTTCTGAATAAACAACCATGATTCCGGAAAGCGCCTGTAATAAAACAAAGGCAAGAGCCGCTATCCAGCCTCCGAGAATCTGTTTTTGGTCTTTGTAGGAGCGCACAGCATGCGCGAAAGCGATAAGAATCCAGACAAACAGAAGCAGGGCTGCCGTTCTGTGGCCCATCTGCACCCACTCCTGAAATTGGGACGGAAGCCCGTGGTGCAGCCTGCTGCAAAGCGGAACGTCAGGACAGGCAAGGCTTGATTTCGTATGACGCACATAAGCACCCGTATAAACGACGATATACGTGTAAATCGAAAGGCCGATCATATGAAACTGCATTTTTCTGCCGATTCTGAGCGGCTTGACGAGCTTTTTGTCTGATTTATCAGCTTCAAATATGAGCAGCGTCAAAATCAGAACCGAAGCGAAAGAGATCAGCGATATGCCGAAATGAAGCGCCATAACGAGCGCATTTGATCCGAAGACAACCGCTAGTGCGCCGAGAAGCGCCTGTAAAAATAAAAAGATAATGGACATAATGGCGAGAAAGGTTGTTTCACGGAATACAGGCGTGACTTTTCTCCATGCCCAAAAAGCGAGACTCAGCACGAGAACGATTGAGACACCGCTTGCGAGTCTGTGGCTCCATTCAATGATAGAAGCGGCGTTAAGCTCCGGGAAAAAACGGCCGTGGCAAAGCGGCCACTGTCTTCCGCATCCGAGACCTGACCCTGTCTTTGTGACAAGAGCCCCGCCGATCAGCACGACGAGCATGACAAATGTCGTCAGCACACCGAGCGCTTTTAAAGCTTTATTCATTTTACATTCACCTTCTTAACAAACTGGACAAAATGATATACGTACCAAGTGTAAGCGAATATGTGTTTTGTGGCAATTCTCAATTCTGTTTGTTCACAAAAATATAATAGAATTAAGACTTCTTAGATAATGGGGTTGATTATTCCAAATGGGTCTGATAGAAATAAAGTAACCGCTTTATTACGAAATCGGCGGAGATGGTAAAATTCATAAAAAGTTCACAAATAAATTCCTGTTTCTCGTTTAATATTTAAGAGGATGTTTTTTTACAGGTCATTATCTTGTATGATAGAGTTGCAGGTCTTAAAAAACCTGCTTTAGGTTTGTAAGGGAGGTTTGCGTTATGGCTAATTCCAGAATTTTAAATGATACAGCTATAGACGGACAGATTGAAGAGACGACGGCGTGGAAGGATTTTCTTTCACTTATCAAAATAGGAATCGTCAATTCGAATTTAATTACGACTTTTACCGGCATGTGGCTTGCGTTACATATATCCGGTCTGAGTTTTTTAGGCAATTTAAACACTGTGCTTCTTACATTAATAGGGTCTTCTTTGATCATCGCCGGTTCTTGTGCGATTAACAACTATTACGACCGTGATATTGATCATTTAATGGAACGCACGAAAGTAAGACCGACGGTTACCGGAAAGATTCAGCCGAATCAAGCGCTGTGGTCAGGAATTTTACTCATTGCTTTAGGACTTATCATGCTTTTGATGACCACCGTGATGGCTGCAGTCATCGGTTTTATCGGCGTGTTTACGTACGTTGTTCTTTATACAATGTGGACGAAACGCCGCTATACGATTAATACGGTTGTCGGAAGCGTATCAGGCGCCGTGCCGCCGTTAATCGGCTGGACAGCGGTTGAAGGGCACATCGGTGTTGTCGCATGGGTATTATTCATGATTTTATTCATCTGGCAGATTCCGCACTTTTTAGCGCTTGCGATTAAGAAGACGGAAGATTACAGAGCAGCGAATATTCCGATGCTTCCGGTCGTGCACGGCTTTGAAGTGACGAAAAGACAGATTATTGTCTGGGTTGCATGTCTGCTGCCGCTTCCGTTTTTCCTCGGCAGTCTCGGTCTTCCGATCGTGATTCTCGGCACTCTGCTGAATGTCGGATGGCTTGTTCTCGGACTGATGGGATTCCGTATGAAAAACATCATGAAGTGGGCAACTCTTATGTTTGTCTATTCGCTTAATTACATGACCATTTATTTTGTAGCGATGGTGGTCTTCACGCTGTTTTAATTGAATAATGAGCTTGTTTGATCGCCAAAACAAACAATGACAACTAGTAAACGCCGCCTTGACCTTTTGTTTAATCAGGCGGCTTTGCTTTTATACATAGATGGAATTTTAAGTAAAAAATCTCATATTTTAAGTAATGAGGAAATGAAGTATTTCAGCTGGAAGCAGATTTACTGCTTGTGCATCTTGTACTGATTCAAAAAAGGGGTTGGGTGAAATGTTAAAGCGTTGGCGTCTTTTATCATTATTAGCCTTAGTGCCGCTTTTATTGAGCGGCTGTGGAAAACCGTTTCTGTCCACACTCAAGCCTGCCGGCGAAGTGGCTGATAAACAGTATGATCTGACGGTGCTCAGCACACTTATCATGGTTGTCGTCGTTGCGGTCGTAGCAGTTATTTTCTTTTACGTCATTGTGAGATTCAGACGGTCGCGTGTCGGAGAAGACACGATACCGAAACAGGTGGAGGGGAACCGTTTTTTAGAAATCACCTGGACCGTTATTCCGATCCTGCTTCTGATTATTCTTGTCATCCCGGTTGTCATCCAGACATTGGCGCTGGCGGATACGTCGCCGATGGATAAGGAAAACCGTAAAGCAGAGGATGCGCTCGTGATTAATGTAAGGGCGAATTTATACTGGTGGGAATTCGAGTATCCTGATTACGGATTTGTGACAAGTCAGGAGCTGATCGTTCCCACAGATGAACGCGTTTATTTCAAGCTGAAGTCATCCGATGTGAAACACTCTTTCTGGATTCCGTCAGCCGGAGGAAAAATCGATACGAATACGGATAACGACAATACTTTCTTTTTGACCTTTGATTCTAAACGCAGCAAAGAAGCGGGAGAATACTTCTTCGGGAAATGCGCGGAGCTGTGCGGACCTTCACATGCGCTAATGGATTTCAAAGTGAAACCGCTGCCGTCAAAAGAATTTAAACAATGGACGAAAGCGATGAAGAATTATAAGCATACAACAGATTCCGGTTTAGCCGCGCAAGGAGAAGAGCTGTTTAAGGAAAAAAACTGCCTGAGCTGTCATGCGGTTGAGCCTAATGACAAACGGGCTGAAGCGGCAAGAACGGCTCCGAACCTGGCTACCTTCGGCGAACGTGTCAAAGTGGCCGGCATTAAGGATGCGAATAAAGAGAATATAAAAGCCTGGCTGAAAAATCCGGACAGCATTAAACCGGGCAATAAAATGACAGGCACGTATCCGAAGCTCTCGGACGCTGAAACGGATGCGCTGTATGAATATTTAAAAGGTCTGAAAGCGGAGAACAAGTAAGGACAGGGAGATATCAGGGGGGAGGTCGCAAATGATGAATACGCTTACAGGACAGCAGAGAAAAGGCTCTTTGCTTTGGGATTATTTGACGACGGTTGACCATAAGAAAATCGCGATTTTATACATGATCGCCGGGGGATTTTTCTTCGTCGTCGGCGGACTTGAGGCCATGCTTATCAGGATTCAACTCTTGAGGCCAGGGAACGATTTTGTAGGTGCGCAGCAGTTTAATGAAATTATGACGATGCACGGGACGACAATGATCTTCCTGGCGGCAATGCCGCTGTTATTCGGGCTCATGAACGCGGTTGTCCCGCTTCAGATCGGGGCGCGTGACGTATCATTTCCATTTCTGAATGCGCTTGGGTTCTGGCTGTTTTTCTTCGGGGGAATCTTTTTGAATCTGAGCTGGTTTTTAGGAGGGGCTCCCGATGCAGGCTGGACGTCATATGCGTCGCTTGCGCTGAATTCAAAAGGGCACGGCATTGACTTTTTCGTGCTCGGGCTGCAAATATCGGGCTTAGGAACGCTGATTGCGGGGATCAACTTTCTCGCAACCATTATTAACATGAGGGCGCCCGGTTTGACATATATGAGACTGCCGCTGTTTACATGGACGACATTTGTGGCGTCGGCACTCATTTTATTCGCATTTCCTCCGCTCACCGTCGGTTTGGCGCTGATGATGCTGGACCGTTTGTTCGGAACGAATTTCTTCAATCCTGAATTGGGCGGAAATACGATTATCTGGGAGCATCTGTTTTGGATTTTCGGGCATCCGGAAGTATACATTTTAATTCTTCCTGCCTTTGGGATTTTTTCGGAAGTCATTCCCGTATTTGCGAGAAAGCGCCTGTTCGGTTATTCCTCAATGGTCTTTGCGATTGTTTTGATCGGCTTTCTCGGATTCATGGTATGGGTTCACCACATGTTTACGACGGGACTCGGACCGATTGCCAATGCGATATTTGCGGTTGCGACGATGGCGATTGCGGTGCCTACGGGCATTAAGATTTTCAACTGGCTATTGACCATCTGGGGAGGAAATGTCAAATTCACGACGCCTATGCTGTATGCCGTCGCTTTTATTCCTTCTTTCGTGCTCGGAGGAGTGACGGGTGTCATGCTGGCGGCCGCTGCGGCGGATTATCAGTTCCACGATACGTATTTTGTCGTTGCGCATTTCCATTACGTCATTATCGGCGGCGTTGTGTTCGGCATCCTGGCGGGCGTGCATTTCTGGTGGCCGAAAATGTTTGGAAAGGTGCTTCATGAAACGATGGGGAAAATTTCGTTCGTCTTATTTTTCATCGGGTTTCATCTTACCTTCTTCATCCAGCATTTCCTGGGCTTGATGGGAATGCCGCGGCGCGTTTACACATATCTGCCCGGCCAGGGGCTTGATACCGGCAACCTGATCAGTTCAATCGGTGCGTTTTTCATGGCGGGCGCGGCTGTTTTACTCGTCGTCAATATTGTTTATACCTCTATAAAAGGGAAATACGTCGGGAACGACCCGTGGCTGGACGGACGTACGCTCGAATGGGCGGTCTCTTCGCCGCCGCCTGAATATAATTTTAAACAGCTTCCGTTTGTACGGGGACTTGATCCGCTGTGGATCGAAAAGCAGGCCGGAAATGAAGGGATGGCGCCTGCAGAGCCAGTAGAGGACATTCATATGCCGAACGGCTCCATCATGCCGCTTATCATATCCTTCGGGCTCTTTGTCGCAGCGTTCGGGTTTTTATACCACTCCGATTATTCATGGGGGCTTCCGGTTATCTTTATAGGGCTCGGAATCACATTCTTTACTATGCTGCTTCGCTCTGTGGTCGATGATTACGGCTATCATATTCACAAAGAAGATCTGCCGAATGATGATAAAGGGGTGAAGGCGTAATGCAGCTGCAGGAAAAAATGACTGCTGAAACCTTTCCGGCTTCTCCTGAAAAAGCAACGCTGGAGGGGAAAAATAAGTTTTTAGGATTTTGGCTGTTTCTCGGCGGGGAAACGGTTCTGTTCGCCTCGCTTTTTGCGACATTCCTTGCTTTGCGGGAATCAAAAGCAGGAGGGCCGTCAACGGCTGATATGTTTGAGCTGCCGATCGTGTTTATCGCCACGATGCTTCTTTTAACGAGCAGCTTAACGAGTGTGTATGCGATGTATCATATGAAAAATTTCTCCTTTAAAAAAATGCAGGTGTGGCTTTTGATTACCGTTTTATTGGGAGCCGGATTTTTAGGGGTTGAAATCTATGAATTTAAGCATTACACTCACGAGTTCGGATTTACGATCACAAGCTCTGCGCTCGGCTCAGCGTTTTATACGCTTGTCGGCACACACGGAGCACACGTGGCCTTCGGGCTGTTATGGATCAGCGCTCTGATGATCCGGAATGCTAAAAGAGGGCTCAGCCTTTATAACGCGCCGAAATATTATGTGGCCAGTCTATATTGGCATTTTATCGATGTCGTGTGGGTCTTTATCTTTACCGTTGTATATTTGATGGGGATGGTGGGATAACGATGGACGATAACAAAAACAGAGGGACTGTCAGTACGGATCTCGAATATCGGAAAAAGAAAAATGCCGAGGAGATGAAATATCAGGTCATATCCTTCGGTTTAATGATCGGCCTTACGCTCGTCGCGTTTTTGACGGTGGCTGCTGACGGCATTGCCGGGTGGTTTACGATGCCGTTTCTTATCCTGCTTGCGGTCATCCAGGTCATTTTTCAGCTGTTTTACTTTATGCATATGAGCCAGAAAGGGCATGAAGCGCCGTCACTATTTCTGTATTCGGGAATATTTGTCGCGTTTATCACCGTGCTTGCATTTGTCACGATTATTTGGTGGTAATCGGGGCGGCGGGGAGTGAGAGAGTTGATTAATTTGGAAATGTTCGGGTTTCGCGCAATGTGGAGCCCTTATCTGTTTTGTATAACTGCCGTGATAACAGGTATTTACTTTTACTGGTGCAGCCGGCATAAAGGGCGTGTGTCCGCTAAGGAGAAGGTGCTGTTTGTGCTTTCCGCGTTATTTTTTTACGCGGCTGCTGGAAGTCCCGTTGATTTATTGGGGCATGTGATGTTCAGCGCCCATATGGCGCAAATGGCGGTTTTGTTTTTAGTCGTACCGCCGCTGTTGATTTCCGGAATTCCCGGCTGGGCATGGAAAAAAGTGATTTTCCGTCCCGTCGTAAAGCCGCTGTTTTCGTTCTTTTCACTGCCGCTTATCGCTTTGCTGCTGTTTAACGGCATTTTTTCACTGTATCATATCCCGTTTATATTTGATGCCGTCAAAACGGATTCGCTGTATCACACGCTGATGAACGGACTCATCTTTGTAACGGCGTTTTTTATGTGGTGGCCGCTTGTGCATCAGGTGGAAGGTCTGCCCCGTCTCAGCGGTTTAATGAAGCTGGGGTACATTATGGCAGACGGGATTCTGTTAACGCCGGCCTGCGCGCTCATTATGTTCAGCGGGGCGCCCATGTATGCCACGTATACAGACCCGGCGGCTTGGGCCGAAGCAATGAAGCTTTGTGTTCCTTTAGATCTGCTGGAACAGATCCCTTTATCCGGACCGGAGATGTTTAACACGCTTCCTCCTTTGGAAGATCAGCAGCTTGGGGCAGTGCTGATGAAAATCATTCAAGAGGCGGTTTACGGAACATATTTGGCTGTCATCTTTTTTCAGTGGGTCAGAACGGAACGGGAAAAAGATACGCCGTCAGAGCCGCCGTATATCGAGCATACCGTCTCATAAAAAAAGTACAGCAGAATATGCTGTACTTTTTATTACATTTGCACTGTTTTTAAAGACTCTGCCAATTCAAGCAGTAACGCCTTGCTTTCTGCGACGACATGTTCCGGAAATTCTTCAGCGCTGCCGTATTCTACGCCGTGCGGATAATAATGCTTTCCTAAAAGAGGGGCCTTCAGCTGAATTACGGCACGGCTGCCGCCTACATCGCCCTCTTGTGCCGTTCCTTGAATCCGCAGATAAAATGTTCCCTCAGGAACTGAAAACTTTTTGTCGTAAGTCACTCTTTCATAATCCCATTGTCCCGCCAGAATGAGCCCTTTGCTTTCCATCAGATCATTCAAGCGGCTGAGCTCCGCTGTTACCCCTTCAAGACCGCTGTTTTCAAACTTCAAACCTTCCCCCTCCTTTTAAAATTTACCTTTCCTGACAATCATAGTATGAAAGCGTTACACTTTCAATGATTCATACGGTGAAAGTATGCAAAAAGAAAAATTTGACGACAATAGTAGCAGAAAAAAGGAGGAATTCCGCAATGACAAAGATCAATAAGCTCATGACGTCAAACTTGCAATATTGTACAGTATTAGATAATGTATATGAAGCTGCGGTGAAGATGAAAGACGCGGATGTCGGCGCCATTCCGATTGTGGATGAAGACGGCGAAACACTTGTCGGGATCGTGACAGACAGAGATCTCGTATTACGGGGAATTGCTTCAAAAAGGCCGAACTCTCAAAAAATAACAGACGCAATGACTGAGCGGGTTATCAGTGCAGAAGAAGACGCTTCTGTGGAAGAAGTGCTCCATATGATGGCTGAGCATCAGCTCAGAAGAATCCCCGTCACAAGGGATAAAAAACTGGTCGGCATTGTCACGCTCGGCGATCTTTCCTTGGCTGAGCAATCAAATGAGCAAGCAGGCCGGGCGCTGTCTGACATTTCTGAAGACGGAGGTCCGGAGGGGTTTATTCATTAAACATAAACCACGGACGTTACAAATAGGCTGTACTGTATAAGAATAAACAATAACTGAACGGTTTGATTTCATGGGGGTGAGAGGTTGAAAAATATCGCCAGGGCTCTCGTTATCCTTTTGCTTATTTACGGAGCGTATGTTCTGATTATACAATATGGATCGGCTCCTCAGAAAAAGACGAATCAGGAGGAGCCTCATGCTGCCAATGAAGAAGCGAGCGGAAAACGGCTGAAAATCCCGTCATCCGGACTGCTTTCTCTCATGGGGAAATCTGCTGCCGATGTGAAAAAGAAACTTGGGGAACCGTCCCGGAAAGATCCTTCTGCCTATGATTATGAATGGTGGGTGTACAACCAGGGGAAAGACCAATATGTACAAGTCGGTATTCTGAATGATAAAGCCGTGACATTATATGCTTCGGGAAGCGGCATCAACGCAAAACCGTTTAAGATCGGCGAATCGACAGGCGAAGTTTTTAAAACGACGCAGGTTGCCCCGTTTGTCAATGTGACTGACAAGGGAAACACGTACCGGTTTGAGTTTTCTGAAGAAGATATCAATACCCGTCCCACTGTTAAGATAGGCGGTATGTATGTTCAGCTGTATATGGACAAATTTGACGGGAATCTGTCAAGCATCAGGGCATTTGATGCCGAAACGCTTGTAAAACAAAGGCCGTATGAGGTCATGTACAGAGGAAGACTGACAGAACCCGAGCCTGTTTCCGATAAAAAATGGGACGACATTGAACGAGCGAGTGAGCAGCAGATTCTCGATATTACAAATGTCATTCGCGTGAAACACGGACTTGCAAGGTTGAAATGGGACGAAGGCGCTGCAAAAGTGGCATTCGGCCACAGCAAGGACATGAAAGACAACAAGTATTTCTCCCATGTCTCAAAGAAATACGGGACTCTGAAAGACCGCTTGAAAAAAGGCGATGTGAAATATCAGGAGGCCGGTGAAAATATTGCGTACAACTATGTGGACGGTCCTGCAGCCGTGGAGGGCTGGCTGAACAGCGAAGGACACAGAAAGGCGCTGTTAAGCCCGGATTACACGCACCTCGGTGTCGGCGTGGACCGGAAATATTATACGCAGAACTTTATTAAGCCTTGGGAGTAAAAAAACGCAGAGGGGCGCGTCCCCCGCGGTTTTTTTGTTTTTCGCGGGCGGGCTCCTGCCGGAATCAATAAATTTTACACATACCTGCTTTTTTTCGTAATTTAGGCGAACATTAAGGCGCCTGAACCGATACATTATAGCAGGCAAAACTTTTCGGAGGGGGTGAGAATTGTGGCGAATCAGCAATCACGGCAATCAATCGATGATTTTAAACAATTCGTAAAAAAGCATCCCAAACTGATTCAAAATGTTCGCAAGGAACAAAGAAGCTGGCAGGAAGTCTATGAAAATTGGGTTCTCCTCGGTGAGGACGATTCGATGTGGGAGCCTTTTAAAGACGAGACCGTTCAGCCTTCTTCTGAAGCGGAAACCAAAAAGGAATCAGCTGAAAAAAACGATTTCGTTTCAAAAATGGTCACTGCCGTCAAAAAGATGGATATAAACCAAATGAATGAGCAGATCAATAAAATGAGCCAGTCCATTTCATCATTGCAAAGCCTTTTAAGCCAATTTTCGGGCAGCAGCACAAAGCAGCCCCGGCAAGGCTCCGGACAACATCCTTTTTCGTTCAGGAAGGATTAAAGAAGGGGATCGTGTATGCGAAAAGAGGTTCAGGAATTCATATCTGCAGATGAGGAACGAAAACGGTTTATACGGCAGCGCCCCGTCTGGTACCGCAGACTTGCGAGAAAACCGGACGATCTCAATTCCTTTCAGCTGGACATGATGAATTTTTACGAAAAAACGATACCGCATCGGGTAAGCCAATTCTCAAACGGGATTCAGATGGCGCAGATGATGATGCAGATGGTTCACGCCATGCGTTCGCAGGATTAAAAGGCATTTTAACGCCCGCATTTTCCAATTGGCTGGTTTCATGGTAAACTAACAACTGGAGGTGCGTATTGATGTATGCAACAGTTGAGTCCGTCAGGCTTCAAAGTGAAGCGGAGCAGCTTGCCGGCATGATTCTGCAGTCTGAGACGGCTGAAAATTACCGCGATTGTTACAAGCGTCTCCATGAAGATGAAGAGGCACGGCGGATTATTCGTTCTTTTATGAGCATTAAAGAGCAGTATGAGGATGTGCAGCGCTTTGGCAAATATCATCCTGACTATAGAGAGATTTCCCGCAAAATGAGAGAAATGAAGCGGGAGCTGGATTTAAATGATAAGGTGGCCGAATTTAAAAAAGCGGAGACTGAGCTTCAGTCGCTGCTTGACGAGATCAGCATTGAACTCGGAACGGCCGTCTCGGAGCATGTAAAAGTTCCGACGGGGAATCCTTATTTTGACGGCCTGTCATCCTGCGGCGGCGGCTGCGGTTCCGGCGGCGGGTGCGGATGCAAAGTTTCCTGACGAGACGGCCGTCTCGTCTTTTACATAAAATGAACAGAAAGTCAGGCGGGTGATCATGATGGAAAGCAAGCGCCAAGGCATAATCGTATATCTGCATTCTTTAAAACACAGTAAAATGCTGAGAAAATTCGGCAACGTTCATTATGTTTCCAAACGGCTGAAATACGTTGTGCTGTATTGCGATATGGAGCTGATCGAAAAAACGATGGAAAAGATTTCATCTTATTCATACGTGAAGAAAGTAGAGCCTTCTTATAAGCCTTTTTTAAAGCTGGAATTTGAATCAAAGCTTGATAAAGCGAAAGAGTACGATTATAAGATCGGCATATAAAAAAATCCCCGCAGATACCTGCGGGGTCCTTCTATTCCTTAACAAGTTAAGGAGAAGGCAAAGGGAGAGGAGAAACCGGAGGAAGAACTTATGGGGAAACGTAAGTCTTCTCCGCGGTTGGCAACAACATCATTCATTGATGCTGTTACACGTAGTCTTGACAGGAATGTGAGTATGTATACATGATTTCGCGTTCATTGTTTGAAAGAATGCTTTATGTTAAGATAAGGATTGTTTTTGTACATAACGGCTCAGCCGAAGCGAAACATCAAAGTTTTCAGAAAAAGTGGTGTGAAAAATGAGAGTAATTTCCGGTTCGAGAAAAGGACGAGCCTTAAAGGCTGTGCCGGGCACATCAACAAGGCCGACGACGGATAAAGTAAAAGAGTCTATTTTTAATATGATCGGCCCGTATTTTGACGGAGGAACGGGGCTGGATTTGTTTGCGGGGAGCGGCGGTCTCGGGATTGAAGCGCTGTCGCGAGGATTTGACCGCTGTATCTTTGTGGATCGTGATTTCAAAGCCATCCAGACGGTAAAAGCGAATATAAAAGCGCTTGATCTCCTGTCTTCAGCGGAGGTATACCGCAATGATGCAGAGCGGGCTCTCTATGCCGCGGCGAAACGGGAAAAAGGTTTTGACGGAATTTTCTTAGATCCTCCGTATAAGGAACAAAAGCTGAAAGCGCTTATCGAAATGATTGATGAGCAGAACATGCTGAATGAAGACGGTTTTGTCGTAGCGGAGCATGATAAAGCCGTTGCGCTTCCTGAAGCTGTCGGCGCGCTTTCCGTAACAAGAAGGGAAATTTACGGGCTTACAGGAGTGACGATATACCGAAATAGGGGGTAATGATGTGGCAAGTATAGCTGTATGTCCCGGAAGTTTTGACCCCGTCACCTACGGACATCTGGACATTATCAGACGGGGAGCAAACGTGTTTGAGCAGGTGTACGTATGCGTGCTCAATAATTCTTCGAAGCAGCCGCTGTTTACAGTCGAGGAACGCTGTGAGCTGTTAAGAGAAGTGACAAAAGACATACCGAATATTACGGTCGAGACGTCACAGGGACTGTTGATCGACTATGCGAAAAAAAAGCAGGCGAAGGCGATTATCAGGGGGCTCAGAGCCGTTTCTGACTTCGAGTATGAGATGCAGGGGACTTCTGTCAACCGCGTGCTTGACGAATCAATAGAAACCTTTTTTATGATGACGAACAATCAGTACTCTTTTTTAAGTTCAAGCATCGTAAAAGAGGTCGCAAAATATAACGGGCCTGTTTCAGAGTTTGTTCCTCCGGAAGTCGAACAGGCGCTGCAGCAAAAATTTAAAGGATGAGAACGCTGTTTAGCGTCTCATCCTTTTTTTATCCGTGCAGACAGCCTGTAACAATAAATCAGTGCGTATACGGCCAGAGCCGCCAGCGTTACGGTGGGACCGATTTCGATCAGTGTGTTCCACCCGCTAACTGCAGCCGTGGCCGCGTTTTGATCACGGAAAGGCAGGAATACCGACTGATAAGGTTCGTCCAATGCGAGGTAAAGCGGCTTCCACAGTAAAAGAACAAATAGAGCGGCATAAATGCCCTGAAGGATACGCGCCGTAAAAAACGGTTTAAATCGGATATCTGTTACCGATAAAATGCCGGCTACCTGCGCCTGTACGGAAAGGCCGCTGAACCCGAGAATAAAACTCACAATCATTGCTTTCGGCAGCAAGGCGGCATCCGCTTCACTGACCAGCTTGCTCCCAAGCGTAATTTCAAACATTCCGCTGATAAGAGGAATGTCCAGGCTTACAGGAAGATGGAAGAGCGAAAGCAGCGCGTTTGTAAATACAGAAAGTACATCCATGACTTGTACGATTGATAACAAGCGGCTGAAAACCGAAAACAATATAATAAAACCGCCCACCATCAGCAAGGTTTGTACAGAAGAGGTGACGGCGTCGCCCAAAATTTTACCGAGCGGCCGCTTTTCCGAAAGCCGCGCCTTGTGGAGGGCCAGAAATGCTTCTTTCAGCGAAGGAAGCACGATCGTCTTTTTACCGGTATACGCCGCTTCTTCTTTCCGTCCGTATGAACGCATCGTCAAACCGACGGCGATGTTTCCGAGATAGTGAGCCGATGCCAAAAGAATGCCGAGTGACGCGTTATGAAAAAAGCCGACCGCCACAGCCGCGAATATAAATAACGGATTGGATGAATTGGTAAAAGAGACGAGGCGTTCAGCCTCTACTCTGGAGATTTGTTTTTCCTGGCGCAGCCGTGCAGTCAGCTTTGCGCCGGCCGGATTGCCTGAAGCCATGCCCATAGCCAGTACAAATCCGCCGACCCCCGGCACTCTGAAAATCGGGCGCATAAAGGGTTCGAGTAAAAGGCCGACAAACCTGACGATGCCGAATCCGATTAAAAGCTCAGAAAGAATAAAAAACGGAAGCAAAGAAGGAAAAACTACCTCCCACCACATGGAAAGACCGGTTTTGGAGGCTTCGAATGAGGCCTGCGGGTGTGAAATAACCGTCGCCGTCAAAAAAATAAAAAACAATGAAATCAAAAATGTATGAAACTTAGACAAATTCATTCTTACCTCCCCGATGCTAAAATTGCGCACTGATATTTATATCATGATAAAATATAGAACAGACCTTAGGACGGCCGGGCAAGTACCTATTCGTCATCCTGTACTAATATACGAGCATAGGGGTTCAATTTAGACCATAGAATTCATGTATAGGATTTCTATAGGGGGTTCATCGCGTTGGCCAAACCTACAATCGGGTTAGCGTTAGGTTCGGGAGGGGCAAGAGGCATTGCTCATCTCGGAGTGTTATCCAGTTTACATAAGCATCAGATTCCAATTGATATGATTGCCGGCAGCAGCATGGGGGCGTTAGTCGGCAGCTTTTATGCGGCCGGGCATGATGTGGCCACGATGAAAAAAGTCGCCAAAGCATTTAAGCGGCGGCTGTACGCGGATTATACGATGCCGAAGCTCGGATTTTTAAAAGGGGACCGCATCAGGCAGCTCGTTCATGCGTATACGTTCGGCAAGCCGATAGAAGAACTCCGGATCCCGCTCGGCATCGTGGCCTGCGACCTCCAGACCGGAGAAAAACTCGTTTTTACGAAAGGCTCCGTATCCGAAGCCGTCCGCGCGAGCATCAGCATACCGGGCGTTTTCGTCCCGCAAAAAATGAACGGGCGTATTTTAGTCGACGGCGCGGTAGTCGACAGAATCCCGGTTTCCGCCGTAAAGGATATGGGCGCTGATATCGTCATCGCCTCTGACGTATCCAGGGTGAAAAAAACGGAAAAAGCGGCACATATTTTTGATGTAATCATGCAAAGTATGGATATACTGCAAAATGAATTGGTCCGTCACCAGACCATTGCCGCAGACGTCATGATCCGCCCTTCTCTCGAATCATTCAGCTCAAGCTCTTTTGCCAACATTGATCATATGATCACAGCAGGCGAAGAGGCCGCAGATCGGATGATCGGCCGGATTAAACAAGAAATAGAGAACTGGGAGGGCTAACTCATATGAAAGCAAAACATTTTCGCTGGGTGTTTATCATCCTGATCTTATTAATCGCTATTACATTTATTAAGCTTCCGTATTACATTACACAGCCGGGAGAAGCATCAGAGCTGAGACCGCTGATTAAGGTGGACGGAGGCTACCCTGAAAAAGGAAGCCTTTCCTTGATGACTGTCAAAGTAGGCCCCGCCAATCCGTATACATATCTTTGGGCGAAGGTGCATCCTTACGATGAAATCGTCCCTGATGAAAGCATAAAAGAAGAGGGCGAAACTGATTCAGACTATATGAAGCGCCAACTGCAGATGATGAAAAGCTCTCAAGAAAACGCGGTCATTGCCGCTTATCAAAAAGCCGGCAAACAGGTAAAATACTCATTTAACGGCATTTACGCCAGCTCAGTCGTCTCCAATATGCCGGCAAAAGGAAAAATAAAGGTCGGTGATAAAATCATCAGCGCGGACGGGAAAAAATATGAATCCGCTGAAAAGCTGATTGATTATATCAGCAGCAAAAAAGCGGGAGAAAAAGTAACGTTTAACATTGAACGTGACACGAAAGAAAAGACAGTTACCCTTAAGCTGAAATCATTCCCGGACGATCCGAAAAGAGCCGGAATCGGCGTAGCATTATATACGGACCGGAACGTGAAAGTGAAGCCGGATCTTCATTTCAGTATTGAAAACATCGGCGGGCCTTCTGCCGGTCTCATGATGTCTTTGGAAATTTACAATCAGCTGACAAAACCTGACGAAACAAAAGGCTACAATATAGCCGGAACGGGAACAATCGACGTTGACGGCAAGGTCGGACCGATTGGCGGAATCGATCAGAAAGTCGTCGCCGCAGACAAAGCGGGAAAAGATATTTTCTTTGCGCCGAACCAAAACGGAGCTGAAAACTCTGATTATAAAAATGCAGTAAAAACGGCGAAAGCGATTAAGTCCGATATGAAAATCGTTCCTGTCGATACGATGCAGGACGCACTTGATTATTTGGATAAGCTGAAAGTAAAAAGCACCTGATACAGTCAGGTGCTTTTTTTCTATGCATTTAAAAAACGTTTTTCGTCTTCATCATAGCGGATCGGTGCTTGTGAAAATTCCTGCTTCTCAAACAGTGTGCGTTCAGGTTCTTTTATCGGCAGGCTGTAAATCCGTCCCGCTGATATGTCCAAATCCAGAGCGGGATGAGAGAAAGAAGAGAGCTTGCTGACAAGCGGTGCGGTAAGCTCTTTTTTCTTTGCTGACAGGTATGCCTGTCCTTTTTTAGTCATTCCGAGAAGACGGATATAAGGAGCGCTTGAAGGCTTTAAGAGCCGGTGCATATCTTCTTTTTTTGTCCGTGTCAGAATATGCGTGTTCATCCTCTGCAATCTCGTCCACGTATAGCGTTTTGTTTTCAATAATTCCATCATTTCGCGGTAGGACCGGGCTTGTCTGATGGTGCGCAGAATTCTGTGCTCTAAGCCTTCTTCCACTTCATAGATTCGGCTTAATTCTTCTGCGGACAAAGTGCTGAGGCTGTATTTTACATATGAAAAATAGTCTTCAGTGCTGTGCCATAATCCGTATGAGTTTTTGTATGCGTCCAGCTCGCGCACAGACGCTTCGGGGAGAAAGTTCTTAGCGGCCGCCGTTCCTTTTTCTATCAGCGCCTTTCGGATGCTTGTGGCGCTGGCTATCCGGCTGTTATCTCCGGGAAGCTCGGCGTCATGATACCCGGAAGCGATTCTGGCTGTCGTATAAGGCTTCATGGCAGACCCGGAGGCTTGTATGGCTTTGACGTAGTGAAAACCGAGAATATTGTTCGGCTTAGACAGGTCAAGCATGTCCTCACCTTTGAATACGTGTGAAAATGCTTTTGAGGCGGCGGCCGGATAGCTGAGCCCTTTTTTTAATTCCTCTTTCAGAATCACGGTGCAGTCAGCTTCCTTTCGGCTGAACGCTTCAGTCGCTTCAATAAATGGTTCGATCCGGCCGTTTTCACTTCCGAAAAACAAGCTGCTGCATCCTAATTGATGAAGAAGCGAAACACTGCCGCGCGCAAATAATTCCGCTTTTTGCACAGCATACATATAAGGGAGCTCAATGACGATATCCACGCCGTTTTCAAGCGCCATTTTTGTCCGGGCCCACTTTGAGACGGCGGCCGGTTCCCCGCGCTGCAAAAAAGGGCCGCTCATCACCGCCGCCGCAACGCTGCTGTCCGTATTGATTTTTGCTTGTTCCGCATGATAGCGGTGTCCGTTATGAAAGGGATTATATTCAACAACCAGGCCGACTGCTTTCATATTTGTCCCGCCTTTCTTGCTATGTTTTGCTTCGTGTGGTACATTTGCAAATGAAGTGCATTTTGCGTCCGTTTTGTTTAGTGTATGCATAGCCCATCCGGCTGTCAACGATTGCATGACGGCGGCATTATGCTGTAAAGAAAAAATATTGACAAAAACATTCTGAAAAGCTATAATCATGTTTGTTGCTTTCCTGAGGTGATACAAATGAAATGGACGATTTATCAGCTTCATCAAATGGCGAAAAAGAGCTTTGAATTTGATGAAACAGTTGAGTTGAATGAGCTGACAAAATTGAATTCTGACATCCGCCGCATTTCTCCCGTCCGGGTAAAGGGCCGCGCGGAGATTGAATCCAAGCAGGTTTCGTTTGACTTTACGATTTCAGGCGAAATGGTTTTGCCGTGCTCAAGAACTTTAGTTGATGTGCCGTATCCATTTACAATCGCGACAAAAGAACTGTTTAGATTTCATAAGACGGATGATATAGAAGATGAGGACGTTCATATTGCTGAAGACGATACCGTCGACTTAACTCCGATCGTAAAAGAAGAGATTCTTTTAGAAATTCCTATGCAAATCTTTTGTGAAACTGAACAAAAAAAAGGAGCCGCTCCCCAAGTGGGTAAGGATTGGCAAGTGATTTCTGAGGAAGACAAGAAAAATCAGATCGACCCAAGACTTGCGGATCTGAAAAAGCTCTTAACACAAGATGATGAATCTTAACTCTTTAAGGAGGTGGGAATAATGGCTGTACCTTTTAGAAGAACTTCTAAAATGAAAAAAAGATTGCGCCGTACACATTTCAAACTAAATGTACCTGGTATGACAGAATGCCCGTCATGCGGAGAGATGAAATTGTCTCACCGTGTATGTAAAGCATGCGGATCATACAACGGCAAAGACATAAATGTAAAAAGCAATTAATGTATGAAGAAAAGCGCGGGAATCTCGGTTCCTGCGCTTTTCTTTTTTTCTCCCTCCGGCCTGCTTCCGGCGAAAAAATTGTGAGCGCCAATAGTCTATCTAATCTATCAGCGGCATATGTATGAGGTAAATGAGCAAATATGGAGGGAGATACGATTGACGATAACGAGACAAGACGCGTGGACGCAAGATGAAGATTTGCTGCTGGCTGAAGTCGTGCTCAGGCACATTCGGGAAGGCGGGACCCAGCTTTCCGCTTTTGAAGAAGTGGGCAGAGCGCTGACGAGAACGGCTGCCGCCTGCGGATTCAGATGGAATTCTTATGTCAGGAAACAATATCAGTCAGGGATAGAACTGGCGAAAAAACAGCGGAAGGAATTAAGAAAGCAGATCGGAGTGCATTCCGCCAATCTGCCGGGAACCGTCAAGCAGCCTCCGATCCGCAGGACGGAAGGAGAAAAAGAGCTGTCCATTGATGATGTGATTTTGTTTCTGCAGCAATTTAAAGAGTCGCCAGCCGCAGCGGATGTGCGTCATGAAAAAGAAAAACTCGCAGAGCAGCTGACCGCGCTGCAAAAAGAAGTCGAGGATCTGCGTGAGGAAAACGAAAGCTTGAGAAACAAGCTGGAGATGACAGAAGAAGATTACAAAGCGTTAATTGACATCATGGACAGGGCGAGAAGGATGGTCAATTCGAAAGATGACGAAAGAAAATCGGCGCAGGGCCTGTAAAATCAACCGGCCTGAGGGCAGTGTCCCGGCCGGTTTTTTATTATGCTGTTTCCCCGGAAGTCATTTCACCGTCCATATCAGGATGCCAGATATAAGGATTTTCTCCTTTATCACGCGCCATATCATATTTAACGGGCTCAAAATTCATCTTATCCCAGAATTCTGCTGATTTCATGCGTGAATTTGTCCTGATCGGCATTCTGAAGGATTTGGCAAAATCAACAAGCGCTTTGCCGTACCCGTTGTTTTGATAGCCCGGAAGAACTTCAAGCTTCCAAAGTTCCAAAAAGTCCTGACGCTGATCAAAATACGGATTCGCACTTCCGTTTACCTGATATAAACTCATTCTCGCCACTAGTTTATCCCCGAAGTAAATCCCGTAAAAAGGCGAGGTGCTGTCATTTTCAATGATATTATCCTGAAGATCTTCAAGCATCGATAGCTCCTGCATCCCGTATTCCTTAAACCTTTTAAATTCTTCGAGTGTTTTAAAGTTGATGAGCAGGCGCTCTATTTTCAACACAAACTCCCCCTTTGTTGTGTTCTACCATTATTGTAAACGCTTTAATTGAAAATTCCAACTATAATATGTTTGTCTGTCTTATTGCTCAAAACGAAATTGAAGTAATTTGGAGCGGCTTCTGCTATGATAATATGGAAAAATGCAGATATAGGGTGTGACAGTGTGAAAATCGGAATTATTGGCGGCGGAGCGGTGGGCCTTTTATGTGCTTGCTACTTATCGTCCCGCCATCAGGTAACGGTCATAACGCGGCGGACGGAGCAGGCTGATGCGATTAACACGTGCGGTATATGGCTTGTGAAAGACGGAAAAGAATTTACGGCGTCATGCAGAGCGCAAACAGGCATCACTTTCGGATACGACCTCTTAATCGCAGCTGTGAAACAGCATCAGCTCAGTGTTGTTTTGCCGGATCTTGAGACAATAAAAGGGACGAATGTGTTGTTTTTGCAAAACGGCATGGAACACATAAACGACATCAAGGAATGGCGTACGGATCATTCACTTTATGTCGGCACGGTTGAGCACGGGGCGAAAAGAATATCGGATCATGCCGTTGAACATACGGGAGCTGGAGCCGTGAGATGGAGTGTATTCCGCGCGTCCCGTCCGGAAACGCTCAAAAGCATCTTTTCCGGCATGCACCGGGATTTTCCCGTATATGATGAAAACGACTGGTATCGTCTTCTAACGGGAAAACTGATCATAAATGTATGCATCAACCCGTTAACTGCATTGCTGCGCGTGCAAAACGGAGAGCTGCTGACAAATACCGCTTACAAAAAATATATGAGAAACGTGTTTGAAGAAGCGGAGGCAATACTTGGCCTTGTCGATAAAGAGGAAGCGTGGAACAGGGTTTGCGAAGTTTGCGGCCTGACGGAAAAAAATCATTCTTCCATGCTTGTTGATATCATGGCAGGAAGACGGACAGAGGCGGATGCGATTATCGGCTACCTTGTAAAAGAAGCGGAAAACCGCGGATTGCCAACCGTTCATCTCCCGTTTTTACACCGCAGCATAAAAGCGTTAGAAAGAAACTGAAACAAAGTCTTTTGAGGTTTTCCGGTAACATGCTATACTCATTTCGGAAACCTAACTATTTATTGGAGAAAGGAAGTTCCAGACAGATGCAGCTAACTGAACTTTCCATCAAAAGTCAAAATACGTTTGTGCAGCACTATATAGATGGAGAAAACATGTCTTCATTTTTTGATTATGATATTCATTCTGAGGATGTATGGCAAGAGCGGCTCCGTGACCTGTCTTCACGGCCGTTTGCCAGAGAGGAATTAGCGGATTACCTATCCTCCTATCATGAAAAATTTCACTCCGCAGCCATGCAGGCCTCCATCGAAAAACTAAGAGATCCAAAAAGCACAGCGGTTGTAGGCGGGCAGCAGGCCGGTCTTTTAACGGGGCCTCTTTACACCATACATAAAATTATCTCCATTATCGTACTTGCCAGACAGCAGGAAGAGGCGTTACAGATACCTGTCGTTCCGATTTTCTGGGTGGCGGGTGAAGATCACGATCTGGAAGAAATTAATTATGTGCACACGTCAACAGAGAAAAAAGGGCCGGTGAAACAGAAACTTCCGCAGTCTTACTGGAAAAAAACATTGGCGGCTAAAACCCCGCTTGATCAGGAAAAATGTGCGGCGTGGATTGAAGAAGTGTTCGCTGCGTTTGAGGAAACGGATCATACAAACGCACTCCTTCAAAATGTGATGCGATGTTTACGCTCATCAGAGACGTTCACGGACTTTTTTGAACTGTTGATCGCTGACTTGTTTCAAGAAGAAGGCCTTATTCTGATGAATTCGGGAGATCCCGGGATTAAAAAGCTGGAAACGGGAATGTTTCAGCAGATTTTAAAACACAATAATGAGCTTGCCAAAGCCGTGTCAGATCAGCAGCGTCTTATGCGGGAAGCCGGTTATCACCCGATTATTGAATCAGACAAAGAACAAGCCAACCTGTTTTACGAACATGAGGGAGAGCGCTTCTTAATTGAAAAAGAAAATGGCGTTTTTGTCATTAAGGAGCTTGACCTGAAGTGGACGAATGACGAACTTCATACCCATATGGAAGAAAAACCTGAATGTTTCAGCAATAACGTTGTGACAAGGCCGCTTATGCAGGAGTTTCTCATCCCGACGCTTGCGTTTATCGCAGGACCGGGAGAAATCAATTATTGGGGCGAGCTGAAGCAGGCTTTCTCATTAATGGGCTTCGCCATGACACCGGTAGTGCCGAGACTGAACATTACGATCCTTGAGCGCCATATTGAAAAGAAGCTTTCAGAACGGAATATCCCGCTTCAGGAAGCGATTGAACACGGCACCGGACACCTGAAAGACACTTATTTTGAAGAGCAGATTCCGGAAGAGTTTTCTGCTGTGATGGAGCAGGCGAAGTCGCAGATTGAAGCTGTCCATAAAAGTGTAAGGAACGAAGCGCTTAAGGTCGATTCAAGTCTTGAGCCGCTCTTACAGAAGAATGCCGCTTTCATTCAAGATCAGCTCTTGTTTTTGGAACGGACGGTAACGAAAAGAATTGAAGAAAAAGAAGGTTTTGTGCTGCGAGACTACGAAAGAATCCAAAACAGCATCAGACCGCTCGGCGCACCGCAAGAGCGGATCTGGAATGTGATGTATTATTTGAACCGCTATGGTCCAAAATTCTTCACAACCTTCAAACATCTGCCATTTTCTTTTCAAAACCAACATCAGATTGTCAAACTTTGAAATAAAGTTTTAAAGAACCCTGAATAGTTCAGGGTTTTTTTTTATGTTTAAACAGTGTAAAATGAGGTTGTGGAGAGAAGTGGCGGATAGTGGTGAGTTTAGGGGAGAAAGTGGGGGTCCTTATCATGTTTATGGGTGAATACCAGCATACTATTGATGCAAAGGGCCGCATGATCGTACCCGCAAAATTCAGAGAAGGCCTCGGTGAGCAATTTGTGCTGACCAGAGGGCTTGACCAATGTCTTTTCGGATATCCGATGAATGAATGGAAGCTGATTGAAGAAAAGCTGAAGGCTCTGCCGCTCACCAAAAAAGACGCCCGCGCGTTTACCCGTTTCTTTTTTTCCGGTGCGACCGAATGCGAACTGGACAAGCAGGGAAGGGTTAATATTGCGTCATCTCTTCTGAATTACGCAAAACTGGAAAAAGAATGTGTTGTCATCGGGGTTTCCAATCGAATTGAATTGTGGAGCAAGGTAATCTGGGAACAATACACAGAAGAGCAAGAAGATTCATTCGCTGAAATTGCTGAAAACATGATTGGATTTGATATATAATGGATCTTCGTGCATCACAACAACAACTGACAATTCAATTCATTCCTGATAAAGGTGGGACCGACACAAATGTTTCAGCATAAGACAGTACTTCTTCGTGAAACCGTCGACGGTTTAAATATCAAACCGGACGGAACCTATGTGGACTGCACCCTGGGGGGCGCCGGGCACAGTACATATTTATTGCAGCAATTATCGGAAAAAGGACGCCTGATCGCCTTTGACCAAGATGACACAGCGCTTGAAAACGCAAAGCAGACACTGTCCGAATACAAAGGACAACTCATTCTGGTGAAAAGCAATTTTCGTTATTTAAAAGAATGTTTACATGAACACGGCATTACGAGTGTCGACGGGATTTTATTTGATTTAGGAGTATCCTCTCCGCAGCTTGATACACCGGAACGGGGATTCAGCTATCATCATGACGCACCGCTGGACATGAGGATGGACCAGTCGGCCGCCCTTACGGCGAAAGAAGTCGTAAATGAATGGCGGTATGAGGATCTTGTGCGGATTTTCTTTAAATACGGAGAAGAGAAATTCAGCAAGCAAATCGCCAGAAAAATTGAAGAGGCAAGAGAGAAATCGCCTATTCAAACAACCGGCCAACTGGTCGATCTAATAAAGGACGCGATACCGGCTCCGGCCAGAAGAAGCGGAGGCCATCCGGCCAAACGCGTATTCCAGGCTATTCGAATCGCCGTAAACGACGAGCTTCAAGTATTTGAAGAGGCCCTCTTGCAAGCGATAGAGGTGCTGAAGCCGGGCGGAAGGGTATCTGTGATCACTTTTCACTCGCTGGAAGACAGAATGTGCAAGACGACATTCAAGGAAAAATCATCACTTCCCGAACTGCCTCCGGGTCTTCCTGTGATACCGGAAGAATTTGAGCCGGAATTAAAACTGATTACGAGAAAACCCATTACGGCATCAAAAGAGGAGCTTGAAGAAAATAACCGCGCCCGCTCAGCGAAGCTCCGCATTGCGGAAAAACGAAAATAACGGGCAGCAAATGACAAGATTAAAGGAGGTCATCAGCCTATGAGCAACTTAGCTTACCAGCAGGAAAAACAACAACGGCCAGTGATAAGCCCCGAAAAAAAGGTGATTGTCAAAAAGAGGGCTTCCATTACACTTGGGGAAAAGGTGCTGCTCGTCCTATTTGCCATTGCCGTTCTCTCCACTTCGATGTTTATCGTATCAAAGGCATATGCGGCATACCAATCCAATATTGAGGTGCAAAAACTGGAAGAGAAAGTATCTGAGAAGAATAAGCAGATCGCTGATCTCGAAAAAACGGCGGCTGACTTGAGCCAGCCTCAGCGCCTGATGGATATCGCCAAAAAGCACGGTTTGAATCTGAAAGATAAAAAAGTGAAAAACATACAGGAATGATAACCCATGCCTAAAAAAAATAAGTTTATGAACAGAGGAGCAGCGATACTGAGTATTTGTTTCGCTCTCTTTTTCTTTGTCATTCTCGGGAGAATGGCGTACATTCAATTAACCGGTAAAGCAAACGGGGTAGAACTTGCAACAAAAGCGACCGAGCAGCACGAAAAAAAGCGGACGATAGAAGCGAGCCGCGGCTCCATTCTTGACCGGAACGGCAAAGTGCTGGCTGAGGACACGGCGACATATAAGCTCATTGCCATACTTGATAAAAAGATGAAGCCTCAGTATGTCAAGGATAAAGAGAAAACAGCGGAAAAGCTGGCGAGTGTTATTAATCTTGATAAAAGCGAGATTCTGGACATCTTAAACAGGGATGGCGCGAAGCAGGTGGAATTCGGTTCAGCCGGCCGTGATATCTCTTATGCGAAAAAACAAAAGATCGAAAAAATGAATCTTCCGGGTATTTCTTTCTTAAGAGATACGAAGCGCTATTATCCGAATGGCGTATTTTTGTCAAATGTTCTCGGCTATGCCGATGTGAACGAAAAAACAAACCAGATCCAAGGCTCTTTAGGGCTTGAAAAAATACTGAACAACTATCTGACGGAACGCGACGGGTCCGTCACTTACGAAAGTGATAAATCCGGCTGGAAACTTCCGAACAGCAAAGAAAAAATCACCGCACCTAAAAATGGTGACAATGTATATTTAACCATTGATCAGAAAATTCAAACCTTTTTAGAAGACAGCATGACAAAAGTGGCGGAAAAATATAAACCGAAAAAAATCATGGCGGCTGTCGTAGAACCGAAAACAGGCAAAGTGCTTGCGATGGGGCAGCGCCCGAGTTTTGACCCGAATATCAGAAACGTCACCAATTATTATAACGACTTAGTGTCGTACGCGTATGAACCGGGTTCGACGATGAAGATTTTCACCCTTGCCGCGGCGATGCAGGAAAATGTGTTTTCTGCAAACGAGAAATACAAATCAGGAACCTATAAAGTGGGCGGCAAACATGTTAAAGATTGGAACAACGGTGCCGGCTGGGGCATGACAAGTTTTCATGACGGTCTCATGAGGTCGTCAAATGTCGCCTTCGCCAAACTGGCAAACGAAAAACTCGGATTTGACCGGTTTAATGAGTATCTGCACAAATTTGGACTTTATCAAAAAACAGGGATTGATCTGCCTGGTGAAGTTTCAAGCAAAATTAACTTCAAATATGATTTTGATAAAGCGTCTACGGCTTACGGCCAAGCATCGGCGATAACGCCGATCCAGCAGCTTCAGGCGGTCACTGCGATTGCCAATAACGGAAAAATGATGAAGCCTTACGTCATTGATCATATTGTTGACCCTGATACGAAAAAAGTCGTCAAGCAGACAAAGCCCGAACAAGTAGGCACGCCGATCTCAGCCGATACGGCCAAACAAGTCCGAAACCTGCTCGGAGAAGTCGTGACGTCAGACATCGGAACGGGAAAACCTTATAAAATTGAAGGTTTTGATGTCGCGGGGAAAACGGGAACCGCGCAAATCGCCGGAACGGGCGGATATTTATCGGGAACGAGCAACTATGTGTTTTCATTCATGGGCATGGCGCCGAAAAATGATCCTAAGCTCGTCATTTATGTAGCCGTTCAGCAGCCGCAATTAAAAGAGGGTCAAAGCAGTTCTGATCCTGTCGCGGAAATTTTTAACCCGACGATGAAAAACAGCCTGCACTACCTGAACATCGAACCGACGGAAAAGTCAGATGCCGGTCAGGAGGAAACGAAAAGCCAAAAAATGCCTGACCTGACAGACAAGACAGTTACAAATGCTGAGAAGGAAGCGAAAAATGAACATCTCACACCGATTGTCATCGGCAGCGATGTTGCCGTAAAAGAGCAGTATCCGAAAGCCGGGGAAGATGTGATCACCAATCAGAAAATCTTCTTAAAAACAGACGGGAAGGTGACGATGCCGGATATGTCCGGATGGTCGAGACGTGAAGTGCTTCAATTCAGCAAAGTATCAGGCATTCACATTGATGTGAGCGGCGAAGGTTACGCTGCAAGCCAAAGTGTCAAAAAAGGTAAAGAACTGAAAGAAAATACCGTGATTAAGGTGAAATTTAAAAATCCTGATTAACGGAACAGAGAAGCCCGCAGCTGCTGCGGGCTTCTTTTTTATGCTCCGCCGTTCTATGTGTCCAAGCTGAGGCATAAATTGAAACAAGCCTAAATAAGGAGTGGACGGTCCCTTGCGCGTTTCAAATGTAACGGTTCGAAAACGTTTATTACTGGTTTTGCTTTTTGGCGTGATCATTTTTTTGATCATTGACAGCAGATTAGGCTATGTCCAATTTGTAATGGGAGAAAAGCTGACTTCGCTGGCTAAGGATTCTTGGAGCCGGAATCTGCCGTTTGAGCCTGAACGGGGAGAGATCCTTGATCGGAACGGCGTGAAGCTGGCAACTAATAAGAGCGCGCCGACCGTCTTTGTCGTACCGCGCCAGATCCAAAATCCCATCAAAACGGGCAAGCTCCTTGCGTCAGTTTTAAATATGTCGGAAGAGAAGGTCTACAAACACATTACAAAGAAAACCTCTATAGAAAAAATCTCACCTGAGGGCCGGAAAATTTCTAATAAAAAAGCGAAAGAAATCAAAGCGCTCAACTTAAAAGGTGTTTATGTGGCTGAAGACAGCATCCGCCATTACCCGTACGGAAGCTTTTTGTCCCATGTTCTCGGTTTTGCCGGTATTGATAATCAGGGCCTTCTCGGATTGGAGGCTTATTATGATGATGACTTAAAAGGTGTAAAGGGATCTGTGAAATTTTATACAGATGCCAAGGGGAAGAAAATGCCGGATGAAGCAGATGATTACACCCCTCCGAAAGACGGACTTGATATGAAATTGACGATTGACGCCAAAGTTCAGACGATTATAGAAAGAGAGCTCGACAATGCAGCGGCGAAATACAACCCGGACGGAATGATTGCGGTCGCGATGAATCCAAAAAACGGGGAAGTGCTCGGAATGTCAAGCCGTCCTGATTTTGATCCGGCCGACTATCAATCAGTGGATCCGTCCGTTTACAACCGGAATCTGCCGGTGTGGAGCACGTATGAACCGGGTTCGACCTTTAAGATCATTACGCTTGCGGCAGCGCTGCAGGAGCAAAAAGTAAACCTGCAAAGAGACCACTTTTATGACAGAGGATTCGCCGAGGTGGACGGCGCCCGCCTCAGATGCTGGAAAAAGGGCGGCCATGGTTCGCAGTCTTATCTTGAAGTCGTCCAAAATTCCTGCAACCCGGGGTTTGTAGAGCTTGGGGAGCGGCTCGGAAAACAAAAGCTGTTTCAATATATTAAGGACTTCGGCTTTGGAAAGAAAACAGGCATCGATCTGCAAGGGGAAGGAACGGGAATCTTATTTCCGCTTGACAGAGTAGGTCCGGTCGAACAGGCGACAACCGCTTTCGGACAAGGGGTTTCCGTCACGCCGATTCAGCAGGTGGCAGCCGTATCCGCAGCAATAAACGGCGGAACGCTTTACACGCCGTTTATCGCCAAAGAGTGGGTTGATCCCGTTACGAAAAAAACCGTTAAGAAACAATCACCGATTGCGAAAAGGCAAGTTATTTCCCAGGAAACGTCAAAGCAGATCAGATACGCTTTAGAAAGCGTCGTCGCTCAGGGAACGGGACGGAATGCCTTTGTGGAAGGATATCGCGTCGGCGGTAAAACAGGTACGGCACAAAAAGTCAAAGACGGCAAATATCTCGAAAACAACCACATTGTCTCCTTTATCGGCTTTGCGCCGGCTGATGACCCCAGCCTTGTCGTATATGTCGCGGTTGATAATCCGAAAGGCACAATTCAATTCGGGGGAACCGTCGCCGCGCCGATTGTCGGAAATATAATGAGAGACAGTCTGCCGGAGCTCGGCATTAAACCGCGAAAAAATCAAATCGAGAAAAAATATCAATGGAACGACACAAAAACAATAGAGGTTCCGAATGTTGTAGGGATGTCTGTCTCTGATCTTGAGTCGCTGCTTGTCAATTTGAATATTGACTCCTCAGGAAAAGGCAGCAAAATTGTAAAACAATCACCTGCAGCCGGAACGAAAGTAAAAGAAGGCTCTAAGATCCGGGTTTACTTGAGTGAAGAATGAGTCTTTTTGAGGCAGCCGATTGTTTTCGGCTGCCTCTATCATAAAGAGAAAAAAAGAAGATAACTTTTAAGATTAACTGGATGTATCCTTTTATTTACGCTAAAATATGAACTGTATGTTTAAAAGCCATTCTGACTTTTATAAACGGTTATCATGATAAAAGAATGAATAGAATTTCTGAGAGGTTTGATACAATGAAACTTACAAAGCTGCTTACATATTTAATGACCGAACCTGTTCAAAATGACTTTCATGACCCTGACATAACTTCAATCGAGATGGACTCCAGGGAAGTGAGAAAAGGGAGTCTTTTTGTGTGTATAAAGGGGTATACGGTAGACGGGCATGATTTCGCCCAAAAAGCCGCAGAAAACGGCGCAGCGGCCATCGTCGCCGAGAAAGAGCTTGACGTCGATGTTCCTGTCATTATCGTCCGCCGGTCACAGCGGGCGCTCAGCGTTCTTTCTGACGCGTTTTACGGGCAGCCGACAAAGCAGCTGCAGCTTATCGGCATCACCGGCACAAACGGCAAAACATCAACGACGCATATGGTGGACGAGATTTTCAAAAAAGCGGGCAGACAGACCGGTTTAATCGGAACGATGTACATTAAAATCGGCGATGAGACATTCCCGGTCAAAAATACAACGCCCGAAAGCGTCACACTGCAAAAAACGTTCAAGAAAATGAATGATGAGCATGTTGAGACAGCTATTATGGAAGTGTCTTCTCACGCTCTGTCACTCGGCAGGGTACACGGCTGCGATTATGATATCGCCGTGTTCACGAACCTGACGCAGGATCATTTAGACTATCACAAGACGATGGAAGACTACAGACAGGCTAAAAGCCTCCTGTTTTCCCAGCTGGGCGGCTCCTTCAACCATGAAAAGCCGAAGCGGGCCGTCTTAAACGCAGATGACAAAGCCAGTGCTTACTTTGAAAGAGTGACGGCGGCGCATATCCTTACATACGGAATCGAAAACGATGCCGATGTCATGGCGAAACAAATTGAGATCTCTGCGCAAGGCACAAGCTTTGAACTCGTTACGCCAAAAGGAACAAAGCAGATTACGGTTTCGCTCGTCGGCCGGTTCAATGTGTATAACGTACTGGCTGCAGCGGCGACAGCGATCGCAGCGGGTCTGCCGTTTGATACGATCACAAGCGCTCTTGAAGAGCTGCAAGGTGTCAGAGGCCGGTTTGAATTGGTGAACCACAATCAGCCGTTTCCTGTCGTCGTCGATTACGCGCACACGCCCGACAGTCTGGAAAACGTCCTGAATACATGCAAAGACATGACAGAGGGCAAGCTTTTCGTCGTCGTCGGCTGCGGCGGTGACCGGGACAAAACGAAACGCCCGAAAATGGCGGAAATTGCGGTGCGGATTGCCGACGAACCGATCTTTACTTCAGATAACCCGAGAAGCGAGGACCCGCTGGCCATATTAAGAGATATGGAAAGAGGGGTAGAAGGAACCTACTATCACAGTATCGCAAACCGCGAGCAGGCCATCTTTTTTGCCATTGCAAACGCGAAAAAGGGAGATGTGGTCCTGATTGCCGGAAAAGGGCATGAAACTTATCAGCAGATCGGCAATGAAACATTCGATTTTGATGACGCCGAAGTAGCGGGAAGAGCTATTGTTGAGCTGAATAAAAAGTAAAACAGGAAAGAGTGTTAGAATGAGGGAAATGAAAAGAATTACGGGGAAAAAATGTGAATATGATAACTACGTATGTCGTTTGAACGAAACGGGAGGAGAAAAGAGCAATGCTTGAGCAAGTGATTTTATTTACAATAATAATGGGATTTTTAATCAGTGTTCTGATATCTCCGATTCTTATCCCGTTTTTAAGACGCTTAAAATTCGGCCAGAGCATCAGGGAAGAGGGGCCGAAATCACATATGAAAAAATCAGGGACGCCGACGATGGGCGGGGTCATGATTATCGTATCCATCGCCATTACGGCAATTGTGATGACGCAGAAATTTTCGCAGCTGAGCGCGGAAATGTTTCTTCTGCTGTTTGTCACAATCGGGTACGGCCTGCTGGGCTTTCTGGATGATTATATTAAAGTGGTAATGAAACGGAATCTCGGATTAACATCGAAGCAGAAATTGATCGGTCAGATCATTATCGCCATTGTATTTTATGGAGTATATCATTATTGCCATTTTTCAACCGGCATCAGGGTGCCGGGCACACATCTGTCAATCGATCTCGGCTGGGGATACTTTATCCTCGTTCTCTTTATGCTTGTCGGAGGTTCAAATGCCGTCAACCTGACAGACGGTCTGGACGGTCTCTTGTCCGGTACCGCGGCTATCGCATTCGGCGCTTTCGCGATCCTTGCGTGGAATCAGTCACAATATGATGTTGCGATTTTCTCGGTTGCCGTTGTCGGCGCCGTTCTCGGTTTTCTTGTATTCAACGCCCATCCCGCAAAAGTGTTTATGGGGGATACCGGTTCGCTTGCGCTCGGGGGAGCGATCGTGACCGTTGCCATTTTGACGAAGCTTGAAATTCTGCTCGTCATTATCGGCGGAGTATTTGTTATTGAGACATTATCTGTTATCTTACAAGTTATCAGCTTTAAAACGACAGGAAAACGAATCTTTAAAATGAGTCCGCTTCACCACCATTACGAATTGGTCGGATGGTCTGAATGGAGAGTTGTCGTCACATTCTGGACTGCGGGACTGCTGCTTGCCGTTTTAGGAATTTACATCGAGGTGTGGTTATAAGTGGAAAACGAACTTTTTTTGCAAAAACAAAACTTTCTGGTCCTCGGACTGGCGAAAAGCGGATATGCGGCTGCGTCGATTCTTCATGAAAAAGGCATTAACGTCGTCGTGAATGATCAAAAAGCCTTTGAAGAAAACGAACCTGCCCAGAGGCTTTCAGAAAGAGGAATTGAGGTCATCTGCGGTGAGCATCCGACATCACTTTTTGATCAGCATGACATTACCATTCTGATCAAAAATCCCGGAATCCCGTATGAAAATATCATGGTGGAGGAAGCGCAAAGAAGAGGCATCCCGGTCTGGACGGAAATCGAGCTTGCGTATTATATCACCAATGCTAAATTCATCGGCATTACAGGTTCAAACGGGAAAACAACAACGACGACCCTGATCTACGAAATGCTGAAAGCTGACTCGATAAAAACGCTGATCGCAGGAAATATCGGCACTGTCGCCAGTGAAGTGGCTTATCATGCTGACGGCGATGAATGGATCGTCACGGAGCTTTCTTCGTTCCAGCTTATGGGGACCCATGCGTTCAGACCTGAAATCGGCCTGATTTTAAATGTGTTTGACGCTCATTTGGATTACCACCACAGCCGTGAAAATTACGAAAAAGCAAAGCAGAAGGTGTATCTGCATCAGCTTGAGAGTGATACGGCCATCGTTAACCAAAACGATGAAACAGTCGTGCGGCTTGCCAAAGGCGGAAAAGCCGGCACTGTTCCGTTTTCAGTTTCTCAGGAACTGTCAAGCGGCGCATTCATTAAAGACGGAATGCTGATGTTTGGCGATGAAGCGATTCTGCCTGTTGATGACATCGTGCTGCCGGGCGCGCACAATTTAGAAAATATTTTGGCCGCTGTGGCCGCGGCAAAAACGGCGGGTGCGTCTAATAAAGCGATTCAGAAGGTGCTGACAAGCTTTACCGGTGTCAAACACCGTCTGCAGTATGTGACTGCGATTCAGAATCGTAAATTTTATAATGACAGCAAAGCGACGAATATTTTAGCCACAAGCAAAGCGCTCTCCGCTTTCAAAGCACCGGTTATTCTGCTTGCAGGCGGACTTGACCGCGGCAACGGGTTTGACGAACTGAAACCGTATATGGACAATGTCAAAGCAGTTCTTACGTTCGGACAGACAGCGCCGAAGATAGAAAAACTGGGCAATGAGCTGGGAATACAACATGTCAAACGTGTCGATAATGTTGAACAAGCAGTATCTGCGGCGTTTGCGCTCTCAAATGAAGGAGACGTCATCCTCTTGTCACCTGCGTGTGCAAGCTGGGATCAATTCAAAACATTTGAAGAACGCGGTGACATGTTTATAGATGCCGTGCATATGCTTAAGTAAGGGCTTGTCTCTGTTTATCCGGCAGCCCTAAATGACTTATGCTTGGGGTGTCGATTGCTTTGACTACTAAAAAAACATCGCCTGATTTGTTATTAGTTATCATTACGTTATTGCTTTTAACAATAGGATTAATTATGGTTTACAGTGCAAGTGCGGTTTGGGCGGATTATAAATTTGACGACTCGTTTTTCTTTGCGAAACGGCAGCTGCTGTTTGCGGGAATCGGCGTCATTGCCATGTTTTTCATTATGAATGTGGATTATTGGACATGGCGCACATGGTCGAAGCTGCTTCTGATCATTTGTTTTTTTCTGCTAGTGCTTGTGCTGATTCCGGGAGTCGGAATGGTGCGGAACGGTTCAAGAAGCTGGATCGGAGTGGGAGCGTTCAGCATTCAGCCTTCGGAGTTTATGAAACTCGCGATGATTGCGTTTCTGGCTAAATTTCTTTCTGAAAAACAGAAGAACATTACGTCATTCAGACGCGGATTCGTTCCCGCGCTCGGAATCGTGTTTTCTGCATTTATTATTATCATGTGCCAGCCCGACCTTGGAACGGGGACGGTGATGGTGGGCACGTGCATCGTGATGATTTTTGTTTCCGGTGCGCGAATCGCTCATTTCGCGTTTCTCGGACTCATCGGTTTAAGCGGATTTGCGGCGCTTGTTCTGTCCGCTCCTTATCGGATTAAACGGATCACCTCTTACTTAAACCCGTGGGAGGATCCGCTTGGAAGCGGGTTTCAGATCATTCAGTCGCTCTATGCCGTAGGTCCGGGCGGCCTGTTCGGGATGGGGCTCGGCCAAAGCCGGCAAAAGTTTTTTTACCTGCCGGAGCCGCAAACCGATTTCATTTTTGCTATTTTATCTGAGGAACTCGGCTTTATCGGAGGCTCGCTCATATTGCTGCTGTTCAGTATTTTATTATGGCGCGGCGTCAGGATCGCGCTCGGCGCTCCGGATTTATACGGCAGTTTTGTCGCCATCGGTATTATTTCTATGATTGCTATTCAAGTCATGATTAATATCGGCGTTGTGACGGGGCTGATCCCTGTAACAGGAATCACGCTGCCGTTTTTAAGCTACGGAGGCTCATCATTGACGCTGATGCTCGCAGCGGTAGGCGTGCTTTTAAATGTAAGCCGGTACTCGAGGTATTGATCTGTATCTTGCCTCATCACTCATGATCTATTCGTTATTTATAAAAAAACAGACAACATCAATAACCCTGTCCTAAAAAACAGGGTTATCGCTGTGTGATTAAGGGGGACATACAAATGCGTATTGCAGTAAGCGGGGGCGGAACCGGAGGACACATTTATCCGGCTCTTGCTTTTATTAAAGAAGTTCAGCGCCGGCATCCGGATGTGGAATTTTTGTATATCGGAACAGAGAACGGTCTTGAGAAAAAAATTGTTGAACGGGAAAATATTCCGTTTCGCGCCATTGAAATTACTGGTTTCAAACGAAAGCTTTCTTTTGAAAATGTAAAAACGGTCATGCGTTTCTTAAAAGGCGTGAAGAAAAGCAAATCGTATTTAAAAGAATTTAAACCTGATGCTGTTATCGGTACAGGCGGCTATGTATGCGGACCGGTTGTATACGCGGCGGCAAAAATGGGGATTCCGACGATCATTCATGAGCAAAACAGCCTTCCCGGCATCACAAATAAGTTTCTCTCGAAATATGTTAATAAGGTGGCGATTTGCTTTGAAGAGGCAAAATCGCATTTTCCTGCTGAAAAAGTTGTTTTTACGGGAAACCCGAGAGCCTCTGAAGTCGTCTCAATTAAGACAGGCCGCTCATTAACTGAATTCGGGCTGAAAGACAATCAAAAAACGGTGCTCATTTTCGGCGGAAGCAGAGGTGCGGCTCCTATTAACCGTGCCGTTATCGATATGCAGGAAGAGTTGAAAACGAGACCTTACCAAGTTCTTTATATTACCGGGGAAGTGCATTACGAGAAAGTAACGGCTGAGCTGAAAGGCGGAAAAGCCGCTGATAATATGGTGACAAAACCGTTTTTGCATCAAATGCCGGAGTACTTACAGTCAATTGATGTCATTGTGGCAAGAGCCGGAGCGACAACGATTGCGGAAATCACCGCACTCGGCATTCCGAGTGTGCTCATTCCGAGTCCGTATGTGACAGCCAATCACCAGGAAGTCAATGCACAGGCGCTCAGCCAGCATGACGCTGCGATCGTACTGAAGGAAACCGAGCTCAGCGGAGAAAAACTGATCGCTGCGCTGGACAAAATCGTAATGAATGACGAAACGTTAAAAGACATGAGTGAGCGGACAAAATCACTCGGTGTTCCGGATGCGGCAGCCAGACTGTACAGTATCATGGAAGACATTAAAAAATAGAGCAAATGGAATGCGGAGGTTTACGATGGAGAACGTAATTCAGGAATTAAGAGACCGCGAAGTCGGCAAAGTGCTGGAACAAGAACCGCTCGCGAATCATACAACGATGAAAATCGGCGGACCGGCGGATATTTTGATCATCCCAAACCGTGTGGAAGCGGTCAAAGATATTATGAATATTGTGAAAAAATATGATCTGCCATGGACGGTTATCGGCCGGGGTTCAAATCTGCTCGTCCTTGATGAAGGCATAAGAGGAGTTGTCATCAAGCTGGGAGCGGGTCTCGATCATTTGGAGATTGACGGCGATCAGGTGACGGTCGGAGGCGGTTATTCAGTCGTCCGCCTTGCGACTTCCATGAGTAAAAAAGGAATGTCCGGTCTCGAATTTGCAGCAGGCATTCCCGGGTCAATCGGCGGAGCCGTCTATATGAATGCCGGGGCGCACGGATCTGATATGAGTGAGATTCTTGTGAAAGCCCGTATCTTATTTGAAGACGGCACAATCGAATGGCTGACGAACGACGAGATGGATTTCAGCTACAGAACGTCTGTGCTGCAGAAAAAACGTCCCGGCGTGTGTCTCGAGGCAGTTCTTAAGCTTGAGCAAAAGGAACGGGAAGCCATCACGGCGCAGATGCAGCAAAACAAAGATTACAGAAAAAATACTCAGCCGTACTCCAGCCCTTGCGCAGGAAGCATATTCAGAAATCCGCTGCCGAATCATGCCGGCAATCTCGTTGAAAAAGCGGGATTAAAAGGACATCAGATCGGCGGAGCGAAAGTGTCCGAAATGCACGGGAATTTTATCGTCAATGCCGGAGGAGCGACTGCCAAGGACGTCCTCGATCTGATTGAATATGTGAAAAAGACAATCCGTGAGCAGTATGATGTCGAAATGCATACAGAAGTTGAAATCATCGGCGGGAATCGTTAAAAGGTTCTCTGATTTACATGAGCTCATGTGATATACTTTTAACAAATGTCAAACGGCATCACAGCATGCCGTTTGTTTTTCAATCAGACGAATGTCAAGCTGTTTCATTCTTAGTGAGGTGGACAGGCAGTGAACCCAAATCATGAAAGAGAAAAAATCGTAAATATTGAAGAACGGATTCCGAAAATCAAAGAGCAGCGGAAACAAAAAGCAAACCGCCGGCTGATTTCATTCATTGTGCTCTTTTTTATGATGGTGCTGATCATCGTGTACTTGCAGATGCCGATCAGCAAAGTCTCTTCTGTCACCGTTTCCGGAAACGAAAACGTATCTGAAAAAGAGATCACCGAGCTTTCTGATATACATAACGGACAAACCGAGTTCTGGAGTCTGAACAAGAAAAAAACAGAAGAAATGATTGAGCAGAACAAGCTGGTGAAAAAGGCGGACCTTTCAAAAGCATTTCCTAACAAAGTCAAAATTCACATTGAAGAATATAAGACCATCGCGTATCTGCAGCGAAACGATGTGTATTATGAAGTGCTGGAGAACGGGACCGTGCTGCCGAACGAAGTCACGCCGGATGACGCGGGCCCGATTTTAGTTGACTGGACAAACGCGAAAAAGCGGGTCAAAATGGCGGAACAGCTTGATAAGCTTTCCGGTTCGTTAAAACAGTCGATTTCTGAAATCTACTACACTCCGGTAAAAATGGATCAGGACCGGATCAAGCTGTATATGAACGACGGATATGTAGTTACAGCTTCCATTAAAACGTTTGCCAGCCGGATGAAGACCTATCCTTCTATCGTTTCTCAGCTGGACGGCGGGAAAAAGGGAATTATCCACTTAGAAGTCGCTACGTATTTTGAAGAATTTAACAAAGGTAAATCTGACAAGAAAAAAGAAACTGAATAGTTCTAAAGAACTATTTTCAAGGTGATTCAAAAGAATCTATTGCAATCAGCGGGGCAGCCGATATAACCGATAGCGGAATAATTATGACTATGTTTGTTTCTGCCGGGGATATGGCTGCCGAACAAGCGGAAAATTCTCAATGCAATGGGCGTGTTTTCTGCAGTGAGCATTGCATTTGGAATTTTCCTCCTGTTTCTTCTTTTTTTGGATGTTTCTGGCAATATCTATAGCTTTTCTGAAGATTCATCTTAGTGTAGACTAGTGGAAAGCGGGTATATTTGCATCTGAATTGCACAGTGTGATCCGTGACAAGAAATTTTACGGTAAGGTGGGCCGTCTCTAAAAAAAATAAAAAAATAGCGATATAAAAGAGGATATACATAGAATATAACGAATAGTTTCATTAAACATAAATTGTGAGAAATCAGATAAGAATTTGTTGATGCTGTTGTTTTTGTTACACACTTGTAAAGCCACATTCATTGTATTGTTGTTCCGCAAATAATAGAATAGAATTGATCGAAATGTGAGGAGGTGCCATAGAATGAACAACAATGAACTTTACGTCAGTCTTGACATCGGTACGTCCAATACAAAAGTGATCGTCGGAGAAATGACAGATGATTCCCTTAACATTATCGGAGTGGGAAATGTACCGTCTGAAGGGTTGAAAAAAGGCTCAATCGTTGATATAGATGAAACCGTTCATTCTATAAGAAAAGCGTTTGACCAAGCTGAAAGAATGGTAGGTTTTCCGCTGAAAAAAGCCATTGTCGGCGTTAATGGAAATTATATTCATATTCAAGATACGAACGGCGTTGTCGCTGTTTCCAGTGAAAACAAAGAAATTCACGTTGAAGACGTCCGCAGGGTGATGGAAGCGGCACAGGTCGTGTCAGTGCCGCATGAGCAGCTGATCGTTGACGTCATTCCTAAACAGTTTATCGTTGACGGAAGAGATGAAATTACCGATCCGAAAAAAATGCTCGGAGTGCGCCTGGAAGTAGAAGGCACGCTGATTACCGGCTCCAAAACGATCTTACATAATTTACTTCGCTGTGTGGAGAGAGCGGGCGTTGAAATTACTGATATCTGCCTGCAGCCGCTTGCGGCCGGTTCGGCGGCTTTGTCAAAAGACGAAAAAAACCTCGGAGTCGCCATGATTGATATCGGCGGCGGCTCGACGACGGTGGCGGTATTTGAACAGGGGCACCTGAAGGAGACAGCCGTCATTCCGCTCGGAGGCGAAAACATCACTAAAGATGTATCGATCGGATTGCGCACTTCCACCGAAGAGGCTGAAAGAGTAAAAAAACAATTCGGACATGCATTCTACGATGAGGCTTCAGAAGATGAAGTATTCGAAGTCACCGTCATAGGAACGAATCAAAAGCAATCTTTTACACAGCAGGAAATTGCGAATATTATTGAAGCAAGAGTGGAAGAGATTCTGGAGATTGCCGCAACCGAAATTGAGCATATGGGAATTACAGATCTGCCCGGCGGCTTTGTGCTGACCGGCGGACAGGCCGCAATGCCCGGAGTGCTTTCATTGGCACAGGAAGTGCTGAGGCACAATGTAAGGGTCGCAAGCCCGAATTATATCGGTGTAAGAGACCCTCAGTATATGACGGGTGTCGGCCTGATACAATTTGCCTGCCGAAATGCCAGAATTCAGGGGAGAAAAATAGGCTTTCATATGCCGGAAGAAGCCGTGCAGGAAATCGCGGTCTCTTACGAAGAAGAACATCATCAGCGGCCAGAGGCGCAGCAGCGTCCAAAAGCAAAACAAAAAACACAAGCCGAACACAACAAACCGAGCAAAATGAAAAAACTATTAAGCATGTTTTGGGAATAGATTGATAGTCATTCGGCAGATTAGGAGGATTTAGCATGTTGGATTTCGAAACAAACATAGACGGCTTAGCATCAATTAAAGTAATCGGAGTAGGAGGCGGCGGTAATAACGCGGTCAACCGAATGATTGAAAACGAAGTACAGGGTGTAGAGTATATCGCGGTAAATACCGATGCCCAAGCTCTTAACCTGTCAAAAGCGGAAGTGAAAATGCAGATCGGAGAAAAGCTGACCCGCGGTCTCGGAGCGGGAGCGAATCCGGAAGTCGGCAAAAAAGCCGCTGAAGAAAGTAAAGAACAAATCGAAGAAGCGTTAAAAGGCGCTGACATGGTGTTCGTTACAGCCGGAATGGGAGGCGGTACCGGAACGGGAGCCGCACCGGTTATTGCGCAAATCGCCAAGGACTTAGGAGCTTTGACTGTCGGAGTCGTAACAAGACCGTTTACATTTGAAGGGCGAAAACGCCAGCTGCAGGCTGCAGGCGGTATCACGGCAATGAAAGAAGCCGTTGACACGCTGATCGTTATCCCGAATGACCGCATTCTGGAAATTGTCGATAAAAACACACCGATGCTTGAAGCATTCCGTGAAGCTGATAATGTGCTTCGCCAAGGGGTGCAAGGTATCTCTGACCTTATCGCGACACCTGGTTTAATCAACCTGGATTTTGCCGATGTCAAAACCATCATGTCCAACAAAGGTTCAGCATTGATGGGGATCGGGATTGCTACAGGCGAAAGCCGTGCTGCGGAAGCTGCCAAAAAGGCAATCTCCAGCCCGTTACTGGAAGCGGCAATCGACGGCGCGCAAGGTGTTCTAATGAACATTACGGGAGGTACAAACCTAAGCCTCTACGAAGTGCAGGAAGCAGCCGATATCGTCGCTTCTGCGTCTGACCCTGATGTAAATATGATTTTCGGTTCAGTTATCAATGAAAATCTGAAAGATGAAATCGTCGTCACCGTCATCGCGACCGGTTTTATCGAACAGGAAAAAGATGACTCAAAACCGCAGCGTCCGACTTTGAACCAAGGATTGAAGTCTCAAAGTCAGCCTGCTGCGAAACGTGAGCCGAAACGAGAAGAAACACAGCATCAAAATACGGTGAACCGTCATACGTCACAGCCGGCTGATGATGCCCTCGATATTCCTACATTTTTAAGAAACCGCAACAAACGCGGATAATGCAAAAAGGACAAGACCACATGGTTTTGTCCTTTTTCTTTTTCACGACCAGTCTTCCTTCCTATCCCCAATGATTCATACAGCGGAAAAAGAAACTTTATTCCTACGACGATTTGATTGTTTTTTGATTTCGGGTGACCATCTGACAGAATGTGACAATATCTGAATAGAAGATTGTCTACATTTAACGTACAACATCGAAATTACAAACGATTCCAATTATGAGGGGGGATACCAATTTAATATTGCGTTTCCAGATAAGGGGGGATACGATTGAAGAAAAAAACGAGAAAAAGATGGACAGGCTCCGTTTTAAGCGCGATTGTCGTCAGTTCACTGCTGTTTCCGGGTACGGCCGGAGCGAACAGCACACCGGGAGCGGTTTCTTTCACCAAAGATCTTTCTGCCTCTAAGAGCATTCAGCATAAGATTTCCGATTCAGTCAAAAAGCGTTTGGAAAAAAGTGATAAAGTCACGTTTCTCATCAAATTTAAAGAGAAAGCCAATACGAAAAAAGCAGTTAAAGAAGCAGAAAAAAACGCCAAGTCTCAATCGCTTTCCGTGGCAAAAACCGAATATCAAAAGCGGTCAGCCGTCATCTCTTCTTTAAAAGTGGCGGCTCATGATGCGCAGCAAAATATGAAAACATATTTGGAAAAACAAAAAAAGAAAGGCAAGGCGGATCATATCCATTCCTATTATATTGTCAACGGAATGGCAGTCACTGCTTCGAAAGAGGTAATGGAAAAAGCCGCCTCATTTCCTGAAGTAGAAAAAGTTCTTCCGAATGAAAAGCGTCAGCTTACTCAATCAAAAGCTCCTTTTCAAATGAAGAAAAAACAAAAAGAGATCAAAGCAAAGGGAGGCATTGAATGGAACATCAGTCAAATTGACGCGCCGAAGGCATGGGCCTCAGGGTACGACGGCACCGGTACGGTTGTCGCCTCCATTGATACAGGGGTTCAGTGGGATCATCCGGCGCTTAAGGAAAAATACCGGGGGTACGATCCTAAAAACCCCGCAGTGCCGAACCATGAAATGAACTGGTATGATGCCGTGGCTAAAAAAGACGCGCCCTACGATGACCTTGAACATGGCACTCATGTAACAGGCACCATGACGGGTTCAGAACCTGACGGCTCAAATCAAATCGGTGTGGCCCCTGGCGCGAAATGGATCGCAGTAAAAGCATTTTCGGATGATGGAGGAACCGATGCCGACATTTTGGATGCCGGTGAATGGGTGCTTGCGCCAAAAGATAAAAACGGTACTCCTCATCCCGAGATGGCGCCGGATGTTGTCAATAATTCCTGGGCAGGCGGCTCAGGAATCGATGAGTGGTACCGCGATATGGTGAATGCATGGAGAGCAGCAGGGATTTTTCCGGAATTCTCTGCGGGAAATGTAGACTTGTTTACACCGGGGGGGCCCGGTTCAATCGCAAATCCGGCCAATTATCCGGAAGCATTTGCGACAGGTGCGACCGACAGCCAAAAGAAACTCGCTGATTTCTCACTTCAAGGCCCCTCACCGTATCATGAAACAAAACCGGATATTTCGGCACCGGGAGTGAATATCCGTTCCTCTATTCCTGGGGGAACATATGAAGGCGGCTGGAACGGAACTTCAATGGCCGGACCGCATGTGGCAGCGACGGCGGCTTTGCTACGGCAGGCGAACGCTTCTATTACGGTCGATGAAATGGAAGACGTTTTGACGCGCACCGCCGAAAAGCTGACAGACTCCGATTTTCCGGAATCACCGAATAACGGTTACGGCCACGGCTTAGTCAATGCTTTTGACGCTGTTTCTGCTGTAACAGATGGAATAGGAAGCATAGAAGGCAAGGTATCCTCTGCGGGTGAAGATCACAATCCGCCCAGCTGGCATCATGAACCCGTCTCAGAAGCTTACAAAGGTGCAAACCTCCCGTTAACGGTTACGGCGGAAGATGATGTAAGTGTGACGGAGGTGTTACTTTCCTATCAGTTTGATAAAGGAGAGTGGAAAACGATCGCCGCCGTTCGAAAAAGCGGTGATGAAAAAAAGGGAACATACCAGGCGGACATTCCGCACGTAACGGGCAGCACGGTAAGTTATAAATGGACAATAAAAGATTTCGGAGGTCATTCCGCAGAATCTGATACGTACCGGGCTGACGTAAAACCAAGCATTACGGCGGGGTACAAAGAGGATTTTGAATCACAGCCGGCCGGCTGGTTCAGTTACGGGACACATGACCAATGGGAATGGGGAATCCCGAGTTCAGGGCCAGGCGCTGCATTTTCCGGAGATAAAGTATATGCGACGAACCTGTCCGGACCTTATGCCGATTCAGCCAATATGAATTTGGTGATGCCTCCGATCCAGGTTCCGGATTCAGGAAGGTTGTTTTTGCAATTTAAAAGCTGGCACAAGCTCGAAGAATTCTTTGATTACGGGTATGTGTTCGTTCTTCCGGAAGGAAAATCAAATTGGGAGCAGGCGGCTGTTTACAATGGTGACTCCGCCGGATGGAACGATGAAGAAGCAGATTTATCTGCGTATAAAGGCCAAAACATAAAGCTTATGTTTAATATGCAGTCAGACGAAGTACTCAATGAAGACGGATGGTATATCGATGATGTCCGGCTTTCAAGCAGCTCTCTCGGCAAAGCAGCCGAAAAAAGGAAATCCAATAGACAAACAACGCCCGGTCATCTGAAGAAAAAAGCTGTCAGTCCGAAAGAGGCTAAACCGGCGGTGAAATCACCCGAGAAAACGGTGAAACGTGAAACCAATCTCCTGCCGCTCAGAGCGCAAATCAGTGTCGCCGAGACGGGGAAATCCGTGTATTCCGACCCTGCAACCGGAAGCTACAGCCTGTCTCATAAAGCGGGAAACTACACGCTGAAAGCTGAGGCTTACGGATTTAAGCCAGCTGTGAAACAAGTTTCCATTCAATCAGACAAAACCGCACAGGCAGACTTTACCTTGGAGCAAATGCCGTCCGGTACGTTAAAAGGAACCATCACCAATCAGTCAACAGGCGAACCGGTGGAAGGGGCTGTGCTTTATGTTGTAGAGGATGCCGCAATTGAGCCGGCGGTGACAAATGATAAAGGGGAATATTCGCTTCAGGCGTACGAGGGCTCCTATACAATCAAAGCAGCCGCAAAAGGCTTTTACAACAGTGAATTTTCTGTTGATATCAAAGGAGATGCTGAAAAAAACGCCAAGCTTAAGCCGTATATCGGCTATGAAGGGGAAATTGCCTATGATAACGGGACCGAAGAAGCCGCGCTGTCATATTTTAAGGCAGGCAGCAAATCCGCGGTCAAGATGACGCTTAAAGACGGAAAAGAACACGGTATGCTGACAGGAGGCCTCTTTAAATTTTGGGGCGCGGACTGGCCTGATCCGGGCGGCACCGAATTTCAAGCGGAAGTTTACGATGCATCCGGACCTGACGGGGCCCCGGGCAGCAAAATTGCCGGCCCGTTCCAAGCTGAAGCGCTTCGAAACGGAGAATGGACGAAAGTGGATCTCAGCTCAAAAGGAATCGCAGTCGGAAAGGATTTTTATCTAGTGTTCCGCCAGACGAAACCCAATCCTTATTCACCGGCCCTGTCATCTGATGACGGCAGTCCGTATTCGAACAGAAATTGGGAATATCTCGACGGCAGCTGGTCAAAAGCCGATAAATCAGACGGAAACTTTATGATCCGGGCTCTGGTCAACTACGAAGCTATTGTGCCTGACATTACGTCACCTGATGACCGGTCGTTTACAAACAAGAAGACAATCACGGTAAAAGGAACGGCCTCTCCGGGAACCGCTGTCCGCCTTACCAATAACGGTAAAACCGCCGCTGAAACGAAAGCCGGTGCAGACGGCAATTTCCAGGCGGATGTCACACTCCGTAAAGATGCCAATCGGCTGACGGCGGCATCTGTGACAGACAGGGGATCAACAGATGAGTCACGCCCTGTCACGGTCATATTGGACCAGGATAAGCCGGATGTGACGATTGACAGTCCGGCAAACGGAGATAAAACAAATAAAGAAGCAGTGACCGTAAAAGGAAAAGCTTATGACGCCCATTTAAAAGAGGTAAAGGTGAACGGCAAAAAAGCAGAAGTGAATAACGGCTCTTATCAAGCAAGAATCCTTCTGGAAAACGGCAGCAATGAGATCAAGGTTACGGCCTCAGACGAAGCGGGTAACAAAACAACGAAAAAGACGGTAATCGATGTCAATTACAACGCTCCCGTCATTTCGGGGCTGGTTCCCGGAGCGGATAAAGAATTAAAAGCCGGAGAATCAGTGAAAATCGCCTTTTCAAGCGGGAAGAAATTAGACGCAACCTTCGTTATCCGTCTGCCTCTGACAAACGCGCGGGCGGGGAGCCAAAACGCAACGGAGCTTCCGCTGAGAGAAATTTCTCCGGGAAGATATGAGAGTTACTGGACGGCGACCTCTTCTATCAAAGCAAGCGGAGCAAAAATTGACGTTATCGTAAGAGATGACTACGGAAATGAAACGAGACAGACGGCAAAAGGAAAACTTTATATTAACGATTAAAACAGAGCGCTGCCAAGACACGGCAGCGCTTTTTTTGTTGCGGCGGTCAATAGGAATCAATCCTCCCGGCCCTCGACAAATAAAACGATTATCCCTTAAAAATTGTACTTTCCCCTCAACATTAATTGACAGACTTTCCCACAGAGCTTGCTTTATACTTATGAAACAAGAGAGAGAAACAGATATGTAAGACAAAAGAGGAAAGGGGTCAGATGTGAAAATCTATCTGGATGTCATTTGGCTGTTGAACTTTTGTTTTGATTCTCTTTTGCTTTTATTAACCGCCTTTATTTTAAAACGCCAGGTAAAAAAAAGAAGAGTGGCCGCCGGCGGTTTCATCGGGTCAACCATTGTACTTCTGATGTTTACGCCTGTTTCTCCCTTTGTGGAGCATCCGGCGGGAAAAATGGCATTTTCAGTTGTGATCGTGCTTACGGCTTTTGGCTTTAAACGGTTTCGGTACTTTTTTCAAAATTTGTTCGCCTTTTATTTCGCGACCTTTCTCGTCGGCGGGGGAATGATCGGCGTACATTCCCTGCTGCAGACAGAATCAATTGTGCAAAACGGCGTTATGGTCACGAGCCAGACCGGCTTCGGCGACCCGATCAGCTGGATGTTTGTTGTCATCGGATTTCCGGCTGTATGGTTTTTTTCAAAAAAGAGAATCGAAGACATCGAGACGAAGTCCATTCAGTACGATGAACTTGTCATGGTTCAGGCAGAATTCAGCGGACAGACAATCCGCGCGAAAGGTTTGGTGGATTCCGGAAATCAGCTGTATGATCCGCTGACGAAAACGCCGGTCATGATTCTCCACATTGACAAATTCGCTCCGATTCTCAGCGAAAAGGAAACGGACATCATCAATTCCGCCGGTCCGCTTGAAGTGATAGAGCAGCTTGATGAATCGTTCCGGCATGCGGATAAGCTGAGGCTGATTCCATACAGGGGCGTCGGCCAGGATAATCAATTTTTACTCTGTTTAAAGCCGGATTACGTCACGATTTTAACAAAAGACGAGATGATCGCATGTGAAAAATGCCTGATCGGCATCAGCACGAAACCACTATCAGCGGACGGTGAATTTGACGGAATCGTTCATCCGAAGATGCTGACCGGAAAGGCTGTGAAACATGTATCCTGACGAAAAGTCTGTTATTCATCATACTCAAAACGCGTTGTATTTAGAAGGGGGAGGAAGATGAAAAAACTTAAGCTGCGTCTGACATATTTGTGGTATAAATGGCTGATGAAACTCGGACTGAAAAGTGATGAAGTGTATTACATAGGAGGAAGTGAGGCGCTGCCGCCGCCTTTGTCTAAAGAAGAGGAGCAGGTGCTCTTATTAAAGCTGCCGAGCGGGGATCAGGCGGCGCGGGCCATCCTGATTGAAAGAAACTTACGCCTTGTCGTTTACATTGCCCGCAAATTCGAAAACACGGGCATCAATATCGAGGACTTAATCAGCATCGGCACCATCGGTTTGATCAAAGCGGTAAACACTTTTAATCCTGAGAAGAAAATAAAACTTGCGACGTATGCGTCACGATGTATTGAAAACGAAATTTTAATGTACTTGCGCCGAAATAATAAAATCCGTTCAGAGGTGTCTTTTGATGAACCGCTGAACATTGATTGGGACGGAAACGAACTGCTCCTTTCGGATGTGCTCGGTACAGATGATGATATTATTACAAAAGACATTGAAGCCAATGTGGATAAAAAACTTCTGAAAAAAGCGCTTGAGCAATTAAACGATAGAGAAAAGCAGATCATGGAACTGCGTTTCGGACTTATCGGAGAAGAAGAAAAAACCCAAAAAGATGTAGCCGACATGATGGGCATTTCACAATCTTATATCTCACGGCTCGAAAAGCGGATTATCAAAAGACTGCGAAAAGAGTTTAACAAAATGGTGTAAAATTTTTTCCATCTGACGGCCCTTACTGCTGCAAGGATTGTCGGAGGCGGATGTTTATTTCTGTAAAAAGCCGGTGCATATTTTTCCCACCCGAGGAGATACTTAACGTTGTACAGCAGCTCCTAGTGGGAGGGAAAAACGTGTCAAGAAATAAAGTCGAAATTTGCGGGGTTGATACCTCCAAATTACCGGTGCTCAAGAATGAAGAGATGAGAAAGCTGTTTAAGCAATTGCAGGATGAGGGCGATGATTCAGCGAGGGAAAAGCTTGTAAACGGCAATCTGCGCCTTGTCTTAAGCGTCATTCAGAGGTTTAACAACAGAGGAGAGTATGTTGATGACTTATTTCAGGTCGGCTGCATCGGACTAATGAAATCCATTGATAATTTTGACCTCAGCCATAATGTTAAGTTTTCAACATACGCTGTACCGATGATCATCGGAGAAATCCGCAGATATTTGCGGGATAACAATCCGATCCGCGTCTCGAGGTCGCTTCGCGATATCGCATATAAAGCGCTTCAAGTAAGAGAGCGGTTAATCAGTGAGACAAGCAGGGAGCCGACAGCAGAGGAAATCGCCAAAGTTCTTGAAGTGCCCCATGAAGAAATTGTGTTTGCCCTTGACGCCATCCAAGATCCGGTATCACTGTTTGAGCCGATTTATAATGACGGCGGCGATCCGATCTACGTGATGGACCAGATCAGTGATGAGCGCAATAAGGATACACAATGGATTGAGGAGCTGGCTCTGAAAGAAGGCATGAGACGACTGAACGAACGGGAAAAAATGATTTTGCGAAAACGCTTTTTCCAGGGGAAAACCCAAATGGAAGTCGCAGAAGAAATCGGCATATCCCAAGCTCAGGTCTCAAGGCTTGAAAAGGCAGCCATTAAACAAATGAATAAGAATATCCATCAATAACGGAAAAAGCCTTTAAACATTGTGTTAAAGGCTTTTTTCATGCGCCGGTTTACGTCTGCAAAAAAGTAATGTATTCTAATATGAAAAGTTTTAAGAAAATTTGAATAAATAAACGGGGGAAAGCGCAATGATTTTACATCTGGACAATGTATCATTAAAAAGAAACGGCAAATGGATCTTGAAAGATATCAACTGGCGCGTTGAGAAAAACGAAAATTGGGTGCTGTACGGATTAAACGGAGCCGGAAAAACCGCTTTGCTGAATATGTTATGCTCATATTACTTCCCCACTTCAGGAGAGATGCAGGTGCTCGGCCACCATTTCGGCAAAACAGAGCTCGGTGACAGACTCAGAAGGAAAATCGGCCTTGTTTCAGCAGGACTTCAGCACAAATTATATGCCGCGGATTCCGCTTTTGAAATCGCCCTGAGCGGCGCGTACGCCTCAATCGGGCTGTACGAAACCCCGAGTGAACAGGTGAGGGAAAAAGCGATCGGTCTTCTGAAGGATTTAGGCGCCATCAGTTACGCCGACAGAAGGTATGAGACGTTATCACAGGGGGAAAGGCAAAGAGCGCTGATTGCGCGGGCGCTTATGGCTGATCCGGAACTGCTGATTTTGGACGAGCCCGTGACGGGTCTGGATTTTATGGCAAGAGAGCAGCTGCTGGACACGATTACGTCTATCGCTGAAAAAGAAAATGCGCCGTCCATCCTTTATGTCACCCATCATGCTGAAGAAATTCTGCCGGTATTTGATCAGGCGCTGCTTTTAAAACAAGGCGAGGTGTTCGCATCAGGGAAAATCAGAGACATGCTTTCTGATGAGCGGCTTACAGCGTTTTTCGATATGCCTGTCAATGTCATATGGAACAACGGCCGCCCGTTTTTAACACGTGCAAAAGCGGCATCATCCGTAAAATAACATAACGTTCACCCTGGGGGTGCTGCCATGCAGCTGAGAGAGACGTTTGTCTCAACCCTTAACGGACCTGATCCGGATCATGCCGGCGGAGGGAAGCGGTGAAAAAAGCGGAGGAAGATCCGTTTTTTACCCGTTTCATTTGATGAAACGGTTTTTTTGATACAGCCAAAGGAGAGATTTTCAATGAATCAGCTTGACATGCTGCTGCACCAGGCGGAAAAACGGCGGGACGACTTAATACATATTGCTGAAAGGTTGATAGCCTTTCCGACTCCGGCCCCGCCGGCAAGAAATACGGCAGAAGCTCAGAAGTGGGTCGCCGGATTTTTAAAAGAAACCGGCTGCTCGGTCGATATGTGGGATGTGTATCCGGAAGATCCGAACGTAGTCGGCGTTTTAAAAGGGACGGATTCAAACCGGCATCAAAGCCTGATTTTAAACGGACACATTGACGTGGCCGAGGTTCAGGGTGAAGACTGGGATACTGACCCGTTTCAGCCGCTCGTAAAAGACGGCATGCTGATCGGAAGGGGCGCTGCTGATATGAAAGGGGGATTGGCGTGTGTTCTTTTTGCTCTGCAGCTGATACATGATGCGGGCATTAAGCTTGCGGGCGACCTTATTGTACAGTCTGTGATCGGAGAAGAAGTCGGTGAGGCGGGGACGCTGGAATGCTGCAAACGCGGCTATTACGCGGATTTTGCGGTTGTCGCCGATACGAGCAGCCTGCATATTCAAGGGCAGGGCGGTGTAATCACCGGCTGGATAGAATTGAAAAGCAAAAAAACATTTCATGACGGCATGAGGCGCAATCTGATTCATGCGGGCGGTGGCGCATTCGGAGCGAGCGCAATCGAAAAAATGGCGAAAATCATCACTGCCTTGGGTGAGCTGGAGCGCCACTGGGCGGTAACGAAAAGCTATCCCGGCTTTGCGCCCGGCACCAATACAATCAACCCCGCCGTCATTGAAGGGGGAAGGCACGCAGCGTTTGTCGCCGATGAATGCAGATTATGGATTACCGTCCACTTTTATCCGAACGAAACACACGAACAAGCAGCCGCTGAAATCGAAGACTATATAAATCGTGTCTCTGACAGCGATCTGTGGCTCAGGGAGAACAGGCCGGTGTTCAAATGGGGCGGCTCTTCCATGATTGAAGACAGAGGCGAGGTGTTCCCGGCGCTTGAAATCGACCCGGAGCATCCGGCAGTTTCTGTCCTGGCGGCCTCACACTCAGCCGTCAAAAAACAGGAGCCGGTCATTGATGTTTCCCAAACCGTAACTGACGGAGGGTGGCTTTATAATGCCGGGATTCCGAGTGTAATATACGGGCCCGGTGATTTAAAAAACGCCCACTCCGTAAACGAGGAAGTGTCCGTTGATGAGCTTATAGACTATACGAAAGTCATGCTGAGCTTTATCCTCACCTGGTGCAGCCGCAAAAAAGATTGCCCGATGTGACAAGGTTCAGCCCGGCCGTTCATATAATAGGAAAAAGAATGGGCGAAGGGCGTGATACGAATGATCAGCATATCTGAATTTCAAATAAAAGATGTGGTAAACGTGTCGAACGGAAAAAAACTCGGCAGCATCGGTGATATTGATATTAACGTGACAACGGGGAAAATTCAGGCGATTATTTTAGGCGGGAGCGGAAAAGTTCTCGGTTTTTTCGGAAAAGAAGAGGAAATGATCATTCCTTGGCGAAATATAGTTAAAATTGGGGAAGATGTCATCTTAGTGCGTGTAAACGAACCAAAGGGGGGAGCGTAATCCTCCCTTTACTTGTAAAATGCCGGAAATCTCAATGTTTCCGGCACATTTATTTATCCGATTTTTCAATCAGCCGCTAAACGTATGCTTGAAATTGTGTTAAAATGAGTGGGAAATTACGCTTTTTTAATGTTTGTCGAAAGGTTGGATCCTCATGAATACATATCACCCGTTTAGTTTTACCACCCCCTCGGCACTCATGATAGAAGACTGGAATCATGTGAATCAGCATAACACAAAGGTCATCGCGGGATTCACAACCAAAAACGGAGGTGTCAGCAATCCTCCGTATGAGTCATTAAATACCGGATTGCACGTCCGGGACGAAGCTCATGATGTTGTGAAAAACCGTGAAGTCATAGCGTCCTTATGCGGTACTGATCTGGATTCCTGGGTATTCGCAGATCAGACACATGAAAACCGCGTCCGACACGTGACGGCCGGGGATAAAGGAAAAGGGGCGAGAGACTATTCCTCCGCATTCCGCGGGACGGACGGGCTCTATACGAAAGATACGAATCTTTTTTTGGCCCTGTGTTTTGCAGACTGTGTGCCCTTGTATTTTTATGACCCGGTAAATTCCATTATCGGCGCTGCCCATGCCGGATGGAAGGGGACGGTCAGACAAATCGGGCGCATCATGACGGAACGCTGGGTAAACGAAGAAGGCTCACGCTTAACAGATATTCAGGCTGTCATCGGTCCGTCTATCAGTGCAGTAAGCTATACCGTCGACGACCGCGTCATTAATGAAGTCCGGGCGCTGCCTTTTTCGGCTGAATCCGCCATATGTGAAACGGAAAAAGGCCAGTATCAGCTTGATTTAAAAGAGGTAAACCGCCTTCTTCTGATACATTGCGGCATTCCGGAAGAAAACATTTCAGTCAGCGGTTTATGCACTGAACGAGAGCATGAATTATTCTTTTCACACCGCCGCGACAAAGGGAAAACGGGACGCATGATGTCCTTTATCGGAATGAAGGAGGCATAAGTTATCTTGCGTGTTGCTGATCAATTACGACATATAAACGAAAGAATAAACGAAGCATGTAACAGATCGGGCCGAAGCCCCGAAGATGTAACCGTCATCGCGGTTACAAAATACGTATCAGCCGAAAGGGCTCAAGAGGCCGTCGATGCTGGTATTACAAGTCTGGGAGAAAACCGGGATACGGAGCTTATCCGCAAGCAGGATGTCATCAAAGGCAGCCCGGAGTGGCACTTTATCGGCAGTCTTCAGACCAGAAAGGTGAAGGCGGTCGTTGACCGTGTATCTTATATTCATTCCTTAGACAGACTGTCATTGGCAAAAGAGATTGAAAAACGGGCGCCGCATGCGGTTCGCTGTTTTGTGCAGGTGAATACTTCGCGTGAGCCGTCTAAGCACGGTTTGAAAACAGAGGAGGTCATCCCCTTTATCAGAGAGCTTTCTGACTTTAGAAACATTTCTGTAGAGGGCCTGATGACGATGGCTCCCCTGACAGACGATACAGAAACGATCAGAGCCTGCTTCCGGCAATTGCGTGATCTGAGGGATCAGGTGCAGCAGCTGAATCAGACAAACGCACCGTGCCGGGAACTTTCAATGGGCATGTCAAATGATTATGAAATCGCTGTTGAAGAGGGCGCTACTTTTATCCGAATCGGCTCTTCATTAGTCGGAAATGAAACGGGGGGTGTAAACAAATGAGCATGAAAAATAAATTGAAAAACTTTTTCTCAATGGATGAGGAGGAGTACGAGTACGAATACATTGAAACAGAGAAGGATCATCCGGAAGAACACGAACAGCAGAAAGATAAACAGCCTGCCTACGCCCAGAAGCCGGCGGGGAAGCAGAACGTAGTAAGCTTGCAAAGTGTTCAGAAATCCTCTAAAGTGGTGTTGAGTGAACCTCGTGTATATGCGGAAGCGCAGGAAATCGCCGATCATTTAAAGAACAGGCGGGCGGTTGTCGTCAATCTTCAGCGCATCCAGCATGATCAGGCGAAAAGAATCGTCGACTTTTTAAGCGGAACCGTCTATGCTATCGGCGGCGACATTCAAAGAATCGGTTCGGATATTTTTCTGTGCACGCCTGATAATGTCGATGTTTCCGGCACGATTTCGGAGCTCATAAATGAAGACGAACATCAGAGGTGGTAAAGCAGGATGATTCTTTATCAAATTTTTTCCGTTCTGAGTTATTTAATTTACATCTACTCGTTTGCCCTGATTATCTATATCTTTATGTCATGGGTGCCGAGTACGAGAGAAACGGCGGTCGGACGGTTTCTCGCAGCGATTTGCGAACCGTACCTAGAACCGTTCAGAAGGATCATTCCGCCCATTGCCATGCTGGATATATCCCCGATTGTAGCGATTATCGTGCTTCGATTTGCCACGACGGGACTTTGGGGCCTGTACCGCATGATCGCAATGTATACTTGAATGTGACAGTTTGATACGGGCTTGGCACCAGCCAAGCCTCTTTACATAGAAAGGAAAGAACATGAGCGATATTTACCAGCACTTCAGACAAGACGAGCGGCCTTTTATTGATCAGGTGCTTGAATGGAAACAGATTGTCCAGGACCAGTACCGGATGAAGCTGACTGATTTCTTAGATCCCCGGGAACAGGTGATTGTAAAAGCCGTTATCGGTGATGCCTGCGGCCTTGCGTTTTTCGGAGGCTATGACAGGGCTGAACGCAAACGCGCGATTTTATACCCCGAATATATGGAACCTGAACAGGATGATTTTGAGCTCCGGGCTTTTGAAGTTCAATACGCTGAAAAATTCGTCAGCATCGACCACCGCTCTCTTCTCGGGTCATTAATGGGAATCGGCTTAAAGCGGCAGAAATACGGTGATCTGATTTTCTCAGAGGAAGCCGTGCAGCTTATCGTCTCAGGTGAAATCGCCGATTTTGTCGGCACCCAGCTGACCAAAGCGGGCAAAGCGCCGGTAAAGCTTGAGAAAATCGAGCTTTCCGCACTTCACATTCCCGCTTCAGATGTCGAAATAAGGGAAGACACGGTTTCTTCATTACGCCTTGACGCCGTCTGCGCTTTAATGAGCAGGCAATCCCGGCAGAAAGCGCAGGCGCTTGTGAAAAACGGGCTCGTTAAGGTGAATTGGAAAGCCGTTGAGGATCCTTCCTATCAGGTTGCTGAAGGGGACATGCTTTCGATTCGGGGCTTCGGACGATGCAGTTTGACAAAAGTTGACGGAAAAACGAAAAAAGACAAATGGAAAGTTACGTTTGAACGGCAAAAATAAGTCGTTTTTTCAGTTTTTTTCTCCATCTGTGCCGTATTTGTTTTATAATGTGAACTAGATAACCGTACTGAAATGTAAAAATGGAGGTGGCAATATGCCATTAACGCCGAATGATATCCATAACAAAACGTTTACAAAAGGTTTTCGCGGATATGATGAAGATGAAGTAAATGAATTTTTAATGCAGGTCAGAAAAGATTACGAAATTGCACTCCGTAAAAAAACGGAGCTTGAGGCGAAAGTGAACGAGCTGGACGAAAAAATCGGCCACTTTGCCAATATTGAAGAAACGCTGAATAAATCAATTCTCGTAGCCCAGGAAGCGGCAGAAGACGTAAAGCGCAACTCGCAGAAAGAAGCGAAGCTGATCGTCCGTGAAGCTGAAAAAAATGCCGACCGCATTATCAATGAGTCGCTTTCCAAATCAAGAAAAATCGCAATGGAAATTGAAGAGCTGAAGAAACAGTCTAAAGTGTTCAGAACGCGTTTCCAAATGCTGATTGAAGCGCAGCTCGACCTGCTGAAAAACGATGATTGGGATCATCTGTTAGAATACGAAGTCGACGCGGTATTTGAGGAAAAAGAATAATTTTCTGATTTTCTTGACATTCTCCGGCCCGTTCGAATATAATACGTTCATAAATTCAGATGAAAAGACGATTGAAAGGGACCGGCATGACTCAAAACAGGCTATAAAGCGAACCGGGGAAGGTGAAAGCCCGGGATGGCCGGAAGCATGCAGATCAGCCCTTTAGTTTCCTTTCTGAACCGCCAGTAGGAAAGGACGTTCCATCACGTTACGATGTTCGAGAGGAAAGGACGGCTGACCGTTTTTTCTAAAAGGGTGGTACCGCGAGATAAGCTTTCTCGTCCCTTATGGGATGAGAGGGCTTTTTTTATTTTCTGAAAAATGTTGTGGAGGAATGAAAATGGATTACAAAGATACGCTGTTAATGCCGAAAACAGATTTTCCGATGCGCGGAAATCTTCCGAACCGTGAGCCGGACATGCAAAAAGATTGGGAGGAGCAGGACATTTACCGTCTTGTTCAAGAACGGACGAAAGACCGCCCGAAATTCGTACTGCATGACGGACCTCCTTATGCAAACGGAGACATCCACATGGGCCATGCCCTGAACAAAATCCTGAAAGATTTTATCGTCCGCTATAAATCAATGAGCGGCTATAACGCACCGTATGTGCCTGGCTGGGATACACACGGCCTGCCGATTGAAACGGCGCTGACGAAAAACAAAAAAGTAAACCGGAAAGAAATGTCCGTAGCCGATTTCCGCAAGCTTTGCGAAGAATATGCATGGCAGCAGATCGAAAGACAGCGCGAACAATTTAAGCGTCTCGGCGTCAGAGGCGATTGGGAAAACCCATATGTGACCCTTCAGCCTGAATTTGAAGCGCAGCAGATCCGCGTTTTCGGCGAAATGGCGAAAAGAGGCTATATTTATAAAGGCCTGAAGCCTGTCAACTGGTCGCCTTCCAGTGAATCTGCCTTAGCAGAAGCGGAAATTGAATATCAGGACAAACGTTCCGCGTCTATTTATGTTGCATTTAAGGTGAAAGACGGCAAAGGTGTTCTGGAAAACGGTGAAAGCTTTATTATCTGGACGACGACGCCGTGGACGATCCCTGCCAACCTCGGAATTTCCGTTCATCCTGACCTTGAATACAATGTCATCAAGGTTGGAGACAAGCGTTACGTAGTGGCGGCTGAATTAATCGAAAGCGTCGCGCAGGCATGCGGATTTGAAAATCCGGAAGTTGTCGCATCATATAAAGGCAGAGAATTAGAATACATCACTGCAGAACATCCACTGTACGGCAGAGATTCACTCGTCATGCTTGGTGACCACGTCACAACCGATGCCGGAACAGGCTGTGTTCATACTGCTCCGGGCCACGGGGAAGATGACTTTATCGTCGGCCAAAAGTACGGCTTAGAAGTACTGTGCCCTGTTGATGAAAAAGGTAACATGACTGACGAAGCGCCGGGCTTTGAAGGAATGTTTTACGATAAAGCCAATAAACCGATCACGGAGAAGCTTGAAGAAAACGGCGCGCTCTTGAAGCTCGAGTTTATTACACACTCCTATCCGCATGACTGGAGAACAAAAAAACCGACCATCTTCAGAGCGACAGCGCAATGGTTTGCATCAATTAAAGATTTCAGATCCGATCTGCTTGATGCCATCCAACAAACGAAGTGGGTGCCGGAGTGGGGCGAACAGCGCCTTTACAACATGGTGCGCGACCGCGGTGACTGGTGTATTTCAAGACAGCGCGTCTGGGGCGTTCCGATCCCGGTATTTTATGCTGAAAACGGTGAGCCGGTCATCACTGACGAAACGATTGAACACGTTTCTGAGCTGTTCAAAAAACACGGCTCAAACGTCTGGTTTGAAAGAGAGGCAAAAGACCTCCTGCCGGAAGGGTTTACACATCCGGGAAGCCCGAACGGTATTTTCACGAAAGAACAAGACATTATGGATGTATGGTTTGATTCAGGATCTTCTCATCAGGCCGTTCTTGAAGAACGTGATGATCTCGTCCGCCCGGCTGATTTATACCTTGAAGGCTCTGACCAATACCGCGGCTGGTTTAACTCATCTCTTTCAACCGCTGTTGCAGTCACTGGCCAAGCACCGTATAAAGGCGTATTAAGCCACGGATTTACACTTGATGCAAACGGCCGTAAAATGAGTAAATCACTCGGCAATACGATTGACCCGACAAAAATCGCAAAACAGCTTGGAGCAGAAATTCTGCGTTTATGGGTATCTTCCGTAAACTATCAGGCCGACCACCCGGTTTCTGAAGACATTCTGAAGCAGGTCGCTGAAGTATACCGGAAAGTCCGCAACACGTTCCGCTTCCTTCACGGCAACCTGTTTGACTTCGATCCAAGTGTCAATGCCGTTGCTGTTAAAGATCTTCGCGAAGTGGATCAATATATGCTGATCAAGCTCAATAAGCTGATCGATAAGGTGAAAAAAGCGTACGATGAATACGAATTTGCGGTTGTTTATCACAGCATTCACAATTTCTGCACGATCGAGCTCAGCTCTTTCTATCTTGATTTCGCAAAAGATGTTGTGTACATCGAGCATGCGGATCATCCGGACCGCCGCAGCATGCAGACCGTCTTTTATGAAACGCTGCTGGCGTTAGTGAAGCTGACGGCGCCGATTCTCCCGCATACAGCGGATGAAATGTGGTCTCACTTATCATTTGTTGAAGAAGCGAGCGTACAGCTGACAGATATGCCGGAAACCATCTCTGTTCCGGACAGTCAAGCGACAGAAGAAAAATTCGACCGCTTCATGGAGCTTCGCAACGACGTGCTGAAGGCTTTGGAAACAGCCCGTAACGAGAAAATTATCGGAAGATCATTGGAAGCGAGCCTGACTTTGTATCCGAACAAAGAAAACCGCGACCTTTTGTCATCCATTAAAGAAAATATCGCGCAGCTGTTTATCGTCTCAGAACTGACAGTAAAAGACGAAAGTGAAGCGCCGGAAACAGCGCAAAGCTTCACGACAGGAAAAATGACCGTAGAAAAAGCGGAAGGCCAGATGTGTGAGCGGTCCCGCGTGATTTCTAAAGATGTCGGAGCCAATCCGAAGTATCCGACATTATCACTGCGAAATGCGGAAATCGTTGAAAAATATTATCAAAAATAATGAATGAGAAAGCGCCCGGTCAGCCGGGCGCTTTTTTACATGCCAGCAATGTCATCGATTAGAACGATAGGAAAAATCTTATGGGCTTCAAATGACGCAGCCGGGGCAACAATAAAGCTATAACATCAAGAGCAGGAGTTGTGATGAATGAATGAATGATCAACTGACCGCAATCCACACGGAGCTTCTCATGATGAAAGAAGAACTTCAATCAAGATTATTCGAATATTCTTGCTTTCACATGTCAGCATCTGTTGAACCTTCAATGAACGACCAAGAAGCAACTCTGATCTATCATATAAAAGAAGAACTTCAGGACGTTCTTCTTGCCCTGTCTAAGTTTGAAAACAATACGTACGGTTATTGTGAAAAAACAGGCGCCCCCATTCCGATTGACAAGCTTGCGGTTTTGCCGACGGCCAGAACCGCTGATGATTTTTATTATCCCGCTCAATTTGAAAAGAAAACCCTTCCATACTGGGTACCCGGAGATTATGCATATGATCAGGCGCTGTATGAGTGACAGCGTCTGTCTGCATGCGCTTATGATCTGCCTTTACTCCGCCATCTTTTACTGATAAAATTCATAAAGGATAAAAGTAACTGTATACTGGAGGAACGTGTGTGCTTTATTATCTTATCGCTCTTTTTATTATTATTGCCGACCAATTGACCAAATGGCTTGTCGTCAGCCATATGGAATTGGGACAAAGCATACCTGTCATCGATCAGGTGCTTTATATCACTTCTCATCGCAACACGGGAGCGGCATGGGGGATTTTAGCCGGGCAAATGTGGTTTTTCTACGTCATTACCATCGCCGTGATTATCGGAATCGTTTATTACATACAGCGTTATGCAAAAGGGCAGATGTTACTCGGGATTTCTCTCGGCTTAATGCTGGGAGGTGCGGCCGGAAACTTTATTGACCGGGCGGCGCGCCAGGAAGTGGTGGATTTTATTCATGTCATCATCGTGAATTATCAATATCCGATTTTTAATATCGCGGATTCATCACTGTGCGTCGGTGTGATACTTTTATTTATTCATATGCTGTTTGACAGCGGGAAAAAGAAGGAGCAATAACATGAATCAATTTGAGATAACCGTTCAGCCTGAACAAAAAAGCGAACGGATTGATAAATTTTTGGCTTCAACAGGAGAAAACTGGTCACGCACTCAAGTGCAGCAATGGGTAAAAGAGGGATTGGTATCCGTTAACGGCAAATCCGTCAAAGCCAATTATAAAATGCAGCCCGGCGATCAGGTAAACGTCACCATTCCTGAACCGGAAGAACTGGACGTGCTTGCAGAGCCGATGGACTTGGACATTTACTATGAGGACCAGGATGTCTTGGTTGTGAACAAACCGCGGGGGATGGTCGTACACCCGGCGCCCGGCCATGTGACAGGGACGCTTGTAAACGGGCTGATGGCTCACTGCAATGACCTTTCCGGTATTAACGGCGTAATGCGCCCGGGAATCGTCCACCGGATTGATAAGGATACTTCCGGCCTGTTAATGGTCGCCAAAAACGATATGGCGCATGAGTCACTCGTTAACCAGCTCGTCAATAAAACCGTGACCAGAAAGTACACAGCGGTTGTTCACGGAGTGATTTCACACGATGACGGAACGATTGACGCTCCGATCGGAAGGGATAAAAAAGACCGTCAAAGCATGACCGTAACAAGAGAAGGCAGCAAAAACGCCGTCACGCATTTCCACGTGCTTGAGCGTTTTCAAGATTTCACGCTCGTAGAGTGCCGTCTTGAGACTGGGAGAACGCATCAGATCCGCGTCCATATGAAATATATCGGATTTCCTTTGGCGGGCGATCCGAAGTACGGGCCGAGAAAAACGGTTGATTTCAACGGCCAGGCGCTGCATGCCGGAATATTAGGCTTTGATCATCCGCGGACGGGCGAATACATGGAGTTTGAAGCGCCCCTTCCTGAAGATATGAAAAAACTCATTGAACTTTTGAGAAATAGTCATTGACAGCGAGTTTCTTTTCTGAAATAATAAAAACAAGCTGAATAGATTCTTTAACACAGTCCAGAGAGGCTGAGAAGGATAACGGATAGGACAGAAGAGATACGTGTGTGTCTTCGTCCTGGAAAGGAACCCCTCTATGCTCTGGCAGGAGGGGTTTTTTCTTCTTATATACGAATGGAGAGGTGTCACGAGTGAATCAAAAAGCTGTTATTCTCGACGAACAGGCCATCAGACGGGCGCTGACAAGGATAGCCCATGAAATGATTGAACGGAATAAAGGAATGAATGACTGCATTCTTGTAGGGATTAAAACAAGAGGCATTTATTTAGCAAAGCGGCTGGCCGAACGGATTGAGCAGATTGAAGGGAATCCGGTCACCGTGGGAGAAATCGATATTACCCTTTACCGTGACGATCTGACGAAAAAAACGAGCAATGAAGAACCGCTTGTAAAAGGTGCGGACATTCCGGCCGATATTACAGATCAAAAGGTCATTGTGGTTGATGATGTGCTTTATACCGGCCGGACGGTGAGAGCGGCGATGGATGCACTCGTTGATGTCGGGCGGCCGTCATCGATACAGCTTGCCGTGCTTGTCGACAGAGGGCACCGGGAGCTGCCGATCAGAGCGGACTATATCGGGAAAAACATTCCGACCTCAAAAGCTGAAAAAGTGATGGTTCAGCTGAGCGAAGTTGATCAGACTGATATGGTCGCCATTTACGAAAATGAATAATCACCCTTTTTAAATGCATTCCAGAGAGTTTGCGAAGAGGATTTTAAAACACAAAGCCGGGCGGATCGACGCGGCCGGGTTTTGTATGCCTCTTTGCAATAAAAGCAAAGAGGTTTTTTTATACCATTTGAAAGTCAACCGGGAGGAAACACGCCATGAGTAAGAAAAAAGTAAACCTGGGAGTCAGGGACGTCCCCAATCCATTGTCTTGGCTGTCATTCAGCCTGCAGCATTTATTCGCCATGTTCGGCTCAACCATTCTCGTGCCGAAACTGGTCGGGATGAGCCCGGCAGTCGCGCTTGTCACAAGCGGAATCGGAACACTCGCTTACCTCTTGGTGACAAAAGGCCGGATTCCCGCTTATCTCGGCTCATCATTCGCTTTTATCTCACCGATTATCTTGGTGAAAGCGACGGGGGGACCGGGGGCTGCCATGGTCGGCGCTTTCCTGGCGGGAATTGTGTACGGGCTGATCGCGCTCCTTATCAGGCAGCTTGGAACGGGGTGGCTGATGAAGCTGCTGCCGCCGGTGGTCGTAGGGCCGGTCATCATCGTCATCGGACTCGGACTGGCAAGCACAGCCGTCAATATGGCAATGTATGCCGATCCGAATGCGAAAGAACTCGTCTACAGTCTGAGGCATTTCAGTGTAGCCGGTGTCACCTTGGCAATCACCATTATCTGCGCCATCTTTTTACGGGGATTTTTAAGCCTGATCCCGGTATTGATCGGCATTATAGGCGGCTATCTGTTTGCGCTGACACAGGGAATCGTCAATTTCCAGCCGGTCATTGATGCAAAATGGTTCGCCGTTCCTGAATTTATCATACCTTTCAAAGACTATACGCCGTCAGTGACATTGGGCATTGCGGCTGCGATGGTGCCGGTCGCTTTCGTGACGATGTCAGAGCATATCGGCCATCAAATGGTGCTGAGTAAAGTTGTCGGACAGGATTTCATTAAAAAGCCGGGGCTGCACCGCTCCATAATGGGGGACAGTGTTGCGACGATCATCGCTTCGTTAATCGGCGGCCCGCCGACGACAACGTACGGCGAAAACATCGGTGTACTGGCAATTACAAGGGTTTTCAGCGTCTTTGTCATCGGCGGCGCGGGTGTGATTGCGCTGTGCTTCGGATTTATCGGCAAAGTTTCAGCGCTGATCAGCTCTGTTCCGTCCGCAGTTATGGGCGGCGTTTCCTTCCTGCTCTTCGGAATCATCGCCTCCAGCGGCTTGAGAATGCTGATTGACAACAACATTGATTATGAAAACAAGAGAAATTTAATTATCACATCCGTCATCCTCGTGATCGGCGTCGGCGGTGCTTTCATTCAAGTATCAAAAGGCGGGTTTCAAATATCCGGCATGGCGCTTGCGGCAATCGTGGGAGTCATCCTGAACCTTATCCTGCCGCACACAAATGATGAAGACGCGGACGCAGCAGAACAACAAAATCATATGTAAACCTTTTAAAGAAAGTCCAGAGAGGCTTGGAAGGGTTATAACGGGAAGAAGCTGTACGCTGCTTCTCTCTTTAACCGCACCCCGAGTCTGTAGGCCGGGGTGTTTTTTTACGGCCTTCAATCGGAAACGGAGGAGAAAAAAACATGAATCATTTAACGGCGATGTCTGAACTGAGCACGGCTGAAATTACAGAATTGCTGCGTGAGGCAAAAGCGATAAAAGAGGGAACAGAGTGCCCCGATCTCTCGGGAAAATTCGTTGCGAATCTGTTTTTTGAACCAAGCACGAGAACGCGGTTCAGCTTTGAAGTGGCGGAAAAAAAGCTCGGTATGAACGTGCTCAATTTAGACGGCACGAGTACAAGCGTTCAAAAAGGCGAGTCTTTATACGACACGATCAAAACACTGGAAGCAATCGGAGCGGACGCCTGCGTCATCAGGCACAGCACGGATGAATATTACAAGGATCTGACTGGCAAAGTAAATATTCCGATCTTAAATGCGGGCGACGGCTGCGGACAGCATCCGACCCAATCATTGCTCGATCTAATGACGATTCAAGAGGAATTTGAGAATTTTCAGGGTCTGACCGTTTCCATTCATGGCGATATCAAACACAGCAGGGTGGCAAGGTCAAATGCCGAGGTGCTGACAAGGCTCGGCGCACGCGTGCTGTTTTCTGGTCCGCCGCAATGGCAGGATGAGAACAACTCCTTCGGCACCTGTGTTCAGACGGATGAAGCCATACAAGCTTCAGATGTCGTCATGCTGCTCCGCATTCAAAATGAAAGACATCAGACAGAAGCGGACCAAAAAGGCTACCTGGAAGCATACGGGCTGACCGCAAAGCGTGCGGAAAGCATGAAGCGGCATGCCATCATCATGCATCCCGCACCGGTAAACAGAGGGGTCGAAATTGACACAATTATAGTGGAATCCGGAAAATCACGAATATTTAAACAAATGGAAAATGGTGTGTATATCAGAATGGCAGTCTTAAAAAGAGCACTGCAAACCAATGCGAAAAGGGGAGAAGCGGCTTATGTCTTATCTCATTAAAAACGGCTGGATGTTAAATGAACAGGGAGAAAAAGTGGCGCAGGATATCCGGGTAACAGGAGAAATCATTGCGGAAACCGGCATACTGACGGCAAAAGACGGGGAAACCGTGATCGACGCTTCCGGTCTGTTCGTCTCACCGGGGCTCGTAGACCTTCATGTACACTTCAGAGAACCGGGCGGTGAGAAAAAAGAAACGATTGAAACGGGCTCTAAAGCTGCGGCGCGGGGCGGTTTTACCACTGTCGCCGCCATGCCGAATACAAGGCCCGTGCCGGATACGAAGGAGCAGATGGAATGGCTGCAAAACCGGATCAAAGAAACCTCATCTGTCCGGGTTCTTCCTTACGCTTCGATCACGATCAGACAAACCGGCGAACAAATGACAGATTTTGAGGTGCTTCATGAAGCCGGCGCATTTGCTTTCACCGATGACGGCGTCGGCGTTCAGACTGCCGGAATGATGTATGAAGCAATGAAACGGGCGGCTTCAATGAATAAAGCGATTGTCGCTCATTGTGAGGATAACTCACTGATTTACGGCGGAAGCGTACATGAAGGTGCTTTTTCAAAAGCGAACGGCCTGAATGGCATACCTTCCATTTGTGAAGCGGTACATATCGCTCGTGACGTGCTGCTGGCGGAAGCGGCGGGCTGCCATTACCATGTGTGTCATATCAGCACGAAAGAATCCGTCAGAGCCGTAAGAGACGCAAAAAAAGCGGGAATTCGCGTGACAGCCGAAGTGTCGCCGCACCATCTGCTGCTTTGTGACGAAGATATCCCAGGGCTTGATACCAATTTTAAAATGAATCCGCCGCTTCGCAGCAAAGAGGACAGAGCGGCACTGATTGAAGGGCTATTGGAAGGCACGATTGATTTCATCGCCACTGACCATGCGCCGCATACCGAAGAAGAGAAAAACACGGACATGAAGCTTGCGCCTTTCGGTATCGTCGGTTTAGAAACAGCCTTCCCGCTTCTGTACACACACTTTGTGAAAAGCGGATCGTGGACGCTGAAGCAGCTGGTTGACTTCATGACGAAAAAACCTTGCGAGGCGTTCGGTCTTCCGTACGGAACGCTTGCACCGGGCGCGCCGGCTGACATTACCCTGATCGACCTGGAAAAAGAAGCGGCAATTGACAAAGATACATTTTTATCTAAAGGAAAAAATACGCCATTCAACAAGATGAAGTGCTTCGGCTGGCCTGTCGCAACGATGGCTGGCGGGAAGCTTGCATACGAAGAAGGGAGACTCGTCAAATGAAAAGAAGACTAGTGCTGGAAAATGGAGCGGTATTTGAGGGGGAAGCATTCGGGAGCCTTGAGCATACCGCCGGTGAAGTCGTATTCAATACGGGAATGACCGGTTATCAGGAAATTTTATCAGACCCTTCCTACTGCGGGCAGATCGTGACGCTGACGTATCCTCTGATCGGCAACTACGGGATTAACAGAGATGACTTTGAATCCATTACTCCTTTTGTAAAAGGGCTGATCGTAAAAGAATTGTGCGAGCTGCCATCCAACTGGAGATCGGCTTACACGCTTGATGAGTATTTGAAGATGAAAAATATCCCCGGCTTACAAGGGATTGACACGAGAAAGCTTACAAGAATGATCCGCACGGCAGGTGCATTAAAAGGAACGTTTGCATCATGTGAGGAGAATGTCGAAGCGGTTCTTGCACTTCTGAAAGAAACGGAACTTCCGAGAAATCAAGTCGCTCAAGTATCAGCGAAAACGGCATATCCGAGTCCGGGCCGCGGAAAACGCATCGTACTCGTTGATTTCGGCATGAAGCATGGCATCTTAAGAGAATTAAACAAACGAAAATGCGATGTCATCGTTGTGCCATACAATGTAACGGCGGAAGAAGTGCTTCAGCTGAAGCCGGACGGCATTATGCTTTCTAACGGACCCGGAGATCCGAAAGATGTGCCGGAAGCGATTGAAATGATAAAAGGCATACTCGGGAAGGTGCCGTTATTCGGAATCTGCCTCGGCCACCAATTATTTGCACTGGCATCCGGAGCGGATACGGAAAAAATGAAATTCGGACACAGGGGCTCCAACCATCCGGTTAAAGAGCTTGCGACCGGGAAAGTCGCTTTAACCGCCCAAAACCACGGATATACAGTCTCTTCTATAGACGAGACAGAGCTTGAAGTGACACATATTGCGATTAATGATCAAACGATCGAAGGTCTCAAGCATAAAACATTGCCGGCATTTACGGTTCAGTACCACCCTGAAGCTTCACCGGGGCCGGAAGATGCCAATCATTTATTTGACAGATTCATCGACTTGATCGAAACAACTGAGAAAGAAGGGGAAGCGGCATGCCAAAACGCGTAGACATTAAAAAGATATTAGTGATCGGATCAGGCCCGATTATTATCGGACAGGCGGCGGAATTTGATTATGCGGGCACACAAGCGTGTCTTGCTTTAAAAGAAGAAGGCTATGAAGTCATTCTCGTCAATTCAAATCCGGCAACGATTATGACGGATACGGAAATGGCCGATCGGGTATATATCGAACCGCTGACGCCGGAATTTCTCACGCGTATTATCAGAAAAGAACGGCCGGACGCCATCCTGCCGACTTTGGGAGGACAGACAGGGCTGAATCTTGCAGTCGAGCTGTCTGATCTCGGGGTTCTTGCAGAATGCGGGGTGGAAGTGCTCGGCACAAAGCTGTCAGCCATCCAGCAGGCGGAAGACCGCGACTTGTTCCGTACGCTGATGAATGAGCTGAATGAACCGGTGCCCGAAAGTGAGATTATCCGCACTTTGCAGGAAGCCGAGGAATTTGTCAGCCGGATCGGGTTTCCGGTTATCGTCCGCCCCGCTTACACATTAGGCGGAACGGGCGGCGGCATCTGCTCAAATGAAGCGGAATTGAAGGAGATCGTCGAAAACGGATTAAAACTAAGCCCCGTTCATCAATGCCTTTTGGAAAAAAGCATCGCCGGTTACAAAGAGATCGAATATGAAGTCATGAGAGACAGCAGAGATCATGCGATCGTCGTCTGCAACATGGAAAATATCGATCCGGTCGGCATCCATACGGGTGACAGCATCGTCGTTGCTCCGAGTCAGACGTTGAGCGACAGGGAATATCAGCTTTTGCGCAATGTTTCATTAAAGCTGATCCGCGCACTCGGCATAGAAGGCGGCTGTAATGTTCAGCTCGCGCTGGATCCCGACAGCTTCCAATACTACATTATCGAAGTGAATCCGCGGGTGAGCCGCTCATCTGCCCTCGCTTCAAAAGCAACGGGTTACCCGATCGCAAAACTTGCGGCGAAAATCGCAGTCGGGCTTTCTCTTGATGAAATGATGAACCCCGTAACGGGAAAAACATATGCGGCTTTTGAGCCCGCGCTTGACTATGTCGTTTCTAAGATCCCGCGCTGGCCGTTTGATAAATTTGAATCGGCAAACCGCAGACTCGGAACACAAATGAAAGCGACCGGAGAGGTCATGGCCATCGGACGCACCCTTGAAGAATCACTGTTAAAGGCAGTCCGCTCACTGGAAGCCGATGTCTATCATCTCGAACTGAAGGATGCGGAAGAGATTTCTGACGGGCTTTTGGAAAAACGGATCAGAAAGGCCGGAGACGAACGGCTGTTTTACCTCGCTGAAGCTTTCAGAAGAGGCTACACGGTAGAGCAGCTTCATGAGTTTTCCGCAATTGACGTTTTCTTTTTGCACAAGCTCTATAAGCTGGTCGCCTTTGAAACAAAGCTGAAAGCGGAAAAAGGCAGCCTCGCCGTCCTTCAGACAGCGAAGGAACTCGGCTTTTCCGACAAATATATCAGCCGGGAATGGAACATGCCGGAACAAGAGCTGTATCAAATGCGAAAAGAAGCAGCCATCAAGCCTGTATATAAAATGGTGGACACATGCGCGGCGGAATTCGAATCAGAAACTCCGTACTTCTACAGCACATATGAGGAAGAAAATGAGTCTGAGGTTACACCAAGAAAAAGTGTCGTCGTCCTAGGCTCAGGTCCGATCCGCATCGGACAGGGCGTCGAATTTGACTATGCGACCGTTCATTCTGTCTGGGCGATCAAGCAGGCAGGCTATGAAGCGATTATTATCAACAACAACCCTGAGACGGTGTCCACTGATTTCAGCATATCAGACAAGCTGTATTTTGAACCGCTGACGGTTGAAGATGTCATGCACATCATCGATTTGGAACAGCCGGAAGGAGTTGTCGTCCAATTCGGCGGCCAGACGGCGATCAACCTTGCGGAAGAATTAAGCGCCCGCGGCGTCAAAATCCTCGGCACATCACTTGAGGATTTAGACCGTGCGGAAGACAGGGATAAGTTTGAGCAGGCGCTTGAGGCGCTGAATGTGCCGCAGCCGCTCGGAAAAACCGCTGTATCGGTGAGCGAAGCGGTCAAAATTGCCGCATCCATCGGCTATCCGGTTCTTGTCCGCCCTTCATACGTGCTCGGCGGCCGGGCGATGGAAATCGTCTATCATGAAGAAGAGCTGCTTCACTATATGAAAAACGCGGTCAAAATCAACCCGCAGCATCCGGTGTTAATCGACCGTTATCTGACGGGAAAAGAAATCGAAGTCGATGCCGTATCTGACGGCGAAACAGTCGTCATCCCGGGAATTATGGAGCATATCGAGCGGGCCGGCGTCCATTCAGGAGATTCAATTGCCGTCTATCCGCCTCAGTCTTTAAGCGAAGACATTAAGAAAAAAATCGAACAATACACTGTAGCTTTGGCAAAAGGACTCAACATCATCGGCTTGCTGAACATCCAGTTCGTACTGTCGCAAGGTGAAGTGTACGTGCTCGAAGTAAATCCGCGGTCAAGCAGAACCGTGCCGTTCTTAAGCAAAATCACAAAGATTCCGATGGCGAATCTGGCGACAAAGGTCATTCTCGGCCAAAAGCTTGCTGATTTCGGCTACAAAGAAGGGCTGCAGCCTGAACAGCAGGGGGTATTCGTGAAAGCGCCTGTCTTCTCATTCGCGAAGCTGAGAAGAGTGGATATTACATTAGGGCCTGAAATGAAATCGACGGGAGAGGTCATGGGCAAAGATTCAACCCTGGAAAAAGCGCTCTACAAAGCGCTGATTGCCTCTGGCATTCAAATCCCGAATTACGGCTCAGTGCTATTGACCGTTGCCGATAAAGATAAAGAAGAAGGACTTATGATCGCGAAGCGGTTCCACGCAATCGGCTATAACATCTTGGCGACGGAAGGAACGGCGGCTTATTTGAAAGACGCCCGGATTCCGGCTCAGGTCGTCGGGAAAATCGGCGAAGAAGGAAAAAATCTCATCGACGTCATCAGAAACGGTGAAGCGCAATTTGTCATCAATACGCTGACAAAAGGCAAACAGCCGGCCAGAGACGGCTTCAGAATCCGCCGCGAATCCGTTGAGAACGGAGTCGCCTGCCTGACATCTTTAGATACGGCCGAAGCCATTTTGCGGGTATTGGAAAGCATGACTTTCTGTGCGGATCATATGCCTGCATCTGAAACCAATCAAAAGGCGGCTGTCACGATATGAAAAAAGCGCATTTGACTGTTCAATCCAATTCGGAAATTGCCGACCAGATCTATAAGATGGTGCTGAAAGGAGAACTTGTCCGGCACTTTACCGAGCCGGGACAATTTCTTCATTTAAAGGTGAGTGACGCGGTCACGCCGCTTTTAAGAAGGCCGCTCAGCATTGCGGACGTCGATTTCGCCGTGAATGAAGTATCCGTTATCTACAGAACTGACGGTGAGGGAACGCGTCTTTTGTCCGAGAAAAAAGAGGGCAGCATGATTGACGTTCTCGGCCCTCTCGGCAACGGATTCCCCGTCCGGCGGATTGAACCCGGCAAAACCGCGCTGTTAGTCGGAGGCGGAGTCGGGGTTCCGCCTTTGCAGGAACTGTCAAAGCGCCTGACGGAAAAAGGCGTAAACGTCATTCACGTGCTTGGGTTTCAATCAGCAAAGGATGTTTTTTATGAACAGGAATGTCTCGCGTACGGAGACACCTATGTGGCAACGGCTGACGGGACATATGGAGAAAAAGGATTTGTCACTGACATCATCCGCGAAAAGCAGCTCGAATTCGATGTCCTGCTCAGCTGCGGTCCGACACCGATGCTGAAAGCACTGAAGCAGCAGTACGGCCATAAAGAGGTTTATCTCTCGATGGAGGAGCGGATGGGCTGCGGCATAGGGGCCTGCTTCGCCTGCGTGTGCCGTACGGGCGAAAGCGATACATCATATGTGAAAGTCTGCCTTGACGGGCCGGTATTTAAAGCTGAGGAGGTGGCGCTGTAATGTTAGAGGTGAATTTGCCGGGTCTCCGATTGAAAAACCCGATCATCCCCGCTTCCGGATGTTTCGGTTTCGGAAAGGAATATGCCGGATTTTATGATTTATCATGCCTCGGAGGCATCATGATTAAAGCCACTACGAACGAAGCGCGTTTCGGAAATCCGACACCGAGAGTGGCGGAGACAAGCGCGGGAATGCTGAATGCCATCGGCCTGCAAAATCCCGGACTTGAGCATGTACTCAAACATGAGCTGCCTTGGCTTGAACAGTTTGACACGCCGATTATCGCAAACGTCGCCGGTTCTCAGGTGGAAGACTATAAAGAAGTGGCCGAGCACATCAGCAAAGCGCCGAATGTGCATGCGCTTGAACTTAACATTTCGTGTCCGAATGTCAAAACGGGCGGGATTGCTTTTGGCACTGATCCCGCCATGGCGGCCGATCTGACAAAAGCGGTGAAAGAAGTTTCCGCAGTGCCTGTATATGTGAAGCTTTCGCCTAATGTCGCCAACATAACCGAAATTGCCAAGGCGATTGAAGCAGCCGGTGCTGACGGCCTGACGATGATTAATACACTCGTCGGGATGAGGCTCGATCTTAAGACAGGACGGCCGATTTTAGCAAATAAAACGGGCGGACTGTCAGGCCCGGCAATCAAACCGGTCGCCATCCGGATGGTATACGAAGTCAGCCAGGCCGTTCAAATTCCGATTATCGGGATGGGCGGCGTCCAGACCGCGGAGGATGCACTGGAATTTCTTCTTGCCGGGGCGAGTGCTGTTGCAGTCGGCACGGCAAACTTCGTCAATCCGTTTGTCTGCCCGGAAATCATAGAACAGCTCCCTCGTGTGCTGCGCCAATACGGCTTTCAATCTGTAAGTGAATGCATCGGAAGGAGCTGGAAGCATGAAAAACAACCTGCCCATCATCGCGCTTGATTTTGCATCAGGGGAAGAGACTTTAGCGTTTTTAGATTTGTTTGAAAAGGAAAGGCTGTTTGTCAAAACGGGGATGGAACTTTTTTATCAGGAAGGCCCGGCCATCATTCACCAATTAAAAGAACGGAATTGTGACATATTTTTAGATTTGAAGCTTCACGATATTCCGACTACAGTCAATAAAGCGATGAAACGGCTTGCCGGCCTCGGCGTTGATCTCGTCAATGTCCATGCAGCGGGAGGCGCACGGATGATGCGCGCGGCTCTAGAAGGGCTTGAAGAGGGCACGCCGAGAGGCAAAAAACGCCCGTCTTTAATTGCAGTCACCCAGCTGACCAGCACTTCAGAGCAGATGGCGAAGGAAGAGCTTCTGCTGCAAAAGCCGCTTTTAGAAACGGTTGTTCATTACGGAAAAATGGCGGAAGAGTGCGGGCTGGACGGAGTGGTATGTTCGGTTCATGAAACAAAAGCCATTTATGAAGCGGTCCGGCCGTCATTTCTGACAGTCACGCCCGGCATCCGCACCGCTAGTGACGCATCTGACGATCAAGTCCGGACGGCGACTCCGTCATTTGCGAAAGAAAACGGCTCGTCAGCCATTGTCGTGGGCCGCTCAATTACAAAAGCGGAAAATCCCGTTAAAGCATATGAAGCAATTAAACTGGAATGGGAGGGTGTTCGCCGATGAAACAAGCTATCGCAAAACATCTATTACACATTGAAGCTGTCTTTTTACGTCCGAATGAGCCATTTACTTGGGCGAGCGGCATTTTATCACCGATCTATTGTGACAACCGTCTGACATTGTCGTATCCGGAAGTGAGAAATGACGTGGCGGACGGGCTCAGCAAACTGCTGAAAGAGCATTTCCCCGAAGCGGAGATGATCGCCGGAACTGCAACGGCAGGCATTCCGCACGCTGCGCTTCTCGCAGACCGTACTGGCGCGCCGATGTGCTACGTCAGAAGCAAGCCGAAAGCGCACGGCAAAGGAAATCAAATAGAAGGCGCCGTTAAAAAAGGGCAAAAAACAGTCGTGATTGAAGACTTGATTTCTACCGGAGGCAGCGTGCTCGAAGCTGCGGCGGCCCTTCAAAAAGAGGGTGCGGAAGTCCTCGGCGTCATCTCCATTTTTACATACGGACTGCCGAAAGCAAGAGAAGCCTTTAAAAAAGCGGGTCTGCCGTATTACTCATTAACGGATTATGACACGCTGATTGAAGTGGCGCTAGAAAACGGAACGATTCATTCAGATGACGTTGAGAAACTGAAATCATGGAAACAGAATCCCGAGTCAAAAGATTGGTTTAAAAAATAATAATAATAAAAACAGGCCTCAGGGCCTGTTTTTATTATTCCTATCAAAAAACTCGGGTTGACTTCTGTTAGAATTGTGCTAAAATTTAGTACAAATCTAAAAAGCTTATCAAGAGCGGCTGAGGGACTGGACCGATGACGCCCGGCAACCTGCATGTATTGCAAGGTGCCGCATCCAGAAAAATGCACAGCATTTTGAAGATAAGGGCTATATCGGGTCACTGTCTTTCATTCCGCTGGATTGAAAGTTTTTTTATGAAAAAAAGATTGAGGGATAAGACAACCGGCAGAAAACAACAGCTGTTTGATTGTCTCCGGGAGGAGGAAAGAAAAAATGCTAACGTATGACACATGGGAAGAACCGGCGATTACATTTCCGGAAGACGATTCCTATAAAGGCGCGCTATCCGTTTTAAAATGGGCGTACGGCCACTACGGAGACCAGCTTGTTTACGCGTGCAGCTTCGGGATTGAGGGCATCGTCCTGATCGATTTGATTTCTAAAGTGAAAAAAGACGCGGAAATCGTGTTTCTCGATACGGGCCTTCACTTTAAAGAAACCTATGAAACGATCGAAAAAGTGAAAGAACGTTATCCGGGACTTAACATCATCCTGAAACAGCCCGGCCTTACGCTTGAGGAACAGGCCGAGGCTCACGGGGATAAACTATGGGAAAGAGAACCGAACCAGTGCTGCTTCATCAGAAAAATTCTGCCGTTAAGAGAAGCGCTCGCCGGGCGTCCGGCATGGCTGTCAGGCCTTCGCCGCGATCAAGGGCCGAGCCGGGCGAATACGAATTTCCTGAATAAAGACGACAAGTTTCAATCAATTAAAGTCTGCCCGCTGATCCATTGGACATGGAAAGACATCTGGAGATATACATCCAAGCATGAGCTGGATTACAATATCCTTCATGATCAGGGCTATCCGAGCATCGGCTGTGAACCGTGCACTTCACCTGCGTTTACCGCAGAAGATTTGCGCAGCGGCAGATGGAACGGCATGGCGAAAACAGAATGCGGACTGCATGAATAAAGGAGCTGCAAGATGGAATTAGCCGCTATTTTATTCAGCCTGTTTTTTGCCATGAATATCGGAGCCAGCGGAGCCGCAGCTTCAATGGGAGTCGCTTACGGGTCAGGCGCCGTTAAAAAGAAAACGTATGCGCTGATCATCTGCGCAGCCGGCGTCCTGTCAGGGGCGGTTATCGGCGGCGGAGAAGTCGTTAAGACGATCAGCGGCGGAATCATTCCCGAACAGACAATTACGCTCACCATCGTCTGCATTATTATCGGGGCGGCGGCGCTATCGTTATTCACGGCGAATGTGCTCGGCATTCCGCTGTCGACGAGTGAGGTCACTGTCGGAGCGATTGTCGGTGTCGGCGTCGCATACAAAGTGTTGTTTTTACAGCATCTTCTGGTGATCGTGATCTTTTGGGTGCTTGTTCCGTTTGTCGCATTCTGTTTCACGTTTCTCGTATCGAAGGTATTCAGTTATCTGAATATTCGGGTCGTTTCGAATCGGAAACAGAAGATTTTGGGGATTGTGCTGCTTGTTGCGGGGTTTTGGGAAGCTTTTTCAGCCGGAATGAACAACGTCGCAAATGCGGTAGGCCCGTTGGTTGCGGCCGGCGTGCTCAGCGTGTCCAAAGGGACGCTGTACGGAGGCGTATTTGTCGCTCTCGGCGCTCTGCTATTAGGACGCAAAGTGCTTGAAACCAACGGAAAAAAGATTACGAGATTTTCAGCCGGCGAAGGCATCCTGCTTTCCGGAACCGGCGCGGGGCTTGTCATTATCAGTTCCGTCTTCGGTCTGCCTGTCCCTTTGGCGCAGGTGACATCATCATCAATTATCGGTATCGGAATGGCCAAAAACGGGCCGAACGTTTTTCATAAAGAAGTCGTAAAAACGATGCTCAAAGTATGGGTCGTTTCCCCGTTCTTGTCACTGTCGATTTCGTATCTGCTTGTCTCACTGCTGTTAAAAGGAGATTACTATTCCATCTTTATGATGGCCAGCGTGCTTTTGGCATTTGGCGGAGCCGCCAGTCTGATGAAAGCCATCCGAAAAGAGAAACGCTCTGTCCATGAACAAGGCGGGGGCATCTAACTATTAATCTGAGTTTATTTATCTGTTAACTGGGAGGAATAATGAATTATGAGTTTAGCACCGCACGGAGGCACATTAATTAATCGGGTGAATGAGCAGTATGATCTTACATCCGTTCAAAAAGAAATTGAGCTTGATTTGATTTCGTTCGCTGATTTAGAACTGATCGGAATCGGGGGCTACAGCCCGATTGAAGGATTTTTCACAGAAAAAGATTACGTGTCAGTCGTAGAAAATATGCGATTGGCATCCGGTGCCGTCTGGTCTTTGCCGATCACGCTTCCGGTCGATTCGGAAAAAGCGGCTGAGCTTGCCGTCGGAGACACCGTGAAACTGACTTACGGCGGAGAAACATACGGCGTCGTGGACATCGAAGATATTTATACGCCGGATAAACAAAAAGAAGCCGTTCACGTATATAAAACCAATGATGCCGCGCACCCCGGCGTGAAAAAACTATTTTCACGCGGCGATACGTATGTCGGCGGGCCGATCACATTAATTAAAAAAGCGTCAAAGCAGTTTCCGGAGTTTACGTTTGAACCTGCTGAAACGAGACGAAGCTTCGAAGAAAAAGGCTGGAAAACCATCGTCGGTTTCCAAACGAGAAATCCGGTTCACCGCGCTCACGAATATATCCAGAAAACCGCTCTTGAGACGGTTGACGGCTTGTTTTTGAACCCGCTCGTCGGTGAAACAAAATCAGATGACATTCCGGCGGATGTCAGAATGGAAAGCTACCAGGTGCTGCTCGATCATTATTATCCGAAAGACCGCGTTTTCCTCGGCGTATTTTTGGCGGCCATGCGGTATGCGGGACCGAGAGAAGCCATTTTCCACGCGCTTGTCCGCAAAAACTACGGCTGTACGCATTTTATCGTCGGCCGCGATCACGCCGGCGTCGGTGATTACTACGGCACATATGAAGCGCAAGAGCTGTTTGATCAATTTACAGCGGAGGAGCTCGGGATTACACCGATGAAATTCGAGCACAGCTTCTTCTGCCAAAAATGCGGCAACATGGGAACGGCCAAAACATGTCCGCATGACAGAGAAGACCACGTCATTCTGTCAGGAACAAAGGTCAGAGAAATGCTGAGAAGCGGCGTCATGCCGCCGGCGGAATTCAGCCGTCCCGAAGTTGTCGAGGTGTTAATTAAAGGGATGAAAACGAAAGAAGAAGCAGGCGTTTCTTAAGGAGGAAAAAAGAGTGACAAATCGTGATATCGTATGGCATGAAGCTTCAATAACGAAAGAAGAATACCAGCAGAAAAATAAGCATAAAAGCTCTATCCTCTGGCTGACGGGTTTGAGCGGCTCAGGGAAATCCACGATTGCAAACGCAGCAGCGCGCGAACTGTTTGAACAAGGCTATCAGGTCATTGTGCTTGATGGCGATAACATCCGCCACGGTTTAAACAAGGACTTAGGCTTTTCTGATGATGACCGCAAGGAAAATATACGCCGAATCGGGGAAGTGGCAAAGCTTTTCGTTCAGCAGGGCACCATTGTCATTACAGCCTTTATTTCTCCGTTCCGTGAGGACAGAGATCAGGTGAGAGAGCTCGTGGCAGAAGGCGAATTTAATGAAATTTACGTGAAATGCGACCTCGATATATGTGAAAAGCGCGATCCGAAAGGTTTATATAAAAAAGCAAGAAACGGTGAAATCCCGTTCTTTACGGGGATCGACTCACCGTATGAAGAGCCGAAAGCGCCTGAGCTGGTACTTGATTCAGGCAAATATGAACGTGAGGAATGCACCGGCAGACTGATTGATTTTGTGAAAAACAGCTTAGCATAATAAGTCCAAAAAGGCCGCGCAATCAGCCGGATATCCCCGCGAATGGCGGGATATGGTAAAATAGCTGAAGTGCGGCCTCGCGGCTGTTCTGAGAAGATGTCAAAACGGATCGGGGAGACATGCTATGGGGAAAGTATTTATCGTTGGAGCCGGTCCGGGAGATCCGGACTTATTAACGGTGAAGGCAATGAAAGCCATACAGAAAGCGGACGTTATTTTATATGACAGATTGGTAAACAAAGAGATTTTACAGTATGCAAGAGAAGGAGCGGACCTGATTTACTGCGGCAAGCTCCCGGATTTTCACATAATGAAGCAGGATACGATCAACCGTTTCCTCGTGAAGTATGCGAAAAAGGGAAAAACCGTTGTAAGGCTCAAGGGGGGCGACCCGTTTGTTTTCGGCCGCGGGGGCGAAGAAGCGGAGGCTCTCGCGCAAAACGCCATTCCGTTTGAGATCGTTCCCGGCATTACATCAGGAATTGCGGCAGCTGCTTACGCCGGCATACCAGTGACGCACAGGGAGGCGAGCTCCAATGTCGCTTTCGTTACAGGACATTATAAACAAGAAGACGACTTTGAAGAAAAATGGAAAGCGCTGGCGACGGGCATTGATACGCTGGTGATTTATATGGGAATTAAAAATATCCGGCAGATTGAAAGAATGCTGCTGGAAAACGGCAGAGACGGCGGCACCCCGGCAGCCTTTATTCACTGGGGGACGACGGACAGGCAAAAAACAGTCGTCTGCACCGTCAGCACACTTTCAGACACAGTGATAAAAGAAGAGATCAAAAACCCGAGCTTAATTGTCATCGGTGATGTCGTCAATTATCACTGTAAGCTGGACTGGTTTGAATCTGAACTGAAAAATCTGGATCTGAGCGAGGCGTTGTAAATGAAGCAGGCGATTTTATACATCGGGCACGGAAGCCGGCTGAAAGAAGCGCAGACAGAGTCGGCGGCATTTTTAAAAGGGTGCAGGCCGCACGCAGACGCTCCCATTCAGGAAATCTGTTTTTTAGAACTGCAGGAACCGTCTATTGAAGCGGGATTTGAAGCATGTGTCAAACAAGGCGCCACTCATATTGCCGCAGTGCCTTTGCTCTTGTTGACCGCTGCCCACGCAAAACATGATATCCCGGCTGAAATCGCCCGCGCAGCGGCCCGGAATCCCGATATAAAAGTGACATACGGCGTTCCGATCGGAGTGGATGATGAAGTCGTAAAAGCGGTCCATCATCGCATTGAGGATACCGGAGTGCCGATTGAGCAGGCGAAAGTGGTGCTGATCGGAAGAGGAAGCAGAGATCCGGCGGTTAAACATGCCGTCAGTGAGATTGCCGGAAAACTTGAGGCGATCACATCTGTTAAAGAAGTCATTCCTTGTTTTTTAACAGCCTGTGATCCGCACTATAAAGAAGTGTTTACCAGCCTTAGAGTCGATGACGGAGCACCCGTTTTTATCGTCCCGTATCTTTTGTTTACCGGGCTTTTGATGACTGAGATTGAACGGGAAGTCCAAAAGCTTCAAGCGGTCAATCGGAATGTGCATCTCGCTTCATACTTAGGTTTTCACCCGCATATTAAGCAGGCGTTTTTGAACCGTGTGACAGAAGCTGTTCGAAACCCCGGCGGGCGGTTTGATTTTAAGGGGGGACAGTATGCTGCCTCTTCACATTAATCTCAGCGGAAAAAGAATCATCATTGCTGGCGGGGGCAATGTTGCATTAAGAAGGCTGAAAACGGTGCTTCCGGAAGGCGCTGATATTACCGTGATCAGTCCTGAGGCCCTGCCTGAAATTAAAAAGCTGGCGGATGAAGGACGCATCCGCTGGATTCCCCGGAGAATTGAAATGAAAGATCTCAAGCCCGCTTTTTTCATTATTGCCGCGACAAATGACCGAGGCGTGAATCAGGAGATAGCCGCAAACGCTTCTGAAACGCAGCTGGTCAACTGTGTAAGCAAGGCTGAACAAGGCAGCGTATATATGCCGAAGATCATCCGCAAAGGGCGCATTCAAGTATCAGTATCAACAAGCGGGGCAAGCCCCGCACATACGAAAAGACTGGCTGAAAACATTGAGCCTTTGATGACTGATGATTTGGCTGAAGAAGTGGATCGATTGTTTGAGAAAAGAAGAAGACCATAAAAATACCTTGTCTGTCATCAGACAGGGTATTTTTTATGCTGTCCAGACTGTCCGCTGTGTAAAAAATAGGAATAAAGGGGGGTTGTTATTATTTTACTGATATGTAAAATATAATTTGTATAAGAAAATGAGAGGGAGAGGAAACATGATTCAAAAACGAAAGCGGACAGTTTCGTTCAGACTTGTGCTTATGTGCACGCTGTTATTTGTCAGTTTGCCGATTACAAAAACATCAGCCGTAAATGGCACGCTGATGCAGTATTTTGAATGGTATACGCCGAACGACGGCCAGCATTGGAAACGATTGCAGAATGATGCGGAACATTTATCGGATATCGGAATCACTGCCGTCTGGATTCCTCCCGCATACAAAGGATTGAGCCAATCCGATAACGGATACGGACCTTATGATTTGTATGATTTAGGAGAATTCCAGCAAAAAGGGACGGTCAGAACGAAATACGGCACAAAATCAGAGCTTCAAGATGCGATCGGCTCACTGCATTCCCGGAACGTCCAAGTATACGGAGATGTGGTTTTGAATCATAAGGCTGGTGCTGATGCAACAGAAGATGTAACTGCCGTCGAAGTCAATCCGGCCAATAGAAATCAGGAAACTTCGGAGGAATATCAAATCAAAGCGTGGACGGATTTTCGTTTTCCGGGCCGTGGAAACACGTACAGTGATTTTAAATGGCATTGGTATCATTTCGACGGAGCGGACTGGGATGAATCCCGGAAGATCAGCCGCATCTTTAAGTTTCGTGGGGAAGGAAAAGCGTGGGATTGGGAAGTATCAAGTGAAAACGGCAACTATGACTATTTAATGTATGCTGATGTTGACTACGACCACCCTGATGTCGTGGCAGAGACAAAAAAATGGGGTATCTGGTATGCGAATGAACTGTCATTAGACGGCTTCCGTATTGATGCCGCCAAACATATTAAATTTTCATTTCTGCGTGATTGGGTTCAGGCGGTCAGACAGGCGACGGGAAAAGAAATGTTTACGGTTGCGGAGTATTGGCAGAATAATGCCGGGAAACTCGAAAACTACTTGAATAAAACAAGCTTTAATCAATCCGTGTTTGATGTTCCGCTTCATTTCAATTTACAGGCGGCTTCCTCACAAGGAGGCGGATATGATATGAGGCGTTTGCTGGACGGTACCGTTGTGTCCAGGCATCCGGAAAAGGCGGTTACATTTGTTGAAAATCATGACACACAGCCGGGACAGTCATTGGAATCGACAGTCCAAACTTGGTTTAAACCGCTTGCATACGCCTTTATTTTGACAAGAGAATCCGGTTATCCTCAGGTGTTCTATGGGGATATGTACGGGACAAAAGGGACATCGCCAAAGGAAATTCCCTCACTGAAAGATAATATAGAGCCGATTTTAAAAGCGCGTAAGGAGTACGCATACGGGCCCCAGCACGATTATATTGACCACCCGGATGTGATCGGATGGACGAGGGAAGGTGACAGCTCCGCCGCCAAATCAGGTTTGGCCGCTTTAATCACGGACGGACCCGGCGGATCAAAGCGGATGTATGCCGGCCTGAAAAATGCCGGCGAGACATGGTATGACATAACGGGCAACCGTTCAGATACTGTAAAAATCGGATCTGACGGCTGGGGAGAGTTTCATGTAAACGATGGGTCCGTCTCCATTTATGTTCAGAAATAAGGTAATAAAAAAACACCTCCAAGCTGAGTGCGGGTATCAGCTTGGAGGTGCGTTTATTTTTTCAGCCGTATGACAAGGTCGGCATCAGGTGTGACAAATACGGTATGCTGGCTGTCATAGGTGACAAATCCGGGTTTTGCGCCGTTTGGCTTTTTCACATGTCTGATTTTTGTATAATCAACAGGCACGGAGCCGGAATCTTTCGCCTTGGAAAAATAAGCGGCGATCGTAGCTGCTTCCAATATGGATTGTTCATCGGGATCGCTGCTTTTAATCACAACGTGGGATCCCGGTATGTCTTTCGTGTGGAACCATACATCATCCCTTGCGGCGGCTTTTGTCGTTAAATACTCATTTTGTTTATTGTTTTTGCCGACCAGGATCGTCAATCCCTGTGAAGATTCATACTGCTCCAAAACAGGAACGTGCTGTTTCTGTTTTTTCTGTCCTCTCTGCTGTTTCGGACGCAGATATTTGCCTTCAACAAGCTCCTCTCTTATTTCGTGAATATCCTTTGTGGAAGCGGAGGAAAGCTGCTGAATCAGCTGGTCGAAATAAGCGATTTCCTCCTCGGCCAGACGGATCTGTTCTTTTACAACCTCAACGGAATTTTTCGCTTTTTGATACTTTGTAAAATACATCTGCGCGTTTTCTGACGGTGTTTTGTTCGGATTTAAAGGGATGGCCACCGTCGGACTCTCTTCATCATAATAATTGATGACATTCGCTTCTTTGTCACCTTTTTTCAGCATATACAAATTCGCCGTCAGCAGTTCGCCGTATAACTGAAATTCTTTCGCGTTCTCTGAGTAGTCCAGCGTCTTTTCCAGCTTTTTAATCTTATTGGCGTTCTTTTTCCGTTCATTTGCGACAAAACGCTCGAGATCCTGAGCCTGCTGTTTGACGCGGTCGCGCTCCGCTTTGCCGAAATAAAACCGGTCCAACAGTTCACTCAGTGAGTGAAAGGTGCGCTCCTCTCCATTTACGTGCGTGAGAGACAGAAGATAAAAGTATTCCTTCCCGGCGGCTGTCGTAATGTTCGGTGTAAACCTGCAATCCTTTACGGCATGGAACATGTCTGTCAGCGTCTTCGGCAGCGTTATTTTGTTCGCGAGGCCCGCTCTGTGAACGGCTTCTTTTGCAAACAGCGGAGAAACTCCGGAGAAATGTCTGACAATCTGCTGGTCAAGCCGTCCTTCCTGAAAACTGAGATAACGCAAAATGTCCTCTTCGTCCGCGGCCAGCGGCGAAATTTTTTCCTGAGCGGGAGGGAGCTTGTAATCATAGCCCGGCAGAACGGTCCGGTAGCTGTTCATCGATGGAGATAAATGCTTCAGCCCGTCGATGATGGCTCCTTCTCCGTCAGTCAGAATAATATTGCTGTGCCGCCCCATAATTTCAACATACAGCGTTCTTACGGTCTCGTCACCGATTTCATTTCTGCTTTTTATGCGGAATATCATAATCCGGTCTAATCCGGCCTGTTCTATTTTCTCAATAAATCCGCCTTCTATATGCTTTCTGAGCAGCATACAAAACATTGGGGGCTCGCTCGGATTTTCATACGCCTGGTTCGTCATGTGCACCCGTGAATAGCTCGGATGCGCCGATAATAATAATTTATGGTTTTTTCCGTTAGCGCGGATATGGAATATCACATCGTGCTTAAAAGGCTGATGGATTCTCGTAATCCGGCCTCCGGCGATCCGGCTGTTTAATTCATGTGTCATTCCGTATGTAAACATACCATCAAAAGACATATAAAACACCCTTTCCTTCTTCCTGCATTCGATAATTATAGCATGAAAAGGGACGAGTCAGAATAAGCTTGTTTGTAGAGTGACATCTCTAAAGCGAGCAGGGGGAGTGGACGAGAAGAATGAAGTTTCATGAAATGGGACAAACCGATTTACTGAAAGCAACAAATACGTCCATTAAACAGGGATTGACCGAAAAAGAGGTGAAAAAACGCCTTGAAAAGCACGGACCGAACGAGCTTCAGGAGGGCAAGAGGACACCGGCGATCGTCGTGTTTTTCGCCCAATTTAAGGATTTTATGGTGCTCGTGCTGCTGGTGGCAACCTTAATTTCCGGGTTTTTAGGCGAATATGTAGATGCCGTAGCTATTATGGCGATTGTATTTGTCAATGGGGTGCTCGGTTTTTTCCAAGAGAGGCGGGCGGAAAAGTCTTTACATGCATTAAAAGAGCTGTCAACGCCGTATGTGTCAGCATTACGGGACGGGAGCTGGAAGAAAATTCAGTCCAAGGAGCTCGTTCCCGGCGATATCGTGAAATTTACAAGCGGCGACCGGATTGGCGCGGATGTACGAATCGTTGAAGCGAAGAGCCTTGAAATTGAAGAATCGGCGCTGACCGGGGAATCAATTCCGGTTGTCAAACAAGCTGATAAGCTGAGAAAGCCGGATGTTTCTTTAGGCGATATCAATAATATGGCGTTTATGGGTACGATCGTGACGCGCGGCAGCGGTGTCGGCGTCGTCGTCGGTACAGGAATGAATACGGCAATGGGGAAAATCGCCGATATGCTGGAATCCGCAGGCAACCTTTCAACACCGCTGCAGCGAAGACTTGAAGAGCTCGGCAAAATTTTAATTATCATCGCGCTGCTTTTGACGGTATTGGTCGTTGCAGTCGGCGTTTTACAGGGACATGAGCTTTACAGTATGTTTTTGGCCGGGGTGTCATTGGCGGTCGCCGCGATTCCGGAAGGGCTTCCCGCTATTGTCACGGTGGCGTTATCAATCGGCGTCCAGCGCATGATTAAACAAAAATCAATTGTCAGAAAGCTCCCGGCAGTTGAAACATTGGGATGCGCCTCTGTCATTTGTTCTGACAAAACTGGCACGCTGACACAAAACAAAATGACCGTCACCCATATGTGGTCAGGCGGAAAAACATTTAAAGTGTCAGGCATCGGCTATGAGCCAGCGGGTGAGTTCACGTGTGATGAGCGGGAAATCAAGCCGAAAGATGAGAAGATTCTTGAACAGATGCTGGTGTTCGGCGCATTATGCAATACGTCAGAAATTGAACTGAAAGACGGCCATTATGTGCTTGACGGCGATCCGACAGAAGGTGCGCTGCTGACGGCTGCGAGAAAAGGCGGCTATTCAAACGACTGGCTCAGTGAACAATACCGGGTGGTTGCCGAGTTTCCGTTTGACTCCGTCCGCAAAATGATGACCGTCATCGTAGAAGATAAAGAAAAAAAGCAGTTCGTCATCACCAAAGGAGCGCCCGATGTGCTGATTGACCGTTCGTCACATATGATGCACGGCGGCAGAAGCGCGCCTTTTTCAGGAGAAATGAAAACAGAAACAGAAACGATTCTGAAAGAGCTGGCATCGCAAGCCCTCCGGACGATCGCGATTGCTTATAAACCGCTTAAGTCCGGCGAAAAGCCGACAATGGAGCAGGCGGAAAAAAATCTGACGATGCTCGGTTTGTCAGGCATGATTGATCCGCCGCGTCCGGAGGTCAGACAGGCCATTAAAGAATGCCGTGAAGCAGGCATTAAAACGGTAATGATTACAGGTGATCACGTCGAAACGGCAAAGGCCATTGCAAAAGATTTGCGGCTTCTTCCGAAAAAAGGACGTGTGATGGACGGCAAGACGCTGAATAAGCTTTCGGAGAAAGAGCTTATCGAGACGGTTGATGATGTCTACGTATTCGCCCGCGTGTCACCTGAACATAAATTGAAAATCGTCAAAGCGTTCCAGGAAAACGGACACGTCGTCGCTATGACGGGTGACGGGGTAAATGACGCGCCGGCCATAAAGCAGGCTGATATCGGCGTTGCCATGGGCGTGACGGGAACGGATGTGGCGAAGGAAGCCTCCTCTCTCATTCTTGTAGATGATAACTTCGCCACAATTAAATCAGCCATAAAAGAGGGGAGAAATATCTATGAAAATATAAGAAAATTCGTCCGGTATTTGCTCGCCTCCAACGTCGGTGAAATTTTAGTCATGCTGTTTGCGATGCTTCTCGCTCTGCCGTTGCCGCTCGTTCCGATTCAGATCTTGTGGGTGAACTTAGTCACTGACGGGCTGCCGGCGATGGCGCTCGGTATGGATCAGCCGGAAGATGACCTGATGAGGCGGAAGCCGCGGCATCCGAAAGAAGGGGTATTTGCGAGAAAACTGGGCTGGAAAGTCGTCTCAAGAGGGTTTTTGATAGGAGCCGCAACCATTTTAGCGTTTATCATCGTCTATCACCGCAACCCTGAAAATCTGCCGTATGCACAGACCGTCGCATTCGCGACTCTTGTCCTGGCTCAGCTTATACACGTGTTTGACTGCCGGAGCGAAACATCTGTTTTTTCCCGGAATCCGTTTGAAAATATCTATCTGCTCGGCGCCATCGTTTCTTCTATTTTCCTGATGGTCATCGTCATCTATTATCCGCCGCTGCAGCCTATTTTCAAAACAGTGCCGATTACGCCGGGCGATTGGATGCTTATTGTCGGTATGTCGGGCATACCTACTTTTTTGCTGGCGGGTTCACTTTTGACAAGAAAAAAATAATTCCATATGATATAATCTTAGGGGTAATAGCATGTCTATTGCCCTTTTATTTTGATAACGGGAAAGAATTGGGTGTTTCATATGATACGGAGTATGACAGGCTTCGGCAGCGCAAGCAGCACAAAAGGCGATCTCTCGGCAACCGTTGAATTGAAATCCGTCAATTACCGGTTCAAAGAAGTGAACGCCCGTCTGCCACGGCCTTTGCTATATGTAGAGGATAAGCTGAAACAAATGATATTGCAGCATATACAGCGCGGAAGAGTAGAGCTGTTTCTCACTGTAAACAGTGACGCGCTCATAAAAAGAAGCCTGAAAATTGATTGGGAGCTCCTTGATGAATATGTGAGCGCCGCACGTGTCATGAAAGAGCGCTACAGTCTGGCCGCAGAACCCGATGCAATGGATTTCTTTACATTTGAACATATTGCGCAGATTCACGAAGAGCAGATGCGTGATGACAAGCTTGAAGAAGTCATCAGGGAAGCCGCTGAACTTGCGGTAAAGGAACTTTGTGACATGAGGGAAAAAGAAGGCCGGCTTTTGGCGGAAGACTGTTTTCTGCACATTGGGCGGCTTGAGACGCTGTCCGAACAGGTGAAAGACCGCGCTTCGGCCGTTGTTATTCATTACCGCGAGCGTCTTTACGCCCGCATGAAGGAATGGACGGAGGACGCACTCGATGAAAGCAGGCTGGTCACGGAATGCGCCATTTTCGCCGACCGTTCCGATATTACGGAAGAAATTACCAGATTGAAGAGCCATTTTGTTCAATTCCGTGATATATTAAAAGAAGGCGGGGCAGTCGGACGCAAACTTGATTTCCTCGTGCAGGAGCTTAACCGCGAAGCGAACACGATCGGCTCAAAAGCCAATGATCATCAAATCACAAAGCTTGTCGTGGAAATGAAAAGTTCTATTGAAAAATTGAAGGAACAAGTGCAAAATATAGAATAGCGACTGTGCGTATTGTTTACAGACGGTCTCTTCGGGTTACACTAGAGACGTCTATTTTACAGGGGGAACGTAGAAGATGACGATTAAACTGATTAATATCGGATTTGGCAATATCATCTCCGCCAATCGGATGATTTCGATTGTCAGCCCGGAGTCTGCGCCAATAAAGCGAATGATTCAGGATGCAAGAGACCGCGGAATGCTAATAGACGCTACATACGGACGAAGAACCCGTGCAGTTGTCGTCATGGATAGTGATCACATTATCTTATCTGCCGTCCAGCCTGAGACAGTTGCACACAGACTTTCTGTGAAAGAAGAAATTATGGATGAAGGGCAGGGGTAATTGCCGCATGAAAGAAAGAGGGTTATTAATCGTTCTCTCAGGTCCCTCAGGAGTTGGAAAAGGAACGGTTCGGCAAGCAATATTTTCACAAGAAGACACGAAATTTGAATACTCAATTTCAGTCACGACGAGAAACCCGAGAGAGGGCGAGGTCGACGGCGTCGATTATTTCTTTAAATCAAGAGATGAATTCGAACGCATGATTGAAAACAACAAACTGCTTGAGTGGGCGGAATATGTCGGCAACTATTACGGAACGCCCGTCGATTATGTCGAACAGACGCTTCAAGAAGGAAAAGACGTCTTCTTAGAGATTGAAGTGCAGGGCGCGCTCCAAGTGCGGAATGCATTTCCGGAAGGCCTGTTTATCTTCTTAGCGCCGCCGAGTCTTTCTGAGCTGAAAAACAGAATCGTGACAAGAGGAACTGAAACCGACGATTTAATTGAAAACAGAATGAAGGCCGCCAAAGCTGAAATCGAAATGATGGACGCGTATGATTATGTCGTGGAAAACGATGACATCCAAACGGCTTGTGATAAGATTAACGCAATTGTTCTCGCCGAGCACTTAAAGCGTGAACGCGTTGCTCCGAGATATAAGAAAATGCTGGAGGTAGAATAACTTATGTTAGATCCGTCAATTGACTCTTTAATGAATAAATTAGATTCTAAATATACGCTGGTGACTGTGTCTGCAAGACGCGCGCGCGAAATGCAGATCAAAAAAGACCAGCAGATTGAACATACTATTTCTCACAAATATGTAGGCAAAGCTTTGGAAGAAATTGACGCGGGCCTGCTTTCGTTTGAAAGAGAAGACAGCGAATAACCAGCACACGTAGCAACCTATCTCTACATAGGTTGTTATTTTTTTCCGTTTGGAATTTGTCCAATGCTTTCATAAAGGGGAGAAGACTTCATGAAAAACCGAAACATTCTGCTATGCGTCAGCGGAGGGATTGCCGTTTATAAAGCTTCTGCGCTTACGAGCAAACTGGTTCAGGCCGGTGCGAACGTAAAAGTGATTATGACTGAGTCCGCGCGTGAGTTTGTTTCTCCGCTGACATTTCAGGCGCTGAGCCGGAATGAAGTGTATACAGATACATTTAAAGAACAAAATCCGAAAGTTATTTCGCATATAGATGCCGCTGACTGGGCGGATTTAATTATTGTCGCGCCCGCTACGGCAAACGTCATCGGCAAGCTTGCCAACGGAATTGCTGACGATATGCTCACAACGACGGTGCTGGCAGCGGAGGCCCCGGTCTGGGTGGCGCCTGCGATGAATGTCCATATGTATGATCATCCGGCGGTGAAGCGGAACATCTCCGTGCTTTATCAGGACGGCGTCCGCTTTATCGAGCCGAGTGAAGGCTATTTGGCATGCGGATATGTCGGCAAAGGAAGATTAGAGGAGCCGGAGCTTATTGTTGAGCGTGTCAGAGAGCATTTTAAGGAACCTGAAGACGATGCGCCGCTGAAAGGAAAACATATTGTCATTACGGCTGGCCCGACGCGCGAAGCCGTGGACCCCGTCCGCTTTTTCACAAATAAATCCACCGGCAAAATGGGCTATGCCGCTGCCGAAGCTGCCGTCCGTCTCGGTGCGCGGGTGACGCTGATTTCAGGCCCTGTGTCATTAGAGCCGCCTCGGGGGCTGTATCAGTTCCTTCCCGTGCAATCAGCAGCAGATATGAGAGAAGCCGTGCTTTCTGTGTTTGATTCATGCGACATCGTGATTAAGACGGCGGCAGTGGCCGATTTTACGCCGGCGTCTGTTTCTGATCACAAAATGAAGAAGAAAGACGGTTCACTCGTGATCGAATTCAACCGTACGGCAGACATACTGAAAGAACTGGGCGAACGGAAAACACACCAGCTTCTGGTCGGATTCGCGGCTGAAACGCAAGACGTCGAACGCTATGCGCGCAGAAAACTCGAACAGAAAAACCTTGATATGATCGTTGCGAATGATGTGAAAGCCGAAGGAGCGGGGTTTGGCACAGATACGAATGTCGTCACCTTCTATTTCCGGGACGGAAGAAAACGGGAGCTTGCGCTTATGTCTAAACTTGACGTTTCCTTTGAAATGCTGAAGGAAATGACCGCTTTGAAAGCAGAGGACCAAAAACCCGTATGAATGTGGCAGAAGTCATTGTCGATGTCAGCTCCAAAAACATTGACAGGCCCTTTGATTACAGAATTCCCGATCATTTAAGAGGGATGATCGAAGTCGGCATGCGGGTGATTGTCCCGTTCGGCCCGCGCAAGCTTCAAGGGTTCGTGACCGGTTTGAAAGATTCGTCTGAATTAAACGGCGGGCAAATGAAGGAAGTCGAGAAGCTTCTTGATTTGACACCCGTTTTGACGGAAGAGCTGATGCAGCTGTCTTCATGGCTTTCTGACAAAACGCTGTCGTTTAAAATCACGGCGCTTCAGGCAATGCTGCCGGCCGCGCTGAAGGCGAAGTACGAGAAAGAGCTGAAAGTCGTTGACGAAGAAGCGCTGACACCGGACATCAGGCAGCTTTTCAGAAATCAGAAGAGCCTTCTGTACTCAGATATTACCGATGAACGCATTCTTTCGGCACTGCAAAAATTCGTGCGCAAAGGAAGCATTGATGTCACCTATAAAGTCGCCCAGAAAACGAATAAAAAAATGATCCGCATGATTGAGGCGGGGGCAGACAAAGAAGAACTCGCCCGGCACGCAGATTCATTGACAAAACAGGCTTCTAAACAGCTTGCCGTGCTTACTTATTTTATTGACGGTGGAGCAAAGATTTCCGCGGCTGAGCTTTGCCAAAAGACCGATTCCAGTTCAGCGACGCTGAAAACGCTTCTTAAAAAGGGGCTTCTTACGGAAAGCTTTGAGGAGGTTTACCGCGATCCTTATCAGGACAGAATGTTCAAAAAAACAGAACCTCTCTCTCTTACTGAAGAGCAACAGGCCGCTTTTGAGCCGATTAAGAAGGCCGTAGCCGATCATGTTCATCACGTCTTTCTGCTTCACGGTGTGACAGGGAGCGGCAAAACGGAAATTTACCTGCAATCTATTGAAAAGGTGCTGGCTAAAGGAAAAGAAGCCATCGTGCTCGTTCCGGAAATCTCATTGACGCCGCAAATGGTCAATCGTTTTAAAGGCCGCTTCGGTTCACAGGTTGCGGTCATGCACAGCGGATTGTCCACAGGTGAAAAATACGATGAATGGCGGAAAATTCAGCGTAAGGAAGTAAAGCTTGTCGTCGGAGCCAGGTCGGCCATCTTTGCCCCATTTGAAAATCTCGGCATGATCATTATTGATGAAGAGCACGAATCCTCCTATAAGCAGGAGGAAATGCCGCGGTACCATGCAAAAGACGTAGCCATACGCAGGGCCGAGCATCACAGCTGTCCGGTCGTCCTCGGGAGCGCCACGCCGACATTGGAGTCATTCGCACGGGCGAAAAAAGGCGTTTATGAGCTGCTCCCGCTGAAACACCGCGTAAATCGCCAGCTCATGCCGGATGTATCTCTCGTTGATATGAGAGAAGAACTGCGAAACGGAAACAGATCGATGTTTTCAAAAGAGCTGATGGAACAGCTGGAGGAGAAGCTTGCGAAAAAAGAGCAGGCCGTTCTCTTTCTGAATAAACGGGGATATTCTTCGTTTGTGATGTGCCGGGACTGCGGTTATGTGCCCCAATGTCCGCATTGCGACATTTCAATGACCTATCACCGCTACGGACAAAGGCTCAAATGCCATTACTGCGGCCATGAGGAGCCTGTTCCGGGAACGTGCCCGGAATGCGGCAGTGAGCATATCCGCTTTTTCGGCACGGGAACGCAGCGTGTAGAGGAGGAGCTTACCAAAGTGCTGCCTCAGGCGCGCGTGATCAGGATGGATGTGGACACGACCTCAAGAAAAGGCGCTCATGAAAAGCTATTGTCAGCTTTCGGTGAAGGAAAAGCGGATATCCTGCTCGGTACGCAAATGATCGCAAAAGGGCTTGATTTTCCGAACGTGACGCTCGTCGGAGTATTAAGCGCAGATACGACGCTTCACATCCCTGATTTCAGGGCGGCGGAGAAGACATTTCAGCTGTTGACGCAGGTAAGCGGACGGGCCGGGCGGCATGAAAAGCCGGGAACGGTAGTCATACAAACGTACACACCGTCTCATTACAGCATTCAGCTGACGAAAACGCATGACTATGAAACTTTCTTTCAGCAGGAGATGGCGCACAGGCGGGCCCAGTCATATCCGCCTTATTATTACGTGGCGCTGGTGACCGTTTCTCATGAAGAAGCCGCAAAAGCCGCGGTCACCGCTGAAAAGATTACAAACTATTTAAGAGCGGGATGCGGACCGGACACGAAAATTCTCGGGCCGGCGGCTTCCCCGATTGCCAGGATCAAAGATAGATATCGCTATCAATGCGTGATAAAATACAGACAGGAAAACGAGTTGCAGATTCAGTTGAAAAAAATTCTGGAGCATTATAAACGCGACATTGCGCAAAAGCATGTAATGATTTCAATTGATATGAATCCGTACATGCTGATGTAACATTAGTTTTGGAGGGCAAAATTTTGGCTGTGAAAAAAATCGTCACACACCCGGCGGAGGTTCTGGAAACACCTGCCGAAGAAGTGACAGTGTTTGATAAAAAATTAAAAAAACTGCTTGATGACATGTACGATACGATGCTCGAAATGGATGGCGTCGGCCTTGCCGCGCCGCAAATCGGCATTTTAAAAAGAGCGGCCGTCGTGGATATCGGTGAAGAAAGCGGCCGGATCGATCTTGTAAATCCGGTCATTCTTGAAAAGAGCGGTGAACAGATCGGAGTCGAGGGCTGCTTAAGCTTTCCGGGAGTATACGGTGAGGTCACCCGCCCCGATTACGTAAAGGTGAAAGCTTATGACCGTAAAGGAAAACCGTTTATTGTAGAAGCGGAAGGTTTTTTGGCCAGGGCCATCCAGCATGAAATGGATCATTTAGAAGGCATTTTATTCACATCAAAAATCACGGCTTACTACACTGAAGAAGAACTGGCAGAAATGGAAGGATGATTGGATGACAAGGATCGTTTTTATGGGAACACCCGACTTTTCAGTTCCCGTGCTGCGCACACTTATTGAAGACGGATATGAAGTAGCAGGGGTCGTTACGCAGCCTGACCGCCCGAAAGGCAGAAAAAAAATCATGACGCCTCCTCCTGTAAAGGCTGAAGCTGAACGCCACGGTATTCCCGTGCTTCAGCCCGAAAAAGTAAGGCTTGAAGAAGAAATAGAAAAAGTGCTCAGCCTGAAGCCGGACCTGATTGTTACGGCGGCATTCGGACAGATTTTGCCCAAGCAGCTGCTGGACGGCCCGAAATACGGCTGTATCAACGTGCACGCTTCACTTCTGCCTGAATTAAGAGGCGGAGCGCCGATACATTATTCGATTCTTCAAGGCAAAAAGAAAACGGGCGTGACGATCATGTATATGGTTGAAAAGCTTGATGCGGGCGATATGATTTCTAAAATCGAAGTGGAAATTGATGAAACAGATAACGTCGGCACGCTCCACGACAAATTAAGCGTAGCGGGGGCGAAGCTTTTGTCAGAGACCGTTCCGAACGTCATTTCCGGAAATATTAAACCGATCAGGCAGGACGAATCAAAAGCGACTTACGCGCCTAACATTAAGCGCGAGCAGGAGCGGATTGATTGGACAAAGCCCGGAGAAGACATTTACAACCAGATCAGAGGCTTAAACCCTTGGCCTGTCGCCTATACAACGTTGAACGGACAAAACATCAAAGTGTGGGCATCTGAAAAAGTTGCGGCCAATACTGAAGCAGCGCCGGGAACTGTCATCCGTGCGGAGCAAAACGGCATTGTCGTTGCATCAGGAAACGGCACCGCCCTTTTGATCACAGAGCTGCAGCCGGCGGGAAAAAAACGGATGAAGGGCGAGGATTTTGTAAGAGGCAAAAATGTGCAGTCCGGTGACGTGTTAGGAGCAGCAGATGAAGAAAATTAATGTCCGGGAGCTTGCCCTTGAAGCGCTTGAAAAGCTTGAGCAAAATCAGGCATACAGCAACCTGCTTCTTACATCGGTTATCAAAACGAACACGCTCAGCGATCAGGACCGAGGACTGCTGACAGAGCTTGTCTACGGAACGCTGCAAAATAAAATCGCTTTAGACTATATGCTGAAGCCTTTTATCCGCAAGCCGAATAAGGTGAAGCCATGGGTGATTCAGCTGCTGCGTCTGTCCGCATATCAAATGGAGTATTTAGAAAAAATTCCGGACCGCGCCGCCATCCATGAAGCGGTTGAAATCGCCAAAAAACGCGGGCATAAGGGCATCGCATCCTTTGTCAACGGCATCCTCCGCTCTCTGCAGCGTGAGGGGGCGCCGTCATTCGCTGAAATCGAAGACCCGGTTCTCCGTCTTTCAACAGAGACGAGCCATCCCGAATGGCTCGTAAAAGAGTGGGTCGAAGCGTACGGCTTTGAGACGGCTGAAAAGATCTGCCGGATTCATCTCGTTCCGCCGAAACAGACGCTCCGTGTCAACCGGATCAAGGCTGACAAGGAAACGCTGCTGAATGAGATGGAGAATGCTGGTCTGGAAGCGGAAGCCGGAGACCTTTCTCCTGATGCGATTAAGCTTTTAAAAGGAAGCATCGCGAGCACGGAATTTTTCCAAAACGGGCAAGTATCCATTCAGGATGAGAGCTCAATGCTTGTCGCGCGGGCGCTGGATCCGAAACCGGGGGAAACCGTGCTTGACGCATGCGCCGCACCGGGAGGAAAGTCGGCTCACATCGCGGAACTGATGAAGAACGAAGGCAGCCTGACGTCACTTGATCTTCACCGACATAAAGTGAAGCTGATTCAAGAGGGAGCAGAACGGCTCGGACTTACGATCATCGACGCGCAAACGATGGATGCAAGGAAAGCGGGGGACGCTTTTGGCGCAGAACGGTTTGACCGGATTCTCGTTGATGCCCCGTGCTCAGGCTTCGGAGTTATCAGAAGAAAACCCGATATGAAATATACGAAGACGCCGGAGGACAGCAGACGGCTGTCAGAGATCCAGCTCGGCATTTTAAGGGAAATCGCCCCATTAGTAAAAAAAGGTGGCACACTCGTATACAGTACGTGTACAATGGATCGGACAGAAAATGAAGAAGTTATGCATGCGTTTATACAAGAACACCCTGAGTTTGAACCCGATTTGTCTCTTGAAAAGCGGCTGCCTGAAAAGGCGAGACCCTTTGTTCAGGATGGAAGCCTTCAAATTCTTCCGCATTATTTCGGAACAGACGGTTTCTTTATTAGCAGCATGAGAAAGAAGGGATAAAAAATGACACAATTAAAAAAGACAAGCGTAAGGAAAGAGCTGCGGACTGAGCAGCCGTCCATTTACTCTTTTGAATTAGATGAAATCAAACAATGGCTGACCGAGAATGGCGAAAAACCGTTCCGCGCAGCACAGATTTTTGAATGGCTGTATGAAAAACGGGTGTCTTCATTTGATGAAATGACAAACCTTTCAAAAAGCCTGCGTGAAAAACTCGAGAGCAATTTTGTGATGACAACAATGAAAACGGCTGTAAAGCAGACGTCACAAGACGGCACAATGAAATTTTTATTTGAGCTTCATGACGGTTATACAATTGAAACGGTTTTAATGAGACATGAGTATGGCAATTCTGTATGTGTAACGACACAGGTCGGCTGCCGCATCGGCTGCACATTTTGTGCGTCAACGCTCGGCGGATTGAAACGGAATCTTGAAGCGGGAGAAATCGTCGCTCAAGTCGTGAAAGTGCAAAAGGCGCTTGATGAAACGGATGAACGCGTCAGTTCAGTCGTTATCATGGGTATCGGAGAGCCGTTTGATAATTTCAATGAAATGCTCGCTTTCTTAAAAATCATTAACCATGATAAAGGGCTGAATATCGGTGCGCGTCATATTACGGTTTCCACAAGCGGCATCATTCCGAAGATATACGATTTCGCAGATCAAAAAATGCAGATCAATTTCGCGATTTCTCTGCATGCCCCGAATACGGAGATCAGAAGCCGCCTGATGCCGATTAACAAAGCTTATAAGCTTCCTGACCTTATGGAAGCTGTCAAATATTATATTGAGAAAACAGGCAGACGGATCAGCTTTGAATACGGCTTGTTCGGAGGCGTAAATGATCAGGTCGAACACGCAGAAGAGCTTGCAGAACTGTTAAAAGGCGTTAAATGCCATGTCAACTTAATTCCTGTAAACTATGTGCCTGAACGGGATTACGTCCGCACACCGAGAGATCAGATTTTCGCATTCGAAAAAACGTTAAAATCCCGCGGTGTAAATGTCACGATCAGAAGAGAGCAAGGCCATGACATTGACGCGGCCTGCGGTCAGCTTCGCGCGAAGGAGCGTCAAGACGAGACGAGGTGAAGAGGTTGATTACAGCCTTGAAAACAGATACAGGTAAAGTCCGCCAGCATAATGAAGATGCGGCGGGCATTTTCACAAAAGAAGAAGCGGTGCTTGCGGTTGTCGCCGACGGCATGGGCGGTCACCTTGCCGGAGATGTGGCGAGCAGGATGGCGGTTGCAGCGATGGAAGAGCAGTGGAACCAGGCTGAAACGGTTCCTTCACTGCCGTCTGATTGCGAGGTTTGGCTGAAAGACCGGATTCATGAGGCGAATGCCAAGGTATATGACCACGCTAAAGCGAATGAAGAATGCCGGGGAATGGGCACAACCGTTGTCTGCGCCTTATTCACGGGGAAATTTGTCACTGTCGCCCATATCGGAGACAGCCGGTGCTACCTGCTTCAAGACGGGGAATTCACTCAGCTGACTGAAGACCATTCGCTTGTGAATGAGCTGGTCAAGACGGGAGAAATTTCAAAAGAGGACGCCGAGCATCATCCGCGGAAAAATGTACTGACGAGAGCGCTGGGGACTGATGAAACCATCAGCCCCGACGCCCGTTCGTTTGAGCTTTCTGACGGCGATCAGCTGCTTTTATGCTCTGACGGACTGTCAAATAAAATAGAAGATCACGAGATCAAACAAATGCTTCAAGCCGAATCTGCGCCTCAGGAAAAGGTAGACCTTCTCATCAGCAAAGCGAATCAAAACGGCGGCGAGGACAACATCACGGCTGTATTGATTGAGCTTTCCGCAGATGCAAAAGAGGGTGAAGACAAGTGCTAACCGGCAAGCGGATCAGCGGGCGTTATCATATCCTCCGGCCCATTGGCGGCGGCGGAATGGCGAACGTTTTTTTAGCTGAGGACATCATTCTCGAACGTGAAGTCGCAATTAAAATCCTGCGGTTTGACTTTGTGAATGACATTGATTTTATCAGGCGTTTCAGAAGAGAAGCACAGTCGGCATCAAGCCTTGATCATCCGAATATCGTCAGTATTTACGATATCGGGGAGGAAGGCGACATTTATTATATTGTCATGGAATATGTGGAAGGCATGACGTTAAAGGAATACATAACCGCACACGGACCGCTTCATCCGAAAGAAGCGCTGTCTGTTATGAAGCAGATCGTTTCAGCCATCGCCCATGCCCATCATAACCATATCGTGCACCGGGATATCAAACCGCACAATATTTTGATAGATCATTTAGGCCATATCAAGGTGACGGATTTCGGCATCGCCACAGCCCTCACTTCGACGACAATTACACATACGAATTCTGTGCTCGGCTCGGTTCATTATTTGTCTCCGGAGCAGGCGAGAGGCGGTCTGGCAACGAAAAAATCGGATATTTACGCGCTCGGCATCGTGCTGTTTGAGCTTTTAACAGGCAAAATGCCTTTTGACGGAGAATCAGCCGTCAGCATTGCGTTAAAGCATCTGCAAGCAGAAACGCCTTCCGCCAGAAAGTGGAACCCTTCCATTCCGCAGAGCGTGGAAAACATTATTTTAAAGGCAACCGCCAAAGATCCGTTTCACCGCTATGAAAGCGCAGAGGACATGGAAGCGGACATCAGAACGGCTTTTGACGCCGGCAGGCTGAATGAACAAAAATTCTCCGTGCAGGATGATGAGGAAATGACGAAAGCGATTCCCGTTATTACTGACGGTGCGATAGCCGCGCTTCAGGCGGAAACGCCGGCAGAGACGGATGATAAAGAACAGCCGTCCGCCAAAAAGAAGAAACGGAAATGGCCGTGGGTTTTGCTGGCTGTCTGCTTTATTTTCATAATGGCGGCTGTTCTTGCAGTCACCGTGTTCCCGTCTTTGTTTATGCCCAAAGAGGTAAGCGTCCCCGATGTACGGGGCATGAAGTACGAAAAAGCGGAAGCCCTGCTTGAAAAGAACGGCCTTCAAGCGGATCCTGATATGACGGACATTGAAGATGAAAAAATCGAAGAGGGATTAATGGTCAAAACTGATCCGAAAGCGGGTTCTGCCGTTAAAGAAGGCTCTTCTGTAAAGCTGTACAAAAGCATCGGGAAACCGAAAACCCAGCTGATTGACGTGAAAGGCCGGCCGATCGATGATGCGAAAAAAACGCTTAAGGATAAAGGCTTCAAACATGTCAATGTAAAAGAAGAGAACGATGACAGTGCGGCTGGCACCGTAATTGATCAGAACCCATCAGCCGGAACCGACATGGTCGTAAGCGATGATAAAGTCAGCTTAACAGTCAGCCTCGGACCGGCGGACGTTACGCTGAGAGACTTAAAAACATACAGTAAAGAAGCGGCTTCCGGGTATCTTGAAGATAACGGCCTGCAGCTTGTTGAAAAGGAAGCTCACTCAGATGACGTGCCTGAGGGACAGGTCATGAAGCAAGAGCCGGCAGCCGGCACTGCGGTTAAGCCGGGAAGTGATGTTGAAGTAACGTTTTCGCTCGGGCCTGAAGAAAAACCGGCGAAAACGGTAAAAGAAAAAATCAGCATCCCCTACGAACCCGAACATGAAGGGGACGAGCTCGAAGTGCAAATCGCCATCGATGATAAAGACCACAGCATCTCTGATACGTATGACTCGTTTAAAATAAAAGAGCCGACTGAAAAAACAATTGAACTGAAGATTGATCAGGGACAGAAGGGGTATTATCAAGTGATGGTCGATCATAAAGTCGTCAGCTACAAAACGATTGAATACCCGAAAGATAATGACTGACAAGGAGGGACCGTATGCCTGAGGGCAAAATTATTAAAGCGTTAAGCGGATTCTATTACGTCCTGGATGAATCACAGGACAAGATCATTCAATGCAGAGGACGGGGCATTTTCAGAAAGAATAAAATAACGCCTCTGGTCGGCGACTATGCCGTTTATCAGGCTGAAAATGATAAAGAAGGCTACCTGCTGGAAATCAAAGAACGAACAAACGAGCTGGTCAGGCCGCCGATATCAAATGTCGACCAGGCCGTTCTCGTCTTTTCCGCCGTTCAGCCGGCGTTCAGCACGTCCTTATTGGACCGTTTTCTCGTTCTTGTGGAAGCCAACGCCATTCACCCGATCATCTGCATAACCAAAATGGACTTAGCTTCAGACGGAGAATCGAAAGAGAAGATTCTTTCTTACGTGAAAGACTATCAGGCGATCGGTTATGATGTATATGTGACGTCGTCAAAAGAAAACAGCGGCTTAACAGGCATTGTGAAACACTTCGCGAATAAAACCACGGTGTTTGCCGGGCAGTCCGGAGTCGGAAAATCTTCGCTTTTAAATGCGATCAGTCCGGAGCTTGAGCTGAAAACAAACGAGATTTCCACGCATTTAGGACGCGGGAAACATACGACACGCCATGTGGAGCTCATTCATACCTCAGGCGGTCTTGTGGCGGATACTCCGGGGTTCAGTTCACTTGAATTCACCGGCATTGAGGAAGAAGAGCTGGGCAGCACGTTCCCTGAGATCAGAGAAATAAGCGCCTCATGCAAATTCAGAGGCTGTCTGCATCTGAAGGAGCCGAAATGCGCGGTAAAGCAAGCGGTGGAAGAAGGAGACATTCAGCCGTACCGCTATGAGCATTACAAAGAATTTATGCAGGAAATAAAAGAGAGAAAGCCGAGGTATTAATATGATTAAGGTTGCGCCATCAATTCTTTCCGCCGATTTTGCTTCACTGGGCGAGGAAATTAAAGACGTGGAAAAAGGAGGAGCGGACTATATCCATATTGATGTCATGGATGGCCATTTCGTCCCTAACATTACAATCGGACCGCTTATCGTTGAAGCCGTCCGTCCGGTGACTGATCTGCCGCTGGATGTTCATCTTATGATTGAAAACCCGGACCGCTACATCCCGTCATTTGCAAAAGCCGGTGCGGATATCCTTTCCGTCCACGCTGAGGCGTGTCCGCATCTTCACCGGACCATTCAATTGATAAAAGAGCAGGGGATAAAAGCGGGAGTTGTGCTCAATCCGCATACGCCCGTTCAAATCATTGAACATGTGATCGATGAGTTGGACCTTGTGCTGTTAATGACGGTGAACCCCGGTTTTGGAGGTCAGCGCTTTATTCACTCGGTTCTTCCGAAAATCCGTCAAGTCAAACAGATGGCAGAGGAGAAAGGCCTCTCTGAACTTTTAATCGAGGTGGACGGGGGCGTTAATAAAGAAACAGCTCCTTTATGCGCTGAAGCGGGCGCTAATCTGCTTGTTGCCGGGTCCGCCGTATATAATCAGCCGGATCGGAAAAAAGCCATCGCTGAGATCCGAAACGCAGAATAAACATGCTGATAAAGAGCCCGGTGAAAGCCGCCGGCTCTTTTCGCGTCTGAGAGGGAAAGGAAAACATATGAAGACAATCAATATCGTTGCGGGCGGCCCTCGGGAGTTTATTCCCGATCTGTCCGAGTACACAGACGGAGATACGACGTGGGTCGGAGTGGATAAAGGGACGGTCGCTCTTTTGGAGGCCGGAATCGTTCCGCAGGAAGCTTTCGGTGATTTTGACAGCATTACGGAAGAAGAGCTCCTGCAGATTCAAAAAGCGGCGCCGGCCCTCCATGTGTATCAGGCGGAAAAAGATTATACCGATCTTGAACTCGCTCTTGACTGGGCTTTACAAAAAGAACCGGAGAACATTCGGATATTCGGTGTGACGGGCGGAAGAGCAGATCACTTTTTAGGGAACATTCAGCTTTTGTATAAAGCTTTAAATAAGGATACGGTTGTCAAGCTGATCGACCGGCAGAATGAGATTCAGATGTTCGAACCCGGCCGCTATACAATTGAAGAAAAAGTGCGCAGACGCTATATTTCTTTTATTCCGTTTTCGGAAGCCGCAGACGGCCTGACACTCATCGGTTTTAAATATCCCCTGGATAATTGTCATATTCCCCTGGGTTCCACACTATGTATTAGTAACGAACTCATTCATTCACGAGGTACTTTTTCGTTTGCAAAAGGCATATTAATAATGGTAAGGAGCGCGGATTAGAAAAGCGGCTTCTGCCATATGCGGAAAAAACCATGAATCCTAAAGTGATGAACGCAGCGGATACGGGACTTATAGGAGGGGACAAAATGAAATTTTATACCATTAAATTGCCGAAGTTTTTAGGAGGAATTGTCCGGGCGATGCTGGGCTCATTTAGAAAAGAGTAAGCCCAAGAAGCTGAATTGCCCTCTTTGAACGCATAAAAAACGCCTGCCGCATAAAAGGGCAGGCGTTCATTTTTGCTTATACACGCTCAACTTTACCGGATTTTAAAGCCCGGGCAGATACATACACTTTTTTAGGTTTGCCGTCAACGAGGATGCGGACCTTTTGAAGGTTGGCGCCCCAAGTACGCTTAGAAGCGTTCATTGCGTGAGAACGGTTGTTTCCGGCTTTTGTTTTTTTACCTGTAATAAAACATTTACGTGCCATTTGTTTCCCTCCTAACTGCGCGAAACATCTTTTCAAACATAGTGTCTCAGATGCTTTCGTTATACAATACTTTAAATAATTTACCACAGCTAAAAACCGTTTGCAACTATTGTTTCCCTTACTTTCAAGAAAAATCACTTGACATGTAAAACCAATCACATCTCCCGCGCTGAAGCGCCGCTTCTGTATCTTTTCTTTTCATAATGGGATACATATAGTAGAATAATGATAACTCTATGCACCTGAAGGAGGAACCTGTGTGTCCATTGAAATGAAGACAAAATACGGACAGATTGATATATCCAACGAAGTCATCGCAATGGTTGCCGGAGGCGCTGCCATTGACTGTTACGGAATAGTGGGGATGGCCTCCAAAAACCAGATTAAAGACGGTTTGTCTGAAATCCTCCGGAAAGAGAACTTCGCAAGAGGCGTACATGTCCGTCAGGAATCAGAACAAATACATATCGACATGTACATTATTGTCAGCTACGGCACTAAAATATCCGAAGTAGCTCACAATGTTCAGACGAAGGTAAAATACACAGTAAATCAAACAATCGGACTTGCAGTTGATTCTGTAAATATTTATGTCCAAGGCGTACGAGTAACGAACCCGTAGTGAGGAGGATGAGTATTGTCTAGACGAAACTTAGATGGGAGAGCTTTTGCGGCAATGATTCTGGCGGGGGCTGAGACATTGTCTCAAAACGCATCCGCGGTGGATGCGCTGAATGTGTTTCCCGTGCCGGACGGCGATACCGGAACAAACATGAATTTATCGATGTCATCAGGTGCAAGAGAGGTAGAGCACCTTGACTCACCTGACATCGGCAAAGTCGGCATCGCCCTGTCAAAAGGCCTGCTTATGGGAGCGAGAGGAAACTCAGGGGTGATCTTGTCCCAATTATTCAGAGGCTTCACAAAGAGCATTGAAAACAAAAAAGAAATAAACGCCCAAGAATTTGCCGCTGCACTCCAAGCGGGAGTGGATATGGCATATAAGGCGGTCATGAAACCGGTTGAAGGAACGATTTTAACCGTGGCGAAGGATGCGGCTAAAAAAGCGGTCGCCTCGGCCAAAGAAGAAACCGATATCATTGCGGTCATGGAGACTGTTATTGAAGAAGCGGAAGCGTCGCTGAACCGCACGCCGGACCTGCTGCCTGTTTTAAAGGACGTCGGTGTCGTTGACAGCGGCGGAAAAGGTCTGCTTTGTGTATATGAAGGCTTTTTGGCCTCCTTAAAAGGAGAGTCCGTACCGAAAAAAGCGGTTCTTCCGGCTCTGGATGATATGGTGAATGCCGAGCATCATAAAAGCGCGCAGAGCATGCTGAGTACAGAAGACATTGAATTCGGATTCTGTACGGAAGTGATGGTAAGGCTGGATCAAGATAAACGGACGTTCAAGGAAGAAACGTTCAGAAACGAACTGAGCCGTTACGGCGATTCATTGCTGGTTGTAGCTGATGATACGCTGGCGAAAGTTCACATTCATGCCGAAGAACCCGGGAACGTGCTCAATCTTGCACAGCGTTACGGCGATTTAATTAAAATCAAAATTGAAAACATGAGGGAGCAGCATACTTCCATTATCAGCCAAGAACATGATGAAAAAAAGCCGGCCGGCGTTATGAAAGAAGCCCGCAAGCCTTTTGGAATCGTGACCGTGGCAATGGGAGAAGGCATTTCTGAACTGTTTACGAGCATCGGCGCTTCACACGTAATCGAAGGCGGCCAGACAATGAATCCGAGCACGGAAGATATTGTGGAAGCCGTTCAGTCTGTCAATGCGGAAACGGTTTTCATTCTTCCGAACAATTCAAATATTGTGATGGCTGCCAATCAAGCGGCGAGTGTGGCTGAAGAAAATGTAATTGTCATTCCGGCAAAAACGGTGCCGCAAGGTATGACCGCCCTGCTTGCGTTTAACCCTGACCAGCCGGCTGATGTAAATGAAGCCAATATGCTTGAGGCCATCCGGAATGTGAAAAGCGGACAGGTGACATATTCAGTCAGAGACACCCATATTGACGGAAAGGATATTAAAAAAGGTGATTTTATCGGCATTTTAAACAGTTCGATTATCGGCAGCGCCGAAGATCGGATAAGTGCGGCGAAATTGCTGCTGGATGAAATGATCGGGGAAGAAGATGAAATCGTCACCATCCTGTACGGAGAAGACGCGCCGGAAGAAGAAGCTGAGAAACTCGCAGAATATATTACAAGCGTCTGTGAAGATATCGAGGTTGAAATCCATAACGGCAGACAGCCTCTGTACCCATATATAATTGCGGCAGAATAGAAGGGCTTATCAGGCCCTTCTATTCTTATGCCTATATTTACCTGCGGCAGTGCGGCAGTGCGCCTGCTTGCCAATTTATAAATGTTCAATTAGTCTAAAGAAAAGCGCTGAATCAAGTGATGTTAAGGAGGAACAAACCAGCATGAAATATAGAAGCGTTTTTGATATTATCGGCCCGGTAATGATCGGTCCGTCCAGTTCACATACCGCAGGCGCCGCCCGTATCGGCAGAGTGGCCAGAAGCTTATTCAGGCGGGAGCCCCGCCGGATTGTTGTGTCTTTTTACGGATCATTTGCAGAAACGTATAAGGGCCACGGCACTGATGTCGCGATTATCGGCGGCCTGCTTGATTTTGATACATTTGATGAGCGGATTAAAACAGCGATTCAAATTGCTGAAGACAAGGGCATATATATAGAGTTCCGCACAGAGGATGCTGTGCCCGTTCATCCGAATACGGCGCGTATCGTCATTTCTGATGATGAAGGGGAGCTTGCCCTTACCGGTATTTCAATCGGCGGCGGAAAAATAGAAATTACGGAGCTTAACGGTTTTGAGCTGCGTCTTTCCGGAAACCATCCGGCTATTTTAGTCGTTCATAATGATAAATTCGGCACGATTGCAGGCGTTGCCAATGTGCTTGCGAAATTCTCCATCAACGTCGGACATATGGAAGTGGCGCGCAAGGATGTCGGACAGCTTGCGCTGATGACGATTGAAGTCGATCAGAATATTGAAGAAGAAGTGCTGGACGAACTTTCAACACTTCCGAATATTATACAGGTTACTAAGATAGCTGACTAAAAAGTCAGGAGGAAAATGACATGTTTCGTAATGTAAAAGAATTAATAGAAATCACTCAAGAAAAACAGATTCCGATTTCAGAAGTAATGATCACTCAAGAGATGGAAGTGACGCAAAAAACACGGGAAGAAATCTTTCAAGGAATGGAGCGTAATCTCTCCGTCATGGAAGCTGCGGTTGAAAAAGGGCTGAAGGGTGTCACGAGCCAGACCGGTTTAACAGGCGGAGACGCCGTGAAACTTCAGGCATACATCCAATCGGGTAAAAGCCTGTCAGGCAATCTGATTTTAGACGCCGTTTCTAAAGCTGTGGCGACAAATGAAGTCAATGCGGCGATGGGAACGATCTGCGCCACGCCGACCGCCGGTTCTGCCGGGGTTGTGCCGGGAACGTTATTCGCCGTAAAGCATAAGCTGAACCCCACGACGGAACAAATGATCCGATTTCTGTTTACGGCCGGAGCGTTCGGTTTTGTCGTAGCAAATAATGCGAGTATTTCAGGAGCTGCCGGAGGCTGTCAGGCGGAAGTCGGATCAGCATCAGGTATGGCGGCCGCTGCGATTGTGGAAATGGCGGGCGGAACGCCTCAGCAATCAGCAGAAGCAATGGCGATTACGCTTAAAAATATGCTCGGTCTCGTATGTGATCCGGTCGCCGGCTTGGTAGAAGTGCCGTGTGTCAAACGAAACGCAATGGGAGCATCCAACGCAATGATCGCGGCAGATATGGCGCTGGCCGGAATTACAAGCCGAATTCCTTGCGATGAAGTAATTGACGCGATGTACAAAATCGGCCAGACGATGCCGACAGCATTGCGTGAAACGGGACAAGGCGGTTTAGCCGCGACACCGACGGGAAGAGAATTAGAGAAGAAAATTTTCGGAGGAGCGCTGAAATCAAGTGAAACACCATCAGCAAACTAGTATAGCGGAGATTAAGGGCATTGGGCCGGAAACAGAAAAAACATTGCAAGAATTGGGTATCTATGACATTTCTGATCTTCTGAATTATTTCCCTTACCGTTATGATGACTATGAGCTGAGGGATTTGGAAGAAGTTAAACATGAAGAAAGAGTTACAGTAGAAGGGAAGGTTCATTCAGAACCTTCTCTTACCTATTACGGCAAAAAACGAAACAGGCTGACATTCAGGGTGCTTGTCGGCAATTATTTAATTACCGCGGTCTGCTTTAACCGTCCGTACTTAAAAAAGAAACTGACGCTCGGTTCTGTCGTCACGATATCCGGGAAATGGGATAAACACAGGCAGACCATTTCTGTGCAGGAATTAAAAAACGGGCCTCATCAAGAAGATAAAAGCATTGAGCCTGTTTATTCCGTTAAAGAAAACGTCACCGTTAAAATGATGAGGCGGTTTATTAAGGAAGCTTTGAAGCACCATTTGGACAATATTGCCGATCCGCTTCCTGAAAAATTGAGAATCAGTTACAAGCTGCCTGATTACAAACAAGCCCTGCAGACGATGCACCAGCCGGAAACGAGGGAATCGTTACAGCAGGCAAGACGCAGGTTTGTTTACGAAGAATTCTTATTATTTCAGCTGAAAATGCAGGCGTTCCGTAAAGCGGAAAGAGAACAGTCAAAAGGCATCAGCCATGTGTTTCCGGCTGAAAAGCTCGCCGCTTTTACAGCCAGCCTTCCGTTTTCGCTCACGAACGCACAGATGCGCGTGCTCCGTGAAATTACCGCTGATTTGACATCTCCTTACCGTATGAACCGTCTGCTGCAAGGCGATGTCGGGTCAGGGAAAACGGCCGTCGCCGCCATCGCTTTGTACGCTGCGATCCTGTCGGGGTATCAGGGGGCTTTAATGGTGCCGACTGAAATTCTGGCCGAACAGCATGCCGACTCTCTCGTATCGTTATTTGCAAATGAAGATGTGAACATCGCGCTTTTGACGAGTTCTGTTAAAGGAAAGCGGCGCAGAGAGCTTTTGGAGCGGCTTGCTCTCGGAGAAATTGATATTTTAGTAGGGACCCATGCTTTAATCCAGGATGAAGTGGAATTTAAAGCGCTGAGCCTTGTCATTACGGACGAGCAGCATCGGTTCGGGGTCGACCAGCGCAAAAAACTCAGGAATAAAGGCCAGGACCCGGATGTGCTGTTTATGACAGCCACCCCGATACCGAGAACATTAGCCATTACCGTCTTCGGAGAAATGGATGTTTCCGTTATAGATGAAATGCCCGCGGGACGAAAACAAATCGAAACGTATTGGGTGAAACACGACATGCTGGAGCGGATTTTGGCTTTTATTGAAAAAGAGCTGAAGCAGGGAAGGCAGGCCTATATTATCTGCCCGCTCATTGAAGAGTCGGATAAGCTGGATGTTCAGAATGCGATTGACGTATATAACATGCTGTCTGAGGTTTACCGCGGCAAATGGAATGTCGGTCTGATGCACGGGAAGCTCCATTCTGATGAAAAAGATCAGGTGATGAGAGAATTCAGCGCCAATCAATGTCAGGTTCTTGTGTCAACAACTGTCGTAGAAGTCGGGGTGAACGTGCCGAATGCGACGATTATGGTCATCTATGACGCCGACCGTTTCGGGCTGTCTCAGCTCCATCAGCTCCGCGGCCGGGTCGGACGGGGAGACCATCAGTCTTTCTGCATCTTGATGGCCGATCCGAAATCCGAAACCGGGAAAGAACGGATGAGAATCATGTCGGAGACAAACGACGGCTTTGAACTGTCTGAAAAGGACCTTGAGCTGCGCGGTCCCGGCGATTTCTTCGGGAAAAAACAGAGCGGTATGCCCGAGTTCAAGGTGGCGGATATGGTTCATGACTACAGAGCTTTGGAAACGGCCCGCCAGGATGCGGCCAATCTGGTGTCATCAGAGGCTTTTTGGAAAGATGACGAGTACCGCATGCTCCGCGCTCAACTGCTCTCAAGCGGTGTCTTAGAAGGGGAGAAATTAAGCTGATTCTGCAAAATTGGGCGGCTTTCAAAAAACAATCATTGCATTCCAATCTATGAAATTATATACTACTATTAGTACCTAGTCTTAATTGTCCGGATGGTGTTTACAGATGAGAAGAAGCAAGAAAGAACGCCAAAAATTATTGCAGCAGACGATCAAATCGACACCCTTCATCACAGATGAAGAATTAGCGGGGAATTTCGGCGTCAGCATTCAGACGATCCGCTTAGACCGCTTGGAGCTCTCAATACCGGAGCTGAGAGAAAGAATTAAAAACGTGGCAGAACAAACGCTTGATGATGAAGTGAAATCACTGTCGTTAGATGAAGTGATCGGTGAAATCATTGATCTGGAGCTTGACGGCCAGGCCATTTCTATATTAGAAGTAAGACGCGAACATGTTTTCAGCCGCAATCAAATTGCGCGGGGGCATCATTTGTTTGCGCAGGCGAACTCACTCGCCGTAGCCGTCATTGATGATGAGCTGGCGCTGACCGCAAGCGCAAATATCCGCTTTACAAGACAGGTGAAAGAAGGCGAGCGCGTCGTTGCGAAAGCCAAAGTGACGGCAGTCGAAAAAGAAAAAGGCAGAACGGTAGTTGAAGTCAACAGCTATGTGGGAGAAGAAGTCGTGTTCTCCGGCATCTTTGACATGTACCGTTCAAAACAATCATAAAGGTGGAGCATGCATGAGAATAGCTGTAGATGCAATGGGAGGAGACAACGCACCCAAAGCTGTTATTGACGGAGTAATGAAGAGTATTGAGGCTTTTGACGATATTCATATTACGCTGGTCGGTGACAAGACAACGATAGAATCACACTTGCCAACAACATCAGACCGCATCACCGTATTGCACGCCGATGAAGTGATTGAACCGACGGATGAACCGGTCCGCGCCGTACGCAGAAAGAAAAACTCTTCTATGGTGCTGATGGCGCAGGAAGTGGCTGAAAACAGAGCGGACGCCTGCATCTCAGCGGGGAATACGGGCGCTCTCATGACAGCGGGACTGTTTATCGTCGGCAGAATTAAAGGAATCGACCGGCCGGCTCTTGCGCCGACGCTTCCGACCGTATCAGGGGACGGTTTCCTTCTTTTGGACGTGGGAGCCAATGTCGATGCCAAACCGGAACACCTTGTCCAGTACGGAATTATGGGATCTGTATATGCACGGCAGGTTCTCGGAATCAGCTCGCCCCGCGTCGGCTTGTTAAATGTCGGCACAGAAGAAAAGAAAGGAAACGACCTGACAAAAAAGACGTTTGAATTATTAAAAGAAACAAACGTGAATTTTGTCGGAAACGTTGAGGCGAGAGACTTGCTGGAAGGCGCTGCTGACGTCATAGTCACAGACGGCTTTACGGGCAACGTCACTCTGAAAACATTGGAAGGTTCAGCGTTATCGATTTTCAAAATGCTGAAAGATACACTGACGTCAAGCTTTGTTTCTAAGCTGGCAGCGGGAGTGCTAAAGCCGAAGCTGATGGAAATGAAACTGAAAATGGACTATTCTGAGTACGGCGGAGCGAGTCTTTTCGGACTGAAAGCGCCTGTGATTAAAGCGCACGGCTCTTCTGACGCACGCGCTGTTTACCACGCGGTGCGCCAGGCGAGAGAAATGGTGAGCCAAAACGTGGCCGCATTTATAGAAGAAGAAGTAAAAGAAGAAAAAACAGATGAGTAGTCTGGAGGTTACCGCATCATGAGTAAGATTGCATTTTTATTTCCCGGACAGGGATCACAATATATCGGTATGGGAAAAGACCTGTACGAACGTGAAGAAGCGTCAAAACGTATTTTTGATGAAGCGGATGAAACGCTTGAAACAAAGCTGAGCTCGCTCATTTTTGAAGGTGACGCTGAGGAATTAACCCTTACATACAATGCGCAGCCTGCGCTGTTGACAACAAGCATTGCCGTATTGGAAAAGTTTAAAGAATCCGGCATCACACCGGATTTCACAGCCGGACACAGTCTCGGAGAATATTCGGCGCTTGTTGCGGCGGGAGCGATGACATTTAAAGATGCCGTTTACACGGTAAGAAAACGGGGAGAATTCATGAATGAAGCCGTGCCTGCGGGAGAAGGCGCAATGGCCGCTATTCTGGGGATGGATGCGGAGTCCTTGAAAAAGGTGACGGATCAAGTGACAGAAAACGGCCATCTCGTACAGCTTGCAAACCTGAACTGTCCCGGCCAGATCGTGATTTCCGGAACGGCAAAAGGCGTGGAGCTGGCTTCAGAAGAAGCGAAGAACAACGGCGCAAAACGGGCGATCCCATTAGAAGTAAGCGGACCGTTCCATTCTGAATTAATGAAGCCCGCGGCGCAAAAACTTGAAGACGTGCTCAGTGCCTGTGATGTAAAGAATGCGGCTGTTCCCGTTATTTCAAACGTTTCGGCTGACGTCATGACAGACAAAGACGATATCAAAAAGAAACTGATCGAACAGCTGTATTCACCTGTACGCTTTGAAGAAACGATTAACAAACTGATTGACGAAGGCGTCACGACGTTTGTTGAAATTGGGCCCGGCAAAGTGCTTTCAGGCCTTGTGAAAAAAGTGAACCGCCGCCTTAAAACAATCGCGGTTTCTGACCAAGAAACCATTGAACTGGCGATTCAAACGCTGAAGGAGGAGAATCAGGATGCTTAATGAAAAAACAGCAGTGGTAACAGGAGCGTCCCGCGGAATCGGGCGGGCGATCGCGCTTGATCTTGCGAAAAACGGCTGCAACGTAGTAGTCAACTATTCCGGAAATGAAGCGAAAGCGAACGAAGTCGTAGATGAGATCAAATCTATGGGCCGAAACGCGATCGCGGTAAAAGCTGATGTATCAAATTCCGAAGAAGTACAAAACATGATGAAAGAGGCTGTCGCTGAATTTTCTTCAATCGACATTCTCGTCAACAATGCGGGGATTACAAAAGACAATCTTCTCATGAGAATGAAAGAAAATGAATGGGATGACGTCATCAACATTAACCTGAAAGGTGTTTTCAACTGCACGAAAGCCGTGACAAGACAGATGATGAAACAGCGCTCCGGCCGGATTATCAACGTATCATCAATCGTCGGCGTCAGCGGAAACCCCGGTCAGGCGAACTATGTGGCGGCCAAAGCCGGTGTGATCGGCTTGACAAAATCATCAGCCAAAGAGCTTGCAAGCCGCAATATTACGGTCAATGCGATTGCTCCGGGCTTTATTTCCACGGATATGACGGACAAGCTTTCTAAAGAAGTCCAAGATGAAATGCTGAAGCAGATTCCGCTCGCGCGTTTCGGGGAACCTTCCGATATCAGCAGCGTTGTCACGTTCCTTGCTTCTGAAGGATCGCGTTATATGACGGGCCAAACCCTTCATATTGACGGCGGAATGGTGATGTAAAGATTTGTTTTTAAAATTTCATCCTAGTTTCTCTAGTTTTTTAAAAACGAATCCACTATAATACTTGAGGGGAGGTGAATTGCTATGGCAGATACATTAGAGCGTGTAACGAAAATCATCGTAGACCGCCTTGGCGTTGATGAAGCTGACGTCAAACTTGAAGCTTCTTTCAAGGAAGACTTAGGTGCTGATTCCCTAGATGTAGTTGAGCTTGTTATGGAACTTGAAGACGAGTTTGATATGGAGATTTCTGACGAAGATGCTGAAAAGATTGCAACAGTCGGCGACGCTGTGAACTACATACAAAACCAGCAATAAGCTGATGCTAAAAGTCCCGCCTGACAGCGGGGCTTTAGCCCTTTAATCGTGCGGTTACCGGCGTCTGACGCTGTACGCGCTGCCGATTCCGTTTACGGCGGGGAGCGCGGTGAACCTGATGTGCCTATGGAGGTTACTATGTCAAAACACTCACATTTTAAAGATAAAAAAAAGTTCTATAAAAAAATAGAGCAGTTTAAAGAGTTCCAAGAACGGATTTCGGTTCATTTTCAAAACGAGAAACTTTTGTATCAAGCATTTACACATTCATCTTATGTGAATGAGCATCGGAAAAAGCCGTATGAAGACAATGAAAGGCTTGAATTTTTAGGTGACGCTGTTTTGGAACTGACGATCTCCCAATTCTTATTTGCCAAATATCCGGCCATGAGTGAAGGAGATTTGACGAAGCTGAGAGCCGCTATCGTATGCGAGCCGTCACTCGTCTCCCTTGCCCACGAATTGTCATTCGGCGATCTTGTTCTCTTGGGTAAAGGAGAAGAAATGACGGGCGGCAGAAAGCGTCCTGCGCTTTTAGCGGATGTGTTTGAAGCGTTTATCGGCGCACTGTATCTGGATCAGGGCCTTGAGCCGGTTCAGCAATTCCTGAAAGTGTACGTGTTCCCTAAAATAAACGATGGTGCTTTTTCTCATGTGATGGATTTCAAAAGCCAGCTTCAAGAATTTGTACAGCGGGACGGGAAAGGATCGCTTGAGTACAAAATTCTCAATGAAAAAGGGCCCGCCCACAACCGGGAATTCGAGGCGCTTGTCTCTCTTAAAGGTGAGGCGCTCGGTATCGGGAACGGACGTTCCAAAAAAGAAGCCGAGCAGCATGCGGCACAGGAAGCTCTTGCAAAATTGCAAAAACACCATACGAAACAATAAAATCCCCCTGTACCCCTAGGGGGATTTCAATATGTATGCGCCTGATATAAGCGGTTGATTATGATAATATTGAGATACTTATACGATAAGGAGGATCTGGGATGTTCCTCAAACGTTTAGACGTTATAGGATTTAAATCATTTGCAGAACGGATATCCGTTGACTTTGTAAAAGGCGTCACGGCCGTTGTCGGGCCAAACGGCAGCGGAAAAAGCAACATCACCGAAGCCATCCGCTGGGTGCTCGGCGAACAATCAGCCCGCTCGCTTCGGGGCGGAAAAATGGAAGATATCATTTTTGCAGGAAGTGACTCACGCAAGCGGCTGAATCTTGCCGAAGTCACTTTAACACTTGATAATGAAGATCATTTTCTCCCGATCGATTATCACGAAGTCAGCGTGACGAGACGGGTATACCGTTCCGGAGAAAGTGAATTTCTCATCAACAATCAGCAGTGCCGCCTGAAAGACATCATTGACTTATTCATGGACTCCGGGCTCGGAAAAGAAGTGTTTTCCATTATCAGCCAGGGGAAAGTCGAAGAGATTCTCAGCAGCAAAGCGGAAGACCGCCGCAGTATTTTTGAAGAAGCGGCCGGCGTGCTGAAATATAAAACAAGAAAGAAAAAAGCGGAAAACAAGCTGTTTGAGACGCAGGATAACTTAAACAGGGTGGAAGATATTCTCCACGAGCTTGAAGATCAGGTCGAACCGCTTAAAATCCAGGCATCAATCGCCAAAGACTACTTAGAAAAAAAGAAAGAGCTTGAGCATGTCGAAATCGCCCTTACCGCTTTTGATATCGAAGAACTGCATGGCAGATGGTCGGGTTTAAAAGAAAAGGTGCAGGCGGCAAAAGAAGAAGAATTGGCGGAATCATCGGCGATATCTGCTAAAGAAGCGATGATAGAAGAGACGAGAGATAAAATTCACGCGCTTGATGAATCCGTCAACGAGCTGCAGCAGGTTCTGCTCGTGACCAGTGAAGAGCTTGAAAAGCTGGAAGGCCGGAAAGAAGTGCTCAAAGAGCGCAAAAAAAACGCCGCGCAAAACCGGGAACAGCTTGAGGAATCCGTTACACATTACACGAACAAAGAAGCCGAACTGAAAGCGGACATCGAAAAACAGTCTGCCGTCTTTGATAAGCTGCGTGCGGAAGTGAAACGGTTAGATGCTCAGGTGAAAGAAAAGCAGCAGGCTCTCAGTCTGCATAATGAAAACGTAGAAGAGAAAATCGAACAATTAAAAAGCGATTACTTTGAATTGTTAAACAGCCAGGCGTCGATCCGCAACGAGCTGCAGCTTTTAGATGACCAGATGTCCCAATCTGCCGTTCAGCAGGCGAGACTGACCGCAAACAATGAAAAATATCTTCAGGAACGAAATGATATTTCCGTCCGCAAAGCGGCGTGCGAAGAAGAATTGGCCGCCGTTGAAGCGGACATTCACAATCAGGTCGGCCGCTACCGCGAAGTCCAGACCGCATATGAACAGAAAAAACGCCAGTATGAAAAGAAAGAATCAGCGCTGTATCAAGCGTATCAATTTGTACAGCAGGCCAGATCCAAAAAAGATATGCTTGAAACGATGCAGGGCGATTTTTCAGGGTTTTACCAAGGTGTAAAAGAAGTGCTGAAACAGAAAGAGCAGCTTGGCGGCATCCGCGGCGCCGTTCTCGAACTGATTTCCACCGAACAAAAATATGAAACGGCGATCGAAATTGCACTCGGCGCAGCGGCGCAGCACGTTGTCACAGACGATGAGCAGGCGGCGCGGAAAGCGATTCAATATTTAAAACAGAATTCCTTCGGCCGCGCGACGTTCCTGCCGCTTACGGTCATGAAGCCGCGCCAGCTCCAAACCTGTGATGAACAGACGGCTTCGAAGCATCCTTCTTTTCTCGGCACAGCGAGCGGGCTTGTCACGTATGATGCGGCATATCGAAATGTCATTCAAAACCTTCTCGGCACCGTGCTGATCACTGAAGATTTAAAAGGCGCGAATGAACTGGCCAAGCTTCTCGGTCACCGCTACCGCATCGTGACGCTTGAGGGCGATGTCGTTAATCCGGGCGGATCAATGACGGGCGGCGCAGTCAAAAAGAAAAACAATTCTCTGCTCGGCAGAAGCCGGGAGCTTGAGACGGTAACTGCGCGGCTTGCTGAAATGGAAGAAAAAACAGCTCTGCTTGAAAAAGAGGTCAAAACACTGAAACAGGCTATTCAAGAGCTTGAACATACGCTGAGCAGTCTCCGGGAAGACGGTGAAGCTTTCAGAACAAAGCAGCAGGATGTAAAAGGCAGGCTGTATGAACTCGAAGTCGCTGAAAAGAACATCAATACCCACCTGGAGCTTTACGATCAGGAGAAAGCATCACTAACGGAAAGCAGCCGGGACAAAGAGACGCGTAAATCAGCGCTGGAAGAACAGCTGAGTGAGGCATCAGGCCAGCTGAAAGAACTTGAGGAAGAGATGGACAGGCTGACAAAACAAAAGCAGACCCTATCCTCAACAAAAGAAACGCTCTCTCATGAACTGACAGAATGTAAAATTGCCGCAGCGAAAAAAGAACAGGCGTGCTCGAGTGAAGAAGACAATCTCAAGAGGCTGAGAAAAGAGCTTGAAGAAACGCAGCTCGCTCTGAAAGAAACACGGGAAGATTTAAGCCTGCTGACCTCAGAGATGACGTCCAGCACAAGCGGCGAGGAGCAGCTTGAAGAAGCGGCTCAACACAAGCTTCACGATAAAACGAGAACGATCGAATTGATTGCCAGCCGGCGCGACCAGCGCGTAAAGCTCCAGCGGGCTCTTGATACGAATGAGCTTGAGCTGAAAGAGATGAAGCGGCTGTACAAGCAAAAAACAGAAATTCTGAAAGATGAAGAGGTAAAACTCGGCCGGATGGAAGTTGAGCTTGATAATCTGCTGCAATATTTACGCGAGGAGTACAGCTTATCTTTTGAAGGGGCAAAAGAAAAATATCAGCTCGAAATCGAGCCTGAAGAGGCGAGAAAACGGGTCAAACTGATCAAACTTTCAATTGAAGAGCTTGGCGCGGTCAATCTCGGCAGCATCGATGAATTTGAAAGAGTGAACGAACGGTATCAGTTTTTAACAGAGCAGAAAAATGATCTGACGGAAGCGAAAAATACACTGTTTCAAGTCATTGAAGAAATGGATTCTGAAATGTCGAAGCGATTCCATGAAACGTTTATACAGATCCGTTCGCAATTCAACGACGTGTTCCGTTCCCTGTTCGGAGGAGGACGAGCTGAATTGAAGCTGACCGAACCGAATGACCTTCTCAACTCCGGCGTGGACATTATCGCGCAGCCTCCGGGCAAAAAACTGCAAAACTTAAATCTTTTGTCAGGGGGAGAACGGGCGCTGACGGCCATTGCCCTTTTATTCTCCATTTTGAAAGTAAGGCCAGTGCCGTTCTGCGTGCTTGATGAAGTGGAAGCTGCGCTTGATGAAGCCAATGTATTCAGGTTTGCGCAATACTTAAAAAAATACAGCGGCGACAGCCAGTTTATCGTCATCACCCACAGAAAAGGCACCATGGAGGAAGCGGATGTCCTTTACGGTGTTACAATGCAGGAATCCGGCGTTTCCCGAATGGTGTCGGTCAAACTGGAAGAAACAAAAGAATTCGTTCAGTAACGAGGAAAGAGGTTGAAAGATGAGCTTTTTTAAAAAATTAAAAGAGAAAATCACGAAACAGACAGACTCCGTCTCTGAAAAATTTAAAGATGGCCTTGAAAAAACAAGAAATTCCTTCTCAAATAGAGTGAACGAACTCGTCTCCCGCTACCGAAAAGTCGACGAAGATTTCTTCGAAGAGCTTGAGGAAGTCCTGATTGGCGCTGACGTCGGTTTTACAACGGTCATGGAGCTGATTGACGAGCTCAAAAAAGAAGTGAAGCTGAAAAACATCCAGGACCCTCAGGAAGTGCAGTCCGTCATTTCTGAAAAACTCGTCGAAATTTATAACAGCGGCAACGAAGAGATTTCTGAATTGAATATTCAGGACGGGCGCTTAAACGTTATTCTGCTTGTCGGCGTAAACGGCGTCGGAAAAACGACAACGATCGGAAAACTTGCCCATAAGCTGAAGAATGAAGGTAAATCCGTTGTGCTTGCTGCCGGAGACACCTTCAGAGCCGGAGCGATTGAACAGCTTGAAGTGTGGGGAGAGCGTACAGGCGTGCCTGTCATTAAGCAGGCTGCCGGAAGCGACCCTGCGGCGGTTATTTACGATGCCGTACACGCGGCTAAAGCAAGAGGCGCGGATGTGCTGATTTGTGATACGGCCGGCCGCCTTCAGAATAAAGTAAACTTAATGAAAGAGCTTGAAAAGGTCAAACGCGTCATCGAACGCGAAGTGCCTGAGGCTCCGCATGAGGTTCTGCTCGCGCTCGACGCGACGACTGGCCAGAACGCGATGGCGCAGGCGAAAGAATTCTCCAAAGCGACGAATGTGACGGGTATCGCGTTAACGAAGCTTGACGGCACCGCAAAAGGCGGAATTGTTTTGGCGATCCGCAATGAGCTTCATATTCCCGTGAAACTGGTCGGCCTCGGAGAAAAGGTTGACGATCTGCAGCGGTTTGATGCAGAATCTTACGTATACGGTCTCTTTTCGGATTTAGTTGAAAAAGCGGAAGAATAGACAGTCTGTTTCAGCCGGGCGCAAAAAAGCGCTCCGGCTGTTCGCTTATAAAAGCGGCGGAAAACACCAGCAAACTGACAGGGCGAATACCTGCATTCATTGACAAGATAAAAACTTGACAGACGCTCTGAAACCATGTAAACTATGTTTTTGTAAAGGGATTTGACTTAACAAAGGGGAGAGCTCAAATGTCGCTCGAAAAAACGACGAGAATGAACTATTTGTTTGACTTCTATCAGTCGTTGCTGACGTCAAAACAAAAGAGCTATATGTCGCTTTATTATCTGGACGATTTCTCCCTTGGTGAAATAGCCGAAGAGTATGACGTTTCAAGGCAAGCCGTTTATGATAACATCAAACGGACAGAAGCGATGCTTGAACAATATGAAGAAAAACTGCTCCTTTTTAAAAAGTTTCAGGAGCGTAAAGAAATGTTTACAAAGCTGAAAGAGCTTGCTTCCGGCTTGCAGGAAGAAGAAAAAATGACGGCTCTGATTGAAGCGCTTGAGAAATTAGATTAGGAGGCGGCAAACAATGGCATTTGAAGGATTAGCCGACCGACTGCAAAAGACGATTTCAAAAATCCGCGGAAAAGGAAAAGTCAGCGAACAAGACGTAAAAGAGATGATGCGTGAAGTTCGTCTTGCGCTTCTTGAGGCTGACGTTAACTTTAAAGTCGTAAAGGATTTTGTGAAAAAAGTAAGTGAACGGGCTGTCGGACAGGACGTCATGAAGAGTCTGACACCCGGCCAGCAGGTTATTAAAGTCGTAAAAGAAGAGCTTACCGAGCTGATGGGCGGCGAAGAAAGCAAAATTGCCGTCGCCAAACGCCCGCCGACCGTTATTATGATGGTCGGGCTCCAAGGTGCCGGTAAAACGACAACCACGGGGAAGCTTGCCAACCTGCTGCGCAAAAAACATAACCGCAAACCGCTGCTCGTGGCTGCGGATATTTACCGCCCCGCTGCGATTAAGCAGCTGGAAACACTGGGGAAACAGCTTGATATGCCGGTCTTTTCTCTTGGCGATCAGGTCAGCCCGGTGGAAATCGCCAGACAGGCGATTGAAAAAGCGAAGGAAGAGCATCATGATTACGTGATTTTAGATACCGCCGGACGGCTGCACATCGATCACGAACTGATGGATGAGCTCTCCGGCGTAAAAGAAGTCGCAAATCCTGAGGAAATTTTCCTTGTCGTCGACTCGATGACCGGTCAGGATGCGGTAAACGTCGCCAAAAGCTTTAATGACCAGCTCGGTTTAACGGGTGTTGTTTTAACAAAGCTTGACGGGGATACCCGCGGAGGTGCGGCGCTTTCTATCCGCGCAGTCACTGAAACGCCGATTAAATTCGCCGGAATGGGAGAAAAACTCGACGCTTTAGAAGCGTTCCATCCTGAGCGGATGGCATCCCGGATTCTCGGAATGGGTGACGTGTTAACCTTGATTGAAAAAGCTCAGGCGACTGTTGATGAAGACAAAGCCAAAGAGCTTGAGCAGAAAATGAGAACGATGAGCTTCACATTGGATGATTTTCTGGAGCAGCTCGGTCAGGTCCGAAACATGGGGCCTCTTGACGAACTGCTGCAAATGATGCCCGGCGCAGGCAAAATGAAAGGCTTAAAAAACATCCAAGTGGATGAAAAACAGCTGAATCATGTGGAAGCGATCATCAAATCAATGACTGTTCTTGAAAAAGAACAGCCGGATATCATCAACGCCAGCCGGCGGAAGCGGATCGCTAAAGGAAGCGGAACATCCGTTCAGGAAGTCAACCGTCTTTTAAAGCAGTTCGAGGAAATGAAAAAAATGATGAAGCAGATGACAAACATGTCAAAAGGGAAGAAAAAAGGCTTTAAATTACCTTTTATGTAATCGGTTATACATGATAAAACCGTTGTTAAGAAAAAACACTTTACAAACACTTTTATCATTGTTAATATACTATCTTGTTGAAATATTTTCGGAGGTGCTAGTAAAATGGCAGTAAAAATTCGTTTAAAACGTATGGGAGCAAAAAAATCTCCTTTCTATCGTATTGTTGTAGCAGATTCTCGTTCACCGCGTGACGGCCGTTTCATCGAAACAGTCGGCACATACAACCCGGTTGCAAAGCCGGCTGAAGTGAAAATCAACGAAGAGCTTGCTCTTAAATGGCTGCAAACAGGAGCTAAACCTTCTGATACAGTCCGCAACTTGTTCTCAAGCCAAGGAATTATGGAAAAATTCCACAACGCTAAACAAGGCAAGTAATGACTGATCAGAACTTGGAAGATTTGATTGTCAGCATTGTGGCTCCGCTTGTCGACCATCCGGAAGACATAACGGTCACAAAAGAAGAGACCGATCAAAAGATTGCGCTGCGCTTATCTGTCAATAAGTCAGATACCGGTAAAATTATCGGAAAGCAAGGCCGGACTGCAAGAGCGATTCGAACCGTCGTTTTTGCAGCTGGCGCACAGTCTTCTAAGAAAGTTCAATTTGAAATATTTGACTGAAAGGGAGAGGGCCGGCACCTCCCCTTTTTTTACACGTAAAAAAAGCAAATGAACAGAAATATGTTGGAAGAGTGGGGAGTCTGGTGCTATGCAGATTATTCACAGGGTAACCGTTATGCAGGTTCTGACCGAGCAAAGTAAAGAAAAGCTTTTGGCCTCTTTTGCAGAAAAAAAGCAAACGCTTGAACGAGAATGCAGCCAGCTCTATTTTCAGCTTAGAAAACATGAAAAAGATCAGCAGAATCCAGATGTGGCGGAATCTTTTAAAAAAGCCATTGAAAAGAGACAAGACAAAATCAAAATGATCGATTTCCAAATAAGCCAGACACACTCGCTCCCGCTCGGAAGCGAAGTGAAGGAAAAGGAGATCGATGCGCTGCTTTCAATTGACGTCGGTGATAACTGGCATGAAAAAACAGCGGCAAATACCATCGTCATAAAAGACGGGGTAGTGATTGAAATTCGCCCGAGGTGATAATATGACAAACAGATGGTTTAATGTAGGCAAAATTGTAAATACCCACGGCATTAAAGGCGAAGTGCGGGTTATTTCTAAAACGGACTTTGCCGAAGAACGGTACAAGCCCGGCAATACGCTCTATTTGTTTGCGGAAGGAGCCGCGGAGCCTGTTAAAGTAACGGTCAACACCCACAGGCTTCACAAACAGTTTCATCTGCTGCAATTCAAAGAAATGCCGAGCCTCAATGAAGTCGAGCACCTAAGAAACATGATCATCAAAGTCCCTGAAGAAGACTTGGGAGAGCTTGAAGAAGACGAATTTTATTTTCATGAAATCATCGGCTGCGAAGTTGTATCAGAGGACGGGGAACTGATCGGCACAGTAAAGGAAATCTTGACGCCCGGAGCTAATGACGTATGGGTAGTTGCGAGAAAAGGAAAAAAAGATGCGCTCATTCCGTATATTGCTTCTGTGGTAAAGGATATTAATATAAATGAGAAGAAAATTATGATTCATGTAATGGAAGGGTTAATAGACGAATGAAAATCGACTTTTTAACACTGTTTCCCGAAATGTTTCAAGGGGTGCTCGGCTCATCCATCCTGCAAAAAGCACAGGAAAAAGAGGCGGTTCGTTTTGACGTCATCAATTTCCGCGCTTTTTCGGATAATAAACACCAAACGGTTGATGATTACCCGTACGGCGGGGGAGCCGGGATGGTGTTAAAGCCGCAGCCCGTATTTGATGCCGTTGAAAAGCTGACAGCCGATACGGACGCCAAACCGCGCATTATTCTCGTCTGCCCGCAGGGTGAACGTTTTACTCAGAAGAAAGCCGAGGAGCTGGCGGAAGAGGAACATTTGATGTTTATCTGCGGACATTACGAAGGGTATGATGAACGGATCCGGGAACACCTTGTCACTGATGAAATCTCCATCGGGGATTTTGTGCTGACCGGGGGAGAGCTCCCCGCGATGATGATTGCCGACAGCGTTGTCAGGCTTTTGCCGGGCGTCCTGGGAAAAGAAGCATCTCACATGGAGGATTCCTTCAGCACGGGGCTTTTAGAGCATCCGCATTATACAAGGCCGGCAGATTATAAAGGCTTAAAAGTGCCTGAGACCCTTCTGTCCGGAAACCATGCCAAAATAAACGAATGGCGCAATAAAGAATCAATCAGAAGAACCTTTTTAAGACGTCCGGATCTTCTTGAAAACTATCCTCTTACTGATGAGCAAAGAAAATGGATTTCCGAGTGGGAAAACGAATAGATTCTATTGCGCGGGCAGTGAAGATATGATAAGATACTACTTGTGGCTTAAGAGGGCTTATCCTTCAAAAGCTTGAAAACGATGTTCCGCTGTGCCTTGCAGTTGTGGCTAAGAGCATCTGTTGGAAGGAGTTGAAAACGATGCAAAAACTAATTCAAGATATCACAAAAGAACAGCTTCGCACTGATCTTCCTGCGTTCCGTCCTGGTGACACTTTACGTGTACACGTAAAAGTTGTTGAGGGTAACCGTGAGCGTATCCAGATCTTTGAAGGTGTTGTGATCAAGCGTCGTGGTGGTGGAATCAGCGAAACGTTCACAGTTCGTAAGATTTCTTACGGTGTTGGCGTTGAACGTACATTCCCTGTACACACACCAAAAATCGCGAAAATCGAAGTTGTACGTTACGGTAAAGTACGTCGCGCTAAGCTTTACTACCTGCGTGAACTTCGCGGAAAAGCGGCTCGTATTAAAGAAATCAGACGATAATGATAACGAACGAAAAGAGCTTGTTACCCGTAACAGGCTCTTTTTTTATATGAAATTTGTAAAAGCAGAACAAGCAACGTAAAATACATAAGAGATCACCGGAACATACGGTTCCGGCAAATAAGGCAGGTGTCTAAGTCACATGACCATTCAATGGTTCCCGGGCCATATGGCTAAAGCGAGACGGGAAGTAACAGAGAAACTGAAATTAATTGATATCGTATACGAATTGGTGGATGCAAGAATACCGATGTCATCGAGAAATCCGATGATTGAGGAGATTTTAAAAGATAAGCCGCGCATTATGCTTTTAAACAAAGCCGATAAGGCGGATGCGGCTGTGACTGCCCAGTGGAAGGACCATTTTCAGGAACAGGGCATTCCCTCTCTTTCAATAAACTCCGTTAACGGGCAGGGACTGCATCAAATCGTCCCGTCCTCGAAAGAGCTTCTGAAAGATAAGTTCGATAAAATGAAAGCAAAAGGCATAAGGCCAAGAGCCATCCGCGCATTAATCATCGGTATTCCGAACGTAGGGAAATCTACGCTCATCAACCGGCTGGCCAAAAAAAACATTGCCAAGACGGGAGACAGGCCCGGCATTACCACTTCACAGCAGTGGGTAAAGGTAGGCAAGGAATTAGAGCTGCTCGATACACCGGGAATTTTATGGCCTAAATTTGAAGATGAGCTTGTTGGCTTGCGCCTGGCGATCACCGGGGCGATTAAAGATACTATTATCAACCTGCAGGATGTGGCCGTCTTCGGACTGCGCTTTCTGGAAGAGCATTATCCTGACCGCTTAAAGGAGCGCTACGGACTTCAGGAAATCCCTGAAGACATTGCCGCCCTATTTGACGCGATCGGTGAAAAACGCGGCTGTTTGATGGGCGGCGGGCTGGTTGACTATGATAAAACCACAGAAGTCATCATTCGGGACATCCGGACGGAAAAATTCGGCAGGCTTTCGTTTGAAACACCATCAGAATAAAGACGCGCAGCGATGCGGGTCTTTATTTTTTCCGCAGAATACCGATATACATAATGTAAGGGAGAAGAGAACGTGAATACATTAACCGTAAAAAGCGTAAAAGAACGCCTGCAAGAGGTCAGGGACGAAAGCGACCCTTTCCTTGCCCAATGTGAAAAAGATCCGAGAAAAAGCGTACAGACGCTTTTAGAGCAATGGCTGAAAAAGCATGCGAAGGAAAAAGCTCTTAAAGAGCAGTGGCTGAACATGACGGCATACGAAAGACTGTCATACAAAAAGGGCTTCCGCCTGATTGCTGGTGTTGACGAAGCGGGAAGAGGGCCGCTTGCCGGACCGGTTGTCGCCGGCGCTGTCATTTTGCCGGCACAGTGCGAAATTCTCGGTCTCACGGACTCGAAGAAATTATCGGAAAAGAAGCTCGAGGAGTATTACACCCGGATCACGGAAGAAGCGGCGGCTATAGGAGTCGGCATTGTCCATGCGGATGTTATTGACCGAATCAACATTTATGAGGCGGCAAGACTGGCGATGGTAAAAGCGGTCAATGCTTTAGCGGAAACACCAGATTATCTGCTTGCAGATGCCATGACGCTTCCGCTTGACATTCCGCAGTCATCTGTCATAAAAGGGGATGCCAAAAGCGTATCAATTGCCGCCGGAGCCTGCATAGCAAAAGTAACGCGGGATCGTCTCATGGCTGAATACGCCAAAACCTATCCCATGTACGGCTTTGAAAAAAATAAAGGCTACGGAACGAAAGAACATCTTGAAGCTCTTCAGGCATACGGACCGACAAATATTCACCGAAAAACGTTCGCTCCCGTTCAATCTTATTGTTAGAAAAGAGGCGTAAGACATGAACATAAGCGGCGAAATCCAAGCGGCTTTCAGACAGCTGATAACAGAAACCTCTCCGGAAAGGCAAGACGGCAGCAAAGACAGCGGTACCCAAAGGCTGCTGTTAGGGAAGGTTCTCCGCTTGTTGGATGATCAAAGCGCCCTTATCCAAATCGGCGGCCGGACGATGCAGGGAAAGCTTGAAACTGCCCTCCGGCCGCAGGCGTATTACTGGTTTTCTTATGAAAAGCAGCCGGCTGAAAAAACGGGCCGGCTTCATGTCGTTGACCAATTCGAAGGAAGCCCGAAAACCGTTCAAGAAGCGGCGGGAAGACTGCTGAACGCCCTTTCCGTCAAACCGGGACCGGTGTCTCAGCATATTGCCGAAACGTTTATGCATCAGAAACTGCCGATGACGGAAAACAGCCTCAAAGCCTGTATCCGCTGGGCTGAATCGCTCCCGGCAGCCGAATTGAAAAAAGCGGCAGAAACTATTGTATTTGCACTTAAACGGGAACTGCCCGCGCATCCGGAAGTCTTGTCAGCCATTCATGCCGTCAAATACCCGTTTCCGACCCGCCGCCTTCTATCAGGACTGCTTCAGGCAATCAATCAGGCTCCGCAATCGGCAAAAGAGCTGTCTGTGCTTAAAGAGGCGGTTTCTGACGTGTTAGACGCGGAAACAGATCTTCATGCAGAACGTCTCTTGAAGAAGCTTGCTTCGGCCGCGCGCATGCCGATTTCAGAAACCGGGCTGACAGAAGAAGGAGAAGGGACAGAATTAAAACAATCACCATTTGTCCGAGTGACTCGTGAAAACGGAAAGACAGCCCCGAGCCAGCCTTCTCTTCCGAATGCCAGGACGGATACGGAACTGCCTGAAAAAGAGGCAAAACAGATTATCGAAAAATTAATGGCATCAGCCGAAAAGAATGAAAACCGCCCCGTAAAAGAAACGGCGGACATCATCAAGGCTTTTATTTCGCAAGAAAAAACATCCAAAACAGCACCTGTTCTTCAAAAAGCACAACTGGCAGAACAGGAGACGGCTGTTTTCGAAAAAGCTGTCCAGCTTACCGAACTGAAATATACGGAAAAACATGATGTATTAAGCCTTTTGCAGAGAATCAAAAAAGGGCTGGGCACCCGTGATGAATTATCATTCATTACAGCGCTTGAAAAGGGAATGTCTCCGCAGCCGGAGAAACAAGCGCTGAAAACGGCCCTCCAGGCTGTCCGGACGCTTCAAGAAGCACCCCAAGCCGTTAAACAAGAGGCAGAACCGCTTATTCATAAATTAAACGGCCAACTGTTTATTGAGCAGCATAACCCTTCTTTTACGCAGATGGTGCTGTCATTTCCATTGGGAGCGTCCGCATATGAGAATGATATTACAGTTCTTTTTAAAGGACGGAAGAAGCCGGACGGAAAACTCGATCCGTCACATTGCAGGCTCCTGTTTTTACTGCATCTTGAAACGCTGCAAGAAACCGTCGTGGACTGTATGATTCAGCAAAATGTAATGACCATTACAGTTGAGACCGATTTTGAACTTCAGGCGGCCATCGACCCTCTCGTGCCGGCTTTGAAAGAAGCCGTAAAAGAAACGGGCTTCAGCCTGTCAGGCATCACGGCAAAAAAACGGCGTCCGAAAGACCAGAGCGCTCTTGTGGATGAGTTTATGGAAAAAGACGGCGGACGAAAAGTGGATGTGAAAGTATGAAAGAGCAGACTCGGTTAAGAAGAGCTGTCGCCCTGCATTACGACCGGCAGAAAGATCAAGCCCCGAAGGTTATCGCAACAGGCAGGGGGCATGTGGCGGAAAATATCATAAAAGAAGCTGAGAAGGCGGGGGTCCCGATTCAGGAAGACAGGACCCTTGTCGAATTAATGCGGCATTTGACGGTCGACGATCAGATACCGGAAGCGCTTTATGAAACCGTCGCTGAAATTTTTTCATTTGTTTACCGGCTGGATGAAAGCCTGAAAAACGAAAAATAAGGATCAATCATTTCCCAGACTCCGTTTAAATTTATATTTTCAATAAAATAAAAGTTAGAATGTTTGGAAGGATATAAAGATTTTGTTTTGAACCCTAGACAATTCTTCCAGTATTATATAGAATGAAAGCGCAGTCTATTTTTAGTTTTGCTACATAAGTTAGGAGGATGGGAAATGAATATCCATGAGTACCAGGGAAAAGAAGTCCTCAGAAAATACGGGGTGTCTGTTCCTGAAGGTAAAGTGGCTTTTACAGCAGAGGAAGCAGTTGAAAAAGCAGAGAGCCTGTCAAGCTCGGTTTATGTCGTAAAGGCGCAAATCCATGCTGGCGGCCGCGGCAAAGCTGGTGGGGTAAAGATTGCAAAAACAACGGATGAAGTGAAGGAGTATGCCGAAGAACTGTTAGGCAAGACGCTCGTCACACATCAAACGGGTCCGGACGGACAAGTAATAAAACGCTTACTTATTGAAGAAGGCTGCGATATTAAAAAGGAATACTACGTCGGGCTTGTACTTGACCGCGCCACTTCAAGAATCGTTTTAATGGCGTCTGAAGAAGGCGGAACGGAAATTGAAGAAGTAGCGGAAAAAACACCTGAAAAAATTAAAAAAGCGGTTATTGATCCGGCTGTAGGCCTTCAGGGCTATCAAGCGAGGGAGATTGCATTCGCAATTAACATCCCGAAAGAGCTTGTCGGCAAAGCCGCTAAATTTATGCTCGGACTATATAAAGCATTTGTTGAGAAGGACTGCTCCATCGCCGAGATCAACCCTCTCGTCGTCACGGGAGACGGAAACGTCATGGCGCTTGATGCTAAGCTGAACTTCGACAGTAATGCGTTATACAGACAAAAAGACATTATGGAATACAGAGATTTAGATGAAGAAGATCCGAAAGAAATCGAAGCCTCAAAATACGATTTAAGCTACATTTCCCTTGATGGAAATATCGGCTGTATGGTAAACGGCGCGGGTCTTGCAATGTCTACAATGGATATCATTAAACACTACGGCGGAGAACCTGCAAACTTCCTGGATGTCGGGGGCGGCGCAACCGCTGAAAAAGTTACGGAAGCTTTTAAAATCATTCTTTCCGATCAAAACGTAAAAGGAATTTTCGTTAATATTTTCGGCGGCATCATGAAGTGTGATGTCATTGCCGAAGGCGTTGTTGAAGCGACGAGACAAGTCGGATTGACATTGCCGCTGGTCGTGCGCCTTGAAGGGACAAACGTAGATTTAGGAAAGAAAATCCTGAATGAATCAGGCTTAAATATCACATCTGCGGAATCAATGGCAGACGGCGCGCAGAAAATCGTATCCTTAGTTTAGGAAAGAATGAAAGGCAGGGGACCAGATAATGAGTGTTTTTATCAATAAAGATACAAGAGTTATTGTACAGGGGATTACAGGTTCTACCGCTTTATTTCATACAAAGCAGATGCTGGAATACGGCACGAATATCGTTGGCGGTGTAACACCTGGAAAAGGCGGAACTGAAGCGGAAGGCGTGCCGGTATTCAATACGGTCGCAGAAGCGGTTCACACAACGGGCGCTGATGCGTCAGTCATTTATGTGCCGGCTCCGTTTGCGGCAGACGCAATTATGGAAGCGGTTGACGCGAAAATTGATCTTGTCATTTGTATCACTGAGCACATTCCGGTTTTGGACATGGTGAAAGTGAAACGCTTTATGGAAGGCAAGAAAACGAGATTAATAGGGCCGAACTGCCCGGGTGTTATTACGCCTGAAGAATGTAAGATCGGCATTATGCCGGGATACATTCATAAGAAGGGGCATGTAGGCGTTGTATCCCGTTCAGGAACATTGACATACGAGGCTGTCCATCAGCTTTCAGAAGCCGGCGTAGGCCAATCTACCGCTGTAGGTATCGGCGGCGACCCGGTCAACGGCACGAACTTTATTGACGTGTTAAAAGCATTCAATGAAGATCCTGAAACACACGCCGTCATCATGATCGGAGAAATCGGCGGCACAGCTGAAGAGGAAGCGGCTGAGTGGGTGAAAGCGAACATGACAAAGCCTGTTGTCGGCTTTATCGGCGGTAAAACTGCCCCTCCTGGAAAACGCATGGGCCATGCGGGCGCCATCATCTCCGGAGGAAAAGGCACGGCAGAAGAAAAAGTCAAAACGATGAACGCCTGCGGGATTGAAGTGGCGGAAACCCCTTCTGTAATGGGTGAAACACTGATTAAGGTGTTGAAAGAAAAAGGCTTATTTGAAACGTGCAAAACTCACTGATCAAAGCAGGGGCAGCCGTAACGGCTGTTCCTGTTTTTGCTGTACAAAAGAGGAGGTTGCCAGATTTGGATCAAGCGTCGCGCTGTTTAATGGTCTGCAGTATCAATCAAATCATTTCCCCGTCTCTTCTATTAAAATGGTGGAAAGCTGATCACTCTCTGTCTTTTTTACGAGATCCGCATCCATTAACTGTTTTGTCAGAAGGGAAAACAGCTCCGAAAGCAATTTTTCGAGAAATAGAGCGCAAGGAACCGGAACTTGATAAAGTTCTGTCCGATTACCGCCGAGAAGGCAGTACTGTCATCCCGATTTCATCAAGCCGCTATCCTTCATGGCTTAAAACAATTTATGATCCGCCGGCTGTCTTGTTTGCAAAAGGGCATACGTCACTTCTTGAAAAAGGCAGAAAAATAGGGATTGTAGGAACGCGGAAACCGACGGAAGACGGAATAAAAGCGGTTGGGCATCTTACCGCTGAACTCTCAAAAAAAGGCTGGGTCATAGTAAGCGGGCTGGCATCCGGCATAGACGGATTGTCTCATAAGGCGAGCATCAGGGCAAAAGGGCTTACGATCGGCGTAATAGCCGGCGGATTCCATCATATCTATCCCCGGGAAAATCTCCTGTTAGCAGAATATATGGCTGAACATCATCTCCTACTCTCAGAACATCCTCCTGAAACAAAGCCGAAAAAGTGGCATTTTCCGATGAGAAACCGCATAATCAGCGGATTAAGTGAAGGAATTGTAGTTGTGCAGGGAAAAGAAAAAAGCGGTTCATTAATCACGGCTTATCAAGCCCTTGATCAAGGGAGAGAGGTATTTGCCGTTCCCGGTTCCATTTTTAATCCATATTCCGGAGGACCTATAAAACTCATTCAAGAAGGGGCGAAAGCGGTATTATGCGCAGAGGATATTGACGGAGAGCTGACCGCCCGAGGCGTTCAGTATACGGAACCCTTTTGAAATATCGTTTGACAAACGGTATTGTAATATTTAATAATAGTGAGGATTTAAAGTTGCACATTATTTTCATGTATAAAATGACGTTCATCATAAAGAATGAAATGTTGAAAGCCATAAAAAGGCAGCTCTAAAATGAATTGATACTTGAAAAGAGAGAGAACACCTCTTGAGGGGGATGAAAATGTCTGATTATCTAGTCATCGTGGAATCGCCGGCAAAGGCGAAAACGATTGAACGTTATTTAGGGAAAAAATATAAAGTCAAAGCTTCAATGGGACATGTCCGGGATCTTCCAAAAAGTCAAATGGGAGTTGACATCGAACAGAACTTTGAACCGAAATATATTACGATCCGCGGGAAAGGCCCTGTTTTAAAAGAATTAAAAACAGCGGCCAAGAAAGCAAAAAAAGTCTATCTCGCGGCCGACCCCGACAGAGAAGGGGAAGCGATTGCATGGCATCTCGCGCACAGCCTTGATCTGGATCTAAGCTCGGACTGCCGGGTCGTCTTTAATGAAATAACAAAAGACGCCATTAAAGAATCATTTAAACATCCGCGCATGATCAATATGGATCTTGTCGATGCGCAGCAGGCGCGCCGCATATTAGACAGACTCGTCGGATACAAAATCAGTCCGATTCTTTGGAAAAAAGTAAAAAAAGGCCTCAGTGCGGGCCGTGTGCAATCCGTTGCGCTCCGGCTGATCATCGACCGGGAAAAGGAAATCAACGACTTTAAACCTGAAGAGTACTGGACGATTACCGGCTCATTTTTAAAAGGAAAAGAGACGTTTGAAGCCGGCTTTTTCGGAAAAAACGGCAAAAAGCTTCCTTTAAAAAGCGAAGAAGACGTGAAAGCTGTTCTTGCTGAGCTGAAAGGCAATAAGTATACGGTAGACAAGGTTACGAAAAAAGAACGTAAACGAAATCCCGCTCTGCCGTTTACAACGTCCACCCTGCAGCAGGAGGCTGCAAGGAAACTGAATTTCAGAGCGAAGAAAACGATGATGATCGCTCAGCAGTTATATGAAGGAATTGATCTCGGCAAAGAAGGAACAGTCGGGCTCATCACGTATATGAGAACGGACTCAACGCGGATTTCCAACACAGCCGTTGAAGAAGCGTCAGCTTTTATTGATCAGGCATACGGAAAAGAGTACTTAGCGGGAAAACGGAAAGCGCCAAAGAAAAATGAAAACGCACAAGATGCCCACGAAGCGATCCGTCCGACTTCAGTACTCAGAAAACCTGCCGAGTTAAAAGCGGTGCTTGGAAGAGACCAGCTCAGATTATACAAGCTGATTTGGGAGCGCTTTGTTGCAAGTCAGATGGCGCCAGCCGTTCTGGATACGATGAGTGTTGATCTCAGCAATAACGGATTGACATTCCGGGCAAACGGCAGTAAAGTCAAATTCGCCGGCTTCATGAAAGTCTATGTAGAGGGTAAAGACGATCAGCTGGAAGAAAAAGACCGCATGCTTCCGGACCTTAAAGAGGGAGACACGGTTTTATCCAAAGATATTGAGCCTGAGCAGCACTTTACTCAGCCGCCTCCGCGTTACACAGAGGCGCGCTTGGTTAAAACCCTTGAAGAACTGGGTATCGGCCGTCCTTCAACGTATGCGCCGACTCTTGACACCATCCAGCGCCGCGGTTACGTGGCACTAGACAATAAACGGTTTGTGCCGACTGAGCTAGGGCAGATCGTGCTGGATCTGATCATGGAGTTTTTCCCGGAAATCATAAACGTTGAATTCACGGCAAAAATGGAAAGAGATCTTGACCATGTTGAAGACGGCGAGACAGAATGGGTTCAAATCATTGACAGCTTCTATACCGACTTTGAAAAGCGCGTGAAAAAAGCGGAAGCCGAAATGAAAGAAGTGGAAATTGAACCTGAATACGCGGATGAAGATTGTGAGTTATGCGGCTCCCGGATGGTTTACAAAATGGGCCGGTACGGGAAATTCATGGCGTGCTCCAACTTCCCTGACTGCCGGAATACCAAGCCGATAGTCAAACAAATCGGCGTTAAATGTCCTAAATGCCATGAAGGAAACATTGTCGAACGAAAATCAAAAAAGAAACGCGTTTTTTACGGCTGTGACCGTTATCCAGAATGCGACTTCGTATCTTGGGACAAACCGATTGAACGAAAATGCCCGAAATGTGAAAATATGCTCGTAGAGAAAAAGCTTAAAAAAGGCATACAAGTCCAATGCGTCGAATGCGATTATAAGGAAGAACCACAGAAGTAGCGGTGAGCAGAGCCTTGCTCACCTTCTTTGTGTGGAAGGGACAAACAACAGGAGATGAAAAGAAATGAACCAGCAAACAGTAAATGTAATCGGAGCGGGCCTAGCCGGAAGTGAAGCGGCATGGCAGCTTGCAAAACGAGGAATTCAAGTAAAGCTATATGAAATGCGGCCCGTAAAGCAGACGGCAGCCCATCATACTGACAAATTCGCGGAACTGGTATGCAGCAACTCATTGCGTTCAAATACGCTCGCCAATGCGGTAGGCGTATTAAAAGAAGAAATGCGGGCGCTTGACTCAGCAATCATTCAATCTGCTGATAAGTGCTCGGTTCCGGCAGGGGGAGCGCTTGCCGTTGACCGCCATGAATTTGCGCAAAGCGTGACGGATCTTGTGAAAAACCATCCGAACGTAACGGTTCTTCACGAGGAAGTAACTGAGATTCCGGAAGGCCCGACAGTTATCGCGACCGGTCCGCTTACGTCAGAATCGCTTTCACAGCAGCTGAAAGAGCTCACAGGAGAAGAATATCTGTATTTTTATGACGCGGCGGCGCCGATTGTTGAAAAAGACAGCCTTGATATGGATAAAGTGTACTTAAAATCCCGTTATGACAAGGGAGAAGCGGCATACTTAAACTGCCCGATGACTGAGGAAGAGTTTGACCGTTTCCATGAAGCGCTGACGACGGCTGAGACGGTTCCGTTAAAAGAATTCGAGAAAGAAATCTTCTTTGAAGGCTGCATGCCGATTGAAGTCATGGCGAAAAGAGGCAAGAAAACGATGCTGTTCGGACCGATGAAACCGGTCGGACTGGAAGATCCTAAAACAGGCAAGCGGCCTTATGCAGTCGTTCAGCTCAGACAGGACGACGCGGCGGGAACGCTTTATAATATTGTAGGTTTTCAGACACATTTAAAATGGGGAGATCAAAAAGAAGTGCTTAAACTGATCCCGGGCCTTGAAAATGTTGACATCGTCAGATACGGCGTTATGCACAGAAACACATTTATCAACTCGCCGAGCCTCTTGAATCCGACATATCAATTTAAACAGCGGAACGACCTGTTTTTCGCGGGCCAAATGACCGGCGTAGAGGGTTATGTTGAATCTGCTGCGTCAGGTCTTGTAGCGGGAATCAATGCAGCCAAACTTGTTCTCGGTCAGGACCTTGTGACATTCCCGCAGGAGACGGCGATCGGAAGCATGGCTCACTACATTACGACGACAAACCAGAAGAACTTCCAGCCGATGAATGCAAACTTCGGCTTATTAAAAGAATTGCCTGTTAAAATTAAAAACAAAAAAGAACGAAACGAAGAATACGCTAAACGCGCAATTGAGACTATTCAAACTATTTCGAAAACGATATAGCTTTTCATTGCAACTTCAATGCATAATATGATACCATTTAAAAGCCCTTCGGAGAGGGAGGTCTTCATAATGGCTGAGAATGTTAACTTTTTTTTAAAGTTATTCGTTGAATATTTACAAATTGAAAAAAATTATTCACAATATACTATTGTGAATTATGTTAATTCGATTGAAGAATTTGGGATGTTTCTGCATGCTCAAAATATAAATGGATTGAATGAAGCTGCATATCATGATGTGAGAATATTTTTGACAGAAGCTTATGAAAAAGGCCTGTCAAGAAAAACAATCAGCAAGAAAATTTCAGCTTTGAGAAGCTTCTATAAATTTTTAATGAGGGAAAAGCTTGTTGAAGAGAATCCGTTTCAGCTTGTTCATCTGCCGAAACAAGAGAAACGGATTCCGAAGTTTCTTTATGAAAAAGAACTTGAGGAACTATTCGCTGTTTCAGACAGAAGTCAGCCGTCAGGGATGCGCGATCAGGCCTTGCTTGAGCTTCTTTATGCGACCGGAATGAGGGTCAGTGAGTGCTGTACGCTCACTGTCAGTGATCTTGACCTGTTCATGGATACGGTGCTCGTTCACGGGAAAGGCAGGAAGCAGCGCTACATCCCGTTCGGCTCATATGCCCGTGATGCGCTGGAGCTGTATATCAACAGCGGCAGACAGTGCCTGCTTGAAAAAGCAAAAGAGCCTCATGATGTGCTGTTTGTCAATCAAAGAGGCGGTCCGCTTACCGCCAGAGGAATCCGGTATATTTTAAGCGGGCTTGTAAAAAAGGCATCCGGCACTTTACATATACACCCGCATATGCTTCGGCACACGTTTGCGACCCATCTGCTGAATGAAGGGGCTGATTTAAGAAGCGTTCAGGAACTTCTGGGCCATTCCAATCTGTCTTCTACACAGATATACACGCATGTATCGAAGGAAATGCTGAGAAACACATATATGTCCCACCATCCGAGAGCTTTTAAAGAAAATTAAAAGGAGGCCCTTCTCATGTCATCTTTTCATGCGACAACGATTTTTGCCGTCCAGCATAAAGGAAAAAGCGCTATGTCAGGAGACGGCCAGGTCACATTCGGTCAGGCTGTAGTCATGAAGCATACTGCCAGAAAAGTGAGAAAGCTGTTTAACGGAAAGGTTCTTGCCGGCTTTGCAGGATCTGTTGCAGACGCTTTCACACTTTTTGAAATGTTTGAGGCGAAGCTTGAAGAATACAACGGCAATTTAAAACGTGCGTCGGTTGAGCTTGCGAAAGAATGGCGCAGCGATAAAGTGCTGCGCAAGCTGGAAGCCATGCTGATTGTCATGAACCAGGATACCTTGCTTCTCGTATCGGGAACAGGTGAAGTGATTGAGCCGGATGACGGCATTATGGCGATCGGCTCCGGCGGAAACTACGCCCTGTCAGCAGGAAGAGCGCTGAAAACCTATGCCGGAGAGAACCTGTCCGCCAAAGATATTGCACATGCCGCTTTGAAAATCGCGGGCGAGATTTGTGTGTACACAAACGATCAGATCATTTTGGAAGAACTTGAATAGAAAGGACTTGAGGCGCATGGAAAACAAACCGTTAACACCGAGACAAATTGTAGATCGGTTGGATCAATACATTGTAGGACAGCAGGATGCGAAAAAAGCTGTCGCCGTGGCATTAAGAAACCGCTATCGCAGAAGTCTTCTTGATGAAAAACTGAGAGATGAGATCGTTCCCAAAAACATTCTGATGATGGGCCCGACCGGGGTGGGGAAAACAGAGATCGCCAGACGGATCGCCAAGCTTACCGGTGCGCCATTTATAAAAATTGAAGCGACAAAATTTACAGAAGTCGGCTATGTAGGCAGAGATGTCGAATCAATGGTCAGAGACCTCGTTGAGACATCAGTGCGGCTCATTAAAGAAGAAAAAATCAGCGAAGTAAAAGAACAGGCTGAAGAAAATGCAAACAAACGTATTGTGCGGCTTCTCGTACCGGGAAAGAAAAAACAAGCGGGAGTGAAAAACCCGTTTGAAATGCTTTTCGGGGGAGGCCAGCCGACAAACGATGATGAAGCCGATCAGCAGGAAGAAGCAAGTCTTGAAGAAAAAAGAAAACGCATGGCGCATCAGCTTGCGCTGGGAGAGCTCGAAGACCATTACGTTTCCGTAGAGGTGGAAGAGCAGCAGCCGTCGATGTTTGACATGCTGCAAGGCTCGGGTATGGAGCAGATGGGCATGAATATGCAGGATGCGCTGAGCAATCTGGTGCCCAAAAAGAAAAAGCGCCGTAAAATGACGGTCAGAGAGGCTAGGAAGGTTCTGACCAATGAAGAGGCAAGCAAATTAATCGATATGGATGAAGTCAGCCAGGAGGCTGTGTTAAGAGCTGAAGAGGGCGGCATCATCTTTATTGACGAAATAGATAAAATCGCTAAAAACGGAGGAGCTTCTTCCTCAGCCGATGTATCGAGAGAGGGTGTGCAAAGGGATATCCTCCCGATTGTCGAAGGTTCTACTGTCGTCACGAAATACGGCTCCGTCAAAACAGATCACGTGCTGTTTATAGCCGCCGGAGCATTCCATATGGCCAAACCGTCCGATCTGATTCCGGAGCTGCAAGGCCGCTTTCCGATTCGTGTAGAATTGAGCAAGCTGACGGTGGATGATTTTGTGAAGATTCTCGTCGAACCCGATAACGCGCTGTTAAAACAATATCAGGCTTTATTGCAGACAGAAGGTATATCTCTTGAATTTTCTGACGAAGCTATTCGTAAGATCGCCGAAGTGGCTTATCATGTGAATCAGGATACGGATAACATCGGAGCGAGAAGGCTTCACACGATATTGGAAAGGCTGTTGGAAGACCTGTCGTTTGAAGCGCCGGACGTGACGATGGAAAAAGTCGCCATCACGCCGCAATACGTTGAAGAAAAGCTCGGAACGATTGCAAACAACAAAGATCTAAGTCAATTTATATTGTGAAAATTTAATAAGAGGAATTCTAGGAGGATTATTTAACATGGCTTTACTACAAAAAACACGAATTATTAACAGCATGCTGCAGGCTGCGGCAGGCAAACCCGTAAACTTTAAAGAAATGGCTGAAACGCTTCGTGACGTCATTGATTCTAATATTTTCGTCGTCAGCCGCAGAGGAAAGCTTTTAGGCTACTCTATTAATCAGCAGATCGAAAATGACCGCATGAAAAAAATGCTGGAAGACCGCCAGTTCCCGGAAGAGTACACGAAAAATCTGTTCAACGTTCCGGAGACGTCTTCAAACCTTGATATCAACAGCGAATACACGGCATTTCCTGTTGAAAACAGAGACCTGTTCCAGGCAGGCTTAACGACGATTGTTCCGATTATCGGCGGAGGCGAGCGTCTGGGCACATTGATTCTGTCCCGTCTGCAGGATCAATTTGAAGATGATGATCTCATTCTTGCTGAATACGGAGCAACCGTTGTAGGAATGGAGATTTTAAGAGAAAAAGCGGAAGAAATCGAAGAAGAAGCGCGAAGCAAAGCAGTCGTTCAAATGGCGATCAGTTCTCTGTCTTACAGTGAACTTGAAGCGATTGAGCATATCTTTGAAGAACTTGACGGAAACGAAGGCTTGCTTGTGGCAAGTAAGATTGCGGACCGTGTGGGCATTACGCGTTCAGTAATCGTTAACGCGCTGAGAAAGCTGGAAAGCGCCGGCGTCATTGAATCCAGATCACTGGGAATGAAGGGGACTTACATTAAAGTTCTGAACAACAAATTCCTTATTGAGTTGGAAAATCTTAAATCACATTAAACCAAAAGCAGGATCCCCTGAAAATGGGGGTCCTGCTTTTTTTATGAACAATGGGTGAAAAGTTGCAATTTAAAGTTGATTATTGGAATCTGATCTGAGATAATCCATCTTGCTGTGTGAAAAAAGGGGAAAATACAGAAATTGAGCTATTTTCAGTCTTATATTAAACAAATGCTTGTAGTACAAATACTCTAGGACTTAATACCTACTTACAAAATAGATATAATTGAGCACTTTTTTTTAGCCTAACTTCATAGACTTTAAGCCTGTTATTTCTTACAATAAGCATATGGTTTTACAATTATCGACAAGGATTTTTAGGAGAAAAATATCTGAAATGGAGGTAAGTGGATTTGGACTTATTTTCTGGAACTATACAAAATCTTGAGAATGCCTTGGGGAGAGCGGACATTAAGCAAAAAGTCATAACTAACAATATCGCCAATATAGATACACCGAACTATAAGGCAAAAAAAGTCTCTTTCCGAAATTTGTTAGATCAGGAAACATCTAATCTTGAGGCTGTAAAAACCGACTATCGGCACGTTGACTTTACGGATTCGGGGGCCGATTATTCCATTGTGTCCAGCGGTGATACATCGTACCAGCAAAACGGAAACAATGTGGATATAGACAAAGAAATGACAGATTTAGCCGAAAACCAAATTAATTATCAGGCTTTGGTTGAAAGAATGAGCGGCAAATTCAATTCCCTGAAAACCGTCTTGACAGGAGGAAAATAATGAGTGGCTTTCAAAGCTTAAATATTTCCGGCTCTGCTTTAACCGCACAGCGTGTCCGGATGGACGTCGTATCGTCCAATCTGGCCAATATGGATACAACGAGAGCGAAGCAGGTAAATGGCGAGTGGGTGCCTTACAGAAGAAAGCTCGTATCTCTCCAATCCGGAGGCGAATCATTTTCGTCCCTTTTAAATTCCAAGATGAACGGAATCGGAAGCGCGGGAAATGGCGTAAAAGTATCCGCGGTTACGGAAGACCCATCCGCTTTTAATCTTGTTTACGACCCGGAAAATCCGGATGCGAATAAAGACGGATATGTACAAAAACCAAATGTAGACCCATTAAAGGAAATGGTGGATCTTGTCAGCAGCACGAGATCATATGAAGCAAACGTGACGGCATTGAACGCCTCCAAAGGCATGCTTTTAAAGGCTTTAGAAATCGGAAAGTAAGGTGATGTAAGTGGTTAACGCTATTACTCCTTTTCAGCTTCAACAAACGCAAAACACTCAAAACGTAACGAATCAATTAAACCAAACGCAAAAAACTGATTCTTCAAACCAAACAAGCTTTTCGGAGCTTTTAAAAAACTCAATTGATTCGTTAAATGAGTCACAAGTAAAATCTGACCAAATAACGAACGAACTGGCTGCAGGAAAGGATGTAAACCTTGACGAGGTCATGATCGCTGCCCAAAAAGCAAATATTTCTCTGACGGCCGCTACCGAATTCCGCAATAAAGCCGTGGAAGCCTATCAGGAAATCATGAGAATGCAGATGTAGTGGTCAGATTGAAGAGAATGACTGGAATGACCGGGGGTTAACATGAATCGTACTCTAATGCAAATGAAAACCAAAACGTCAGCGTTTTGGAATAACAGATCAAAAACACAGAAGATACTCATGGTAAGCGGCTTGGCCGCATTCATAATTTTACTCATCGTCGTTATTATTTTTACTTCGTCTGAAAAGATGGTGCCTCTTTATAAAGATTTGTCCGCGGAAGAAGCGGGGCAGATTAAAGAGGAGCTCGATACGAAAAAAGTGTCTTCTGAACTTGCAGACGGCGGCACGGTCATTATGGTTCCTGAGAGCCAAGTGGATTCGCTTAAAGTCCAGCTTGCCGCGGAAGGCCTGCCGAAAACGGGATCAATTGATTATTCGTTTTTCGGAAAAAATGCAGGCTTCGGCCTGACAGATAATGAGTTTGACGTTTTAAAGGTTGATGCGACTCAGACTGAATTGTCAAACCTGATAAATGAAATGGACGGTATTAAAAGCTCGAAAGTCATGATCAATATGCCGAAAGAAGCCGTGTTTGTCGGTGAAGATCAGCCGGAAGCATCCGCATCGATCGTTTTGCAGATAAAACCGGGCTACTCACTTGATCAAAGCCAGATCAACGGGCTGTACCATCTTGTTTCTAAAAGCGTCCCGAACTTAAAAGAAGATAATATCGTCATAATGGACCAAAACTCTACATACTATGACAAAAGTGACAGCGGTGCAGGGTCCGTTTCTGACAGTTATGCTTCTCAGCAGGGTATTAAGTCGCAGGTCGAAAAGGACATTCAAAAACATGTTCAGTCACTGCTCGGCACAATGATGGGGCAGGATAAAGTCGTTGTATCCGTTACGGCTGATATTGACTTTACGAAAGAAAAACGCACTGAAGACATCGTCGAGCCTGTCGATAAAGATAACATGGAAGGCATAGCGATAAGCGCCGAAAAAGTGGCGGAAACGTATAAAGGCGACGGAGCAGCCAACGGCGGCACGGCCGGAACGGGAAGCAATGACACCGCAAACTATGCAGCGGCCAACGGCGGTTCAAACAGCGGAGACTACGAAAAAAGCAGCAATAAAATCAACTATGAAGTCAACCGCATTCATAAAGAAATTGCGGAAAGCCCATATAAAGTGCGCGATTTAGGCATTCAGGTCATGGTGGAGCCGCCGAATCCGAAAAATGCCGCGTCTTTAACAGCTCAAAGACAGGCTGATATTCAAAAGATTTTAGGAACCGTCGTCAGAACGTCTCTTGATAAAAATGAGGCGCAAAATCAAAAACTGACGAACAATGATATCAACAACAAAATCGTCGTATCGGTTCAGCCGTTTGACGGAAAAGTCAGCACGAATACTGCGTCGGCAAACTCATCAGGTCTCCCGATCTGGGTATACATTACAGGCGGCGTACTGCTTGCGGCCATTATTCTGCTTATTATTCTTCTCATCAGAAAGAAACGCTCACAAGAAGATGAGTATGAAGAATACGAATATGAAACACCGCCGGAGCCGGTTCGATTGCCTGATATTAACGAAGAGCAAAATGAAACGGAAGAAACAGTCAGACGAAAACAGCTTGAAAAAATGGCTAAAGAAAAACCGGAAGACTTTGCAAAATTGCTTCGAAGCTGGCTGGACGAGGATTAGGGGGAATGGAAAATGGCGAAACGTGATCAGAACAAGCTTACAGGAAAACAAAAAGCAGCCATCCTCATGATTTCCTTAGGTCTTGATGTATCAGCCTCTGTTTACAAGCATTTGTCTGAAGAAGAAATTGAAAGATTGACACTTGAGATTTCGGGAGTCAGAAGCGTCGATCATCAGAGAAAAGATGAAATCATTGAAGAATTTCATAATATCGCAATCGCTCAGGACTATATTTCTCAAGGCGGTTTAAATTACGCCCGCCAAGTGCTTGAAAAAGCGCTCGGAGAAGACAAAGCGGTAAGCATTTTAAACAGGCTGACCTCTTCTTTGCAGGTAAAGCCGTTTGACTTTGCGAGAAAAGCGGAGCCCGAACAGATTTTAAATTTCATTCAGCAGGAACATCCGCAAACGATGGCGCTGATTTTATCCTACCTTGATCCGGTGCAGGCCGGACAAATTTTGTCTGAGCTGAACCCGGACGTTCAGGCTGAGGTGGCAAGAAGGATTGCGGTTATGGACAGGACGTCTCCTGAAATCATCAATGAAGTGGAGCGGGTCCTTGAACAAAAGCTGTCCTCCTCCTTTACGCAGGATTATACGCAGACCGGCGGCATAGAAGCCGTTGTTGAAGTATTAAACGGCGTAGACAGAGGAACGGAGAAAACAATCCTTGATTCATTAGAAATACAAGATCCTGAATTGGCGGATGAAATCAAAAAACGGATGTTTGTCTTTGAAGATATTGTCACCCTTGATAACCGTGCGATTCAGCGCGTCATCAGGGACGTTGAAAACGACGACCTTCTGCTTTCATTGAAGGTTGCGAGCGAGGAAGTCAAGGAGATCGTCTTCAGCAATATGTCACAGCGTATGGTTGAAACGTTTAAAGAGGAAATGGAAATTATGGGGCCTGTGCGTTTGCGTGATGTGGAAGAGGCGCAATCAAGAATCGTGGGCGTCATCCGCAAGCTTGAAGAAGCCGGTGAAATTGTAATCGCGCGAGGCGGAGGAGACGATATTATTGTCTAATGTCATTAAACAGCAATCATCATTTTCTCCTGAACAGAAACGTCGTAAGCTTTCCTTGCAGGAAGTCAGAAATACGCATCCCCAGTTTGACCTGGAGAAAGCCGAAAACCCTGAGGCTCTCATGGCTTTTGCCAAGGCCGAAGCCGACCGGGTGTCTGAAGAAGCGAAAAATCAATTGGAGTATACTCTTCTGCAGATTGAAGAAGAGAAAAGCCGCTGGGCGGAAGAAAAACAAAGACTGATGGAAGAAGCAAAGGCAGAAGGTTATCAAGAAGGCATGGCTTTGGGAAAAGCCGAGGCTGAAACCCAATACGCAAATCTCATCAGCCGCGCCAATGCGGTTACGGAAATGGCGAGACAGTCAGTCGAGGAAAAACTGGAAAGCGCTGAGGAAGAAATCATTGAGCTTTCCGTTGCGCTCGCCAAAAAAGTATGGCAGCAAAAAAGCGATGATAAAGAAGCTTTCCTTCTGCTGGTCAAACAGGTAATAGCCGAAGTGAAAGATTATGATGACATCTCCATCTATGTAGATCCTGAATATTATGAAACGGTTCATCAGCATATGGACGAAATTCAGCAGCTGTTATACAAAGAATGCAGGTTAAGCTTATATGCCGATGAAAAAGCTGCAAGGGGAACGTGCTCGATAGAAACTCCGTTCGGTCGGGTAGATGCCGGTATAGACACCCAGCTGATGCAATTAAAACAAAAGCTTTTAACGGCGCTTGAGGCGGGAGCGGAGCAATGAAGACACAGTATTTAATAGACTCGATTGAAACAGCCGATCCGTACAAACGCTATGGCAAGGTTAAGCGTGTCATCGGGCTGATGATTGAATCAAAAGGGCCCGAAAGCTCGATCGGAGATGTTTGTCTCATTTATCCGAAAGGCCATGCGAAAAAAGCAATTAAAGCTGAGGTTGTAGGCTTCCAGGATGAAAACATTCTGTTAATGCCTTATCTGGAAGCGGCCAGCATCGCACCGGGCAGCATAGTAGAGGCTACTGGCGAGTCGCTCCGCATCAAAGTAGGCGCAGGTTTAATCGGACAAGTTGTCGACGCGTTCGGCGAACCGCTTGACGGCCGGGCGCTTCCGAAAGGTTTGTCTCCCGTTTCGACGGAACAGCCGCCGCCAAACCCGATGAAACGGCCGCCGATACGGGAAAAGATGGGTGTCGGTGTCAGGTCGATTGACAGTCTGCTGACAGTGGGAAAAGGGCAGAGAATCGGAATTTTTGCCGGGAGCGGAGTCGGAAAAAGCACCTTGATGGGCATGATCGCAAAGCAGACCGAAGCCGATTTAAACATTATCGCACTCGTCGGCGAACGGGGGCGCGAGGTGCGTGAATTTATCGAGAAGGATTTAGGTGAAGAAGGCCTGAAACGTTCGATTGTCGTAGTCGCGACCTCTGATCAGCCCGCATTAATGCGCTTGAAAGCGGCATATACGGCCACCGCCATTGCGGAATATTTCCGTGATAAAGGCCGGAATGTCATGTTCATGATGGACTCCGTCACGAGGGTCGCGATGGCCCAGCGGGAAATAGGGCTGGCAGCGGGTGAACCGCCGACAACAAAAGGATATACACCTTCTGTGTTCGCTATTTTACCCCGTTTGCTAGAAAGAACGGGTGCGAATGAACAAGGGACGATAACAGCTTTTTATACCGTTCTCGTTGACGGAGACGATATGAACGAACCGATTGCCGATACGGTGCGCGGAATATTAGACGGACACATCGTTCTCGATCGGGCGCTTGCCAACAAAGGGCAGTTCCCGGCGGTGAATATTCTGAAAAGCATCAGCAGGGTCATGTCTAATATTTCAGACCCAGCCCATATAAAGGCGGCCAACAAATTCCGCGATCTTCTGTCAACTTATCAAAACTCTGAAGATCTCATTAATATCGGAGCTTACAAAAGAGGGTCATCGAGAGAAATTGATGAAGCGATTCAGTTTTATCCGCAGCTTATTCAATTTTTAAAACAAGGAACGGAAGAACCCGCTCAATTGGAAAATAGTATTGCGGCATTGACGAGTCTGACAGGAAAAGAGGAATAACATCGTGGCGTACCAATTCAGATTTCAAAAGCTGCTGGAATTAAAAGAAAATGAAAAAGACCAAACATTGACTGAATACAGACAGTCGGTTTCCGAATTTGAAACAGTAGCTGAAAAACTATATGAAAATATGAGCAAAAAAGAATTGCTCGAAAAAGACAAAGAATCAAAGCTGAAATGCGGGATGAGCGTTCAGGAAATGAGACATTATCAGCAATTCGTTTCCAATCTTGAGAACACCATCTATCATTATCAAAAGCTTGTCATCATGAAACGAAATGAAATGAATGAGAAGCAGGAACAGCTCACCGAAAAAAACATCGAAGTAAAGAAATTCGAAAAAATGCGGGAAAAACAATTTAATATGTTCGCACTTGAAGACAAAGCTGCAGAAACGAGAGAAATGGACGATATTTCAATCAAGCAGTTTATGATTCAGGGGCATTAGGAGCGAATGAAATGGCCGATAAAGAAAAGGGATCTGGAAAGTTCGGTTCAATCCTGCTTTTTATCATTATCCCGCTGATTTTTCTGATCATCGTCGCAAGCATCGTCCTTTGGGCTGCCGGCGTAGATGTGATGAAACCGATTCAGGAAACAGCAGCTAAAACGCCTGTTTTAAAAGAATTGGTTCCTGAAACGAAAGAAACGAAAAGCGCGGCGGAAAAGCAGAAGGAAGACAGAACGGCTTCTCTTGAAAAGACCATAAAGGAACAAAAAAGTGAAATTAACATTTTGAATAAAGATTTGGACACAAGCAAATCCGAAATCGACAATCTGAATCAGAAAATCCGTTCACTGAAACAGGAAGCTGAACAGCAGCAGAAAACGGATGAGACGAAAAAAGCCGCTTCGGATTCAGCCGGAAAAGATAAAATGATCAACATCTATAAAAGTATGGACAGCGGTAAAGCGGCAAGCATTATCGTAAAGCTGAAAGAAAAAGAAGCCCTCGATATTTTAAACGGATTAAGTAAAAAGCAGCTTGCTGACATCTTGACGAAATTGACTCCTGAACAAGCGGCTAAGTATACAGAAAAACTATCCGCTGACGGAAATAAGGAGTGATGTAAGTTGAAGCTGCTTGAAATAACGGGGAATCGTACACAGACTGCGCAAAACAGCAATGTGAAGTTGAATGTAAACAGCTTAGGCCTATTTCAGAACTGGCTTCTGTCGGAAATCAGTTCTCAACAGCAGCCCGGAGATGAAGCAAAAACAAGTGATGCAAAGCTGAATGAAGCTCTTTCGAAAATCGGTGATTGGCTGAAGGCCGGCCCCGAAGATCAAGAACTGCAGCTGAAACAGCTGCTTGAGGCGGTAAAAGCCCTTGAAGGGAAGCAAACGACTGAAACAGCCCTTCCTTTATTGAAACAGCTTGCTGAATCTGTTCAAGACATGTTAGCCGGCAAACGGCATGGGGTGAAGCCTGAAAAAAATGAGCCGAATTCTTCCGCAAAGGATGAGAATTCCGCCCGCGATGCGCTGGAGACGGGTCTTCTATTCATTCAAGAAGCTGTAGCCCGGCTCTTCACGCATCAAGAGGAGCTGCCGGACAGCGCACAGGCAAAGGCAGTTTACCAGGAAGGCACCCGTTTATTAGATGCGTTGAAAAAACAAGGCGTACCGGACCGTGTGATTCAAGATCTGCGGCAGACGCTGTTTCCGAAAAACGAATCTGCATCTAAGCTTTACTCCATGTCGGCCGCTGAGCTGAAGAGCTTTCAAAGCGTCACTGAGCAGCTTGCGGGCCTTTCTCAAAAAGGGACAAAGGAATGGAACATGGCTGAAACTGAGCTGAAAGCTTTTGTGTTATCTCAATCATCTGAATCGTCCCAAGAGTCAGCCGGGAAAACCGATCAGCAAAACGGCGGCACAGTTTCTCACGTAAAGGCGCCTGACAGCAAATTGTCTGCGCATATCCTGTTTTCGGGAACGAGAAGCATTGCCGGCATTCAGCAAGCGTCCGCAGGAGCTGAACAGCAGCCGGCAGAAAATAAACCGTTAACGGAACAGGTCATCAGCGGCTGGAAACAGATGAAATATACGCCTTTCGGGAAAACAACCGGAAGCTTTACGATTCGTCTTAATCCCGAGAACCTCGGATTTGTCACAATTAAGGTGACAAACGAAAACGGGATGTTTCAAAGCAAAATCATCGCATCAAGCCAGTCTGCGAAAGAGCTGCTGGAACAGCATCTTCCTCAGCTGAAACAGTCGCTTCCGAATATGTCGGTCCAGATCGACCGTTTTACCGTCCCGCTTCAAAGCGGGGATCAGCAGCCGGTTTACGGGCAGACGGCCGACCACAATAAACAGCAGCATCTGGGACAGAGAGAGCAGAAGAACCAGCAGCAGTCAGGGGATTTCGGAGATATGCTGGAGGAGCTTTCTCTCAATGAAATGGAGGAAGAATAGTTGACATCAGTAAACTCGGATTATGCCGCGGCGGGTGCTTCAAGCACGAAGAGCACCGCCGCCGTGAACAGCAGCACGAATTTAGGAAAAGACGAATTTCTAAAGATCTTAATGACGCAGGTTCAGAACCAGGACCCGCTCAATCCGGTTGATGACAAAGAATTCATCAGCCAGATGGCGACATTTTCTTCATTGGAACAAATGATGAACCTGAATACGACGATGACAAAATATGTCGAAAATCAAGATCCGTTTACGATGTATGTGAACTGGATCGGCAAAAGTGTCACATTCAGCGACAGCGACGGGAAGGATCAGACAAGCCCCGTCAATTCAGTAAAACACTCAAACGGCAATTATATGCTCGTGCTTGAAAACGGCAAAGAGGTCAGTCCGTGGAATGTCACGGCAGTCAGCGAAACATCTAAATAAAAAGAAACCCAGGGGGAATTTAACATGTTACGTTCATTATATTCCGGTATCAGCGGCATGAAAAACTTTCAGACAAAACTAGATGTAATCGGCAATAACATCGCCAATGTCAACACAGTGGGATTTAAGAAAAGCCGCGTTACGTTTAAAGATATGATCAGCCAGACAGTCGCCGGCGGTTCAAACGTGACCAATTCAAAACAAATCGGCTTGGGTGCCGCGACTTCTTCCATTGATGTCGTTCATTCTACCGGCGCGCCGCAGGCTACACAGAATAAAAGCGACCTTGCCATTGACGGAGACGGCTATTTTCAGATTAATACAGGTTCGGGAATCGTTTACACACGGGCAGGGAATTTCGGAAAAGACAATAAAGGCAACCTTGTTACAACTGACGGATACTATCTTGAAAAAATCGGCGGCGGCAAAATCAACATTCCGACTGATGCGAAAGATTACAGTATCGGTGCGGACGGAACCGTTACATACACTGATGCAGGGGATGCGGTTCATAATGCCGGGCAAATCGGTCTTGTCACGTTCCCTAACAGCTCCGGTCTGGAAAAAATCGGAGGAAACCTTTACAGAGAATCGTTAAGTTCAGGAGCTGCGAGCGCTGTTACCACTCCGGGCGAAAATGGCACGGGTAAGCTTTTGGCGGGCTATCTTGAAATGTCAAACGTTGATCTGACAGATGAATTCACCGAAATGATCGTTGCACAGCGCGGTTTCCAATCAAACTCAAAAATCATTACGACTTCAGATGAAATCCTTCAGGAGCTGGTTAATCTGAAACGGTAAGGAGGGAGGAGAAGCGGCTAGGCCGCTTCTCCGGATAGCATGATTCAAGTCACCCGTTTAAACGGCCAGCCTTTTACGCTGAACGCGCTGTTTATCGAACAGATTGAGTGCTTCCCCGACACGACGATTACACTGTCAAACGGCAAAAAGTTCGTAGTGAAAGAACCGGAAGAAGCAGTTCTCGAAAAAGTCATATCGTTTTACCATAGCATACAAATATTTTCACTGGATCAGGGAATAGAGGAAGAAGAATGAAGAAAAAATTAGTCATCATTATGCTGATTATTTTAATTGTCATCGCCGGCCTCGGAACGGCAGCGTATTTTGTCGTCAGCGGAAATTCCGATAAAGACAAAAAGCCGACAATCGACGAAGTCGTTGCAGCCACTGTGTCTGTCGACGATATCACGACAAATCTAAAATCTGACAGCATCATCCGCATCGGCATCAAACTTGAGACCGACTCGGCTAAAGCGAAGGAAGAACTTGAAAAACGCGATTTTCAAGTGAAAGACAACATTATTTCCATTTTAGCCGATACAAGCGCCGGAGAGATTGAGGGAGATAAAGGAAGAGAAGCGTTTAAACAATCATTAAAAGAAAAAGTAAACAGCTATCTCCAAGAAGGAAAAGTTCAGAAAGTGTACATTACCTCCTTTAATCTGCAATAAAAACAAATTTGACAGAATACGGAGGTGAAGAAGATGTCAGGAGAAGTTCTCTCCCAAAATGAAATAGACGCACTGCTTTCCGCCATTTCGACGGGTGAGGCGGATGCGGAAGAGCTGAAAAAGGAAGTTAAAGAGAAAAAAGTAAAGGTATATGATTTTAAACGGGCGCTCAGGTTTTCGAAAGATCAGATACGAAGTTTAACCCGGATACATGATAACTTTGCGAGGCTTCTCACAACACATTTTTCCGCCAAGCTCAGAACGTATATTCATATATCTGTCAGCTCAGTCGACCAGGTGCCGTATGAAGAATTTATCCGCTCCATACCGAACATGACGATCCTGAATTTATTCGATGTTCATCCGATGGAAGGCAGAATCATGATGGAGGTTAATCCCACCATCGCCTACGCCATGCTTGACCGCGTCATGGGAGGCATCGGCATCACGCATAACAAAGCTGACAATCTTACGGAAATTGAAACAAACATTATTTCTAACTTATTTGAAAATGCACTGGGCAACTACAAAGAAGCTTGGCAATCCATTGCTGATATTGACCCTGAAATGACTGAATTCGAAGTGAATCCTCAGTTTGTACAGATGGTTTCGCCAAATGAAACAGTCGTGGTCATTTCTCTCAATACGCAGATCGGTGAAATCAGCGGTGTCATTAATCTTTGTATTCCCCATGTCGTGCTTGAGCCGATTATCCCTAAGCTTTCCGTACACTATTGGATGCAATCAGACCGGAATGAAGCGAAGCCCGAAGAAACGAAGTCGCTTGAAAAGCGCATCATGACGGCTCAAATTCCCGTTGTGGCTCTCTTGGGCGCTTCTGAACTGACAATAGAAGAATTTTTAAGTTTGGAAGTCGGGGACTGTATAACTCTGGACAAATCAGTGACTGATCCTCTTACTGTATTGGTCGGAAACAAACCGAAGTTTTTAGGGCAGGCCGGCCGGGTGAATCGAAGACAGGCAGTGCAAATTTTAGATCACGACATAAGAGGTGAACAAGATGAACAATAGATTATCTCAAGATGAAATCGATGCTCTTCTTAATGGCACAGGCAGTCACTCAGAGGATACAGAACAGCCTCAAGAAGCGAACTTGTCTGAACTTGAGCGTGATGCGATCGGAGAAATCGGGAATATTTCGTTCGGCAGCTCGGCTACGGCGCTGTCCACTCTTTTAAATCAAAAAGTGGACATTACGACGCCGAGTGTGACCGTCATTTCAAAAAGCAAAATCAGTGATGAATTTCCTCATCCGTATGTTGCCATTGAAGTGAACTACACAGAAGGATTTGACGGCAGCAATTTGCTCGTCGTAGAACAAAGCGACGCGGCTATCATCGCGGATTTGATGATCGGGGGGGACGGCCAAGGCGCCGATCCGTCACTCGGTGAGATCCACCTGAGCGCCGTGCAGGAAGCAATGAATCAAATGATGGGCTCGGCTGCTACGTCAATGTCGACCGTATTCAGTAAAAAGATCGACATTTCTCCGCCAAGGGTTGAACTTCTGGATGTGACGGAAGAAAAAGGGACAGACAGAATACCTGAGGATGACCTGCTTGTAAAAGTTTCATTCCGTTTGAAAGTCGGTGAACTCATCGATTCGAGCATCATGCAGCTTTATCCGATCACATTTGCGAAAGATCTGATCGCAGAGCTGATGGATACAGATCAGCCTGAGGCCGATGAAACCGTATCAGAACCGCGGGAAACATACGAAACGCCGCAGCCGGAACCTGCCATTCAGCAGGAGCCGCAGGCAAAACCCGAGCTTCCGAAGAGACAGGGAACTGCTAAAAAAGCCGCTCCTGTTCAAGTCGCTCCGGTGGAGTTCCAGGCGTTTGATCAAAACGCAGCGGATGGGCACGGTTCAAGGAATAACCTTGATATGCTGATGGATATCCCGCTTTCCGTTACGGTCGAGCTCGGCAGAACGAAGAGAAGCGTTAAAGAAATCCTGGAACTTTCTGCGGGAAGCATTATTGAACTTGATAAGCTGGCGGGTGAACCCGTTGACATTCTGGTCAATCAGCGGATCGTAGCAAAGGGCGAGGTCGTTGTCATAGAAGAAAACTTCGGCGTGAGAGTCACTGATATTTTAAGTCAGGCAGACCGCCTTAACAATTTAAAATAAGCGAACATAGAGGAGAGAAACAGATTATGGCACACAGAATTTTAATTGTAGACGATGCAGCATTTATGAGAATGATGATCAAGGATATTTTAGTGAAGAACGGTTTTGACGTTGTAGCTGAAGCTTCGGACGGAGCACAGGCAGTCGAAAAATTCAAAGAGCATTCACCCGACCTTGTGACAATGGATATTACAATGCCTGAAATGGACGGGATTACCGCATTAAAGGAAATTAAACAAATCGATCCGCAGGCGAAAATCATCATGTGTTCGGCTATGGGGCAGCAGTCAATGGTTATTGACGCGATTCAAGCCGGCGCAAAAGACTTTATCGTGAAGCCATTCCAAGCAGACCGCGTGCTTGAAGCCATTAATAAAACATTAAGCTAAAGGGTGTACGACTGTTGAAAAAGAGTCATGGTTTACTAGCTTTGATTTGTTGTTTCGTTTTACTCAATGTACATCCGTTCCCTGCTTTTGCAGCGGAGTCTGACAATTCCACTGTCAACGAATGGTTTGACAAACAATCAACAAACAAAACAGAGAAAAAAAGCGATACATCGAAACAAACGGCTGATCAAGAGATAGGGGATGCTTCTGCATCTTCTGTCTCCGCTTTTGATTTTGTAAAGATGATTGGGGCGTTATTATTTGTCATTCTGCTGATCTACGGAGTTGTCAAACTGATGAATAAAAGAAACCGCCTTCTGAAGCCGTTTCAATACGTAGAAAATATCGGCGGAACGTCAGTCGGCCAAAACCGCTCCGTGCAGCTGATTAAAGTGGGAAACAGCGTTCTCGTAGTCGGTGTCGGCGAGACGATACAGCTTTTAAAAGAAATTGAAGATGAAAAAGAGCGCGAGGCGATTCTGAGCCAATACGAAGAGGCGATGTCCTCAAAAGTGGAATGGACCAAACTCGTAAATCCGCGTAAGGATGGAGAAAAGAAGCCGCAAACGATGCTTCCGTCGTTTTCAAAAGCGCTGAAAGAACAGCTGAACGAGCTGAAACAAAGCCGTTCTGAAGGAAAGAAGAAAGGCCCGTATCATCATGAATGAATTCATTAATCTTTTTAATTCAAGCAGTCCGACCGAAGTCAGCTCCACTGTTAAATTACTGCTGCTTTTGACTGTCTTTTCAGTGGCGCCGGGGATTCTGATTTTGATGACCTGCTTTACGAGAATCGTCATCGTCCTGTCCTTTGTGAGAACTTCACTGGCGACGCAGAACATGCCTCCGAATCAGGTTTTAATCGGTCTTGCGCTGTTCTTGACGTTTTTTATCATGGCTCCGACTTTTTCAGAGATTAATAAGGATGCCTTAACGCCGTTGATGGACAACAAAATCAGTCTCGATGAAGCATATACAAAAGCCGAGAAACCGATTAAAGAGTATATGAGCAAGCATACAAGGCAGAAGGATCTGGCGCTGTTTATGAACTATGCCAAAATGAAAAAACCCGAATCGATTCAGGATATTCCTTTGACGACGATGGTGCCCGCTTATGCGATCTCAGAACTCAAAACCGCTTTTCAAATGGGCTTTATGATTTTTATTCCGTTTTTAATTATCGATATGGTCGTGGCGAGCGTCTTAATGTCAATGGGAATGATGATGCTTCCGCCGGTTATGATCTCTCTGCCCTTTAAAATATTGCTTTTCGTTTTGGTCGATGGATGGTATTTAATCGTGAAATCTTTGCTTGACAGCTTTTAGGGTAGGTGCTAATTGTGAGTTCAGAATTTGTAATTTCCATGGCGGAAAAAGCCGTATATGTAACACTTATGATCTGCGGGCCGTTACTTGCGATCGCGCTGATCGTCGGTTTGCTCGTCAGTATCTTTCAAGCGACAACTCAAATCCAGGAACAGACGCTTGCGTTCATTCCGAAAATCGTGGCGGTGATGCTCGGACTGATCTTTTTCGGTCCTTGGATGCTGTCGACGATTCTTTCGTTTACAACTGATCTGTTCTCTCATCTGAACCGATTTGCAGGGTAGAATCAAATGAATTCCATCATTGATTTATTTCCCGCTTTTTTATTGGTTTTTATCAGAATTTCTGCTTTTTTTGTAACGGTGCCGGTGTTCGGGCACCGGAATCTGCCGGCGGTTCACCGAATCGGCTTTGCTTTTTTTCTTTCGGTGATCTGCTTCAGCACACTGAAACATGCGCCGGCAATTGACATAGGGGAACAGTATATGCTGCTTGTCATAAAAGAGGCCGTTGTGGGCTTGAGCCTTGGGCTGATTGCTTTCATGATGATGGCAGCGATCCAGATAGCGGGTTCCTTTATTGATTTTCAAATGGGCTTTTCCATCGCCAATGTAATTGATCCGCAATCAGGCACGCAAAGCCCGCTGATCGGCCAATTCGTTTATACGCTGGCGCTGTTATTTATGCTCAGTGTAAACGCCCATTATCTTTTATTGGACGGGATTTATTACAGCTTTCAGTATATCCCGCTTGATCAGGCATTTCCGTCGTTTGGAAATGATCGCTTTGGACTTTTTATCGCAAAAAGCTTCAATGCCATGTTCATTATCGCTTTTCAAATGTCTGCGCCGGTTGTGGCCAGTCTGTTTTTAGTTGATTTGGCGCTCGGCATTGTGGCGCGAACAGTGCCGCAGCTGAACGTTTTCGTGGTCGGGCTTCCCCTGAAAATAGCTGTGAGCTTTATTATGCTGATCGTTTGTATGGCGGTGATGTTTGTCATCGTCCGCAATATCTTCAGCCTTACCGTTGAAACAATGCGGAATCTATTGGCATTGGTCGGTGTGACATGATGAGACTCAGACTGAATCTGCAATTCTTTGCCGGTGAAAAAACGGAAAAAGCCACCCCGAAAAAACGGAAGGATACAAGAAAGAAAGGACAGGTCGCGAAAAGTACGGATGTAAATACAGCCGTTTCTTTACTGATTATCTTTCTTTCGCTGATCGCGCTCGGACCTTATATGCGGGACAGGCTGCTGTCCTTTATTAAAACGTTTTATACGAAATCGATAGCATTAGAATTGTCTGAATCTAACGTGCATGAGCTTTTCGTGGATACAGTGAAAGATATCAGCCTCATCCTTGCGCCGATTATGCTGGTCGCACTTTTGGCAGGAATCGTGTCCAATTACATGCAGGTCGGTTTTCTGTTTTCCGCGGAAGTCCTCAAGCCTGACCTGAACAAGCTCAGTCCCTTGAAAGGATTTAAGCGGATTTACAGCATGAGGGCGATAGTTGAACTGGTCAAATCGATTTTGAAGATTACCGTGGTCGGTTTTGCCGCTTTTATGGTGCTCTGGCTGCATTATGGCGATATTCTCCGCCTTCCGCTTTTAACGCCTGCGGAAGTGCTCACTTTCGTTTCTAAACTCACTCTTTGGATGGGGCTTGCGGGCTCGGGGGCTTTAATGCTGCTGGCCGGGCTTGATTACTTATACCAGCGTTTTGACTATGAGAAAAATATCAGAATGTCAAAGCAGGATATAAAAGATGAATATAAAAAATCGGAGGGTGATCCGATTATCAAGTCCAAAATTAAGCAGAAGCAGCGGGAAATGGCAATGAGGCGAATGATGCAGGAAGTGCCGAAAGCCGACGTCATCATTACCAACCCGACCCACTATGCGATTGCTTTAAAATATGATGAAAAGAAAATGGACGCCCCCTACATTGTTGCTAAAGGGGTCGATCATCTCGCATTAAAAATCAGGCAGATCGCCAAAGAGCACGATGTCATGACGATAGAAAACAGGCCGCTCGCGCGTGCGTTATATGATCAGGTTGACATTGACCAGGCCGTGCCGGAAGAGTTTTTCAAAGTCATTGCGGAAATTTTGGCTTATGTATATAAAACGAAACAAAAAGTATAGTGAATTTCAGATTCAAAAGGAGAGAAAAACAGCATGTCAACAAGAGATTTATCGGTTTTAATAAGTGTTGTCCTCATTGTGGCAATGCTGGTGATTCCATTCCCTCCATGGTTGTTAAGTATTTTGATCATCATTAATATCTCTCTTGCGTTGATCGTGCTTCTCACCACAATGAATATGCAAGAACCGCTGCAATTCTCGATCTTCCCGTCATTGCTGCTGTTATTGACGCTTTTTCGCCTTGCGCTCAATGTGTCGACGACACGTTCGATTCTTTCTCATGGAGAAGGGGGAAAGGTTGTTGAGACATTCGGGAATTTCGTTGTCGGCGGAAATGTGCTGGTAGGGCTTGTTGTCTTCATTATCTTGATTATTATTCAGTTTATCGTCATTACAAAAGGCGCCGAGAGGGTATCGGAAGTCGCGGCGAGATTTACGCTCGATGCGATGCCCGGAAAACAAATGAGTATTGACGCGGATTTAAACGCCGGCATGATTACGGAGCAGGACGCAAAGCACAGACGTGAAAAAGTCGCCCGGGAAGCGGATTTTTACGGTGCCATGGACGGTGCGAGCAAATTCGTCAAAGGGGATGCCATCGCGGGTATCATCATCGTGATGATCAATATTATTTTCGGGATCGTAATCGGCATGCTGCAGCAGGGGATGAGCATACAAGAAGCTGCTTCTCACTTTACAATGCTGACGGTCGGTGACGGTATCGTTTCTCAAATGCCGGCCTTGCTCATTTCTACGGTTACGGGGATTGTCGTGACGAGAGCGGCATCTGAAGGAAACCTCGGTCATGATATTACAGGCCAGCTGTTCGCTTATCCGAAGCTCTTGTATGTAGCCGCGGGAACTGTTCTTTTGCTTGGTCTTCTTACACCGATCGGCATTCTGCTGACGGGGCCGATTGCCGGCCTGCTTGCATTCGGCGCCTACACGCTGTCCAAAACGGATAAGCCGAGCGAAGAAGAGGAAGAAATTCTTGAAGAAGAGGCTCAGGCGGATGAACTGAAAAGCCCGGAAAGCGTTGTACAGCTTCTACATATTGATCCGATTGAATTTGAGTTCGGATACGGGCTTGTGCCGCTTGCAGACGCAGGGCAGGGCGGTGATCTTCTTGACCGCATCGTCATGATCAGACGTCAGCTTGCGCTTGAATTGGGGCTTGTCATTCCGGTTGTGCGCATCAGAGATAACATCGCGCTTCAGCCGAATGAATACAGATTGAAAATTAAAGGCAACGAAGTCGCTAAAGGAGAGCTTCTGCTTGATCATTACTTAGCGATGTCGCCTACGCCTGAAGATGATGTCATTGAAGGAATTGAAACGATTGAGCCGTCGTTCGGACTGCCCGCAAAATGGATCAGTGAAGCAGCGAAGGATGAAGCGGACATGCTGGGGTATACCGTTGTTGATCCGGCGTCTGTCGTATCCACGCATATTACAGAAAAGATTAAGCAGCATGCCCATGAACTGGTCGGCAGACAGGAAACAAAGCAGCTGATCGATCATCTGAAGGAAAATTATCCTGTGCTTGTTGAGGAAGTCACGCCAAACCCTCTTTCTGTCGGCGATATTCAAAAGGTGCTTGCCAAATTGCTGAGAGAAAAAGTTTCAATCAGAAACTTGGTGACCATTTTTGAAACACTTGCCGATTACGGAAGATTAACAACAGATTCAGACCTTTTGACAGAATACGCGAGACAGTCGCTTGCCAAACAAATCACGGCTCAATATGCGAGAGAGCATGAAACGCTAAAAGTCATGACATGCTCAGGCCGGGTGGAAAAAGCAATTGCAGACGGGGTTCAGCAGACTGAACAAGGCAATTACTTGTCGCTCGATCCCGAGGTTTCAGACAGTATCATCCGTTCTGTCGCTAAAGAGGCCGAGCAGCTTTCCATCCGGCAGGAGACGGCAATTCTTCTTTGCTCGCCCGCTGTCAGAATGTATGTAAAACAGCTGTTAGAACGCTATTTCCCTGATCTGCCGGTTCTTTCTTATAATGAGCTGGAAGCAAACGTTGAAGTACAGAGCATTGGAGTGGTGGATATTTAATGAAGATAAAAAAATTTACAGCCGCTTCAATGCAGGATGCCGCGAAGCAAATCAAAAAGGAACTCGGTAACGATGCCGTTATTTTACATTCAAAACAAGTAAAGAAACGAAAATGGCTGGGGCTGCGGTCACAGCAAGCCGTTGAAGTGATAGCCGTTTTAGATCGTGACGTCAGGGAAGCGAGAAAAACTCCGCCTGCTGCCGGTGAAGAAATGAAAAAGACGGAAAAGGCGGAGAAAGCTGAGCCCGTTCAGCCGCCGCGTCTTTCTGATCACAGTACTTCAGACGATCTGGCACATTACAAAGAGGTGCTCCCTGAACCATTAAAAAAAGCCGAGAGACTATTGAAGCAAGCCGGGCTTCCTGATCATACGCAAAACGCCGTGCTGAGTGAATTGCTCCGTTCTTCAATTGCTTCCGGCGATTTAACTGATGAAAATGTCAACTCGAAACTGCAGGATTTGTTAGTGAAAAAACTCCCTTCAGCAGACAGGTGGCAGGAAGGAATTCAATCAAAATATGTCGTGCTTTTCGGTTCAACCGGAGCCGGCAAAACGACTACACTTGCAAAACTCGCAGCCTCATCAATGCTGACAGAGCATAAAAAAATTGCATTTATGACGACGGATACGTACCGTATTGCCGCGGTTGAACAGCTGAAGACGTATGCTGAGCTGCTTCAGGCTCCTCTTGAAGTATGTTATTCAAAAGAAGAATGTCTGAAGGCGCAGGAAAAATTCGCTGAATATGACCATGTTTTCATTGATACAGCCGGAAGAAATTTCAAAGAAGAGCAGTATATTACGGAATTACAAGAGATGATTCCGTTTGACTCAGGTTTACAATCCTTTCTCGTATTATCGGCATCTGCAAAATATGAAGATATGAAACAGGTGCTGAAACAGTTTTCCGGTGTGCCGGTCAATCAATTCATTTTTACGAAAGCGGATGAAACCGCCTCGCTCGGTTCCGTGTTTCAACTGCTGTCGGAATCAAGAATCGGCGCGGCCTATCTGACAAATGGACAGGATGTGCCTGAAGACATCCTTTCGGTTTCACCAAAAGAGTTTGTAAGGATGCTTTTGACATGAAACCCGATCAGGCAGAGTCATTAAGAAGGAAAATGAGGCAGCGGCAATTGATCAAGCCGGAGCTTTATGAAAAAAAAGCGAAGACATTGGCCGTCATCAGCGGTAAAGGCGGCGTCGGAAAATCTAATTTAACATTAAACATGGCAGTTGCCCTGCAGGAAAAAGGGAAAAAAGCACTCATCATTGATCTTGACATCGGAATGGGCAACATTGATGTGCTGATCGGCGCTGCTTCTTCCCGCACCATTATTGATGTGATGGAGAATCGGTATGCGCTCGCTCATTCACTGTCCTCCGGTCCGAAAGGCCTTCGCTACATATCCGGAGGAACAGGGCTTGAGGCGATTTATCAAGCTGACAGAGAGAAGTGGTCGGCTTTTATGAACGGTCTTTCCGCTGTATTAAGCGATTTTGATTACGTCCTGTTTGATATGGGAGCGGGACTTTCAAAAGAACAGCTGCCGTTTATTTTATCGGCGGAAGATATTCTCGCCGTGACAACGCCTGAGCCGACGGCAATTATGGATGCCTACAGCGCGATCAAACATCTCTTTCTCGCGGATGAGCGGCTGACCGTAAATATTGCCGTCAATCGCGCCCGCGCCCAAAAACATGCGCTGGACACGTACACCCGCCTTTCTCACGCGATTCATACGTTTTTAGGCGCGGAGGTGCGTTTCGCCGGCTCCATACCCGATGATCCGCTAGTAAGTCAAGCTGTCATTGACCAGGTGCCTTTTTTAATAAAAAGTCCTCAAGCAAAAGCCAGCAGGTCCGTCCGTCTTTTGACGGATGTCTTGTTTCAAACGGAAGAAAACAAACCAAGAGAAGAGAAACCGGCATTTATTGAGAGATTATCTTCTTTTTTAATGAGGAGGACTTTACAGTGATTCGTGTGCTTGTCGTTGATGACTCAGCTTTTATGAGAAAGATGATTACCGATTTTCTGGCTGCGGAAGGGCAGATAGAAGTCATCGGGACAGCCAGAAACGGAGAAGAGGCGCTGAAAAAAATAGAGCTTCTTAAGCCGGATGTTGTCACGCTTGATATTGAAATGCCGGTCATGAACGGAACGGATACATTGCGGAAAATCATCAGCATATATAAACTTCCCGTAATCATGGTATCGAGCCAGACGCAGCAAGGAAAAGACCGGACGATCAACTGTTTGGAAATGGGCGCTTTTGATTTTATCACCAAGCCTTCCGGAGCGATTTCACTTGATCTTTATAAAATTAAAGAACAGCTGATTGAAAGGGTGATTGCCGCCGGACTGTCCCGCGCAAAAAAAACTGAGGCGGCAGTAAAAGAGCCTCTCACCCCGGAACGTCCGGCTGCGGCGGGATTTGAAAGGCCGAAAGCAAAATCCGCTAAGCAGGCCGTATTCATTGCGACTTCTACAGGCGGACCGCGGGCTCTGCAAAAGGTGATTCCGAAGCTGCCGAAGGATTTAAAAGCGCCTGTATTTGTCGTGCAGCACATGCCTGAAGGCTTTACCGCTTCACTTGCAGACAGGCTGAACCATTTGTCGGACATTCAGGTGAAGGAAGCGGAAAACGGTGAAGAGGCTAAAGACGGATGGGTGTACATCGCGCCCGGCGGAAAGAATATGACGGTTGCAGAGGACGGCGGAAGACTCCGCATCATTCTAGACGTTCATGATACGGAAAGCCGGCATAAACCGTCAGCCGATTATTTGTTTCGTTCGGCAAGCCGATTGTCCGATTATGAAAAGGTAGCCGTCATTATGACCGGTATGGGCAGTGACGGAACCGAAGGCGTCAAAGAAATGCTCAGAACAGGCGGCGTAAAAACGATTGCGGAATCCGACGAATCCTGTGTTGTGTTCGGAATGCCGAAGTCAGCGATCAAAGGGGCCTCATTCATGAGATTAAACATGTGGAAGAAATCGCGGCATCCATCACCGGATGTGTGAAAAAAGAGAGGGTGTGAATCAATTGGATATGAATCAATATTTAGATGTCTTTATTGATGAAAGTAAAGAGCACTTACAGACATGTAACGAAAAGCTGCTGCTGTTGGAAAAAGATCCGTCAGACCTTCAGATTGTGCATGACATCTTCAGAGCCGCCCATACGCTGAAAGGCATGAGCGCAACGATGGGATATACAGATCTGGCGCATTTAACCCACCTGATGGAAAATGTGCTGGACGCAATCCGCAACGGAGAAATGCCGGTTACATCAGACTGGCTGGATGTGCTGTTTGAAGCGCTTGATCATCTTGAAGAGATGGTGCAGTCCATTATTGACGGAGGAGACGGCAAGCGCGACATTTCTGAAGTGAGCGCGAAGCTCGACGTAAACGCGGTGCATGAGACTGCCGCTTCAGCTGAAACGGCAGAGCCGCCGGGCTCAACGCAACAGGCTTCAGCTGAATGGAATTATGATGAGTTCGAACGGACTGTCATTGAAGAGGCAGAAGAGCAGGGGTTCAGCCGCTATGAAATAACGGTTTCCCTGAATGAAAACTGCATGCTCAAAGCCGTCCGCGTGTATATGATCTTTGAAAAGCTGAATGAAGCCGGTGAAGTCGCAAAAACGATACCTGCCGCGGAAGTGCTTGAGACGGAAGATTTCGGAACGGATTTTCAGGTGTGTTTCCTGACGAAGCAGCCTGCTGAAGAAATTAAAGAGCTTATCAGCGGCATTTCAGAAGTGGAGAAGGTCGAGCTTTCTGTCGGCGCGCCGTTAAAAACGGCTGAAAAACCGCAAGCGCCTGAACCGGTGAAAGAAGTTCCGGCTAAAACAGCCGAGAAACAGCCAAAGCCGCAAGCGAAAGCGGAAGAACAGCCGAAGCACCACAGCGGATCGAAAACGATTCGTGTCAACATTGAGAGACTGGATTCTTCGATGAACCTTTTTGAAGAACTTGTCATTGACCGCGGACGCCTTGAGCAGATCGCCAAAGAGCTTGATCACAATGAACTGACTGAAACCGTTGAACGCCTGACAAGAATCTCCGGGGACCTTCAGTCTATTATTCTTAATATGCGGATGGTGCCGGTAGAAACCGTCTTTAACCGTTTCCCGAGAATGATCCGCCAGCTTCAAAAGGAATTAAACAAGAAAATTGAATTGTCCATCATCGGTGCTGAAACGGAGCTGGACCGCACGGTGATTGATGAAATCGGCGATCCGCTTGTCCATTTAATCAGAAACAGCATCGATCACGGCATTGAATCACCTGAAGTGCGGGTGAATAAAGGAAAACCGGAATCAGGTCATGTCGTGCTTAAACCGTATCACAGCGGGAACCATGTCTTTATTGAGGTTGAAGATGACGGGGCAGGCCTGAACAGAAAGAAAATTCTTGAAAAAGCGCTTGAACGGAACGTAATCACTGAACGTGATGCTGAAACGCTTGAAGATAATGAGATTTACGAGCTTATTTTTGCACCGGGCTTTTCGACTGCCGATCAAATTTCTGACATTTCAGGGCGGGGTGTCGGCCTGGATGTTGTGAAAAATAAACTCGAGTCCCTCGGCGGCTCTGTCAGTGTCAAATCCGCGGAAGGCCAAGGTTCTCTTTTCAGTATTCAGCTTCCGCTGACACTTTCAATTATATCCGTCCTTCTCATTAAACTTGAAGAAGAGACTTTTGCGATTCCGATTTCTTCTATTATAGAGACTGCTGTGATTGATAAGAAAGATATCCTGCAGACGCATGACAGAGAAGTGATTGATTTCAGAGGGCAGATCGTCCCGATCGTCTATCTGAAAAAAGAATTCGGCATTACGGATTCAAAACAGGATGCGGATCAGTTCCATGTGATCGTCGTGAAAAAGGGCGATAAATCTACTGCTTTTGTCGTGGACTCTTTTATCGGCCAGCAGGAAGTCGTACTGAAATCACTCGGTGACTATTTAACGAACGTCTTTGCGATTTCCGGCGCTACGATTCTTGGAAACGGAGAAGTGGCGCTGATTATTGATTGCAATGCGCTGATCTACTAAAACGACATGAGGAGGTGCCCGCATGACTGCTGAAATCAAAACAGGTGAAAAAATGATTGTGTTTATGATAAACGGAAAAGAATACGCTATTTCAGTTTCCCAGGTAAAATCAATTGAAAAGTGGCAAAAACCGACGAGAGTCCCTGGAGTGGAATCTTATATCCGCGGTGTTATCAACCTGCGCGGGGTGATTACGCCGGTTCTTGATTTAAGAAAACGTCTGAATCAGCCTGAACAGGACATTACAGAAGAGACACGGATAATAATCATTTCTTACCGTGACGCCGATGTCGGCTGGGTCGTGGATGAGGCCAATGACGTCATCACCGTGCATGAAAATGAAATTGAATCCGCGCCAGAAAGCCAGACAAAGGAAGCGGATGTGTGGATTAAACAGATCGTAAAGCAAGATAACAGGCTCCTCAATATTATCGATGCGCATGCGGTGCTGGATAAAGGTGCTTCGGCATCTGCGTCCGGAGAACCGAATGCTTAAAGGGGATAAGACAACATGAGTAAGTTTGAAGCGATCAAAGAAGAGCAGATGGATATTTTGCGGGAAGTCGGAAATATCGGGGCTGGTCATTCAGCTTCTGCCATGGCTCAGCTGCTGAACAGAAAGATTGATATGGAAGTGCCGTTTGCGACTTTATTGACATTTGATGAGCTTGCTGATTTTTTCGGCGGTGCCGAAACGCCGGTCGCCAGTATCTTTTTAAGAATGGAAGGCGACATGACCGGTTCTATCTTTCTCATCATGCCTTTTCATCAAGCGGAACAGTTTATCAGAGAGCTGATCGGAAATCCGAATTTTGATATTGACCAGTTGGGCGAAGATCATTTGAGTTCTTCTGCTTTACATGAGTTCGGCAATATTTTAGCAGGTTCCTATTTAACGGCATTGGCTGATTTGACGAAGCTTGAGATTTACCCGAGCGTGCCGGAAATCTCGCTTGATATGTTCGGCGCGGTTATCAGCGAAGGACTGATGGAGCTCAGCCAAGTCGGAGAACATGCCATTGTCGTGGATACTTCTATTTTTGACCAGGGCAGCCGGCAGGAGCTCAAAGCCCATATGTTTATGCTCCCGGACTATGATTCTTTTGAAAAGCTCTTCGTCTCATTGGGTGCGGCTTTATGAGCCGTGCGGAAGCCGCAGTCGTTAAAGTGGGGATTGCGGATGTTCAAGTCGCGCGTTACCCGGATAAAATCCGGACTTCGGGACTCGGTTCATGTGTGGGGCTGGTTTTATACGATAAAGACAAACAAACGGCAGGACTTGTTCACGTCATGCTGCCGGACTCCGGTTTATCGAAAACGGCGGAGCTTAACCGTGCAAAATACGCAGACACGGCCGTTAAGACGACGATTGACATGCTTTTGAAAGCCGGATGCCGCAAGTTTGCCCTGAAAGCAAAACTCGCCGGGGGAGCGGAGATGTTTAAGTTCAAAATGACAAACGATCTGATGAAAATCGGCCCAAGGAACGTAGCGGCCATCAAAGAGCAGCTTTCAATGTATAACATCCCGGTCATCAGTGAAGATACCGGCGGCTCAAGCGGCCGGACGATTGAATTTGAGCCAAAGTCCTGCATGCTGCACATCCGAACTGTTAAACAAGGTGAAACAACGATTTAATAAAGGTATGAGGTAGGGGGATAACGATGCAATCCTTGAATTATGAAGATCAGGTGCTGTGGTCGCGCTGGAAAGAGTGGAAAGATCCTAAAGCCGGTGATGATTTAATGCGCCGTTACATGCCGCTGGTCACATATCATGTCGGCAGAATTTCCGTCGGACTGCCGAAATCGGTGCATAAAGACGATCTAATGAGCCTTGGTATGCTCGGTTTATACGATGCCCTAGAAAAATTCGACCCCGGCCGGGATTTAAAGTTTGATACCTATGCCTCGTTTAGAATTCGCGGTGCAATCATCGACGGGCTGCGTAAAGAAGATTGGCTGCCCAGAACTTCACGGGAGAAGACAAAAAAAGTCGAAGCGGCGATCGAAAAACTTGAACAGCGCTACCTACGGAATGTGACGCCTTCAGAGATCGCCGAAGAGCTGGGGATGACGGAGCAGGACGTAGTATCAACGATGAATGAAGGCTTTTTTGCCAATCTCTTATCAATTGATGAAAAGCTTCACGACCAGGATGACGGTGAGAATATTCAAGTGATGATCAGAGATGACAAAAATGTGCCGCCGGAAGAAAAAATTATGAAGGACGAGCTGATCGCCCAGCTTGCAGGCAAAATCCACGAGCTTTCTGAAAAAGAACAGCTTGTCGTCAGTTTATTTTATAAAGAAGAACTGACTCTGACCGAAATCGGACAAGTCCTGAACCTTTCGACCTCACGGATTTCGCAGATTCATTCAAAGGCGCTGTTTAAATTAAAGCATCTGCTTGAAAAAGTAATTCAATAATGAACTCATGGTTAGCGAGTGAAAAACATGTCAACACTATTATGGCTTTTAAGCTTTGTGCTTCACGGCGTACTGCTTTATGCCGTCATTATTCTGTACACGAGGTTTTCAGCCCTCAAGGAGACGGAGCGTCAGCAGAAGAAGATTCTTGAGGAGACGGAAAACACCCTTGCTGCGTTTCTGCTTGAATTAAAAGAAGAAAATGAAAGACTTGAAGATACAAAAAGCCGGGCTGATCAAGACCCGGGTGCAGAAGACGCACGGCCTAGGCCAGAACCGCAAAAAGAGCCTGATATTCCGGACCACATGGAAAAGCTCATCAGTGCAACGGAACGGGCTGAAAGCGAGGAAAACAGCGGGGCGCCTTCGTTTGAAGAACGTGTTTCGGAATTATATGAACAGGGGCTCACTCCCGCGGAAATTGCCAGACGGATGAAGAGCGGAAAGACCGAAATCGAGCTGTTTTTAAAATTTCGCGGCAAAGCTGTAAAGGATTCTTGATTGTCGCATAAAGCTGTGTTATATTATGTCTTGGTGTTAAATACACACGCTTAACGATTTATGCAGAGGGTGCTGCAGGCGGCAGTTCTGCACAAAAATGACCTAAGCGGAGGGAAAAAACCATTTTATTAGGAGGAAATCACATGTCAGTTATTTCTATGAAACAATTGCTTGAAGCTGGTGTTCACTTCGGCCACCAAACACGCCGCTGGAACCCAAAAATGAAGCGTTACATTTTCACGGAGCGTAACGGAATCTACATCATTGACCTTCAAAAAACAGTGAAAAAAGTAGAGGAAGCTTACAACTTCACGAAAAACCTTGCTGCTGAAGGCGGAAAAATCCTTTTCGTCGGCACAAAAAAACAAGCTCAGGATTCTGTTAAAGAAGAAGCTGTACGCTCTGGCATGTACTATGTCAACCAACGCTGGTTGGGCGGTACACTGACAAACTTCGAAACAATCCAAAAACGCATTAAGCGTCTGAAAGACATCGAAAAAATGCAAGAAAACGGTACGTTTGAAGTACTTCCGAAAAAAGAAGTTGTTCAATTGAAAAAAGAATTAGAGCGTCTTGAAAAATTCCTCGGCGGAATTAAAGACATGAAGGATCTTCCTGATGCATTATTCATCATCGATCCTCGCAAAGAGCGCATCGCTGTTGCGGAAGCTCGCAAATTGAACATTCCTATCATCGGAATTGTAGATACAAACTGTGATCCTGATGAAATTGATGTCGTAATCCCTGCAAACGATGACGCAATCCGCGCTGTCAAACTTCTTACTTCTAAAATGGCAGATGCTATTCTTGAAGCGAAGCAAGGCGAAGAAGAAGCGGAAGCTGCTGAAGAGACTGCACCTGAAACAGAAACGACAACTGCGTAACCTAATCAAAAGGTGATAAGAGGGACTGCCTTTTATCACCTTTTTTTAAGAAAAATGTATCTATACATATCTTGTTTACACATATAAGGAGGAATTCAAATGGCTATTACTGCACAGCAGGTAAAAGAACTGCGTCAAAAAACAGGCGCTGGTATGATGGACTGTAAAAAAGCGTTGACTGAAACTGACGGAGATATGGACAAAGCAATCGACCTTCTAAGAGAAAAAGGGATTGCGAAAGCGGCTAAAAAAGCTGACCGTATCGCTGCTGAAGGTTCTACTCTTATTAAAACTGACGGCAACAAAGGCGTTATCCTGGAAGTAAACTCTGAAACTGATTTCGTTGCGAAAAACGAAGGCTTCAAAGAGCTTCTGAACACACTTGCTGACCACCTTCTTGCAAACGCTCCTGCTGATCTTGAAGAAGCAATGGGTCAAAAGATGGAAAACGGTTCTACTGTTGAAGAATACATCACAAGCAACGTTGCTAAAATCGGAGAGAAAATCACTCTTCGCCGTTTTGCTGTTATTACAAAAGAAGACAGCGAAGCGTTCGGTGCTTACCTTCATATGGGAGGCCGCATCGGCGTATTATCTGTTCTTAGCGGAACAACTGACGAAGATCTTGCAAAAGACATCGCGATGCATGTTGCAGCGGTAAATCCTCGTTACATTTCACGTGACCAAGTGTCTGAAGAAGAAGCAAACCATGAGCGTCAGATCCTGACTCAGCAAGCTCTTCAAGAAGGCAAACCGGAAAACATCGTAGCGAAAATGGTTGAAGGCCGTCTGAACAAATTCTTCGAAGAAATTTGCTTATTAGACCAAGCTTTCGTTAAAAACCCAGACGAAAAAGTGAAACAAGTTGTGGCTGCGAAAAACGCATCTGTTAAAACTTACGTCCGCTACGAAGTTGGAGAAGGTATTGAAAAACGCCAAGAAAACTTTGCTGAAGAAGTTATGAACCAAGTGAAAAAATAATGGCGGAAAGCCTTGGCGAATCTTTCGCGGCTTTTCAGGCAGTATAGGGGACACTACTTGTGTTCCCTATTTTTAAAACTATATTTACAAACCTTTTTTTCTCTTGCATAATAGGAAACGGCAATGTTTACACTTGGAGGTTATTATGGAAAAACCAAAATACAATCGTATCGTTTTAAAGCTTAGCGGAGAAGCACTGGCAGGAGAGCAGGGAAACGGGATTAATCCGACTGTCATCCAATCCATCGCTAAACAGGTAAAAGAAATCGCTGAGCTTGACGTCGAAGTGGCCGTAGTCGTAGGCGGCGGCAACTTATGGCGCGGAAAAACAGGCAGTGACTTAGGAATGGACCGTGCGACGGCCGATTATATGGGCATGCTTGCTACTGTCATGAACTCACTTGCCCTGCAGGACAGCCTTGAAACTCTCGGAATTCAGTCCAGAGTGCAGACATCAATTGAAATGCGTCAGGTCGCTGAGCCTTACATCAGAAGAAAAGCCATCCGCCACTTGGAGAAAAAACGCGTTGTGATTTTTGCCGCGGGAACAGGAAACCCTTATTTCTCTACGGACACAACCGCAGCGCTGCGTGCCGCTGAAATCGAAGCGGATGTGATCTTAATGGCGAAAAATAATGTCGACGGTGTGTATAATGCTGATCCGAGAAAAGATGAGACAGCCGTTAAATACGAAAAATTATCTTATCTCGATGTGTTAAAAGACGGGCTGGAAGTCATGGATTCTACGGCTTCTTCACTATGTATGGATAATGATATTCCGCTGATCGTCTTTTCTATTATGGAAGAAGGAAATATTAAGCGTGCCGTAATCGGCGAATCAATCGGAACGATCGTAAGGGGGAAATAACGTTGTCAAACGAAGTATTAACTCAAACAAAAGAACGCATGGAAAAAGCGGTTGCCGCTTATTCACGCGAATTGGCGTCAGTACGCGCGGGACGTGCCAACCCGTCTCTATTGGATAAAGTGACAGTAGAATACTACGGTGCCCAAACACCTTTAAACCAGCTGTCTTCTATCAATGTGCCTGAAGCGCGTATGCTTGTTGTCACACCGTATGACAAAACAGCAATCGGTGATATTGAAAAAGCGATTCTGAAAGCTGATCTTGGCGTAACTCCGACAAGTGACGGCACAATTATCCGCATCGCGATTCCTGCTCTGACGGAAGAAAGACGTAAAGAACTTGTCAAAGTCGTGAAAAAATACGCGGAAGAAGCGAAAGTAGCAGTTCGTAATGTCCGCCGTGACAGCAACGATGAACTCAAAAAGCTTGAGAAAAACGGAGACATTACAGAAGACGAGCTTCGTGCTTCCAGTGAAGACGTTCAAAAGCTGACAGATGAATTTGTGTCAAAAATTGACAGTGTTACAAAGGACAAAGAAAAAGAAATCATGGAAGTTTAATGAAAAACTATGTACAATAGATAATGTGAAAAGACCCTCTCATGTTTACAGGGGTTTTTTTGTTAATACTGTTGATTACATTGATCATCAGCAACGCAACCTTTTTGGGTGACGGAGGAATCTCATGCTCAACATACTCAAAAATTGGAAGAATCAGCAGAATGCGGCTTCCAACTTAGAACGGTATACAAAAGAAGACATACTGAAGGGTGAAATTCCCGCACACATCGCCATTATTATGGACGGTAACGGACGCTGGGCGAAGAAGCGCTCACTTCCGCGGATTGCCGGACATCATGAAGGAATGAAAGTGGTAAAAAGAGTGACAAAGCTCGCAAATCAGCTCGGCGTCAAAGTTCTGACTCTTTACGCGTTTTCCACGGAGAACTGGAAGCGCCCGAAGATGGAAGTCGACTTTTTGATGAAGCTTCCGGAAGAGTTCCTGAATACGTATCTTCCTGAATTGATAGAGGAGAATGTACGTGTGAAAATAATCGGAGATGAATCCGCGCTCCCTTCTCATACGTATAAGGCGATTGAGAAGGCCGTAAAAGATACAGAACAAAATGACGGGCTGATTCTCAATTTCGCTTTGAACTACGGCGGACGCACGGAAATCGTCAATGCGGCAAAAGCATTGGCCGAACAGGTGAAAAGCGGTACGCTGAATATCGAAGACATTGATGAAGCGCTCTTTTCCAAGCATTTAATGACAGAATCAATCCAGGACCCGGAGCTGCTCATAAGAACGAGCGGAGAAATCAGACTGAGCAACTTTATGCTTTGGCAGGTGGCTTACAGTGAATTTGTTTTTACAGATGTCCTGTGGCCCGATTTTAAAGAAGATCACTTTCTGAAGGCAGTGGGAGAATTTCAGCAGCGGGGCCGGAGGTTTGGCGGAATTTAGAGGATGGTGGAAATGAAACAAAGATTGTTAACGGGTGTTCTGGCAGCGGCACTATTTTTATTTTTGGTTATTTTCGGAGGATTGCCGTTCACCGTATTTGTTTATGTGATGGGCAGTATAGCGCTTTTTGAGCTTTTGCGGATGAAAAAGCTCAAGTTTTTTTCTTTTCCGGGTCTGATCAGCCTCCTGTTATTATGGCTGTATATGATGCCGGACAAATATCATTTTTTTGACGCGAAAATGGAAGTAACGATTTTCGCCGTTTTGATATTGCTCAGCTATACGGTGCTTGTGAAAAACACCTTTACGTTTGATGAAGTCGGGTTTATCGTCCTAGCGACGGTATATATCGGACTGTGTTTTCATTATTTTATCGAAATCAGAAACATTGAAACAAACGGGCTTTTGTATATTTTTTATGCCTGCGTTGTCATATGGTCAACGGATTCGGGCGCATATTTTGTAGGAAAGTCGCTCGGAAAGCGGAAGCTGTGGCCTGAAATCAGTCCTAACAAAACGGTGGAAGGGTTTCTCGGCGGTATTGCCATCGCCCTTATTTTCACGGCTGTTTTTCAGCTGTTTGCCGGTCTTCCGATTTCATACCCGGTTCTTTTGGTCATCACACTTGTTCTGTCTGTTTTCGGACAGATCGGGGATTTGGTGGAATCAGCGCTGAAACGGCACTATGATGTGAAGGATTCGGGGAAAATCCTTCCGGGGCATGGCGGCATTTTAGATCGATTTGACAGCTTTTTGTTTGTCATGCCGTTCTTGTACTTTCTGCTTGCGCTTTTTTCATGAGAAAGGCTAATATGAAAATAAGACCGATCTGGACGCATAGAATGGGAGTGGCATTTTGAAGAATATTTGTCTTTTAGGAGCAACGGGATCAATAGGGGAGCAGACATTGGATGTATTGCGCATGCATGAAGACCAATTCCGTCTCGTCTCGATGACTTTCGGTAAAAACGCCGAAAAAGCAATCCCGTTGATCAGAACGTTTCAGCCGAAATATGTAGCAGTCGGCGACATGGATACATATCGAAAAGTGAAAGAAGCGTCTTTTTCTCATGAGTGTCAAATCGGCATCGGAGAAGAAGGCCTGATCGAAGCGGCGGTCATGGATGAAGTGGATATCGTGGTCAACGCGCTGCTCGGAAGCGTCGGTTTAATCCCGACTTTGAAAGCGATTGAACAGAAAAAAACAATTGCGCTTGCAAATAAGGAAACTCTTGTCACTGCCGGGCATATAGTGAAAGGACACGCAAAACAATACGGCGTGCCCCTTCTTCCGGTCGACAGCGAACATTCCGCTATTTTTCAGGCGCTGCAAGGAGAACAGAGCAAAAATATCGAGCGTCTGATCATTACGGCATCAGGCGGCAGTTTCAGGGATAAAACACGGCAGGAGCTTCAGTCTGTAACGATTGCCGACGCCCTTAACCACCCGAACTGGTCGATGGGTGCAAAGATTACGATTGATTCGGCTACAATGATGAATAAAGGGCTTGAAGTCATTGAAGCGCACTGGCTGTTTGACATTCCGTATGAACAGATTGACGTTGTTTTACATAAGGAGAGCATTATTCATTCGATGGTTGAATTTCACGACAGAAGCGTCATTGCCCAGCTCGGAAATCCGGACATGAGGGTGCCGATTCAATACGCGCTGACATACCCGGACCGGCTGCCTCTGCCTGAAACAAAAAGGCTTGAATTATGGGAGATCGGAAGCCTTCATTTTGCGAAAGCTGACTTTGAAAGGTTCCGCTGCTTACAATTTGCCTTTGAATCAGGTAAAATAGGGGGAACGATGCCGACGGTTTTAAATGCAGCCAATGAAGAAGCCGTCGCCGCTTTTCTTGCCGGACGGATTTCGTTCTTATCGATTGAGGATCTGATTGAAAAAGCATTGAACCGCCACAGCGTAATTCAGGATCCGAGTCTTGCGGATATCCAAGAAGTGGACAAAGACACCCGGGGATACGTTAATTCAATACTCACATAAGGTGGTATGTTCGTGAATACAGTTATCGCGTTTATTATTATTTTCGGAACGCTCGTTTTTTTCCATGAGCTGGGGCATTTACTGCTCGCCCAAAGAGCGGGAATCCTTTGCCGTGAATTTGCGATCGGCTTCGGGCCCAAAATCTTTTCATTTAAAAAGAATGAAACCGTGTATACAATCAGGCTCCTTCCGGTCGGCGGGTTCGTCCGCATGGCCGGTGAAGACCCGGAGATGATTGAAGTCAAACCCGGTTATACCGTCGGGCTTCTTTTTAATAAAGACGACGAAGTGGAAAAAGTCATCATTAATCAAAAGGAAAAATACCCCGACGCTTTAATTGTCGAGGTGGAGACGGCTGATCTTGAGCACGAAATGAAGATTACAGGGTATGAGCAGGGGAAAGAAGATGAACTGTCGGGCTTTACTGTCAGTCAGACCTCTTTTTTCATCGTAGACGGAGAAGAAGTGCAGATTGCGCCTTACAACCGCCAATTCGGGTCAAAACCTGTATGGCAGCGGATTAAGGCGATTGCTGCCGGTCCGATTATGAACTTCATCTTAGCATATGTCATTCTCGTCATGCTTGGATTCATTCAAGGCGTGCCTTCGAATCAGCCTGAGCTCGGAAAACTGACAGACAATGGACGCGCAGCGGCTGCCGGTTTAAAAGAAGGCGACTATATCCAGAGCATTAACGGTGAAAAGATGCGGTCATGGACTGACATCGTGACAGCGGTAAAAGACAATCCCGGGAAAAAAATCGATGTCGCCGTGAAACGTGACGGCAAATCGTTTCATATCTCGGTTACCCCTGAAGCCGTAAAAGATGAAAACAAAAAAACAATCGGCCGCTTCGGCTCTTATGCGCCGACTGAAAAAGGCGCGTTTGTTGCGATCGCTTACGGCGCGACATCTACGGTTGATGTCACAAAGGCGATCTTGACCAATCTGAGCAAAATCGTGACAGGCCAGTTTAAGCTTGATATGCTTTCAGGCCCTGTCGGAATTTATGATATGACGGATCAGGTTGCAAAAACCGGTATTATCAACCTATTCCAGTTTGCGGCGTTTTTAAGCATCAACCTTGGAATCGTCAACCTGCTGCCGATCCCGGCGCTTGACGGCGGAAGACTGCTGTTTTTATTTATTGAAGCAATCCGCGGCAAGCCGATTAACCGTGACAAGGAAGCATTTGTCGTATTTATCGGCGTCGCTTTCTTAATGCTTCTTATGCTGGTTGTCACATGGAACGATATCCAGCGTTTATTCTTATAATTGACTAGTAAAAAAATCAGAGGTGCGAAGACATGAGACAAAGTTTGACGCTTATTCCGACCCTGAGAGAAGTGCCGGCTGATGCTGAAGCAAAAAGCCATAAGCTTCTGCTGAGAGCGGGATTTATCAGACAAAATACGAGCGGGGTTTACAGCTACATGCCCCTGGCTTACAGGGTCATTCAAAACATTCAGAAGATCGTGCGTGAAGAAATGGAAAAAATCAACGCGGTGGAAATGCTGATGCCGGCCCTTCAGCAGGCTGAAACTTGGCAGGAATCAGGCAGATGGTATACGTACGGGCCTGAATTGATGCGTCTGAAAGACCGTCACGGCCGCGAATTTGCTTTAGGCGCGACACATGAAGAAGTCATTACTTCTCTCGTGCGCGATGAGGTGAAATCTTATAAGCGTCTGCCGCTCACTCTTTACCAGATCCAGTCTAAATTCAGAGATGAAAAACGCCCGCGTTTCGGGTTATTGCGGGGACGCGAATTCATCATGAAAGATGCGTACTCTTTCCATGCCTCTGAAGAAAGTCTGGAAGAAACGTACCAAAACATGTACGGCGCATACAGCAGCATTTTCGCACGCTGCGAATTAAATGTCCGTCCCGTTATTGCCGACTCAGGCGCAATGGGCGGAAAAGACACGCATGAATTTATGGCTCTTTCCGAAATAGGGGAAGATACCATCGCATATTCCGATGGGTCCTCTTACGCAGCTAACACGGAAATGGCGGAAGTTGTCATGAACACCGAGCCGTCAGATGAAAAACCTGAGGCGCTGGAAAAAATTGATACGCCGAATGTTAAAAGCATTGAAGAGCTGGCTTCTTTCTTGCAGATCGAGCCGAGCGCCTGCATCAAATCAATGCTGTTTAAAGCGGATGACCGATTTGTTCTCGTGTTAGTAAGAGGCGATCATGAGGTCAATGACGTAAAAGTGAAAAACCTTCTGAACGCGGAAGTGGTTGAGCTTGCGTCTCATGAAGAAGTAGCGGAGAAGCTTGGCACGGAGCCGGGATTTGCGGGGCCGATCGGCGCTGCCGGCGACATTGAGATTTATGCCGACCAGGCTGTCAAAGTGATGGTAAACGCCGTAAGCGGCGCGAATGAAAAAGACCGCCATTACCGAAACGTAAACATCGAACGCGATGCGTCTGTAAAAGCATATGCCGATCTTCGAATCATTCAGGAAGGCGATCCGTCACCTGACGGAAAAGGCACGATCCGTTTCGCTGAGGGAATTGAAGTCGGACAAGTCTTTAAGCTCGGCACGCGTTACTCAGAAGCTATGAATGCGACATACCTTGATGAAAACGGGCGGGCGCAGCCGATGCTGATGGGATGTTACGGAATCGGCGTGTCCAGAACGCTTTCAGCAATCGCTGAACAGCATCACGACGAAAAAGGCCTGATCTGGCCGAAAAGCGTTGCTCCGTATGATCTTCATATTTTGGCGCTGAATATGAAAAACGAAGCGCAAAAAGAGCTTGCTGAGAAGCTTTACGGCAAATTCCAAGCGGAAGGTTATGAGGTGTTATACGATGACCGCGCAGAACGCGCAGGCGTGAAATTTGCTGATTCTGACCTGATCGGCCTTCCGATCCGCATCACTGTCGGTAAACGTGCCGATGAAGGCATCGTAGAAGTGAAAATCCGCAAAACCGGTGAATCCGCCGAAGTTTCAGTGGATGAGCTTTCTGAATTTATCAAGACGAAGTAATCGCCATAACGAATCGTACAAAATCATGTTAAAATAGAGAAAAAAGAAGGTACCTCATCACCTGCGGAGGTACCTTCACTTATGATGTTTTAAGGGAGGGATACTGTCTGAATGGAACAGTTATCAGTAAACAGAAGACAGTTTCAGATTCTTCTGCAGCAGCTTAATATGACAGATGATACCTTCATGACATACTTTGAAGATGGAGAGATTGATAAACTGACAATCCATAAAGCAGAAAAGGCCTGGCATTTCCAATTTCGCTTCAAGGCTCTTTTGCCGTATCAAATATATGATTCATTCATGATGAGGTTAACACAATCGTTTGCTCACATCGCCCGTGTCACATCATCCATTCAAGTCATTGACCCTAGCGTGTCAGAGGAGCTTGTACAGGATTATTGGACGCGCTGTATCGAAGAGCTTGAAGGAACCTCGCCGCCGATGGTGGCCCTTTTGAATCAGCAGAAGCCGAAGCTCAAGGGAAACAAGCTGATCGTGAAAACAAAGACGGATACAGAAGCATCGGCGCTCAAAAATAAATACAGCGCACTGATTCAGCACAGCTATCGCCAATTCGGCTTTCCTGAACTGCAGCTGGATACCGAAATTTTCGTGTCTGACCAAGAAGTTCAGAAATTCCGCGAGCAAAAGCTTGCTGAAGATCAGGAGCGGGCGATGCAGGCGCTTATCGAAATGGAGAAGAAGGAAAAAGAGGGCGATGAGGATCAGACGCCATCCGGACCGCTTGTCATCGGCTATCAAATTAAAGAGAACGAAGAAATCCGGACGCTTGACAGCATCATGGATGAAGAAAGAAGAATCACGGTGCAGGGCTATGTGTTTGATGCTGAAACACGCGAGCTGAAAAGCGGACGGACGCTCTGTATTTTCAAAATTACGGATTATACAAACAGTATTCTAGTGAAAATGTTTGCAAGAGAAAAAGAAGACGCCGCCCTCATGAAAACACTGAAAAAAGGCATGTGGGTGAAAGCGCGGGGAAGCATCCAAAACGATACATTCGTCAGAGACCTCGTCATGATTGCAAATGACGTGAATGAAATAAAAGCCAAAACCCGGGAAGACACCGCTCCTGAAGGCGAAAAACGGGTAGAGCTTCATCTGCATTCTCCGATGAGCCAAATGGACGCCGTAACGGGCATCGGAAAGCTTGTCGAACAGGCGAAAAAATGGGGACACGAAGCGATTGCGTTAACTGATCATGCCGTCGTGCAGTCCTTCCCGGATGCATATTCCGCCGCGAAAAAGCACGGTATTAAAATGATTTACGGAATGGAAGCCAATATCGTAGATGACGGCGTTCCGATCGCATACAATCCCGCTCACCGTCTTCTGGAAGAAGACACATATGTCGTCTTTGACGTTGAAACGACGGGTCTGTCAGCAGTGTATGACACCATCATTGAGCTTGCGGCAGTCAAAATAAGAGGCGGAGAAATCATTGATAAATTCGAAGCGTTCGCCAATCCGCACCACCCTCTGTCAGCAACGACGATAGAGCTCACCGGAATTACGGATGACATGGTCCGCGACGCGCCCGATGTCGTTGACGTTGTCAGGGATTTTAAAGAATGGATCGGCGATGATGTGCTAGTGGCTCACAACGCCAGCTTTGATATGGGATTTTTAAATGTAGCGTATAAGCGCCTTTTGAAAACCGAAAAAGCGAAAAATCCGGTCATTGATACGCTGGAACTCGCGCGTTTCCTGTATCCTGAATTTAAAAATCACCGCTTAAATACGTTATGTAAGAAGTTTGATATCGAATTAACCCAGCACCACCGAGCGGTCTTTGACGCTGAAGCAACAGGATATCTGCTGTTAAAAATGCTCAAAGACGCGGCTGAAAAAGATATTTTTTATCATGATCAGCTGAATGAGAATATGGGACAATCCAATGCTTACCAAAGATCAAGGCCTTATCACGCTACATTGCTTGCCGTGAATGAGACCGGCTTGAAAAATCTGTTTAAGCTCGTGTCCATTTCTCATATTCAATATTTCTACAGAGTGCCGCGCATTCCAAGGTCGCAGCTTGATAAATACAGAGAAGGCCTGTTAATCGGTTCTGCCTGTGACAGGGGAGAGGTCTTTGAAGGCATGATGCAAAAATCACCTGAAGAGGTTGAAGATATCGCATCTTTCTATGACTATCTTGAAGTGCAGCCGCCGGAAGTATACAGGCACCTTCTGCAGCTTGAGCTCGTCCGGGATGAAAAAGCGCTGAAAGAAATTATCACAAACATTACGAAGCTCGGGGAAAAACTGAATAAGCCGGTCGTTGCGACAGGAAATGTCCACTATTTAAACGATGAGGATAAAATTTACCGGAAGATCTTAGTTTCTTCTCAAGGCGGCGCCAACCCGTTAAACAGACATGAACTGCCTAAAGTGCATTTCAGAACGACAGATGAAATGCTGGATGCTTTCTCCTTTCTGGGTGCGGAAAAAGCGAAAGAAATCGTGGTTGAGAATACACAAAAAGTCGCTTCCATGATCGAAGAGATCAAACCGATTAAAGACGACCTGTACACGCCGAAAATTGACGGAGCCGATGAAGAAATCCGTGAAATGAGCTATCAGCGCGCCAGAAGCATTTACGGTGAAGAGCTTCCTGAAATTGTTGAAGCGAGAATAGAGAAAGAATTAAAAAGCATCATCGGCCATGGATTCGCCGTTATATATCTCATTTCTCATAAGCTTGTAAAACGGTCTCTGGATGACGGCTATCTCGTCGGCTCCCGGGGATCCGTCGGTTCATCACTTGTGGCGACTTTAACGGAAATCACTGAAGTGAACCCGCTCGCTCCGCACTATGTGTGCCCGAGCTGCCGGTATTCCGAATTCTTTAATGACGGATCCGTCGGTTCCGGTTTTGACCTTCCGGATAAAAGCTGCCCGTCTTGCGGCACTCCTTTGAAAAAGGACGGACACGATATCCCGTTTGAAACGTTCTTAGGCTTCAAAGGCGATAAAGTACCCGATATCGACTTGAACTTCTCAGGTGAGTATCAGCCGCATGCGCATAACTACACGAAAGTGCTGTTCGGTGAAGATAATGTTTACCGTGCGGGAACGATCGGCACCGTTGCGGAAAAGACGGCTTACGGATATGTGAAAGGCTATGCGGGCGACCACAACCTTCACATGCGCGGCGCTGAAATCGACCGCCTCGTACAGGGCTGCACCGGTGTTAAGAGAACGACCGGCCAGCACCCGGGGGGCATTATCGTTGTGCCTGATTATATGGATATTTACGATTTTTCACCGATTCAATTCCCGGCTGATGCGACGGGTTCTGAATGGAAAACAACTCACTTTGACTTCCACTCCATTCATGACAACCTGCTGAAGCTTGATATATTAGGACACGATGATCCGACAGTCATCCGGATGCTCCAGGATTTAAGCGGAATTGATCCGAAGACGATTCCGACGGATGATCCTGAGGTTATGAAGATTTTCCAAGGGACAGAATCACTCGGCGTCACTGAAGAGCAGATCGGCTGCAAAACGGGGACGCTCGGCATTCCTGAATTCGGGACGCGATTTGTGCGGCAGATGCTCGAAGATACGAAGCCGACGACGTTCTCTGAGCTTGTTCAGATTTCCGGGCTTTCTCACGGGACTGACGTATGGCTCGGCAATGCGCAGGAACTGATACACAACAATACGTGTGAACTGAGCGAAGTGATCGGCTGCCGCGATGACATCATGGTTTATTTGATCTATCAGGGCCTTGAGCCTTCACTGGCCTTTAAAATCATGGAATTTGTCCGTAAAGGCAAAGGCCTGACGCCGGAATGGGAAGAAGAAATGAAAAAGAACAATGTGCCGAACTGGTATATTGATTCATGCAAAAAAATCAAATACATGTTCCCGAAAGCCCACGCCGCCGCATATGTGTTAATGGCGGTACGGATTGCATACTTTAAAGTGCATCACGCGCTTTTATACTATGCTGCGTATTTTACCGTACGTGCCGATGACTTTGACATTGATACGATGATTAAAGGCTCGACTGCCATCAGGGCGGTTATGGATGATATCAGCTCTAAAGGGCTTGATGCTTCGCCGAAGGAAAAAAACCTCCTTACCGTGTTAGAGCTTGCGCTTGAAATGTGTGAACGCGGCTATTCCTTCCAGAAGGTCGATCTATACCGTTCAAGCGCTTCGGAATTTATCATTGACGGCAACAGTCTGATCCCGCCGTTCAACTCAATTCCGGGTCTCGGAACCAACGCCGCTCTCAATATTGTAAAAGCGCGGGAAGAAGGAGAGTTCCTTTCAAAAGAAGACCTTCAAAAACGCGGAAAAGTGTCAAAAACCATTTTAGAGTATTTAGACCGCCACGGCTGTCTGGAGTCGCTTCCGGACCAAAACCAGCTGTCACTGTTTTAAGCTTTGGCAGCAAGCCTTTTAGGCGGAGTTTGATTTGCATTAAATATATGGTTATGGTATAGTTTTATTGGAAATGCTAACGATTACCGAGGCCAAAGAGTGGGGAAACCCGCTCTTTTGTATTGAACAGGCAATTTTGCCTCGACATGTCCATCGTTTTCTCAAAGCCCCTGCTCTTTAGAAGCAGGGTTTTTATGCAGAGGAACGGCTGATATGATATCGACAGCACAAGGAGGAAAAACATGAGCAAAAAAGTGACTGATACCGTTCAAGAAATGGCTCAGCCCATACTAGATGACCTTCAGCTTGAACTCGTAGACATTGAATTTGTCAAAGAGGGTCAAAACTGGTTCCTTCGCGTGTTTATTGATTCCGATAACGGTGTTGATATTGAGGAGTGCGCCAAAGTCAGCGAAGCGTTAAGCGAAAAGCTGGATGAGGCCGATCCGATCACTCAAAACTACTTTCTTGAAGTATCTTCTCCTGGAGCCGAGCGTCCATTAAAGAAAAAAGCCGACTTCGAAAAATCACTGGGCAAAAATGTGTACATGAAAACGTACGAACCGATTGACGGTTTAAAAGTGTTTGAAGGCAAATTGGCTGAATTTGATGGACAAACTGCTACAATAGAGATGACGATTAAAACAAGAAAGAAACGGGTCAATATTCCGTATGAAAAAATAGCTAACGCAAGATTAGCTGTAACTTTTTAATGAATGAAGTATTAGTGTTTAAGGGGGGAGACCGCTAACATGAGCAGTGAACTATTAGATGCCCTCACGATTCTTGAAAAAGAAAAAGGCATCAGTAAAGACATTATCATCGAAGCAATTGAAGCTGCCTTAATTTCTGCGTATAAGCGAAATTTTAACCAGGCGCAAAACGTACGGGTCGATCTGAACCGTGAGACGGGCACCATCCGCGTGTTCGCAAGAAAAGATGTCGTAGACGAGGTATACGATTCAAGGCTTGAAATCTCGCTTGACGACGCCCAGCACATCCATCCGAACTACCTTGTCGGAGATGTCGTTGAAATAGAAGTAACGCCGAAAGACTTCGGCCGCATTGCTGCGCAGACAGCAAAACAAGTTGTGACGCAGCGTGTCCGTGAAGCTGAGCGCGGCGTGATTTATTCAGAATTTATCGATCGTGAAGAAGACATCATGACGGGAATTGTACAGCGTTTAGACAGCAAATTTATTTACGTGTCTCTCGGCAAGATTGAAGCGCTGCTGCCCGTTAATGAACAAATGCCGAATGAGAGCTATAAACCTCACGATCGTATTAAAGTATTCATTACAAAAGTCGAAAAAACGACAAAAGGGCCGCAAATCTATGTATCAAGAACACATCCCGGTCTTTTGAAGCGTCTTTTTGAAATCGAAGTGCCGGAAATTTATGACGGAACGGTCGAACTGAAATCCGTTGCCAGAGAAGCGGGCGACCGCTCTAAAATCTCCGTCCGCACTGATGATCCTGACGTCGATCCTGTCGGTTCATGCGTCGGTCCTAAAGGCCAGCGCGTACAGGCGATCGTCAATGAACTGAAAGGCGAAAAAATTGATATTGTCAACTGGTCTGACGATCCGGTTGAATTTGTTGCCAATGCGCTCAGCCCATCTAAAGTGCTGGATGTCATCGTCAACGAAGAAGAAAAAGCCACGACTGTCATCGTTCCTGATTACCAGCTTTCTCTGGCAATCGGAAAAAGAGGGCAAAACGCCCGCTTAGCCGCGAAACTGACAGGATGGAAAATTGATATCAAAAGTGAAACGGATGCAAGAGACATTGGCATCTTTCCGAGAGAGCATGAAGAAGATGACGATTTAGAGCCGCTCTTTATGGAGCCTGAAACAGCCGAATCGGATGAATAAGAGGTGACTTTAGGTGAATAAGCGAAAAAAAATTCCTCTGCGCAAATGTGTGGTAACGGGGGAAATGAAGCCTAAAAAGGAACTGATCCGAATTGTCCGTTCAAAAGAAGGAGAGATTTCAGTCGATCCGACAGGCAAGAAGAACGGGCGGGGTGCCTATATCACCCTTGAGAAAGAATGCATCTTAGCTGCGAAAAAGAAAAACACATTGCAAAATCAATTTCAATCACAAATCGATGACCAGATTTTCGAAGAATTGCTGGAACTGGCGGAAAAGGTGAAAAAATAACATGTCTGGAATGGAATGGTTTCCCTTGCTGGGTCTGGCCAATCGAGCTCGTAAGGTCGTGTCGGGCGAGGACTTGGTTATAAAAGAAATTAGAAATGCGCGTGCAAAACTTGTTCTGCTGACAGAAGATGCATCTGCGAATACTGCAAAAAAAGTATCCGATAAATGCAATTATTATAAAGTACCTTATAAAAAAGTCGAAAGCCGCGCGGATCTCGGCCGCTCTATCGGCAAGGAATCACGTGTCGTTGTCGCCGTCACTGACCAAGGTTTTGCGAATAAGCTGATCAGCTTGCTCGATTAATATTTTTGGGGGTGAACGAATGGCTAAAATGAGAGTATACGAATATGCAAAAGCCATCAATGTTTCAAGTAAGGAAATTTTGACGGCGCTGAAAAACATGGATATAGTAGTAAATAACCATATGGCAACGCTTGAAGAAAAGACCATTAAGCAGCTTGATGCGAAATTTAAAAAAGGCGGCGCCGGCGTTAAATCTCAAAAGCCTGCGGAAACGAACAAAAACAAGCAGCCGCAAGGGGTTAATCAGCAGCCTGCTGGGAATCAACCAAACAAAATTCGAGACGGAAAGAAGAATGACGTGCAGAATAATCAATTTAACAAAAACAAGAAGAATAACAACAACAACAAAAACAAAAACAAACGCAATCATAACAACAAAAATCAGCATCAGCAAAAACCGCTGAAGCCGAAAAAAGAGCTTCCTGAGAAAATTACGTTTTCCGGCTCTTTAACAGTCGGAGCCTTAGCCGAAGAACTGGGCAAAGAACCGTCTGAAATCATTAAAAAGCTGATGCTTCTGGGCGTAATGGCTACGATTAACCAGGAGCTTGACAAAGACACAATCGAACTGATCGCATCTGAATACGGTGTAGAAACAGAAGAAGTGATTGTGCTTGAAGAAACTGAGCTTGAAAAATATGAAGAGGCTGACAAAGAAGAAGATCTTCAAATCCGTCCGCCTGTCGTAACGATCATGGGCCACGTTGACCACGGGAAAACGACCCTTCTTGACAGCATCAGAAAGACTAAAGTTGTTGAAGGAGAAGCCGGCGGAATCACCCAGCATATCGGGGCTTACCAGATCGAAGAAAACGGCAAAAAAATCACTTTCCTTGATACACCCGGACACGCAGCGTTCACAACGATGCGCGCACGCGGAGCGGAAGTAACCGATATTACCATTTTAGTCGTAGCGGCTGATGACGGCGTTATGCCGCAAACAGTCGAAGCCATCAACCATGCGAAAGCGGCTGAGGTTCCGATTATCGTTGCCGTGAATAAAGTGGATAAAGAAAGCGCGAACCCTGACCGTGTTATGCAGGAACTGACTGAATACGGACTCGTTCCGGAAGCATGGGGAGGAGAAACGATTTTCGTTCCTCTGTCCGCTCTTACAGGTAAGGGAATTGACGAGCTTGTCGAAATGATTCTGCTTGTCAGTGAAGTAGAAGAGCTGAAAGCCAATCCGAACCGTCAGGCAAAAGGAACGGTTATTGAAGCTGAGCTCGATAAAGGAAGAGGATCTGTTGCGACACTTCTCGTTCAAACGGGAACATTGCAAGTCGGAGATCCGATCGTTGTCGGAAATACATTCGGCCGCGTGCGGGCCATGGTCAATGATCTCGGCCGCCGCGTGAAAACAGCCGGACCGTCCACACCTGTGGAAATCACGGGCTTAAATGACGTACCGCAAGCTGGCGATCAATTCCTCGTCTTTAAAGACGAAAAAACAGCCCGTTCTGTCGGTGAAGCGCGTGCTTCCAAGCAATTGGAAGAACAGCGCAGCGACAAAGCGAAGCTGAGCCTTGATGATCTGTTTGAGCAAATTAAACAAGGCGATGTCAAAGATATCAACTTAATCGTAAAAGCGGACGTTCAAGGTTCTGCCGAAGCGTTAACGGCCGCTCTTCAAAAAATTGAAGTAGAAGGCGTAAAAGTGAAAATCATTCACACAGGCGTCGGTGCGATTACGGAATCAGACATCATTCTCGCATCTGCTTCAAATGCAATCGTTATCGGGTTTAATGTGCGCCCAGACGGAAATGCTAAGAGCACGGCTGAAGCTGAAAATGTAGATATCCGTCTTCACCGTATCATTTACAAAGTCATCGAAGAAATTGAAGCGGCGATGAAAGGAATGCTTGATCCTGAATACGAAGAAAAAGTCATCGGTCAGGTTGAAGTGCGCCAAACATTCAAAGTGTCGAAAATCGGCACGATTGCCGGCGGATATGTAACAGACGGCCACATTACACGTGACAGCGGACTTCGCTTGATCCGTGACGGCGTGGTAATCTTCGAAGGGGAAGTAGATGTTCTGAAACGCTTCAAAGATGATGTGAAAGAAGTTTCACAAGGGTATGAATGTGGTATTACGATTAAGAAATACAATGACATCCGCGAAGGTGACATCCTTGAAGCGTATGTCATGCAGGAAATCGAAAGAAAGTGATCGGATTTGCGGAATGTGAATGCATCATTTACGATGCGGGATCATTAAAGGAGAAACGAGCCGTTCTGAAGCGGATTATGACGAGGGTTCAGAATAAGTTCAACGTGTCGGCAGCTGAAATCGGCTATCAGGACACTTGGCAGCGGACCAGCTTCGGAATCGCCGTCGTCTCCTCCTCTCACGTTCAGGCGGAAAAGGAGATTCAGCGCGTACTCGCGTTTATTGACTCCTTTCCCGAAATAGAACGGACGATCACTAGAACAGAGTGGTTTTAACTTAGAGGTGATTGAATTGAGTATGAGAGCAAACCGTGTCGGAGAACAGATGAAAAAAGAGCTTGGGGATATTATCAGCCGAAAGCTGAAAGACCCGAGAATCGGATTTCTGACTGTAACAGACGTACGTGTTTCAGGTGATTTGCAAATAGCGAAGGTGTATATCTCCGTTCTCGGCGGAGAGAAAAAGAAAGAGGAGGCGCTGAAAGGCCTTGAGAAAGCGAAGGGATTTATCCGTTCCGAAATCGGCAGCCGAATCAGACTCCGTAAAACGCCTGAGCTTGAATTTGAATTTGATGAATCAATTGAATACGGCAACCGTATTGAAACATTGATTCACGAACTGCATTCAGATAAACCGTCTGAATAACGGGAAAAGAGGATGGGCGTTGTCGTCTGTCCTCTTTTCTGCGTTTTACGGGATACAAATGATAACAAAGGAGCGAAAGACAGATGGTTAACGGAGTTCTCCTTTTACATAAACCGGTCGGCATGACTTCTCACGACTGTGTAATGAAAATAAGAAAACTGTTAAAAACAAAGAAAGTCGGTCATACGGGCACACTTGATCCGGAAGTGTCAGGCGTACTGCCGATCTGTGTCGGACGGGCCACAAAGATCGTTGAGTACGTTACCGACAAGTCAAAAACGTACGATGCTGAGATCACTCTCGGCTTCTCCACCTCGACTGAAGATCAGACGGGGGAAACCGTCAGCGTAAAACCTGTCAAGGAGCCGATAAATGAAACGGACATCAAAGCCGTTTTAGACGAACTAAAGGGACCGCAGGAGCAAGTGCCGCCGATGTATTCCGCGGTGAAGGTGAACGGGAAAAAGCTCTATGAATACGCCCGAGCGGGTATTGAAGTGGAGCGGCCGAAGCGGAATATCACGATTGAAGATATCTCCCTCACTTCACCTGTCACTTATACGGATGATACAGCGTCATTCCGCTTCACAGTCACGTGCTCAAAAGGGACTTACGTCAGAACATTGGCAGTGACAATCGGTGAAAAGCTCGGCTATCCCGCGCATATGTCGCATCTTATCCGGACTGCTTCCGGCGATTTCAGCCTTGATGAGTGTTTCACGTTTGATGAGCTTGAGCAGCAGGCTTCAGACGGCACGGTTGCAGAGCATGCGGTGCCGATTGAAAGAGCGCTCAATCATTTGCCGAAATGGGTCATAAGTGATACATTAGCTAAGAAAGCTGAAAACGGGTCAGTGTTTGACATCCCGGCTGAATTTTCTGCAATGACAGCTGACGCCCGTATAGCGGTCTGTACCGAAGCCGGAGAATGTGTGGCCATTTATATGCCGCACCCTTCAAAAAAAGGACTGCTGAAACCGGCTAAAGTGCTGATGCAAAAAAGCGAACAATAAGAAAAAAGGTGACCGTTCTGTGAAGACGATACATATTTCTCATCCGCATCATTTACAAAAAGAAGAGCAGCCGGCGTCTGTCATGGCGCTCGGCTACTTTGACGGCGTTCATTTAGGGCACCGGAAAGTAATCGGAACAGCCAGACAAATTGCCGAAGAAAAAGGCCTGTCGCTGGCCGTCATGACGTTTCATCCCCACCCTTCCCATGTTTTGGGCAGGGACAAAGAGCCAAAGGATCTGATTACGCCGCTTGAAGATAAAATCAGCCAGATCGGACGTTTAGGCGCCGATGTGCTGTATATCGTAAAGTTTGATGAAGCGTTTGCGGCTTTGTCTCCAAAACAGTTTGCCGAGGATTATATTTTAGGATTAAACGCTCAGCATGCTGTGGGCGGCTTTGATTTTACGTACGGAAAATACGGAAAAGGCACGATGGCCACACTGCCGGACGATTTAAACGGCAAGGCTGAATGCACGACTGTCGAAAAACAGACCGAGCAAGACAGAAAGATCAGCTCCACTTACATCAGGTCGGCGCTGCAGGATGGCGACGTTGAGCTGGCACACACTCTCCTCGGCCAGCCGTATTTTATCCGGGGCACTGTGATTCACGGAGACAAAAGAGGCCGCACCATCGGCTTTCCGACGGCGAATATCGGCCTCAACAACAGTTATATCGTGCCGCCGACAGGCGTTTATGCCGTGAAAGCCGAAATAAAAGGCGAGAAGTATGAAGGCGTCTGCAATATCGGCTATAAACCTACCTTTTATGAAAAGCGTCCCGATCAGCCGTCAATTGAAGTTCATTTATTTGATTTTCAACAGGATGTATACGGGGAAGACGTTAAAATCGAGTGGTACAAACGCATCCGCAGCGAACGGAAGTTTAACGGCATCGATGAACTGACGGCCCAGATCGAGAAAGACAAACAAGAAGCGATCCGTTTTTTCAGCAAATAACGGAAAAATCATCAAAAGTACACAAATTTTATTCTAAAAGATTTGCATATGGGCGCGATTTTTAGTATCATATGTTTCGTAGTCTTAAAACCATTGCTTGGCAATCCGAAGTCACCGACGGTTGCTAGGTAACTGGGGCTAATTATGATATGGAGGTGAAACAGGATGGCAATTACTCAAGAGCGTAAAAACCAACTCATCAGCGAGTTCAAAACACACGAATCTGATACTGGATCTCCAGAAGTTCAGATCGCTATCCTAACAGACTCAATTAACAACTTGAACGAGCATTTGCGTACTCACAAGAAAGATCACCACTCACGTCGCGGTCTTCTTAAAATGGTAGGTAAACGTCGTAATCTTCTTACGTATCTGCGTAATAAAGACGTAACTCGTTACCGTGAGTTAATTAATAAACTAGGCTTACGTCGATAATCGTAAAAAGCGGGAGGATTCCCGCTTTTTTATCGTATTAAAGCGAAAAAATAATGATAAAAAACAATGAAATCCTTTTACATACTACTTTGACATTGATATGTTCAATTCATTTCGTTCATAATAGGAGTAATTGATTATTTCACACATTAAGAGAGGAGCTCGTAATCGAATGGGACAAGAGAAACATGTCTTTACCATAGATTGGGCCGGCAGACAGCTTACAGTAGAAACCGGCCAGCTTGCCAAACAGGCAAACGGCGCTGTTATGGTCCGCTACGGCGATACCGCAGTGCTCAGCACAGCAACCGCATCAAAAGAACCGAAACCGCTAGATTTTTTCCCGCTTACCGTTAATTACGAAGAAAGATTATATGCAGTAGGTAAAATTCCCGGCGGCTTTATTAAAAGAGAAGGCCGTCCGAGTGAAAAGGCCGTATTAGCCAGCCGTCTGATCGACCGTCCGATCCGTCCGCTTTTCGCCGACGGATTCCGTAACGAAGTACAGGTTATCAGTATTGTCATGAGTGTTGATCAGAACTGCTCATCTGAAATGGCTGCAATGTTCGGTTCATCACTTGCTCTTTGCGTTTCCGATATTCCGTTTGAAGGTCCGATTGCGGGTGTGACGGTAGGCCGCATTGACGGACAGTTCATCATCAATCCGACGGTTGACCAGCTTGAAAAAAGTGATATCAACCTCATCGTTGCAGGCACAAAAGACGCCATCAACATGGTGGAAGCGGGAGCGGATGAAGTTCCTGAGGAAATCATGCTTGAGGCGATAATGTTCGGCCACGAAGAAATTAAGCGCCTGATCGCATTCCAAGAAGAAATTGTGGCGGCAGTCGGCAAAGAAAAAACCGAAATTGAACTGTATGAAATTGATGCAGAGCTCAGCGAAAAAGTAAAAAGTCTTGCGGAGCCGGATCTTCTCAGCGCCATTCAGGTTCACGAAAAGCATGCGCGTGAAGATGCGATCAATAAAGTGAAAGATGCAGTCGTCGCGAAATTTGAAGAAGAAGAGCACGATGAAGATACGATCAAAAAAGTGAAACAGACACTGTCTAAACTTGTGAAAAACGAAGTGCGCCGTTTGATCACAGAAGAAAAAGTCCGTCCTGACGGCCGCGGTGTCGATCAAATCCGCCCGCTTTCTTCAGAAGTCGGCCTTCTGCCGAGAACGCATGGCTCCGGGCTGTTTACGAGAGGACAGACGCAGGCGCTCAGTGTTTGTACATTAGGTGCTCTTGGCGACGTTCAGATTCTTGACGGTTTAGGCGTGGAAGAATCAAAACGGTTTATGCATCATTATAACTTCCCGCAATTCAGCGTAGGGGAGACAGGCCCGATGCGCGGACCGGGACGCCGTGAGATCGGTCACGGGGCTCTTGGAGAGCGTGCGCTTGAGCCGGTCATTCCGAATGAAAAAGACTTCCCGTATACGGTTCGTCTCGTATCTGAAGTGCTTGAATCAAACGGTTCCACTTCACAGGCCAGCATTTGCGCGAGCACGCTTGCCATGATGGACGCCGGTGTTCCGATTAAAGCGCCTGTTGCGGGTATCGCGATGGGACTTGTGAAATCAGGCGAGTACTATACGGTATTAACGGATATTCAAGGGATGGAAGATGCCCTCGGTGACATGGACTTTAAAGTAGCCGGCACGGAAAAAGGCGTGACAGCGCTGCAAATGGACATTAAAATTGAAGGCCTTTCAAGAGAAATTCTTGAAGAAGCGCTTCAGCAGGCGAAAAAAGGAAGAATGGAAATCTTGAACAGCATGCTCAGCACGCTTGGTGAATCAAGAAAAGAACTTTCTCAATATGCGCCGAAAATCTTAACGATGACAATTAATCCGGATAAAATCCGTGACGTTATCGGACCGAGCGGCAAACAAATCAACAAAATCATTGAAGATACCGGTGTTAAAATTGACATTGAACAAGACGGCACCATCTTTATTTCTTCTACTGATGAAAGCAGCAACCAAAAAGCGAAAAAAATCATCGAAGATCTTGTCAGAGAAGTCGAAGTCGGCCAGCTTTACCTCGGTAAAGTCAAGCGGATTGAGAAATTCGGCGCTTTCGTTGAAATCTTCAGCGGAAAAGACGGTCTCGTTCACATCTCTGAACTTGCGCTCGAACGGGTCGGCAAAGTTGAGGATGTTGTGAAAATCGGTGACGAAATCCTTGTGAAGGTAACTGAAATCGACAAACAGGGACGAGTCAACCTGTCGCGTAAAGCAGTGCTGCGCGAAGAGAAAGAACAAGAACAACAACAATCTTAAATGAAAACCTAACAAGGAGCCTGGGAGACCCGGCTTCTTTATTTTGAGAAAGACAACAGCGGGTTCTACCTTGTCCTCCTCATACATAATGTGTGATGAGGGGGGAAGGACATGTTGAAAAAATTCGTGCCGTTTGCCGTTTTTTTATTTCTTTTTTTTGTTTCGTTTGAGATGTTAAAAAACCCGTATACAGTTGATTACATAGACGCAATGAAAAAAGACGCAGTGACTGTGTCAGCATCAAAAGATCCGCTTTATGAGGAATTGCTCCAAAAAGCGCCGGAGTATGAAGTGAAGCCGCAAGATGCGAGGATTGATAAAATATGGAAGGCGATACCTGGTTATAACGGTTTAAAGGTCAATGTGGAAAAATCCTATAAGCAAATGAAAAAGGATGGAGAATTTCACGAAGATGACCTTGTCTATGAACAGGTAAAACCGAAAGTCCATCTCGATTCTCTTGCGCCCGAACCCATTTATAAAGGAAATCCCGACAAGCCGATGGTCGCTTTCCTGATAAATGTAGCTTGGGGAAATGAATACGTGGAGCAAATGCTGCCTATTCTGAAGCAGCATCAGGTCAAAGCAACTTTCTTTCTTGAAGGAAAATGGCTCAAAAACAATCAGGAACTTGGGAAAAAAATAGCGGCAGACGGACATGAAATCGGAAATCATTCATACAATCACCCTGATATGAGCAAACTGACATCAGGAAGCATTTCCGAACAGCTTGACAAAACCAATGCACAAATCAGCGAGACGCTCGGCATGAAGCCGAAATGGTTTGCGCCGCCAAGCGGCAGCTTCAGAAAAGCCGTGGTCGACCTTGCGGCGGAAAAAGGAATGGGCACCATCATGTGGACCGTTGACACCATTGACTGGCAAAAACCGTCTCCGGCTGTTTTACAAACAAGGGTGTTGAGCAAAATACATAACGGAGCCATGATTTTAATGCATCCGACTGATCCGACTGCGAAAAGCCTGGAAACGCTGATTACAAAAATCAAAGAAAAAGGCTATGCGCTCGGCTCAGTGTCTGACTTAATGGATGAAAACAGGCTGATGAAGTAGCAGGCGGCAGTTTGCCTGTCTTTGAATAGGAGGAACAAACTTGATAAAACGCTATACATGCCAAAACGGTGTAAGAGTTGTGCTTGAAAATAATCCAACGGTGCGGTCCGTGGCAATCGGCGTCTGGATCGGAACGGGATCACGCCATGAAACGCCGGATACAAACGGTATTTCGCACTTTCTTGAGCATATGTTTTTTAAAGGAACAAATACGAGATCCGCACGGGAAATCGCAGAATCCTTCGATCGGATAGGCGGTCAAGTGAATGCCTTCACTTCAAAAGAATATACGTGCTATTACGCCAAAGTGCTGGATGAACATGCAAACTACGCACTTGACGTGCTGGCCGATATGTTCTTTCATTCTGCTTTTGATGAAGATGAACTCAAAAAAGAAAAGAACGTCGTATATGAAGAAATTAAGATGTATGAAGACGCGCCGGATGACATTGTCCACGATCTGCTGAGCAAAGCGACATACGGAAATCATTCGCTCGGCTACCCGATACTCGGGACGGAGGAAACGCTTTCTGCTTTTAACGGTGATTCTCTCAGACAGCATATGGATAACTTTTACACACCGGACCGCGTCGTCATTTCTGTCGCCGGAAATGTAACAGAACAATTTATTAAAGACGTGGAGAAATGGTTCGGTACATACGAAGCAAAGGGCAAGGCAAGCGGTATCAGCCAGCCTGAGTTTCATTATGAAAAGCTGACCAGAAAAAAAGACACCGAACAGGCGCATCTCTGCCTCGGTTTTAAAGGCCTGAAAGTCGGAGACCCGGACATCTACGATTTAATCGTCTTAAACAACGTGCTGGGCGGAAGCATGAGCAGCCGTCTTTTCCAGGATGTGCGTGAAGATAAAGGACTGGCCTATTCTGTATACAGCTATCACAGTTCCTATGAAGACAGCGGTATGCTGACGATTTATGGAGGCACCGGCGCTAATCAGCTCGGGCTTCTGTCTGAAACCATTCAAGAAACGTTATCGGTTCTAAAACGTGACGGCATTACCCCGAAAGAACTGGAAAACAGCAAAGAGCAAATGAAGGGAAGTTTAATGCTCAGCTTAGAAAGCACAAACAGCAAAATGAGCCGGAACGGGAAAAACGAACTCCTGCTCGGAAAGCATAAGACGATGGATGAAATTATCGCTGAATTAAATGCAGTCAGCCTGGAGAGCGTCAACGGCCTGAGCCGCCGCTTATTTACGGATGATTACGCATTATCGCTCATCAGTCCGACCGGCAATATGCCGGCCTCATCTTAAGCGGGAAGTCTGCCTCTGTACGGGGCAGGCATTTTTTTTTGCTCAGGGTCATATAGTACAAGGGGGTGGCTATCATGAGGCTCAGTGAACTGTCAGGTAAAGAAATTGTAGACATTAAACGGGCAGAGCGACTCGGCGTGCTCGGCCAGACCGATTTGGAAATTAATGAACAGGACGGACAAATTACCGCGCTGTTGATACCGACGGTAAAATGGTTCGGGTTGAGAAAACAAGGCCACGACATCCGTGTTCCCTGGAATCATATTCAAAAAATCGGGTCAGACATGATCATTTTAGATGTTCCCGGGGAGATCACTCCTCCAGAAGAGTAGATCGTATTCATTTTTCGCAAGCACCGGCTCAAACAGCCGGTGCTTTTTTTATGAAAAAAACGCTGTACATTCACCGCCCTTTCTCTTCGCACATACGATGAAGAGGAGGATGACACTTATAAGATCCAGTAACTGTAAAGAAGGTGAACGTTTCAAATGTTAACCGGATTGACAATTGCGATCATTGGCGGTGACGCAAGACAGCTTGAGATTATAAGAAAACTGACAGAACAGCATGCCGATATTTATCTTGCAGGGTTTGACCAATTGGATGACGGTTTTACGGGAACCGTCAAATGCAAAATTGATGAGATTCCATTTCCGAAAATAGACAGTATCATCCTGCCTGTATCGGCAACGACCGGAGAAGGCGTTGTTTCCACGGTTTTTTCAAATGAAGAAGTGGTATTAAAGCAAAGCTATCTCGAGCAGACACCGGAGCATTGCGTTATTTATTCCGGCATCTCTAACGCATACCTCGAGGGCATCGCCAGCGAAGCCGGCCGCAAGCTTGTTAAATTATTTGAGCGGGACGACATCGCGATATTCAACTCGATTCCCACTGTCGAAGGTACAATCATGATGGCGATTCAGCATACGGATTATACCATTCACGGGTCAAATGTCGCCGTTCTCGGCATGGGGCGCACCGGTATGACAATCGCCCGGACGTTTGCAGCGTTAGGGGCGAAGGTAAAAGTGGGAGCGCGGAGTTCGTCTCATTTGGCCCGTATATCGGAAATGGGGCTTTTTCCTTTTCAAATTGAAGAGATTACTGATCATGTAAATGATATCGATATCTGCATTAACACCGTACCGAGCCTGATTCTGAATCAAAGGGTTTTATCGCGTATGACGCCGAGGACCTTGATTTTGGATTTAGCATCCCGTCCGGGCGGAACGGATTTCAAATATGCTGAAAAGCAAGGCATTAAAGCGCTGCTTGCTCCGGGGCTTCCGGGGATTGTGGCTCCGAAAACAGCGGGACAGATTATTGCGAACGTACTGAGCAAGCTTTTGGCAGACTTAAAGAAAGAGGGGAGATAGCCATGTCTTTGAAAGGGAAAAGAATCGGATTCGGATTAACCGGCTCTCATTGCACATATGAAGAGGTTTTTCCGCAAATAGAAGCGCTTGTCAGTCAGGGGGCTGAAGTCCGGCCGATTGTGACGTCGACGGTCCAATCGACCGATACGCGCTTTGGAGAGGGGGAAGATTGGGTCAGAAAAATTGAAGAAGCAACAGGTTTTGAGGTCATTGATTCCATCGTAAAAGCGGAGCCTCTCGGGCCGAAACTTCCGCTCGACTGCATGGTCATCGCCCCCTTAACCGGAAACTCAATGAGCAAGCTCGCAAATGCGATGACTGACAGCCCTGTCCTTATGGCGGCGAAAGCCACGATCCGCAACAGCCGGCCGGTCGTGCTCGGAATTTCGACAAATGACGGCCTTGGTTTAAACGGAACGAATTTAATGAGGCTGATGTCCGCAAAACATATATTTTTCATCCCGTTCGGCCAGGATGACCATGTGAAAAAACCGACATCGCTTGTCGCCAGAATGGATCTCCTTCCGATTACGGTGGAAAAAGCTCTTTTGCATCAGCAGGTTCAGCCGGTGCTCGTACAGCATCAAGAATAAAAAATCATGATAGAGAAAATCATTCCGGAATAAAAAAATTCGGTCAATCCGTGACTATTCTATGGTAAAATAAAACGTAAAATGCAAAGTCAATTCAACAAATGATGCTTAATTGGCGGAAGGAGTTTTACAGATGGGAAGAGGATTACACGTAGCAGTTGTCGGAGCGACGGGAGCCGTAGGACAGCAAATGCTGGAAACATTGGAAGACAGAAACTTTGAAATCGAAACACTCACACTACTATCCTCAAAGCGTTCTGCTGGTACGAAAGTAACGTTTAAAGACGAAGAATATACAGTGCAGGAAGCTGTTCCGGAAAGCTTCGAAGGCGTTCATATCGCGTTATTCAGCGCCGGCGGGAGCGTATCACAAAGCCTGGCGCCTGAGGCTGTAAAACGGGGAGCCATCGTGATTGACAATACCAGCGCATTCCGTATGGACGAAAATACACCGCTTGTAGTGCCTGAGGTGAACGAAGCTGATCTGCATCAACATAACGGCATTATCGCCAACCCTAACTGTTCAACGATTCAGATGGTGGCGGCGATTGAACCGATCCGCAAAGCATACGGTTTGAAAAAAGTCATTGTATCTACTTACCAAGCTGTGTCCGGGGCCGGCAATGAAGCGGCGAAAGAGCTGTACAGCCAGACAAAGGCGATTTTAAACAATGAACCTATAGAACCGTCCATTATGCCGGTTAAAGGGGACAAAAAGCACTATCAAATCGCTTTTAACGCCATTCCGCAAATTGATAAATTCCAAGATAACGGCTACACGTTTGAGGAAATGAAAATGATTAATGAAACGAAAAAAATCATGCATATGCCGAAGCTGGAAGTGGCTGCGACATGTGTCAGACTGCCGATTGAAACAGGCCACTCAGAATCTGTTTACATTGAGCTTGACCGTGATGACGCAACCGTTGAAGACATTAAACAGCTTTTAAAAGAGGCTCCGGGTGTTACGCTTCAGGATGATCCGGCGGAGCAGCTTTACCCGATGCCTGCTGATTGCGTCGGTAAACGTGATGTATTTGTAGGAAGAATCCGTAAAGATTTGGACAGAGCAAACGGTTTTCATTTGTGGGTTGTTTCTGATAACCTGTTAAAAGGCGCCGCTTGGAACTCAGTTCAAATTGCGGAAAGCCTGCAAAAACTGAACCTCGTATAAAACAAACGTATTTTCTATAGGCGATCAGAAGAGAGTAAGGCTCTGCCTGCTCTCTTCTGTTACGTCAGACTAATTTGGAGTGAAAATAGTGAAGATCATTGTTCAAAAATTCGGCGGAACATCCGTAAAAGATGACAAAGGCCGCAAGCTTGCGTTAGCACACATTAAAGATGCCATCAGTGAAGGTTATAAAGTTATCGTTGTCGTATCGGCGATGGGAAGAAAAGGAGACCCGTACGCGACAGATTCTTTGATCGGGCTTCTTTACGGCAGCCAGTCCGATATTTCTCCGAGAGAGCAGGATATGCTTTTGTCTTGCGGAGAAACGATTTCGTCTGTTGTTTTTACCAGCATGCTGAAGGAAAACGGCATAAAAGCCGCAGCTTTAACAGGAGCCCAGGCAGGGTTTTTAACAAACGCCCAGCATACTGACGCCAAAATTATAGAAATGAAAACAGAGCGGCTGTTCGAGACACTCGCCAGCCATGATGCCGTCGTTGTCGCAGGATTTCAGGGAGCGACTGAAAAAGGCGACACGACGACGATCGGCAGAGGAGGAAGCGATACATCAGCAGCGGCGATCGGCGCTGCGGTTGATGCGGAATTTATCGACATTTTTACGGACGTGGAAGGCGTCATGACGGCCGACCCGAGAATCGTGGAAAATGCTAAGCCGCTTCCGAATGTCACATATACGGAAATCTGCAATCTTGCCTATCAAGGAGCGAAAGTCATTCATCCGCGCGCGGTGGAGATCGCCATGCAGGCAAAGGTGCCGATCCGAGTGCGCTCCACTTATTCAAAAGACAAAGGCACTTTGGTGACGTCTCATCATTCGTCCAAGGTCGGCAGCGATGTGTTCGAACGGCTGATCACGGGGATCGCCCATGTAAAAGATGTGACGCAATTTAAGGTTCCAGCCAAAATGGGGCAATACAATGTTCAGACAGAAGTCTTTAAAGCAATGGCGAATGCCGGCATCAGCGTGGATTTCTTTAACATTACGCCGAGTGAAATCGTATATACCGTAGCCGGCAGTAAAACGGAAGCCGCGCGCGGCATTTTGGCCGAATTAGGCTATGAGCCGACAGTGACGGAAAGCTGTGCGAAAGTGTCAGTGGTCGGTGCCGGAATAATGGGTGTGCCGGGCGTGACGTCAAAAATCGTCTCAGCACTTTCGGATAAAGGCATTCCGATTCTGCAATCTGCCGACAGCCATACGACGATCTGGGTGCTCGTTCATGAAAAAGATATGGTAACAGCCGTAAATGCGCTGCATGAAGTGTTTGAACTTTCAAAGTAAATGTGATTGAATCATGATGAGGTGAAAAAAATGAATGTCGGAAATATATCTACAGCGATGATTACCCCCTTTGACAGTAAAGGGAATGTAGACTTTCAAAAACTGTCTACATTAATCGACTATTTGTTGAAAAACGGCACGGATTCTTTAGTCGTCGCAGGAACGACCGGCGAATCTCCGACACTTTCAACGGAAGAAAAAATTGCACTCTTTGAATTTACAGTCAAAGAAGTGAACGGACGAGTGCCTGTTATTGCGGGTACGGGAAGCAACAATACGAAAGACTCCATCAAACTGACAAAAAAAGCTGAAGAAGCCGGCGTTGATTGTGTGATGCTTGTCACGCCGTATTATAATAAGCCTTCACAAGAGGGCATGTACCGTCATTTTAAGGCGATAGCTGAAGAAACGTCTCTTCCTGTTATGCTTTACAACGTGCCGGGCAGAACGGTCGCTTCACTTGCGCCGGAAACGGCCATCAGACTTGCGGAGATTCCGAATATCTCTGCGATTAAAGAAGCAAGCGGCGATCTTGATGCCATTACGAAAATCATTGCCGAAACGCCGGAAGATTTTTATGTCTATTCAGGTGATGACGGGTTAACGCTTCCTATTCTTGCAGTCGGCGGAAGAGGGGTCGTGTCAGTGGCCAGCCATATCGTAGGTTCTGACATGCAGCAGATGATTAAAAACTATACGAACGGGCAGACGGCAACCGCGGCACTGATTCATCAGAAGCTTCTGCCGATCATGAAGGAGCTCTTTAAAGCGCCGAACCCGGCTCCGGTCAAAACGGCGCTTCAGCTGAAGGGACTTGATGTCGGATCTGTGCGTCTTCCTCTTATCCCGCTGAATGAAGATGAACGTCTGAGCCTGAGCAGCGTCATCAGCGAACTGTAAGAAAAATTTATACAGTTAAAATACGCGGTCATTCTCATTTTTATCGTGAGTTTGACCGTTTTGTCTACATATTGGTTTTCCCTAAACCTTCCGCTTCTTCTTGTTTTCTAAAATTGATATCAGTTATAATAGGAACAAGTGATGATGGACGGGTATGAGACTAGGAGGATACAGATTTTGAAAAAGAAAAATACAGAAAACGTCAGAATTATCGCCCTTGGCGGTGTCGGAGAAATTGGGAAGAACCTATATGTCATTGAAATTGACTCAGACATATTTGTAGTAGATGCGGGGCTGATGCACCCTGAAAATGAAATGCTCGGTATTGATGTCGTCATTCCGGATATTTCCTACTTAGTAGAACGGGCTGACCGCGTGAAGGCCATCTTTCTGACACACGGACACGATGAAAACATCGGAGGCGTCTTTTATTTATTGAACAAGCTGTCGGTACCGGTATACGGAACGAAGCTTACGCTTGCTTTGCTGAGAGAAAAACTCAAGCAGTACGGGCATAATCGAAAAGCTGATTTACGTGAAGTTCATTCTAAATCAGTCATTACATTTGAATCAACAAAAGTATCGTTCTTTAAAACGATTCACAGCATTCCGGATTCAGTGGGAGTCAGCTTCAAAACATCACTTGGCTCTATTGTATGCACGGGAGACTTCAAATTTGACCAGACGCCTGCATATCACCAATCATGTGATATTGGCGAAATCGCTAAAATCGGAAACAGCGGTGTGCTTGCCCTGCTTTCTGACAGTGCCAATGCGGAGCGCCCGGGATACACTCCGTCAGAAGCAGATGTAAGCGGTGAAATTTCCGATGCGATGTACATTTCAGAAAATCGCGTCATCGTTGCCGTATTCGCGTCTAATATCAACCGGATCCAGCAAGTGATTCAGGCTGCCGCACAGAATGGCCGCAAACTTGCAATCGCCGGAAAAAATCTGCAAAACGTACTTCAGCTTGCACGAAAGCTCGGCTATATTGAAGCCGATGATGAACTGTTTATTCCGGTGCAGGATGTGAAAAAATATCCGAAGCGCGAAGTGGCAATTGTTACGGCAGGAAGCCATGGTGAGCCGTTAGCCGCTCTTACGCGGATGGCGAAGCAGGCGCACAAGCAGCTTAACATTGAAGAAGGAGATACCGTTGTCATTGCATCAACACCGATCCCGGGGCATGAATTGGTATATTCCAAAACCGTCAACCAGCTTGTCCGCGCCGGCGCTCAAGTCATTTTCGCCCAAAAACGCGTGCATGTGTCCGGCCACGGTTCACAGGAAGAATTAAAACTAATGCTTAATTTGCTAAAACCGAAATATTTAATTCCGGTAAACGGTGAATTCAGAATGCAAAAAGCGCATTCCAAAATCGCTGAAGAAATCGGCATGAAACGCAGCGACATTTTCTTAATTGAAAAAGGCGACGTCGTTGAATTCCGCGGCCAGAATGTGAAAATCGGGGATAAGGTCACATACGGAAATGTCCTGATTGACGGCCTCGGTGTCGGCGACATCGGCAACATCGTGCTGAGAGACCGCCGCCTGCTGTCACAAGACGGCATTCTCATCGTCGTGATTACGCTTGATAAGCAGAAAAAGAACCTCGTATCGGGTCCTGAAATCATTACGCGCGGTTTCGTATATGTCAGAGAATCAGAAGGTTTAATTGTACAAGCTACTGAGCTCGTCCGCTCCATCGTGACTGAAGCGACGGAAACATCTGCAGTGGAATGGTCCACGCTGAAACAAGCCATGCGCGATGCGCTGAACCAATTCCTTTATGAAAAAACAAAACGCAAGCCGATGATCATTCCGATCATTATGGAAGTATAATATACACAAAAGCCGGAGCGCATGATGGTGCGGCTTTTGTTTTTGTTCATCTCCGGATGGAAATCCGCATCTTTGTTCATAATACAAAGAGACATTCGGAAAGGGTGAAAAATAAAATGGATCATCGTATGGAAAACACCGAAGAACAGCAGCCCGAAAAATCAGATGCGAAAGACAGCCTTATGAGCAAAATTCAGCAGCTGGGAGAGACATCTCTGCCGCAAATGTCTCAGGATACCAATATTCACTGTCTGACAATCATCGGCCAAATTGAGGGGCATGTCCAGCTCCCGCCGCAAAATAAAACAACCAAATATGAACACGTCATTCCGCAAATCGTCGCCATTGAGCAAAATCCGAAAATTGAAGGCCTTCTGATCATTTTAAACACCGTCGGCGGCGATGTGGAAGCAGGTCTTGCGATTGCGGAAATGCTCGCATCCTTGTCAAAACCCACCGTCTCAATCGTACTTGGCGGAGGCCACTCTATAGGTGTGCCGATTGCCGTGTCATGTGATCATAGCTTTATCGCGGAAACAGCGACAATGACCATTCACCCCGTTCGGCTGACAGGTCTGGTTATCGGCGTCCCGCAAACGTTTGAATACTTGGACAAAATGCAGGAGCGGGTCGTCAACTTTGTGACCAATCATTCCAATATTTCCGAAGAAAAATTCAAAGAACTGATGTTTTCAAAAGGAAACCTTACCCGGGATATCGGAACGAACGTAGTCGGCAAAGATGCGGCTGATTACGGCTTAATTGACGCCGTCGGCGGCGTCGGACAGGCGATAAAAAAGCTGAATCAGCTGATTGAGGAACGAAAGGGCGAGGAAGGAAGGATGATTCAATGATCCTTTATACCGTCATGCCCCAAGAAGTCGTTTACGGTCATGAAGCAGAACAAAGCGTGCATGAACAGGTAGATTACGCCGGTGTGCCGCTGTTAGTTGAAATGAAGGGAAATGAAGCTGAAGTCGTACAGATTCTAAGTACGAACCCGATGGATTTTCTGAATCCGGACATCGCTCCGGGACAAAAAATTAAGTTGAAAATCTAACCGGCATTCAGTCCGTTTCTCAGGGGCAAAATATGCTATAATAGGGGAATCCTACAGAAAAATGCAGCCGGTAAAAGGCTGCTTTTCTTCATGATGTATGGTTTTACATTTTTTAACGCAGTAAGGTGATGAGTGTGGCAAAGAAAAAACGGAAATCTAAAAAGAAACAAGAGAGTAAGCTCAATATAAAATACGAGCTAAGCGGACTGCTCTGTGTTGCAATCTCGATTATTGCTGTTTTGCAGCTCGGCGTTGTGGGACAGACATTTGTGTACCTGTTCCGTTTTTTTGCCGGAGAGTGGTTTATTTTATGCTTACTGGCGCTGTTCCTTCTGGGAATTTCGCTGTTTTGGAAAAAGAAGAGTCCGAGTCTTTTAACGAGAAGAAAGGCGGGATTGTACTGTATTATCGCCAGTATTTTGCTGCTGTCTCACGTACAGCTCTTTAAAAATCTGTCCCATCATGGGTCGATTCAGTCGGCAAGTGTCATCGGCAACACGTGGGAGCTGTTTATGATCGATATGAAACAGCAGGCTGCCTCACCTGACTTGGGGGGCGGTATGATCGGCGCGGTACTGTTTGCAGCTGCCCACTTTTTATTTGCATCAACGGGTTCACAGATTATGGCGATCGTGCTGATCTTAATGGGACTGATTCTTGTAACGGGCCGTTCGTTGCAGGAAACGCTCAAAAAGTGGACGAGCCCCGTCGGCGGGTTTATCCGCGGGCAATGGCAGGCATTTCTTGAAGATATGAAAACAGTCAGAACGAATATGTCTTCGCCGAAAACGAAAACAAAAAAACGTGTTCAAAAGAAAAAAGAAGAGCCTGAACCGGAGGAAGAGGATGAGGAAATCATTTCGCCGATCATCCATTCAGAGCCGATTATTTCAAGCTTTTCAGATCGTGAGGAGCAGCGCGACGAGCCGCTGATTCCTGAAAAGACGCAGGAGACGGCACAAGCGGCACAAGAAGAGCCTTCCGGCGGCGTCCAAGACAGTGACGAAACGCCCGCGGCTCCGCCGATGACGTTTACAGAGCTGGAAAATAAGGATTATCAAATGCCTTCCTTGGACATACTGGCTGACCCGAAACATACCGGCCAGCAGACAGATAAGAAAAACATTTACGAGAATGCAAGAAAACTCGAGCGCACCTTTCAAAGCTTCGGCGTAAAGGCGAAAGTGACGCAGGTTCATCTCGGTCCGGCCGTCACAAAATATGAAGTATATCCGGACGTCGGGGTCAAAGTCAGCAAAATCGTCAATCTGAGCGATGACCTCGCGCTCGCGCTGGCCGCGAAAGATATCCGGATAGAAGCGCCGATTCCGGGCAAATCAGCAATCGGCATCGAGGTGCCGAATGCTGAAGTTGCGATGGTTTCCTTAAAAGAAGTGCTTGAATCCAAGCTCAACGACAAGCCGGATGCGAAGCTTCTGATCGGCTTGGGGCGAAATATTTCCGGAGAAGCCGTGCTTGCCGAACTGAACAAAATGCCCCACCTGCTTGTAGCGGGAGCAACGGGAAGCGGGAAAAGCGTATGTGTCAACGGAATTATTACGAGCATCCTGATGAGAGCCAAACCGCATGAAGTGAAAATGATGATGATTGACCCGAAAATGGTTGAGCTGAATGTATATAACGGCATTCCTCATCTGCTTGCGCCGGTCGTGACAGATCCGAAAAAGGCCTCACAGGCTTTGAAAAAGGTCGTCAATGAGATGGAGCGCCGCTATGAGCTGTTCTCCCATACGGGCACGAGAAATATAGAAGGCTATAATGATCATATCAAGCGGTCAAATGCCTCAGAAGAAGTAAAGCAGCCTGAGCTGCCGTACATCGTCGTGATCGTTGACGAGCTTGCCGATCTGATGATGGTCGCTTCTTCCGACGTGGAAGATTCGATTACGAGACTTTCCCAGATGGCACGGGCGGCAGGCATTCATTTGATTATCGCGACACAGCGGCCTTCAGTCGACGTCATTACCGGAGTGATTAAAGCCAACATCCCGTCGAGAATCGCCTTCAGTGTCTCATCTCAGACCGATTCACGGACGATTTTAGACATGGGCGGCGCTGAAAAGCTTCTGGGGCGCGGAGATATGCTGTTTCTGCCCGTAGGCGCGAATAAGCCGGTTCGGGTGCAGGGGGCATTCTTATCGGATGAAGAGGTTGAGCATGTCGTAGATCATGTCATCACACAGCAAAAAGCGCAGTATCAAGAAGAAATGATTCCGGAAGAAACTGCGGAAACACACAGTGAAGTAACGGATGATCTGTATGATGAAGCGGTCGATTTGATTATCGGCATGCAGACGGCTTCTGTCTCTATGCTTCAAAGACGGTTCAGAATCGGTTACACGAGGGCTGCCCGTCTGATTGACGCAATGGAGGAGCGGGGCGTCGTCGGGCCGTATGAAGGAAGCAAACCGAGGGAAGTACTATTATCAAAAGAACAATACGATGAGCTCTCTTCTTAAAAAGAAGAGGGCTTTCACTTAAAATAATACTGTCAAAATCATCCCTGTTTATTTTTTTATCAAAACATGATATAGTTGTCCCAATTGTTCAATAATTTAAGAAAGTGGTTTACGGAGGGGAAACATGTCTACAAAAGCTGACAATCGTCACTTGTATTTAAAAGTGATTGAGCGAATCAAAGAGGATATAAAAAACGGAATTTACACCGAAAAGGAAAAGCTTCCTTCTGAATTTGAGCTTTCAAAATCGATGGGTGTCAGCCGGGCGACTCTGCGTGAAGCTTTACGTATCCTTGAAGAGGAGCATGTGATTATCAGAAGGCACGGTGTGGGCACTTTCGTCCATACAAAACCGCTGTTTCTTTCAGGTATTGAACAGCTCAACAGCGTGACGAAAATGATTCAGCAAGCGAACATGGTGCCGGGTACGATTTTTTTGTCGTCCCAGGTCATTACACCGTCTGATGAAGATATTGCAAGATTCCGGCTTGAGCCTGAGCAGGAGCTTTTTTATTTGGAGCGCGTGAGAACGGCAAGCGGCACTCCGGTCGTTTACTGTTTAGATACGATTCCGATGGACATTCTGCCGAATTCTTTCTGTCATGAACAGGAGTCCATTTTTGATCTCTTGGAAAAAAACTCGGGATCGGTGATCAGCTATGCCGTTGCTGATATTGAACCGATCGGATATCACGATACGATTTCACCCGTTTTGGAATGTGAGCCGGAGACGTCGCTTTTATTATTGAAACAAACCCACTATAATCAGCATGATGAACCTGTATTATATTCATTAAATTATTTCCGCGCTGATAAGTTCCGCTTTCATGTTGTAAGAAAACGTTTTTAAAACAGACGCGTCATGTGTCTGTTTTTTTATTTGCGCCGTTCGTACATACTTTGTTTGCCGCAAGGCACAATAAAACAGGAAACAACCAAGTATAGTGAATGGGTGAATAAGTTGAGTAAGAAGAAAAATGGAACGAAAAATATCATTGCTTTGGCTTCTGTACCGCTCGTCATGACACTCGGGAATTCCATGCTGATTCCAGTGCTTCCGATGATTGAAAAGAAGCTGTCCATATCGTCTTTTCAAGTATCGTTAATTATAACGGTCTATTCGATTGTGGCGATTATTTGTATTCCGATTGCCGGATATCTGTCCGATAAATTCGGAAGAAAAAAGGTTCTTCTGCCTTGTCTTCTCATAGCCGGTGCGGGCGGTGCGCTTGCCGCAATAGCTTCCACCGCGTTCAAGCATCCATATCCCATTATCTTGGCGGGACGGGTGCTTCAGGGAATCGGTTCGGCAGGGGCGGCTCCTGTGGTGATGCCGTTTATCGGTGATTTGTTCAAGGGGGATGATGAGCGGATTACCGCGGGGCTCGGCGACATTGAGACGTCTAACACCGCCGGGAAAGTATTAAGCCCGATTATCGGGTCGCTCTTGGCCGCTTGGTTTTGGTTTATGCCATTTTGGTTCATTCCGTTTTTTTCGCTCATCAGTTTTTTTCTCGTTTTGTTTTTGGTGGCAAAGCCGGAGGAACAAAAAGAAGCGCCTTCTATTTCTGAATTTGTGAAAAATGTGGGCCGCATATTTAAGCGTGACGGACGCTGGCTCTTTACGGTGTTTATTATCGGCTGCGTGATTATGTTTTTGCTGTTCGGGGTTCTGTTTTATTTATCAGACTCGCTGGAGAAGAAATACGGAATTGACGGTGTGGCTAAAGGAGCGCTTTTGGCAATCCCGCTTTTATTTCTATCCGTCAGTTCATATATATCAGGCAGAAAAATCGGGAAAGACCAAGGCAAAATGAAGTTTTGCATCGTTTTCGGAATGAGTGCCGTGACACTGTCATTTATCGGCCTGTGGTGGAATCACAGTTTTTATTTATTATTTATCTTCTTGTGTGTCAGCGGTATCGGAATCGGAATGGCATTACCGGCTTTAGACGCTGTCATCACAGAAGGTGTAAACAACGAAGAATCGGGAACCATCACCTCATTTTATAACAGCATGCGGTTTATCGGAGTAGCGGCGGGACCGCCAATATTTGCTGCGCTGATGTCAAATGCGGGCTGGCTGATTTTTATTTTATCCGCTTTTTGCGGCATTGTATCAGTATTCTTAGCGCTGTTAAATATCTCTTCTCAAGCAAAAGAAAAAAAGGAATCATTAAAGACGGTGTAATCTGCACTTTCTTTTTTTATTTTATTTTGAATATTGACATGATACCGTCTGCTCGTTATCCTTTAATAGTTAAACATATTAACTATTAAAGGAGGGGGAAAAGAGTGCACGAAGAAAAAGTAAAACAGCTGATTCAGCGTTATTCTGATGTATACCTGCACGTCTTAAAAAAAATTGACAGCATTATCGCCGAGAAAGTGAACAAAGAGCTTACATTGGATCAATATTACATACTCCGCTATATTATGCTCAATCCCGATTGCAAATCAATTGAACTTGCCGCCGTGTGCCACGTCAACAAAAGCGCCATTACCTCTATGACGAACCGCCTGCATGAAAAAGGATACATCAAAAGAGAACGGAGCCAAAGCGACCGCCGGAGCATCCTGTTAAACGTCACGGAAAAGGGGACGGAAGTATTTCACCGTGTGGAGCGGCGGATTGAGGATCTCGTCCGTTCATATATTATGTATTTTGATGAAGACGAGGCGGAAATGTTCGTTAATACATACGAAAAATTATACAGATTGATGATGGCAGAGGAGGATCAGCAGACATAATGAAAAAAATTATCCAAGCCCGCTGGATCATCGCCGCGGCATGGATCGCCGCAACGGTGATATTTATGCTTACAGCGCCTGATATGGCTGAATTGACACGGGAGAAAGGCCAGATTTCCGTACCGGACGGATATTCCTCTTCAGACGCCCGCAAACTGATTGATGACATGTCTGATTCAGATGCACCGTCTTCTTCCGCCGTCATCGTCTTTCACGAAAAAGGCTTAATGACAGACAAAAAAGATCGTTTACAGAAAGCCGTCAGCACTTTGTCTGAACATAAAGAAGCGCTTCATATTAAAACGGTGACCTCATATTTCGGGGAAAAAAATGACGACATCAAAAAACAGCTGCTGTCAAAAGACAAACAAACGATGCTTGTTCAGCTGCAGCTTGATACATCAAAAAACAATATCATTGCAATAAAAAATAAAATTGATAAAGAGCTCAAACCGTACGGCGTATCATACGGCATTACAGGCCAGTCGCTGATTGACGAAGATGTGTTAAAAAGCTCTCAGGACGGCTTGAAAAAGACTGAATATATAACGGTTGCCTTTATCCTGATCGTGCTGATCCTTGTATTCCGGTCAGTGGTCGCGCCGTTTGTGCCGCTATTATCAGTATTAATCTCTTATTTAGTCAGCCAATCCATTGTCGCTTTTTTAGTCGATCAGCTGGATTTTCCGCTTTCAACCTTTACTCAGATTTTTATGGTTGCGATTATGTTCGGAATCGGCACAGACTACTGCATTCTGCTTCTCAGCCGGTTTAAAGAAGAACTGTCTCACGGCGCTGATATTAGAGAAGCGATCGTTGTGACCTACAAAACGGCCGGAAAGACGGTTTTGTACAGCGGCGGAGCGGTGCTGATCGGATTTGCCTGCATCGGATTTGCGACATTTAAGCTGTATCAGTCGGCAGCCGCCGTTGCAGTCGGTGTCGCAGTGCTGCTGCTTGCACTCATGACGATTGTGCCGTTTTTTATGGCTGTTTTAGGAAAAAGGTTGTTTTGGCCTGTCAGAGGCGATATTTCCCATCCTCAAAGCAAAGCATGGGAAACAGCAGGAACGTTCTCGTTTAAGCGGCCGCTTATCAGTCTGGCAATCGTCGCGGTATTTACCGTCCCGCCGATCCTTCTTTACAAAGGCGCGCTATCTTACAACAGCCTTGACGAGATCGGGGATAAATATGAATCCGTCCGCGCCTTCAATACGATTTCAGATGCATTCGGACCGGGAGAACTTCTTCCGGCAACAGTCGTCATAAAAAATGACGAGGCATTAAATACCGAAAAACACCTGATTGATATCGAAAAAATCAGCAGGGAACTTGAAAAGACAGAGGGTGTGAAAACGGTCAGAAGCGCCACGCGCCCTACAGGGAACGGATTGAATCAATTATTTGTCACAAATCAGGCAAAACAGCTCCAAGAAGGTCTAGGCAAAGGCAATACAGGGCTTGAAAAAATAACAGACGGATTAGGGAATGCCGCAAAGTCGTTAGCTGATTCACAGCCGCAGATCGAAGAGTCGGGGAAAAGCGTCAATCAGCTTATTGACGGGACATTGTCTCTGAAATCCGGGCTTTCTGATATAGGAGAGAACCTGAATAAGCTGCAGGCTGGCGTGAACAAGAATAAAGCCGGTGTCGCTCAAATGAGAAAGCAGATTGAAGAGCAGAAACAAATGCTGTCTGCGCAGCTCAGTCAAAGCAGCGGTCTCGCATCAGAAACGCAAAACGCTTTAAAACTGGTAAAAACCCTTCTGCCGATGAAAAATGAAGCCAGCAGGCAGCTTGCCGATCTGAACAAGCAGCTTGACCGGCTGCCGTTTGCAAAATTGGAAGCGTCGGTACCGGCAGTAAAAACCGATCCCTCCTATCAAGAGATCAAATCGGCTTTTACAAGCGTTCAGTCAGCCGTTTCCAAAGCAAATGCAGACGCAGAAGCGTTTTCTAAACAGGTAGACAGTCAAAAGGATAATCTGCAGCAAGCGGAAAAACAATTTGCCCGGCTGTCAGCCGCTCAACAGAAGATTGACACTCAAATTAACGCAATGATCAACGGCCTGACCAGAATTGAAAACGGCCTTCAGCAAGTATCAGACGGACAGGGGGCTCTCGCCGGACAAATGCCGCGTCTTGAATCGGCGGCAGGACAGCTTGCGGAGGGCCAGAAAAAAATGCAAAGCGGCCTCGGTGATTTTTCTTCCCAGCTCAGTGATCTTTCTTCCGGGCTTAACGATAGTGTAAAAGGGCTTAAGAAGGTTTCAAGCGGCATGATGGGGGCGAATGATTATCTGGGTGAACTTCATAAGGCGTCAGACAAAGAAATGGCGGGCTGGTTCGTGCCGCAAGACGCATTGAAAAGCAGTGATTTCAAAAGCGTGTTTAATACGTACATGTCAGAAGACAGAAAAACGACAGAATTGACCGTCGTTCTTGATAACAATCCTTATTCAAATACGGCCATTCAAGATATTCAAGCGATCAAAGCGAGCGTAAAAAGGGTCATTCCGAATACGGATTTGAAGAATGCCTCTTTCGGCGTCTCCGGGGTCTCGAGCATGAATGCCGATTTAAAAGAAGTATCGGATTCAGACTTCAAACGGACGGCGATGTTTATGCTGGCGGGCATTTTTCTGATTCTCATCGTCATGCTGCGTTCCCTCATTATGCCTGTTTATTTAGTGGCTTCGCTCGTCCTGACGTATTTCGCATCCATCGGCGTGACGGAGTACATCTTTACACACTTTTTCGGGTATCCGGGGGTGAACTGGGCCGTGCCGTTCTTCGGCTTTGTCATTCTGATGGCTCTGGGCGTGGATTATTCCATCTTCCTGATGGACCGTTTTAATGAGCTGAAAAAAGAAGGAACGGAAGCGGCAATGATCAGCAGTATGAAAAATATGGGCTCAGTCATCATTTCTGCGGCAATTATTTTAGCGGGAACCTTTGCGGCCATGCTGCCGTCAGGCGTTCTTTCCCTTTTGCAGATCGCAACCGTGGTATTAACCGGCCTTCTCATGTACGCAATTGTTGTCCTTCCGTTTTTTGTACCGGTCATGGTGAAAATATTCGGAAGAGCCAACTGGTGGCCTTTCAATTTGAAAAAATAACGTACAATGCCTCTGCCTGGTTTTCGGGCAGAGGTTTTTTGTTTCCTTATAAATCCTCCAGTTGATATAATTACATCTGCGCACTCTTTTTTGCGAATGCTGAAATTTGGTCATAATACATAATATGAAAGAATGAACGAAGGAGGTTTCACATGACTTACGTAAATGAAATGAAGTCAAAACACGGCGGAATCACCGCCCACATCGTAAAGACTGAAAAATTTAAAACCGTTTCACTGACGTTTAAAATGCTGGCTCCTTTAACGAAAGAGCTTGTAACAAAAAGGGCGCTGTTTCCGCATGTGCTTCTCCGCGGGACAGAAAGCCGGCCGAAAACGGCTGATTTGCGTTCTTATTTTGATGAACTGTACGGCACATCCGTTTCCGCTGATTTGACAAAAAAGGGAGAACGTCATGTTATTACGTTCCGGCTTGAGATTCCCAATGAAAAGTATCTGAAGGACCGCACACCGTTATTGGAAAAAGGTCTTCAGCTTTTATCAGAGCTTGTCTTTTCGCCTGCTTTGGAAAACGGCGCCTTCCTGCCCCTTTATGTCACGCAGGAAAAACGGACCCTGAAACAGCGGATTCAAGCCGTATATGACGATAAGATGAGATATTCTAATCTTCGTCTCGTTCAGGAAATGTGCAAAAGCGAACCATATGCCCTTCACGTCAACGGTGAGTTCGATGATGTTGAACACATTACTCCGGAAGACCTGTATGAAGCCTATCAAAAAGCCATACGCGAAGATCAGCTGGACCTGTATGTCATCGGCGACGTTGACACAGATCAGGTGAAAACAGCCGTTGATACGTATTTTAAAACGGACGAACGGGCGCAGCAGCCTTTAGAAAGAAGCATGGCGAATGAACAGCCTGATCCGAAGGAAGTTATTGATGAAGAGGACGTCAAACAGGGCAAGCTGAATATCGGATTCCGGACCAATACGACATACACAGACCCGGACTATCCTGCATTGCAAGTGTTTAACGGGCTCTTTGGAGGTTTCTCTCATTCAAAACTGTTTATGAATGTCCGTGAAAAAGCGAGTCTCGCATATTATGCAGCCTCAAGGGTGGAAAGCTTCAAAGGGCTCTTGATGGTCATGTCGGGTATTGAAGTGAAAAATTACAAGCAGGCCGTCACCATTATTGAAGAACAGTTTCAGGCGATGCAGAACGGTGACTTTTCAGAAGACGATATCGCCCAGACAAAAGCCGTTATTAAAAACCAAGTATTAGAAACGATCGATACGGCATACGGCTTAGCGGAATTTCTGTACCAGCAGGCCTCAGCCCAAGTGGAGATACCGATCGAAACATTCCTTGACAATATTGAGAAAGTGACAAAAGAGGACATTGTCAATGTCGGAAAGAACATTAAGCTGGATACGACTTATTTCTTAAAAGGGACGGGGGGAGCATCTTGACTAAACCGATAAACTTCGAACAGCTTCAAGAAACGCTGTATCATGAAAAAATGGCAAACGGCCTTGATGTCTATGTGCTGCCGAAACAGGGCTTTAATAAAACATACGCCGTGTTTACGACAAAGTACGGTTCCATTGACAATCAATTCGTTCCTTTAAAAAAGGAAGAAATGGTTCACGTCCCTGACGGAATCGCGCATTTTCTTGAGCATAAACTGTTTGAAAAAGCGGACGGCGACGTGTTTCAGGACTTCAGCAAGCAGGGGGCATCGGCAAATGCCTTTACGTCATTTACACGAACCGCTTATCTGTTCTCCAGTACCTCAAATGTAGAGCAAAACCTGGAAACGCTCGTGGATTTTGTCCAGGACCCGTATTTCACGGAAAAATCAGTGGAAAAAGAAAAAGGCATCATCGGCCAAGAAATTAACATGTATGATGATAATCCGGATTGGCGGCTGTTTTTCGGCCTCATCGAAAATATGTATAAAGACCACCCTGTGAAAATTGACATTGCCGGAACGGTGGAAAGCATCTCTCATATTACGAAAGATCTTCTGTATGAGTGCTACGAAACGTTTTATCATCCGAGCAATATGCTGCTCTTTATCGTCGGCCCTGTAGATCCTGAAGCGATCATCAGCCAGGTGCGGAAAAACCAGGAGAAAAAGCCGTTTACAGATCAGCCTGAAATCAAACGTGAAGAAGTTCGGGAGCAGGAAGCGGTTTTCCGCCGGGAGCAGGAATTAAAAATGAACGTCCAAGGCTCAAAATGTCTGGTTGGCCTAAAGGCGAAAGACCCATATAAAACGGGACGGGAGCTATTGAAGCACGAGCTCAGCATGAACCTCATGCTTGAGTGTCTTTTCGGAAAAAGCTCACCGCATTACGGCGACCTATACGACAAAGGCTACATTGATGAAACCTTCAGCTTTGATTATACGGCTGAATACGGATTCGGTTTTGCCTCTGTCGGAGGAGATACACCGGAGCCGGATAAGCTCGCTGACGAATTAAAACAGATGCTGCTTGATGCAGGATCTGCCGTGACCGAGGAAAAACTTGACCTGGCGAGAAAAAAGAAGATCGGGTCATTTTTAAAAGCGCTGAATTCGCCTGAATATATCGCCAACCAATTCACACGCTACGCCTTTTTAGACATGAGTCTGTTTGATGTCGTAACCGTATTGGAGCAGATTACGCCGGAAGACGTGGAGCGGGTCATCAAAGAAGAAATATCAGAAGACAGGCTGACAGTCTGCAAAGTCGTGCCGAAATCATAACAAAACATCCCTCGCGCCCTGAGGGATGTTTTTCTGGGGAAAGAAGGAATGTTGATTGATGAAACAGACAGCGCTTGTAACCGGAGCAAGCGGCGGAATCGGACAAAGTATAAGCGAAGTCCTCGCAAAAAACGGATATGACGTACTTTTGCATTATCATTCTAATAAAGAAGCAGCAGCCGGGCTTGCGGAAAGACTGAGCGCATCATTCGGAGTAAAAGCTTCCGTTATTCAGGCGGATCTGTCCTCACCAGACGGCGCGAAAACACTCAGCCGCTCCGTCAAACAGCCTGTGGACGCTCTGATATTAAACAGCGGCAAAAGTCATTTCGGCCTGATTACGGACGTTACGGATGACACGGCGCGGGAGATGGTTCAGCTGCATGTGACGAGCCCCTTTCTTCTGGCGCGTAATCTGGTGCCCGGCATGATCCGGAAAAAAAGCGGGGGCATCGTCGCGATCGGCTCCGTCTGGGGTGAAACAGGCGCGTCGTGCGAAGTATTATACAGCATGGTTAAAGGAGCGCAACATTCGTTCGTCAAAGCGCTTGCCAAGGAGCTTGCTCCGAGCGGCGTCCGGGTGAATGCAGTCTCACCGGGCGCCGTTGATACGAATATGCTTGATCAGTTCACGTCTGATGAAAAAGAAGCATTAGCAGAGGAAATTCCCGCGGGCAGGCTGGCAAGGCCGGAGGAAATCGCCGAAGCGGCGGCCTTTTTATTGTCGGACAAGGCCTCTTATATTACGGGGCATATATTATCCGTAAACGGCGGCTGGCACTGCTGAAAAAAATGTATGTATAGTTTACATCTGCACGGACAAAATAATTTTGTAACAACAGATGAAATGGAGGAAGCCAACATGTCAGTATTAGAAAACTGGGATAATTGGAAGAATTTCCTTGGCGACAGATTGAACTATGCACAGGAAAAAGGGATGAGTGATGAAACGATCACTGACCTCGCTACAGAAATCGGCGGTTACCTTGCAAACGAAGTCGACTCGAAAAACCATCAGGAAAAAGTGCTTGCTGATCTTTGGAGCGTTGCTTCTGAAGATGAACAGCGCGCCATCGCAAATATGATGGTGAAGCTTGTTGAAAATAACAGCACTCATTAAGAGGGGGGATTTCTCCTCTCTTTTTTTATGTTTTCCTCTATAGAGCAACATTCTTCTTTCTAATTAGAGAAAAATGTTTTATGATAAAGGAAGGTAAAAATTTGCCACAATGGAGGGGGTATATCATTTGGCAAAGCTCGAATGGTATTTTGAATATGAAATTCAAGTGAACCGCCCCGGCCTGCTCGGGGATATTTCATCTCTTCTCGGGATGCTGTCAATTAATATTGTCACAATTAACGGTGTCGACCTTTCCAGAAGGGGAATGCTGCTCAGATGCCGGCATATAGATCAAATTAAACGACTGGAATCAATTTTAAAAACAATGGAGACCATTAAAGTAACGAAGCTGAGAGAACCGAGGCTTCGCGACCGTCTCGCAGTCCGCCACGGAAGATACATTCAGCGTGATGCCGATGACAAAAAAACCTTCCGTTTTGAAAGGGACGAGCTTGGTCTTTTGGTTGACTTTATGGCCGAGCTGTTTAAAAAAGAAGGACACAAACTGATCGGAATCCGGGGAATGCCGCGGGTCGGAAAAACGGAGTCCATCGTTGCGTCAAGCGTCTGTGCCAGCAAAAGATGGCTTTTCGTATCATCAACGCTGTTAAAACAAACGATCCGGAGCCAGCTGGTTGCTGATGAATACAGCACGGAAAACGTGTTTATCCTCGATGGCATCGTTTCGACAAGACGCGGATCTGAGCGCCATCTTCAGCTCGTCAGTGAAATTATGAGGCTTCCGGCGACAAAGGTCGTGGAGCACCCCGATATTTTTGTGCAGAATACGGAGTATACGCTCGATGATTTCGATTATATTATCGAACTCAGAAATGATCCTGATGAAGTCATTACATATGAACATGCAGAAGAACCGCAAATGTTTGATCAGGCCGGTTTTTCAAGCTTTGATTTTTAATATTGGAAGGTGTTTGTTGTGACAGAATTAGCAATCCGGCTTAAAGAAGCCAGAGAGGAAAAAGGGATGTCATTGGATGAACTCCAGGCGGCGACCAAAATTCAGAAAAGATACTTAACCGCTCTGGAAGAAGGCTCTTATGACGTCATTCCCGGCAATTTTTATGTACGGGCGTTTATCAAGCAATACGCTGAGGCTGTCGGGCTTGATTCAGACCAATTATTTGAAGAATATAAAAAAGACATCCCTAACACGTATCATGACGATGTGTCGGAAAAAATCTCCGGCCTCGCCATGCAAAGGGAACTGCCTAAGTCCGCTTCAAAGGCGGCAGAATGGCTTCCGACCGTCCTTATTGTCATCGGTGTCATTATCGTCATTGCGATCGTGTATGCGATTATTCAGCTCGGAATGAGCAAGTCCGGGCAGACAGACGGGGATAAGGCCGCCACCCAAAGCGAGAGCAAGTATGAGATTCCTAAGGATTCCGCGCTGAAAAATGACGGCAATACAAATGACACGCAAACTGACAGCAAAAAGGACACAAAAGAGCCAGAGCAGAAAAAGAAAGAAAAAAGCAGTGAAAAAACAGAGATCAAAGCGGCCGGAACGGAAGGATCCGCTTCTTCATACGACGTTTCCGGGGCTGATAAGTACAAGCTTGAACTGATTGCTTCAGATAACGCATGGATACGCGTCCGTGATGACAGCGGCGGTTCTTTAAAAGAAGGAACGCTGCAAAAAGGTGAAACCTATAAAAAAGACATCACGGATCAAAAGCAGATTGAAATACGCACGGGCTATGCCCCTAACCTGAAAATTAAAATCAACGGAGAGGTTCTGTCTTATGAACTCAATCCGCATGATGTGATGGCGCAGACAATCACAATCAAGATGAAAAAATAAAAGGGGAAAAAGTCATCTGAACGATTAAGATGACTTTTTCTTCACGTCCGAGTACATATATTGGAGGGGCTTTATGTTTAACTTACCGAATAAAATCACACTGGCAAGAATCGCTTTAATTCCTGTATTTATGATTATCATGCTTGTTCCTTTTCAATGGGGCAGCCTTCATATAGGAGATGAATCGATTCCGGTCGCACATCTTGCGGGAGCTGTTTTGTTTATTATTGCATCAACGACTGACTGGGTGGATGGCTACTACGCCAGAAAGCTGAACCTCGTGACAAACTTCGGAAAATTTTTAGATCCGCTGGCTGACAAACTGCTGGTGTCCGCGGCATTAATTACGCTTGTGCAGTTTGACCTTGCGCCGGCGTGGATGGTCATCGTCATCATCAGCCGCGAATTTGCCGTAACGGGGTTAAGGCTTGTCCTGGCAGGAACGGGAGAAGTCGTAGCCGCCAATATGCTGGGGAAAATTAAAACATGGGCCCAGATCATCGCTGTTGCCGCGCTTTTGCTTCATAATCTTCCGTTTGAGCTCGTTTCTTTCCCATTCGGCGATATCGCTTTATGGGTGGCCGTGCTCTTCACAGTCATTTCCGGCTGGGATTATTTTGCGAAGAACTGGGATGCGTTAAAAACATCTAACTGAGAAAGAAGGACGTAAAGATGGAAATAGCAAAAAAAGCGGAAATCATTGCAGTCGGCTCAGAGCTTCTGCTCGGCCAGATCGCCAATACGAATGCGCAGTTTATCAGTAAAGAGCTGGCGGAAATCGGTGTAAATGTGTTTTATCATACCGCTGTCGGAGACAATCCGGAGCGGCTTAAGCAAGTCATCCGCATTGCGGAAGAGCGCTCAGACCTGATTATTTTTTCTGGCGGGCTCGGACCGACCAAGGACGATTTAACAAAAGAAACCATTGCAAACACTTTGGGGCGCCCGCTCGTTCTGAATGACGAAGCGTTCCGGTCGATTGAAGAGTATTTTGCGAAAACAAAACGGACAATGTCGCCGAATAACCGCAAACAGGCACTCGTCATTGAGGGCTCAGACGTTTTGGCGAATCATTTCGGCATGGCGCCGGGAATGCTTGCAGAGCACGGCTCAAGACTTTATATGCTGCTCCCTGGGCCGCCGAGCGAGCTGCGTCCGATGTTTGAAAATGAAGGGAAGCCGCTGCTTCTTAAAAAGCTCGGTTCAAATGAGAAGATCGTTTCAACCGTGCTGCGGTTTTTCGGAATCGGTGAATCGCAGCTTGAAGCTGACTTAGAAGATATCATTGATGCGCAGACGAACCCGACGATTGCGCCGCTTGCTGCCGACGGCGAGGTCACGCTGCGTTTAACGGCAAAACATGCCGACGAAAAAGAAACCGAGCGGCTTTTAAAAGAAACGGAAGCCGCCATTTTGGAACGTGTCGGTGAATTTTTCTACGGATATGATGATACGTCGCTGGTGAAGGAGCTTTCAAAAGCATGCAGACAAAACGGAATCACGATTTCCTCTGCCGAAAGCTTTACCGGCGGCCTGTTTTCAGAGTGGGTGACTGATTTAAGCGGCGCTTCTCAACTATTTGCGGGGGGCGTTGTCTGCTATTCCGACAGCGTGAAACAAAATGTGCTCGGCGTGAAAGCTGAAACGCTCGCAGAAAGCGGAGCGGTCAGCAAAGAGTGCGCGAAAGAGCTTGCCGCCGGTGTAAGAAAGCTGACCGGAAGCGATATCGGCATCAGCTTTACCGGTGTTGCGGGCCCTGATCCGCAGGAAGGGCATGCCCCGGGCCTCGTCTTTATCGGTATTTCCGCTGAAGGCAAAGAAGAGGTGCACGAATTTAACTTTGCCGGCTCAAGAACCGGAGTCAGAAAGCGCGCCGCTAAATACGGCTGCCATCTTATTTTGAAAATGCTGGATCAAAAATAAAGTTTTAAAGAGACGTTTTCTCTGATTTTTAAGTTTTACAAGGGGAATAATGCTCTTTTTAAGAAAAGCGAACGCGGAAAAAATCCGAATATGCGTTCGCTTTTTTCTTGGCAAATGTCAGTAAACAAGGTATAGTATATGTAGTGGCAAGATAAAGGAGGAAAAAAATAAATGAGTGATCGTCAGGCAGCCTTAGATATGGCTCTTAAGCAAATAGAAAAACAATTCGGCAAAGGTTCCATCATGAAGCTCGGAGAAAAAACGGATACAAGAATTTCAACGGTGCCGAGCGGTTCCCTTGCACTTGATACCGCTCTCGGAATAGGCGGATACCCGCGCGGACGGATTATTGAAGTATACGGACCTGAAAGCTCAGGTAAAACGACTGTAGCGCTTCACGCAATCGCTGAGGTTCAGGAAAAAGGCGGACAGGCAGCATTTATTGATGCCGAGCATGCTCTTGATCCTGTGTACGCGCAAAAGCTCGGTGTCAATATCGAAGAGCTGCTGCTTTCTCAGCCGGATACGGGAGAGCAGGCGCTGGAGATTGCTGAAGCGCTGGTGCGAAGCGGAGCTGTCGATATCGTAGTCGTTGACTCTGTTGCGGCGCTTGTTCCAAAAGCTGAAATTGAAGGTGACATGGGTGATTCACACGTCGGTTTACAGGCGCGTCTCATGTCTCAGGCGCTCCGTAAGCTTTCCGGCGCCATCAATAAATCTAAAACAATCGCAATCTTTATTAACCAGATTCGTGAAAAAGTCGGCGTTATGTTCGGAAATCCGGAGACGACACCGGGCGGCCGCGCGCTGAAATTCTATTCTTCCGTGCGTCTTGAAGTGCGCCGTGCCGAGCAATTAAAGCAGGGCAACGACGTTATGGGGAATAAAACGAGAATTAAAGTCGTAAAAAACAAAGTCGCTCCTCCGTTCCGTACGGCTGAAGTGGACATTATGTACGGTGAAGGAATCTCCAAAGAAGGGGAAATCATCGACCTTGGAACTGAACTTGATATCGTGCAGAAAAGCGGCTCGTGGTATTCTTATGAAGAAGAACGCCTCGGACAGGGCCGTGAAAACGCCAAGCAGTTCTTAAAAGAAAATAAAGACATCATGCTGATGATTCAAGAACAAATCCGTGAACATTACGGTTTGGACAATAACGGTGTTACGGAAAAAGCGGAAGAAGTTCAGGAAGAGCTTGAATTCGAAGAATAAAAGCACGATAAAAAGAGCGGAATAAGCAATTTCCGCTCTTTTTTTGTGTGTTTCAAAAAACACTGGCTGTTTCGGAAAATTTTATCTGAAATGTTACAACTTTTTTCACCCTTCACTCGTCTAACATCATGGCGAAAGTTGAAATTATATCTGAGGAGGAAAAAAGATGACGAGCCCCCGCCGCACAAGAATTAATAAACATAGAAAGAAAAAGTTGATGAAAACGGGAGGGCTGTTTCTTTTTCTGCTGCTTGTCACTGTTTTTATTATGATCTGGACCGTCACAGCGCATCACCGGGAGAAGGAATCCGTTAAAAGCGCTCCCGCTGCTCAATCTGATTCTTCAAAAGACCAGACTCAACAAAAAAAAGAAAAGACGCAAAAAGAGAAAACACCTAAATCAATCGATCACAATAAACAGATCAGCAATTACTTGCAACAGATCGGGTTCAGTGGCACAGCAATGGTCGTAAAAGATGGAAAGGTTGTGCTGAAAAAAGGTTTTGGCTATGCGGACCGAAAACAAAAAATTAAGAACAATCCGGAGACATCATATTATGTTGGTTCTTCACAAAAAGCGTTAATCGCGACGGCTGTCTTGCAGCTTGAAGAAAAAGGGCTGCTTCAGACGAGTGACACCGTCAGTACATACTTGCCGAATTTTCCTAACGGCACGCGCATTACACTGAAAAACCTGCTCAATCATACGTCAGGAATAAACGGACATATTGAGGGACAGGGACCGATTTCTCCTATTGATTTAATCAAGGATATAGAATACCGCGGAATTAAACGGCAGCCTGGGGTTTGGGAGTACAGGGATTCCAATTATTCAGTGCTCGCCTATATCGTATCTCAGGTCAGCGGGGAGTCATACGAACAATATATTAAAGACCATGTGTTTAAACCGGCCGGAATGAAGCATGCCGGATTTTACAAAACTTTTGCTGAAGCCAAATATCCGGCTGTCGGCTACAAAGTTGATGAGAGCGGCCGGCTTGTCACGCCTCACCTTTTGGACTTATCGCAGCTCTACGGGGCGGGCGATATGTATATGAGCGCTGAAGATCTTTACAAATTTGATAAAGCGGTCGTAAACGGCACGCTCCTTTCAAAAGAAAGCTTTACAAAAATGTTCACAGCAGGAAGCAGTTCCGCTTACGGCATGGGATTTTACATTGATCCGGGAAGCTATTCCAATCACGGCGTAATGCCCGGTTACAACATCTTGAACAGCTTCAGCCATTCGGCAAGCAAATATGTCATTTTATTGTCAAATATTCAGAATAACGCCAAATTAGGGCAGGTGAACAACAGAATTTACCAATTGCTTAACCAGGCGAACTAACGAGCCGCCATTCACGAAAAGCAGCTGAAGGTATGGTATGATATATACATGGCGAAGATTCCGAGATGAAGGCGAATCGTTAAGCTGGCAAGCTTGACAAGTATTTCCGACACAATTACAATGAAGTTGTAACATTTGTTTTTTAACATGATTGTTAAACCATTTAAACTTGACAAGGGCATGAAAGACTCATTCCCTGTGAAGGTTCTGTATGTTGAGAAAATCAGACAATGTACATGCCGGCACTTATTTAAGCAACAACCAAGTTCATAGCAAGAGGAGGTGAAAGTATGACCCCAATGACGGTTCTCATCTCCATTTTGCTGACTCTGCTCGGTTTAGTTGTTGGCTACTATGTTCGTAAAACCATTGCCGAAGCAAAGATTGCGGGCGCACGCGGTGCTGCCGAGCAAATCCTTGAAGATGCAAAGCGTGATGCTGAAGCACTGAAAAAAGAAGCTCTGCTTGAAGCAAAGGACGAAATCCATACACTTCGAATAGATGCTGAACAGGAAGTTCGTGAAAGACGAAATGAGCTTCAAAAACAAGAAAACCGTTTACTTCAAAAAGAAGAAAATCTTGACCGTAAACATGAAGGAATTGATAAACGGGAAGCGATGTTGGAGAAGAAAGATCATTCTCTGAATGAACGACAACAACATATTGAAGAGATGGAAAGCAAAGTGGATGAGATGATTCGTATGCAGCAGTCAGAACTCGAACGCATTTCGAGCCTGACACGGGATGAAGCGAAACAAATCATTCTTGACCGGGTTGAAAATGAGCTTTCACATGATATCGCCATCATGACAAAAGAAACCGAAAACCGTGCGAAAGAAGAGGCAGACAAAAAGGCGAAAAACATTTTGTCGCTTGCTTTGCAGCGCTGTGCAGCAGATCATGTTGCCGAAACGACGGTATCGGTCGTCAATCTTCCGAATGATGAGATGAAAGGACGTATCATCGGCCGTGAAGGGCGTAACATCCGTACGCTTGAAACGCTTACAGGTATTGACCTGATTATTGATGACACACCTGAAGCAGTCATTCTTTCCGGATTTGATCCGATCAGACGGGAGACGGCAAGAATCGCTCTTGATAAACTCGTTCAGGATGGCCGTATTCACCCGGCTCGTATTGAAGAAATGGTTGAAAAATCCCGCCGCGAGGTTGATGACTATATCCGGGAAATGGGTGAGCAGACCACATTTGAAGTCGGCGTTCACGGACTCCATCCGGATCTGATCAAGATTCTCGGCCGGTTGAAATTCCGTACAAGCTATGGGCAGAACGTACTGAAACATTCAATGGAAGTTGCGTTTTTAGCCGGTTTAATGGCTTCCGAGCTAGGAGAAGATGCAAAGCTTGCTAAGCGGGCAGGTCTTCTGCATGACATCGGAAAAGCAATTGACCATGAAGTGGAAGGAAGCCACGTGGAAATCGGAGTGGAGCTTGCGACCAAATATAAAGAGCATCCAGTCGTCATTAACAGTATTGCGTCACACCACGGAGACGAAGAGCCGACTTCCATTATCGCCGTTCTGGTCGCTGCAGCTGATGCACTGTCAGCCGCAAGACCGGGTGCGAGAAGTGAAACGCTCGAAAACTATATCCGCAGACTTGAAAAGCTTGAAGAAATCTCCGAGTCTTACGAAGGTGTTGAAAAATCATTTGCAATTCAGGCCGGCCGTGAAGTTCGCATCATGGTGAAACCGGATTCCATTAATGATTTGGAAGCCCATCGTTTGGCGCGTGATATCCGTAAACGAATTGAGGACGAGCTTGATTATCCGGGCCACATTAAAGTGACCGTGATAAGAGAAACTCGGGCCGTAGAGTATGCAAAATAAAGTGATGCTTAGCGCATCACTTTATTTTTTTGAGTCTCCAGAAAAGAAAGGAATGGAATTTATGAGAATTTTATTTATCGGCGATGTTGTCGGTTCTCCGGGCCGCGATATGGTAAAAGAATATGTCCCGAAATTGAAAGCAAAACATAAGCCGCATTTTACGATTATTAACGGAGAAAATGCAGCACACGGAAAAGGACTGACGGAAAAGATCTACCATAGCCTGATGGAAGCAGGAGCCGACGCCATTACTATGGGAAACCATACGTGGGATAAAAAAGAGATCTTTGACTTTATTGATGATGTGCCGCATCTTGTCCGGCCGGCGAATTTCCCGGAAGGCACACCGGGCAAAGGCATTACTTATATTAAATCGAACGGAAAAGAGCTTGCCGTCATTAATTTACAGGGGCGGACGTTTCTTCCGCCGCTTGATGATCCGTTTGCTAAAGCAGATGAACTAATAGAAGAAGCGAAAAAACGCACGCCGTACATTTTTATTGATTTTCACGCTGAAGCGACAAGCGAAAAAATTGCGCTCGGCTGGTACACAGACGGAAGAGCCTCAGCCGTTGTAGGCACGCATACACACGTACAAACGGCAGATAACCGCATTTTGCCGAAAGGAACGGCATATATTACTGATGTAGGCATGACGGGTCCGTATGATGGAATTCTCGGTATGGACAGAGAAACGGTCATTAAGCGGTTTAAAACCAATCTTCCGGTCCGTTTTACCGTTGCGGAAGGGAAAACAACGCTGAGCGGGGTGCTCATCGACATCGACGATCAGACGAAAAAAGCCGTAAATATCGAACGGATTTTAATCAATGATGACCATATGTTCTTTGAATAGGTGATCATGTGTTTATTTTATAAAAATATTAAAAGGAAAAGCAGGAATATAGCAACTTCTTAGTGAATATAGTAGAAATGGAAGGTAGCCCGCTATTTTTGAAAAGCATTGTGGGGATGGCTTTTTGGATAGCAACATCTAATAATGATTGTTCTAATGAACACTCACTTATCCATTGTAAAACTAAGGGGGAGCAGAAATGGAAATCTTAAAAGTTTCAGCAAAATCAAGTCCAAATTCAGTAGCAGGCGCGCTTGCCGGCGTATTGAGAGAACGCGGAGCCGCCGAAATTCAAGCAATTGGGGCGGGTGCCTTAAACCAGGCTGTTAAAGCGGTTGCGATTGCCAGAGGCTTTGTCGCGCCAAGCGGCGTAGATTTGATTTGTATTCCGGCTTTTACAGATATACAGATTGACGGAGAAGAAAGAACGGCGATTAAGTTAATCGTCGAGCCCCGTTAAAACAAAACATGTACATTCTCAACCTGCTTGCGTAAGGCGAGCAGGTTGTTTTTATTGCTGTCAGATTTTCTCACAATATTATATTAATAGTACGAAGAGATGATAAACGACTTTATTCATATAATATTCAAAAAAAATCCCGCCCATTTTTTCGGACGGAAGCAATTGTTTTTATCAGGTGGACGCTGGTATTTACCTCCTTCTGATACCATGTTACAATCCAGTTATTACAGTGTTTTTTTGAGGAGGAGTGTACATGTTGGGAGGAAAGATGAAAGCTATCGTTAAAAATGAAAACGCTTTCGGAGCAACTCTGAAAGAAATTCCCATACCTTCCATTAATGAGAATGAAGTTCTCATTAAAGTACAGGCCGCATCTATATGCGGTACAGATGTTCACATTTATAATTGGGACCAATGGGCGCAGGAGCGAATCAAAACACCTCAAGTATTCGGACATGAATTCAGCGGTATCGTAGCAGAAACGGGTAAGCACGTCACAAATGTCAAAATAGGTGACTATGTATCGGCGGAAACCCACTTCGTCTGCGGAACTTGTGTCCCCTGTTTAACAGGAAAACATCATGTGTGCACTCATACAAAGATCCTTGGCGTAGATACAGCCGGGTCATTCGCTGAATATGTCAAAGTGCCGGCTCAAAACATTTGGAAAAACCCCGCTGACATGGACCCTGCCGTCGCCTCTGTTCAAGAGCCGCTTGGCAACGCTGTTCACACGGTGCTGGAAAACAGCCATCTGGCAGGCGGTTCCGCCGCAATTATCGGCTGCGGGCCGATCGGACTGATGGCGGTGGCGGTGGCTAAGGCAGCCGGCGCATCCCGCATTGCGGCCATTGATAAAAATGATTACAGGCTGGCTCTTGCAAAGAAATTGGGAGCCACAATCACCATTTCAGCTGACAAAGAAGATCCGCTTGAAGTCATTGACACCTTAACGGGCGGAGAAGGGATAGACCTTGTCTGCGAAATGTCAGGCCACCCGGCAGCCATAACACAAGGATTAAAGATGGCGGCCAACGGGGGAAGATTCCATATGCTGAGTCTGCCGGAACATCCGGTGACGATTGACCTGACAAATGACGTGGTGTTTAAAGGTCTCACTGTCCAAGGGATCACAGGCAGAAAAATGTTTGAAACATGGCGGCAGGTATCGCATCTGCTTGAATCCGGCCTTGTTGATCTGACGCCGGTGATCACCCATCAGTTTCCGCTTGAAGAATTTGAAAAAGGGTTTGACCTGATGAGAAAGGGCCAGTGCGGCAAAGTCATTCTGATTCCATAAGGGGAGGGTTCTACAATGAAAGAATTTGAATATCTAAAAGCAGAGCTTGATAAAATGAAAGAAAATAAAACATGGCAGGAAATGAAGCAAATTGAAACGAGGCAGGGGCCGTCGGTGGCAGTCAAAGGGGAAAACGTGATTCAGCTTTCATCGAACAATTATCTCGGTTTGACGTCGCATCCAAGACTTGTCGAAGCGGCAAAACGCGCCGCGGAGGAATTCGGAGCGGGCACGGGGTCCGTCCGGACAATCGCCGGAACATTTACGATGCACAATGAGCTGGAGAAAAAGCTGGCAAACTTTAAAAAAACAGAAGCGGCACTTGTGTTTCAATCGGGTTTTACAACGAACCAAGGCGTCCTATCAAGCATTCTGACAAAAGAGGATATCGTTATATCTGACGAACTGAACCACGCTTCCATCATTGACGGGATCAGGCTGACAAAAGCAGATAAGAAGGTGTACCGCCATGTCGATATGGACGATCTGGAAAGGGTGCTGAAAAAATCAATGAATTACCACATGCGCCTGATCGTCACGGACGGCGTTTTCTCAATGGACGGCAACATCGCTCCTCTTCCTGACATCGTCAAACTTGCAGAGGCGTACGATGCTTTTGTAATGGTCGACGATGCGCATGCTTCCGGGGTACTCGGGAAAAACGGGAGAGGAACGGTTAATCACTTCGGGCTTGACGGAAGAGTCCATATTCAGGTGGGCACATTAAGCAAAGCCATCGGAGTGCTTGGCGGATATGCCGCAGGGTCCAAGGTTCTAATCGATTACCTGCGCCATAAAGGACGTCCTTTCTTATTCAGCACCTCCCATCCGCCTGCGGTGACGGCCGCATGCATAGAAGCCATTGACGTCCTGCTGGAAGAGCCGGAGCATATGGAAAAGCTTTGGGACAACACGGCGTATTTCAAAGACAAACTGGTTCAAATGGGGCTGACCCTTACAAAAAGCGAAACGCCGATCGTGCCGATATTAATAGGTGAGGAAGAAAAAGCCCAGAGATTATCAGACCTTTTATTGACCCGCGGCGTTTTTGCTCAAAGCATCGTGTATCCGACGGTCGCCCAAGGAAAAGCGAGAATCCGCACCATTATTACGGCGGAGCATACAAAAGAGGAGCTTGACCGGGCGCTTGAAGTAATCCGTTCCGCCGCAAAAGAGCTGCAGCTTGTGTAAGAGGGAAATGATTCCCTCTTTTTTATTTCTTATTGATTCTTATTCTCAATAAGGTGTACAATAATAGGCTGGCGGTTGTGCCAAATGCTTTTAACCAGTATACTTGAGGGTGGAAGTTTCGGTTGAAAGGAGACATTCGAACATGAATGAAAAGCAAAAGCAGGAAAGCGGACAAGTAAATCCAGCGGACAAAAAATCCGAAAAGGATTACAGCAAGTATTTCGAAGCCGTATATATTCCGCCTTCATTAAAAGATGCGAAAAAACGGGGCAAAGAATCCGTTCAATATCATAACGATTTTAAAATCTCAGAAGAATTTAAAGGCCTCGGGGAAGGCAGGAAGTTTTATATCCGCACTTACGGATGTCAGATGAATGAGCATGATACGGAAGTCATGGCAGGTATTTTTATGGCGCTTGGATATGAAGCGACAAATTCAGTTGATGATGCGAATGTCATTTTATTAAACACCTGCGCCATCCGGGAAAATGCTGAAAACAAAGTGTTCGGCGAACTCGGCCATTTAAAAGCGCTCAAAAAAAATAACCCGGACCTGATTCTGGGCGTATGCGGCTGTATGTCACAAGAAGAATCAGTCGTAAACCGCATCCTTAAGAAGCACCCGTTTGTCGATATGATTTTCGGCACGCACAACATTCACCGTCTGCCGGAACTGTTATCAGAGGCATACTTATCAAAAGAGATGGTGATTGAAGTGTGGTCGAAGGAAGGGGATGTCATTGAAAACCTTCCGAAGGTCCGCAACGGCAAAATTAAGGGCTGGGTCAACATCATGTACGGCTGTGATAAATTCTGCACATACTGCATCGTGCCGTATACCCGCGGAAAAGAACGAAGCCGCCGTCCTGAAGAAATTATCCAGGAAGTCAGAAGACTTGCAAGCGAAGGTTATAAAGAAATCACGCTGCTCGGTCAAAACGTTAATGCGTACGGAAAAGATTTTGAGGACATAACGTACGGACTCGGTGATTTAATGGACGAACTGCGTAAAATTGATATTCCGAGAATCCGTTTCACGACAAGCCATCCGCGTGACTTTGATGACCATCTGATCGAAGTGCTCGCCAAAGGCGGCAACCTGCTTGACCATATCCATCTTCCGGTTCAATCAGGAAGCTCGGCCATGTTAAAAATGATGGCGCGCAAATATGACAGAGAACGCTATCTGGAGCTTGTCGGAAAAATTAAAGCGGCGATGCCGAACGCTTCACTCACTACCGATATCATTGTCGGTTTCCCGAATGAAACCGATGAACAGTTTGAGGAAACCCTTTCTTTATATCGTGAAGTGGAATTTGACAGCGCGTATACGTTTATTTACTCTCCTCGTGAAGGCACGCCTGCGGCGAAGATGAAAGACAACGTTCCGATGAGGGTCAAGAAAGAACGTCTTCAGCGCCTCAATGATTTGGTGAAAGAAATTTCCGCCAAAAAAATGAAGGAATATGAAGGCCGGACTGTCGAAGTATTAGTTGAGGGAGAAAGCAAAAATAACCCTGACATTCTTGCCGGCTATACGGAAAAAAGCAAGCTCGTCAACTTCAAAGGGCCGAAAGACGCCATCGGCAAGATTGTACGCGTCAAAATCGAACAGGCGAAAACATGGTCGCTTGACGGTGTGATGGCAGGAGAAGCAATCGAGGTGAAATAATAATGACGCTTTACTCTAAGAAAGACATTGTACAGCAGGCCAGGAACCTTGCGAAAATGATTTCTGAAACAGAAGAAGTTGATTTTTTCAAACGCGCCGAGGCGCAGATTAATGAAAATGAAAAAGTCTCTGTGATTATTAATCAGATTAAAGCCCTGCAAAAGCAAGCCGTTAACCTGAAGCATTACGAAAAGCTTGAAGCTTTGAAACAAGTGGAAAGTAAAATTGACGCCCTGCAGGAAGAGCTTGAAGCGATTCCGATCATTCAGGAATTCAGAGATTCCCAGATTGAGGTTAATGACCTTCTTCAGCTTGTCGCTCACACGATTTCCAATCAGGTGACAAACGAAATCATTACGTCTACCGGCGGCAACCTGCTGACGGGAGAAACCGGTTCAAAAGTAAAACATTCGAATAACAGCTGTTCCTTTTAAACACGGGGCCTTCATCGGCCCGTGTTTTTTTGTTTTGAAAGAACTAATTATATCATGTACTAAATATTCATCATTTTATCGTTTCGCCTGATCTTCCCGAAAAAGTTTTATCAGACTTAAAAGTAAAGTTTCTGGGCAGGGCTGCATACAATGAAACAGAAACTTTGTATTTTTATATTTTTATTATAAAAATGCACATGAGACAAATGCCCAGCATAAGATAACACGAAGAAGAACAAGGAGGCCTACGGGAATGTCTGAATACAGGGAAATTATTACGAAAGCGGTAGTTGCGAAAGGAAGAAAATTCACCCAATGCACCAACACGATCTCACCTGATCAAAAACCGTCAAGCATATTGGGCGGCTGGATTATCAATCACAAGTATGATGCCGAAAAGATTGGGAAAACGGTAGAGATTGAAGGGTATTATGATATAAACGTCTGGTACTCTTACGCCGATAATACAAAAACGGAAGTTGTAACCGAGAGAGTGAAGTATGTTGACGTGATTAAACTCAGATACAGAGATACAAATTACTTAGATGACGAGCACGAAGTCATTGCCAAAGTACTGCAGCAGCCGAATTGTCTTGAAGTCACCATTTCTCCTAACGGAAATAAAATCGTTGTTCAGGCCGAGCGGGAGTTTTTAGCGGAAGTGGTCGGGGAAACGAAAGTAGTCGTAGAAGTAAATGCTGATTGGGAAGAAGACGATGATGATGATTGGGAAGACGATCTTGACGAAGAATTAGAGGACATTAACCCTGAATTTTTAGTCGGAGATCCTGAAGAATAAGCAGAGGCTAGGGGAGATAACACCCCAAGTCTCTTTTTTATATATAAAGATATCACTCTTTTGTTTATGTTATAATGGGATGCGGAAAAGAAGATACATAGTGAGGGATTAAATGATGGCTAGTTACACGCCTATGATACAGCAATACTTGAAGATAAAGGCAGAATACCAAGATGCCTTTTTATTTTTTCGGCTTGGTGACTTTTATGAAATGTTTTTTGAAGATGCAAAAAAAGCGTCACAAGAGCTTGAAATTACACTGACAAGCAGAGACGGAGGATCGGCTGATAAAATTCCGATGTGCGGCGTGCCTTATCATTCCGCGGCGGCTTATATTGAACAGCTGATTAAAAAGGGCTATAAAGTCGCGATCTGTGAGCAGACGGAAGATCCGAAGGCGGCCAAAGGCGTTGTCAAAAGAGAAGTCGTCCAGCTGATCACACCGGGAACCGTGATGGACGGAAAAGGCATTCATGAGTCGGAAAACAATTTTATCGCTTCCGTTTCCGCATTTCCTGGCGGATACGGCCTTGCTTTATCAGACTTAACGACTGGAGAAAACCTCGCCGTATTTATTGAACGGATTGAAGATGTCATGTCAGAAATTTATTCAGTCGGCGCAAAGGAAATTGTCGTATCAAGCAAGTTTAATGAAAATACAGCGGCCCAGCTGAAAGAACGGTGCGGCGCAACGATTTCCATCGAAGACGGGAAAATGACAGACCGGATTGAAATCGCAAAGCACTTACCTGGCGAAGAGCTGACAGAGACGTTTATGCGTTTATATACGTATTTGCAGAAAACGCAAAAACGGAGCCTGGATCACCTGCAGCCGGTTCAAGTGTATGAATTGGAAGAAGCGATGAAAATTGATCTGTATTCAAAACGGAATCTTGAACTGACAGAAACGATTCGTTCGAAAAGCAAAAAAGGGTCACTGCTCTGGCTTTTAGACGAGACGAAAACAGCAATGGGCGGCAGGCTCCTCAAACAATGGATTGACCGCCCGCTGATCAGGGCATCCCAAATCGAAGAACGTCAGGAAATGGTCGAGACGCTGATCAATCATCTGTTTGAGCGTGAAGATCTGCGCGAACGCCTGAAGGAAGTGTATGATTTGGAGCGTCTTGCGGGCCGGGTCGCATTCGGAAACGTCAATGCAAGGGATTTAATCCAGCTGAAAGAATCGTTAAAACAGGTGCCGAGCATTAAAGAGCTTGTCGGGTCTCTTAACCATAAAAAAGCAAAAGAACGCGCCGGCTTGATTGACCCGTGCGGAGATCTGCTTGACCTGTTAGAAGATGCGCTGCATGAAAACCCGCCGTTATCTTTAAAGGAAGGCAACTTAATAAAAGACGGCTATCATCAGAAGCTTGATGAGTACCGTGACGCCAGCAAAAACGGAAAAGACTGGATTGCCAGACTGGAGCAGCAGGAACGCGCGTATACAGGCATCCGTTCATTAAAGGTCGGCTTTAATAAAGTGTTCGGCTATTATATTGAAGTCACAAAAGCAAACCTTCATCTCCTTGAGGACGGGCGGTATGAGCGGAAGCAGACGCTCACAAACGCCGAACGGTACATTACGCCGGAATTAAAGGAAAAAGAAGCGCTTATTTTAGAAGCGGAAAACAACATTTGCGAGCTGGAATATGAGCTTTTTGCCGGACTGCGTGAAAAGGTTAAGCAATTTATTCCGCGCCTGCAGCGTCTAGCCAAGCAAATGAGTGAGCTCGACGCACTGCAATGCTTTGCCACGATCAGTGAAAACAGGCATTACACAAAGCCCGTCTTTTCCGATAATGAGGTAAAAGTCATTGAAGGCAGACATCCTGTCGTTGAAAAGGTGATGGACAGTCAAGAATATGTGCCGAACAATTGCCTGATGGGCGAATCACGGGAAATGCTTTTGATTACGGGTCCGAATATGTCAGGTAAAAGCACGTACATGAGACAGATCGCACTTTTATCAATCATGGCCCAGATCGGCTGTTTTGTGCCCGCAAAAGAAGCAGTTCTGCCGATTTTTGATCAAATCTTTACGAGAATCGGGGCTGCGGACGATTTGATCTCCGGACAAAGCACCTTTATGGTGGAAATGCTGGAAGCGAAAAACGCGATCGTAAACGCCACAAAAGACAGCCTGATCCTGTTCGATGAAATCGGACGCGGGACGTCAACGTATGACGGAATGGCGCTGGCACAGGCGATTATTGAATATGTCCATGATCATATCGGCGCTAAAACACTGTTCAGCACGCATTATCATGAACTGACGGTGCTTGAAGATAAGCTTCCTCAGCTGAAAAACGTTCATGTGCGCGCCGAGGAATATAACGGAACGGTCGTGTTTCTCCATCAAATTAAAGAAGGAGCCGCCGATAAAAGTTACGGCATTCATGTCGCCCAGCTTGCCGAGCTCCCGGATGATCTGATCAGCCGCGCGCAGGAGATTCTGAAACAGCTAGAGCAGTCAGGAGATAAACCGGAGCTTCCGGCGGCACCTGAGAAAAAGCCCGTCGTCAAGGAAGAACCGGCACAGCTGTCCTTTTTTGCAGACGGTGAAAAAGAACAGAAAGCACCGGCTGTTTCTCATAAAGAAAAACAAGTGCTTGAAGCCTTTAAGTCGATCAATATTCTTGATATGACGCCTCTTGAGGCGATGAATGAAATGTACAAGCTGCAAAAAAAATTAAAATAGAAAGAGGTGACGGACTTGGCAAAAGTCATCCAGCTGTCAGATGAGCTTTCAAATAAAATAGCGGCCGGTGAGGTGGTGGAACGGCCCGCCTCTGTCGTTAAAGAATTGGTGGAAAACGCAATCGACGCAAACAGCACAGTCATTGAAATCGATATAGAGGAAGCGGGGCTTTCGTCGATTCGGGTGCTCGACAACGGCGAAGGTATGGAAACCGAGGATTGCAAGCGGGCTTTCCGCCGCCATGCGACCAGTAAAATCAAAGATGAAAATGACCTGTTCCGGGTGAGAACACTCGGTTTCCGCGGAGAAGCTTTGCCAAGTATCGCGTCTGTTTCTCATCTGGAAATCAAAACGAGCATCGGCGAGGGAGCGGGAACTCATCTCATTCTTCAGGGCGGGAATATGATTTCTGAACAGAGAACTTCCAGCAGAAAAGGGACGGAGATCATCGTCACTAACCTGTTTTTCAATACACCCGCCAGATTAAAATATATGAAAACCGTGCATACGGAGCTCGGCAATATTACGGATGTCGTCAACCGGATCGCTCTTGCGCATCCGGAAGTATCGATCCGCCTCCGCCATCAGGGGAAAAACCTGCTGCAGACAAACGGAAACGGGGACGTGCGCCATGTGCTGGCCGCAATTTACGGGACGGCGGTTGCGAAAAAAATGATACCGCTCCATGTCAGCTCACTTGATTTTGAAGTCAAGGGCTACATTGCGCTGCCGGAAATCACGCGTGCATCCAGAAACTACATGTCATCTGTCATTAACGGAAGATACATTAAGAATTTCCCGCTTGTAAAAGCGGTGCATGAGGGCTATCACACGCTTCTGCCGATCGGCCGCCATCCGATTACGTTTATCGAAATTACGATGGATCCGATTTTAGTCGATGTCAATGTCCATCCGTCGAAGCTTGAAGTCCGCCTCAGCAAAGAGACGGAACTGCATGAGCTGATCCGTGACGGCATAAAGGAAGTTTTTCAAAAGCAGCGGCTTATTCCAAGCGCCCAGCTTCCGAAAAAATCAGCGCCGGCACCGATCAAAAATGAACAGCAATTTATGACGTTCGGTGAAAGTGAGCCTGAGCGGAAACTGCCTGAAAAAACGCCGGAGCCGTCTTACTCGCCGATGAAGCTGAGTTCGGTCGTAAAAGAGCCGGCGCCGGTAACAGAAGAAGAGTTTCACCCAAATGAAGCGGATCATGAAGTGCCGTCGGAAACCAGCATGCCGGAAATGGCTGCGCCTGTTTCTGATATTCCGGCGCCGGAAGAGGAAGCTGTCTCCGAAGAAATACAGGAAGAAAGAGTTCCGGTCATGTATCCGATCGGCCAAATGCACGGGACATATATTTTAGCCCAAAACGAAAACGGCCTGTATATCATTGACCAGCATGCGGCCCAAGAGCGGATTAAATACGAATATTTCCGGGAAAAAGTCGGGCAGGTTGAGCCTGAAGTGCAGGATATGATCGTGCCGCTCACCTTTCACTATGCGGCAAATGAAGCGCTTATCATTGAACAGCATCAGCATGAGCTTGAAAGTGTAGGGGTATTTTTAGAAGCTTTCGGCACTAACAGCTATATCGTCCGCTGCCATCCGGCCTGGTTTCCAAAAGGGGAAGAAGCTGAACTGATTGAAGAAATCATTCAGCAGGTGCTTGACGCCAAACAGATCGACATTAAAAAACTTCGGGAGGAAGCCGCCATAATGATGAGCTGCAAAGGCTCGATCAAAGCGAACCGTCATTTGCGCAACGATGAAATCAAAGCGCTCTTGGACGATCTGCGCCGAACGGCAGACCCGTTCACATGCCCGCACGGCCGGCCGATCATTATTCACCATAGCACGTATGAGATGGAAAAGATGTTTAAACGCGTGATGTAGAACGTGTAAGATGAAAAGAAAGGAACACTGGATGAACAGTCTGGTGTTCCTTTTTTTTGTTTTTGAGAATCTGATATTTTTGCCTTTAAAGACCAACTGAATACTATGCTGATATTAACGTTGAAACATTTTGATAATTGAAATAAAAAAGAATCAGGTCTAAATAACTAGTTCTATAGTTTTGGCTTACTTTTCGTTTTTCTTCTGCCGGAAACCCGAATAAATGTTTCAGCTTTAATGAATAAATATCCCTAAAGAATTCATCTATATGAATATTCTGATTTCCTTATATATCAGCATAGCAATTTGTGAAAGGGCACAGCCTGGTGCTTTTGACAGGAGCAGAAAGTTTTTTAACTTTACCGGAAAATCCATGGAAAAACGTGGTGTCATCTGGTAAAGTGGTTACAGTCAGCTGGGCGGCGGCAGCAGTCTGCCCGGATCTTTTAAATGGGAATGGTGACAATGGATCATACATATGAAGTGCATCAAATCAAAACGTATCATCAGATGTGGTCCAACTATTGTTATATTATCGCAGACCGTGCCAGAAATTCTGCGATAGCGGTGGACCCGTCTTGGGAAATCGGCAAAATAACCGATAAACTGCATGAGTTGGATGTTGATTTATCAGCTGTTTTATTAACACATTCACATTATGACCATGTAAACTTGGCGGAGCCGCTTCAGCAAATCTATCATTCTGATATATACATGTCGTCGGCTGAAATCGATTTCTATCAATTCCGGTGCAGAAACTTAATAGCGCTTGAAGACGGTCAGACCTTTGCCGCGGGGGGATTTATCATCAAAAGTATACTGACCCCGGGACATACGGCCGGGGGAATGTGCTATTTGCTTTCTGATCATCTTTTTACCGGTGACACCGTGTTTACAGAGGGTTGCGGTATATGTGAGGACAGGGGCAGCTCGGCGGAGGATATGTTTGACAGTATACAGCGGATCAAAGCCTCCATTCCGCCGTATGTGCGTGTATATCCGGGACACTCTTTCGGGGAGAAGCCGGGACAAAAAATGGAGAGTCTTCTGAAAAACAATATTTACTTTCAGATTGACAAGAAAGAACATTTTGTGAATTTTCGCAACAGAAAAAATCAAAAAGGGCTGTTTCATTTTAAGTAGCGTATAATTAGTTCTATTTATCTACTTTTTCTTTCGGAACTAGAAACAACTGAAATGGAATGATAGTTATTGCTTAATTTTTGGTAATAATCACTTGGGTGACGGGAGTTTTCCTGAAAAAAGCCGGGCGGGACATTCGCCTTATGCCAGTTCCGAAAGACCTGAATCCGCCTTCTGGGCAGGGTTAAATAGGCATTCTTCAGGAGTCCGCATAGGATAAATTAACTTGACATGGTATTTTTGTGAAGTTACTATCAATTTGAACATGCTTCTTATCTGAATCCGAGAAAGGATGGCTGAGAAAATGATCACATACTTATTCCCCGGACAAGGTTCTCAAAAACAGGGAATGGGAAGTTCATTGTTTGACGAATTTAAAGACTTAACTGAGCAGGCTGATGAAACACTCGGATATTCTATGAAACGGCTTTGTCTTGAGAATCCGTATTCCAACCTTCACAAGACGCAGTTCACTCAGCCTGCTTTATATGTTGTAAACGCGTTAAGCTATTTGAAAAAAATCCAAGACAATGACATAAAGCCGGATTATGTGGCCGGCCACAGTTTGGGAGAATATAATGCGCTGTTTGCCGCAGGCGCTTTTGATTTTATTACAGGCCTGCAGCTTGTCCGTAAAAGAGGCGAATTAATGAGTATGGCCACTGACGGAAAAATGGCCGCCGTTATGGGATTAACTCCGGCTCAAGCGGAAGACGCCCTTCAAACGCACGGGTTACATACGATTGACATTGCCAATATGAATTCTCCTCACCAAGTTGTCATATCCGGACGCAAAGAAGACATTGAAAGAGCCAAAACCGTATTCGAAGGAATAAAAGATGTTACGCTGTTTCATCCGCTGAACGTAAGCGGTGCTTTTCACTCGAGATATATGAGCGAAGCAAAACAAGAGTTCGAAAAATTTTTACAGTCATTTCATTTTTCTGCTATATCAATTCCTGTCATTTCTAACGTGTATGCCAGACCTTATGAGCAAGACGGAATCCACTCCGTTCTGGCCGATCAGATCGACCATTCAGTGCGATGGAACGACAGCATCCGCTATCTGCTGAACAAAGGGCCGATGGAATTTGAAGAAGTCGGACCGGGCCATGTGCTGACAGGGCTTATTCACCGCATCAAAAAAGAAACTGAAGCTTCACCCGCCATGTAGCGGATTGTAAGACGAAATTCTTATCTCACACAACATTGCCAATCATACAACATCACGGCCACATCACTTCACATGACATCACGAAAACTCATAAATCAATATTTTAAAAAAATAAGCAATAAAAAGGAGAACAAATGAGCCAGCCAATTGTTTTCATGTTTTCCGGACAGGGTTCTCAATACTATCAAATGGGAAAAGAGCTGTTTGCACATAACGCAGCTTTTCGGCGGAAAATGCTCGACTTGGACGATTTTGCTGTCAGCCGTTTCGGTTTTTCTGTCGTTAAAGAGATTTATCATACAGCCAATCGTCTGTCCGATCCATTTGACCGCCTTCTTTTCAGCCATCCTGCCATTTTTATGGCTGAGTACGCACTTGCGTATGCTTTGGAGCAAAAAGGGATACGCCCCGATTATGTGATCGGAGCGAGCCTCGGAGAATATGCCGCGGCCGCTGTGTCGGGAGTGCTTAGCGCCGAAGATGCTTTAGATTGCGTCTTGGAGCAGGCCGAAATCATTACGGAAACATGCCGTAACGGCAGCATGCTTGCGGTACTGGGTGATCCGAGATTATATCAAGATGATCCGCTGCTGCGCGAACATAGTGAATTGGCAGCTGTAAACTATCATTCTCACTTTGTCATCTCTGGAGAGCGGGCACACATCAAAAAAATCATGGACGATTTGAGAGAAAAGCAGATTCCTCATCAGCTATTGCCGGTATCATACGGATTTCACTCGGCGCTGGTTGATCAGGCGGAGCTGCCGTACAAGCGTTTTTTAGCCCGGAAATCAATCCGGACTCCGTTTATACCGTACATTTCCAGTATGACCGGAGAGGCTGAGACCGATATTCAAGCAGACTTTTTCTGGGATATCGTCAGAAAGCCGATTCGATTCCGAGAAGCGCTTCAATTCGCAGAAAGCCGTGAAAAAGGCTTGTATATTGATGCCGGGCCGTCCGGCACATTGGCCGCATTTGCCAAACAGATCCTTCCCGCAGGGTCGGCAGAACGCATACGAACCATTATGACGCCGTTTCATAAAGAACAAACACATTTGCAGCAAATCGAAGACATCATTTTATCATCGCCCGGAAGGAGACTGTAAGATGATCAGCTTTGTTTTTCCCGGCCAAGGTTCGCAAAGAATAGGGATGGGAGAGGACCTGTTCGCCCGCTATCCTGAATTAACCGCAAAGGCCGATCATATTCTCGGATATTCCATTCAGGAGCTGTGCAGGGACGGAGAACGTCTCAATCAGACTCAATTCACTCAGCCGGCACTCTATATCGTCAATGCCCTCAGTTATTTGAAAAAAACAGAAGACACCGGCTTGACACCGGATTTTACCGCCGGTCACAGTTTAGGAGAATATAACGCGTTATACGCCTCAGGAGCTTTTAATTTTGAAGATGGTTTGCAGCTGGTCAAAAAAAGGGGCGAACTGATGAGCCGTGCAAAAGGCGGCGGCATGGCGGCGGTGATCGGCCTGACTCATGAGCAGGTCACGGACGTTTTAAGAGAATATCATTTAGATATGATTGATATCGCCAACATGAACACACCGCAGCAAATTGTCATTTCCGGATATAAAGAAGATATTGAAAAGGCCGCATCCGTATTTGAAGCTGTAAAAGGCGTGAAAATGGTTCACCGTTTAAATGTCAGCGGCGCCTTTCATTCCAGATATATGCTGGAGGCGAAGGAAGAGTTTACCCGGTTTATTGAATCTTTCCGTTTCAAGCCGCTGTCAATTCCGGTCATTTCAAATGTGACGGCAAGGCCCTATGACCAATCAGAGCTGAAAGAGACACTTGCAGCGCAAATAACAGGGTCGGTGAACTGGACAGACAGCATCCGCTTCTTAATGGGAAGAAAAAACATGAGCTTTGAGGAAATCGGTCCCGGAAAAGTGCTGACCTGGCTGATTCAAAGAATTACAGCTGAAGCGGAGCCGATAACAGAGGAAATCAACGTCCCGGCCGCGGCTGAAAAAAGCTCAATTACGGCGGCATCTTTAGGAAACGAAGAGTTTAAGCGTGATTATCAACTGAAATACGCCTACTTGGCCGGCGGCATGTACCGCGGAATCGCTTCGAAGGAAATGGTCGTCAGACTGGCCGAAAAAGGAATGATGGGCTTTTTCGGAACGGGCGGTTTGAACATCGCGCACGTTGAGGACGCCATTTTGTCAATTCAGCAGGAGCTTCGTGACGGCGGCGCCTTCGGCATAAATATTGTACATAATATGAAGCATACAGATTCAGAAGAAAAAATGATTGATCTTTTACTGAAGCATGGGGTTCAGAATTTGGAAGCATCAGCGTTTTTAACGGTTACTCCCGCTTTAGTCAGGTTTCGCGCTAAGGGGTTAAAGCGAGGTGCCGACGGACAAGTGATAGCGCGGCAGCGGATTATCGCCAAGCTGTCCCGTCCGGAAGTAGCGGAAGCATTTCTCAGCCCGGCGCCTGATCACATTCTGCAGAAGCTTGCAGCTGAAAACAAAATTACCGCTGAAGAATCAAGTCTGATGAGAGAAATACCCGTTGCGCATGACATCTGCGTGGAGGCGGATTCAGGCGGACACACTGACGGCGGAGTTGCTTACAGCCTCATGCCGGCGATCGTCCGTTTAAGAGATGACATGATGAAACAATATCGATACGGCAAAAACGTCCGCATCGGAGCCGCAGGGGGAATCGGGACGCCTGAGGCAGCCATGGCCGCATTTATGCTCGGCGCTGATTTTATAGTGACCGGATCAATTAACCAATGCACCATTGAAGCGGCGACAAGCGGTCTCGTCAAGGACCTGCTCCAGCAGATGAATGTACAGGACACGGCTTACGCGCCGGCCGGCGATATGTTTGAATCAGGCAGCAAGGTGCAGGTATTAAAGAAAGGGCTGTTCTTTCCGACCCGCGCCGCTAAGCTGCATGAACTGTATCAGCGCCACGGCTCAATCGAAGAAATTGATCAAAAGACAATCAGACAAATAGAAGAGAAGTATTTCAAGGCAAGTATAAGCAGTATTTATGAAAAGGTGAAGGCGCATTATTCGAGTGAGGACATTTCAAAAGCCGAACGGAATCCGAAACAGAAAATGGCGCTCATATTCAAATGGTATTTCAGGCAAAGCTCTGCTTCAGCGATTAAAGGAGATCCGGATGCCAAGGTAGATTACCAGATTCATTGCGGGCCGGCATTAGGCGCTTTTAATCAATGGGTGAAAGGTACGGAGCTGGAACCATGGAAAAACCGCCATGTCGATGGCATCGGCCTGCGTCTTATGGAAGAGACGGCCTCACTTTTGAATCAGAAGTTAGGTTCATTTCTGCAAACGTGTTGACAAGACGAAATGATAGATTGAAAACATCGAATATTCATAAAAAGAATGAAACAGGGAGGAACTGACAATGAGTAAAGAAAGAATCTTTGAATTGCTGCAGAACACCATTTACGAGGTTTTGCCGGATTTAGAAGGCGAACAGCTTTCACATGAAGACCGTTTAGTTGATCTTGGGGCGGATTCAGTGGATCGCGCTGAAATAATTACGATGATGCTGGAAGAATTATCTTTGCAGATTCCGCGTGTTGAGCTGACAGGAGTGTCAAACATCGGCGAACTGGCAGAAAAGCTTTATGAAAAGGCGCAGGCCGTCTGATAAAACGGTGCGAAAATCGGAAGCTCAAAATTCTTATTGGAGGCGAAGTTCATGGCTGCTGCCGGAATAGAAGCGATAAATGTGTTTGGCGGGACGGCATACCTTGATGTCATGCAGCTGGCGGAGTACAGAAACTTAGACCCTGCCAGATTTGAGAATTTACTGATGAAAGAAAAAGCGGTGGCGCTCCCATATGAAGACCCCGTTACATTCGGCGTTAATGCGGCAAAGCCGATTATCGACCGATTGACAGAGGCTGAAAGAGACAGAATCGAGCTGCTGATTACCTGCTCGGAGTCCGGCATTGACTTCGGAAAATCACTCAGTACATATATTCATGATTACTTAGGCCTTAATCGGAACTGCCGTTTATTTGAGTTGAAGCAAGCCTGCTATTCAGGAACGGCGGGCCTGCAGATGGCACTTAACTTTATTTTGTCACAGACCTCCCCAGGAGCGAAAGCGCTTGTCGTTGCGACGGATATTTCCCGGTTTTTAATTGCCGAAGGCGGCGATGCGCTAAGCGAGGATTGGTCTTACGCAGAACCGAGCGCCGGTGCGGGTGCGGTTGCCTTATTGATCGGTGAAAATCCGATCGTATTTCAGGCGGATGCCGGCGCAAACGGCTACTACGGCTATGAGGTGATGGATACATGCCGTCCGATCCCTGACAGTGAAGCCGGTGATGCCGATTTATCATTGATGTCTTATCTCGATTGCTGCGAACAGACATTTCGCGAGTACAAAAATCGTGTGCCGGACGCTGATTACAAAGAGACGTTTCACTATCTTGCTTTCCATACACCGTTTGGCGGCATGGTAAAAGGAGCCCACCGGACGATGATGCGCAAGCTTGCAAAAGCGAAAAACGCTGAGATCGAACAGGATTTTCAAACCAGGGTGGAACCGGGGCTCCGCTACTGCCAAAGAGTCGGAAACATTATGGGGGCAGCCTCTTTATTGGCCCTTGCCAGCACGATTGACCAAGGGGCATTCGACACTTCTAAGCGGATCGGCTGTTTCTCCTACGGGTCGGGATGCTGTTCGGAATTTTACAGCGGCGTTGTGACGCCTGAGGGACAAGCACGGCAGCATTCTTTCAAAATAGAAGAGCATCTGAACAACAGATACAGGCTGTCCATGGAGGAGTATGAAGAACTGTTTAAAGGCAGCGGTTTGGTAAAGTTCGGAACACGGAATGTCAAATTGGATATGAATATGATTCCGAAAATATTAGACCATCATGCCGGAAGCCCTCGTTTATATTTGGAAGAAATCACAGAATTTCATCGGAAATACAGGTGGATCTCGTGACCTATGAGACGATAAACGTCCGTTTTCAGCAAAATGTCTGTTTCATCACCTTTTATCGGCCTGAAGCCAACAATACGATTAATGAACGTTTAGTGGAGGAATGTCTGCATGTTCTTTCTGAATGTGAAGACTCCGTGACCTCCGTGGTGCTTGAAGGGCTGCCGGAGGTATTTTGTTTCGGGGCGGATTTCGATGAGATGTACGGGAAAATGAGGCAGGGTATGCAGCATGCGGAATCCCAGGAGCCGCTTTACCGTTTGTGGCTGGCATTAAAATCCGGGCCGTACATCACAATCGCCCGCGTCCGCGGAAAAGCAAACGCGGGAGGTGTCGGATTTGCCGCCGCGTGCGATATCGTCATTGCAGACGAGAGCGCTTCATTCAGTTTATCTGAACTGTTATTCGGGCTTTATCCCGCCTGCGTTCTGCCGTTTTTAATTCAAAGAATCGGCTTTCAAAAGGCGCATTATATGACGGTTATGACAAAGCCCGTGCCGGCACGGCAGGCGCTTGAATGGGGACTTTGTGACGTATGCGTCCCGGACAGCGCAACAGAGCTGAGAAAGCATTTGCTGCGCCTCCGCCCGCTGTCGAAAAAAGCAGTCACCCGCTATAAACATTACATGGATTCCTTAAACGACCTTGTTCATCGTTCGAAATCCATTGCTTTAGCCGAAAATCAAGCGATGTTTTCAGATCCGGATAACCAAACAGCCATCATCCGTTATGCAGAAACGGGGCGGCTTCCTTGGGAAACGGAGAACAGTTAGGAGGATATCATGCCGAACGCCGCAGTTGAACTGCTCGAAATTGAACCGGATATTATCCAAGTGACCATGCAGGATAAAGCCCACAAAAACGCCTTCTCCAAAGAGCTGACGGATGGATTGATGGAGGCCTTCACCCGTATAAAAAAATCGTCAGTCTATAAAGCTGTGATTTTAACAGGCTACGGCCATTACTTTGCTTCCGGAGGCACACAGGAAGGCTTGCTCAGGATTCAGCAGGGCATCACGAAATTTACGGAAGACCGCATGTACTCTTTGGCGCTGGAATGTGATATTCCCGTCATTTCCGCCATGCAGGGCCACGGAATCGGAGGCGGGTTTGTCATGGGGCTGTTCAGTGATTTTGTCATTTTAAGCAAAGAAAGCGTGTATACCGCAAACTTTATGAAATACGGTTTCACCCCCGGAATGGGCGCTACCTTTATCGTTCCGAAGAAGCTTGGGACAAGCCTCGGACATGAAATGCTGTTAAACGGCGGCCACTACCGCGGCGGTGACCTGGAGAAAAGAGGAGTGCCTTTTCCGGTGCTTCCGCGGCAGGAAGTATTAGGCTATGCGCACGAATTGGCCCGCGAGCTTGCGGAAAAACCGAGAAATTCTTTAATTACATTGAAAAGGCACTTGGTGACGCCGTTACGCGAGCAGCTTCCGGCCGTCATTGAGAAGGAGTTAATCATGCACGACCAGACGTTTCATGATGATGAAGTGAAAAAACGAATCACGACGATGTACGGAGTATAAGAAATACATCATACATACAGATGAAATGGAGGCAGCTCTATGAAAAGTGATATGACGGCAAGCGGGTTACTCAAGCCATCTGTCAGCTATGGAAAATCATTGCGGCTTTCAGCGGATCAGCCGATGACGATTCCTGAAGTCCTGCATAAAACCGCCGCGGCAGCGGGAGATCAAAAGGGCATCACATATATACAGCCTGACGGCACCGAAGTGTATCAGACTTACAGCGGCTTGAAAAAGATCGCTCTTTCGATTGTGAAAGGACTCCGCCAATCAGGAGTGAAGGCTCAGGATGAAGTCATTTTACAGCTAAGTGACAATTCTCAGCTGATTCCTGCTTTTTGGGGCTGTGTTTTTTTAGGAGCGATCCCGGTTCCGCTTGCGGCCGCTCCGGCTTACACAGAAATGAACAGCGGGACGCAAAAACTGAAAGACGCCTGGACGCTTTTGAATCAGCCGTATGTCATCACGAGCCGTGAAGTGCTGCCGGAGATGACTGCATGGGCGAAGGAGCAGGAGCTTTCCGGGTTCTGCGCTTTGGCGGCAGAAGATCTTTCAGCGGAGGAAATGGCTGAGGACTGCCATCATCCCCGTCCGGATGATCTGGCGATGCTGCTTTTGACCTCGGGAAGCACGGGCACGCCGAAAGCCGTGATGCTCAGCCATGAAAACATCGTCTGCATGGTTAAAGGAAATATTCAGATGCAAGGCTATACAAGTGAGGATGTCACGTTTAACTGGATGCCTTTTGACCATGTCGGCGGCATCGGGATGCTCCATCTGCGTGATGTTTATCTCGGATGTGAAGAAATCAATATACCGAGCGAATCCATTCTGATGGATCCTTTAAAATGGCTTGATCTGATTGATCATTACCGCGCTTCGGTCACGTGGGCGCCTAATTTTGCCTTCGGACTGCTCGCCGATTTCGCAGAAGACATTCAAAACCGGAAATGGGACTTATCCTCCATGCGTTACATGCTGAACGGAGGGGAGGCCACGGTTGCGAAAGTCGGGCGCAGAATTATGGAGCTTTTAGAGCCGCATGGTCTGCCGGCTAATGCCATCCGTCCCGCATGGGGAATGTCCGAAACATCTTCAGGCGTTATTTTCTCAGATGAGTTTACACTGGAAAACACGAGTGATGATGATCGTTTCGTGGAGATCGGTCTCCCGATTCCGGGGTTTAATATGAGAATTACGGATGACCGCAATCAGGTGGTGGAAGAAGGAGAAATCGGACGTTTCCAAGTGTCGGGTCTGACTGTAACAAGCGGTTATTATGAGCGTCCGGACTTAAACGAGAGTGTCTTTACAGAAGACGGCTGGTTTGAAACGGGAGATCTCGGCTTTCTGCGTGAAGGCCGCCTGACGATAACGGGCCGAACGAAAGATGCCATCATTATCAACGGTGTGAATTATTACAGCCACGCCATTGAATCAGCCGTTGAGGAATTACCGGAAATCGAAACGTCATATACAGCGGCATGCGCCGTCCGGCCGAATCAAAGCACGACAGACGAGCTGGCGATTTTCTTTGTGACATCCGTTCCGTTGGATGAGAACCGCATGACGAAGCTTCTTCATCACATTCACCAGCATGTGACACAGAAAATCGGCGTCACCCCTGATTATCTGCTTCCGGTCGCAAAAGAAGACATTCCTAAGACGGCGATCGGGAAAATCCAGCGCACTCAGCTGAAACATTCATTCGAACAAGGACAATTTGATTCATTACATAATAACAAGCAAGAAGACGGCCGTTCAGAATCGGCTTCTGCGGAGAAAGAGATTGAACGGGATTTTATCCGTTTTCTGAAAGAGGAACTTTCTATCGCGGATGAACTCGTTGATCCGCATACACCGCTTCAAAGTCTTGGCGTCAATTCCATCAAGATGATGAAACTCGCCAGATCGATTGAAAAAACGTATCATATCCGGCTGACGGCGCGAGAGCTGCACAAGAACCCGACCATTGGCGCTTTAGCGGCTTATACCGCTGAAAAAGCGGGTAGCACCTCCGCTGATCATCATCCCGCAAAAGCCGAGCTGCCGGCAGAACGTGAGAAACAGAAAACGGCGCCAGCGCTTTCAGAAGTGCAAAAAGGGCTGTGGACATTGCAGAAAATGTCGCCTGAAACGACTGCATACCATGTCCCGCTCTGTTTCCGATTCACATCAGGAATCAACAAAGAGAAAATGAAGCAGGCGTTTCAGCTCGTATTAACACAGCACCCGATGCTTAAAAGCGCCGTGAAAGAAACAGACGGCGGGCTTTATTTCATAGAATCGGCAGATCCTTTTGTATTTATGGAAGAAGATATTTCTGACGTAAATGAATCACAAATACCCGCTCTGATACGGAAAAAAGTGAAAGAGCCGTTTGTCAAAGAAGGCGGACCTTTGCTGCGTGTGCAGCTGCTTTCAAAATCCGATGCGGAACATTATGTTTTGACAGTCATTCATCACATCGTGTTTGACGGCATTTCATCCATTACATTTATTCACAGCCTGCTGGATCACTATCAGGCGCTGCTTCAGGGAAAAGAAGAGTTTGCGGCTGCTGCTTCCGGCATTCAGCCCGATTACGCAGCTTGGGAAAAGCGGTACTTGGCAAGTGAAGAAAGCAAAGCTTCCCGCGCTTACTGGATGAAACAGCTCGGGGGCGATCTGCCCGACCTCCAGCTTCCGCCGATGCGCACGGACAGCAGTGCTCCGGAGTTTACAGAAGATACGCTGACACGACGCCTTCCTGAACGGCTGCTGAAAAATGTCACGGCGTTTGCCGCATCCCGTTCGATTCACTTGTCCACCGTCATGCTGAGCTGCTACATGGTGCTTTTAGCGAAATATACAGATAAGGAAGATATTGTGGCAGGCATGCCTGCAATGGTCAGACCTGAAGAACGCTTTGATGGTGTGATCGGTCATTTCCTCAACATGCTTCCGATCCGAAGCAAAGCCGGACGAAAAGAAACGTTTGCTGACTTTGTTCAAAAGGTGCAGGATGCCGTTTTGGACGGATTGGATCACTCATTTTATCCGTTTCCGAAAATGGTGCGTGATGTTCATGCGAAACCCCGGCAGAACGGTTCGCCTATTTTCAGCAACGCCTTTTTCTATCAGAACTTTCTGCAGGATTCAAGCTATCAATCGATGCTTGATGAATACAATGAATTCTCCTGTGAGTTTGTAAAAGACATTCATCAGGAAGGGGAATATGACCTTGTATTTGAAATGTGGGAAGAAGCATCCGGCATGGATCTTACGATTAAATACAGCACTGAATTATTCGATGAAGCAGGGGCAGCGAGACTTTTTAACCAATTTGTACAGGCCGCTGAATCTTTGACGGCAAATGCGGATATGCCGCTTGAGGACGTTTCTCTCATGAAAAAAAGAGAGGAGCAAATGATTCTTAAGACTTGGAATGAAACAAGCCGTGAGTATCCGGATGCCTGCTTCCATGAATTATTCGAACGTCAGGCGGCAGAAACGCCTGATGCTTGTGCGGTTGTTTATGAACAGCAAAAGCTGACATACCGCGAGCTGGATGAAAAAAGCACGAAGCTGGCGCTCTTTTTGCAGGCGCACGGCGCAGGGCCTGACGAACTGATCGGCATTTACACAGACCGTTCATTGCATATGGCTGTCGGCCTTCTCGGTATTTTAAAAGCCGGGGGAGCGTATGTGCCGCTCGATCCTTCTTACCCCGCTGACAGATTGGAATATATGATCGCTGACAGCAGGATTTCAATGTGCCTGACGACAGCTGATTTAGAGCATTCATTGAACTGGGGCGGCGTGCAGACAGCTGCCATTGACCGCGATTGGCATGACATTGAACAGACAGCGGCGGAAAGAACGTCGCTGAAGCGGCTGGTAACACCTGACGACCTGGCGTATGTCATTTACACGTCAGGCAGCACGGGCAAACCGAAAGGCGTCATGATTCCGCACCGGGCGCTGACGAATTTCTTATTATCGATGGCGCATGAGCCGGGTCTTTCGTCCGAAGATAAACTGCTTGCCGTTACGACATATTGCTTTGATATCGCGGCGCTGGAGCTGTACCTTCCTTTAATCAAAGGAGCTGAGTGCAACATCTGTAAGACAGAAGTCGCTAAAGACGCACGGAAGCTGAAAGAGCTGATTCAAGAGTACAAACCGACGATCATGCAGGCGACGCCGTTTACGTGGAAAATGCTCTTTCATTCCGGATGGACAAATGAAGAGAAAGTGAAAATCCTTTGCGGCGGCGAGGCGCTTAGCGAACAATTGAAGCAGCAATTCCTTGATACGAAAAGTGAGGCCTGGAATATGTTCGGGCCGACAGAGACGACAATCTGGTCCGCCGTGCAGCGTATAACGGAAAATGAGAGTGCGCTTACGATCGGGCGCCCGATCGCCAATACCCGTGTGTATATTATGGATTCGGGCCTCAATCCTGTTTTAGAAGGGGTGCCGGGAGAACTTTGTATCGCGGGAGACGGATTGGCTAGAGGGTATTTCAACAAGCCTGAGCTGACAGATAAAGCCTTCGTCAGCCATCGGCTCGAACTGGGGTCAAAGCTTTATAAAACAGGCGATATGGCACGTTTTCTTCCCGGGGGCCGCATTGAATACATGGGACGGATGGACAGCCAAGTCAAAATCCGCGGCTACCGTATTGAACCCGGAGATATTGAGAGCAGGCTGAATGCCCATCCGGCCGTTCAGGAAAGCGTAGTTGTTGTGAACAATCACTCCGGAAATGAAAAGCTTTGCGCGTTTTATATCCGGAAAGACGAAGAGCCGCTTCCCTCTTCAAAGGATTTGCGCAATCATTTGAAACAATCGCTGCCGGCCTATATGGTGCCAGTTTCCTTTATCCGCCTGAAAGAGCTTCCGCTCACACCAAACGGAAAAGTTGACCGCAAGCTTCTTGCAGCACGCGATCTGACAGAAAAACAGCCGCAAACAAAAACACGTTCTTCATCTCATATTCAGCAGGCGGTGCTGGCCATTTGGCAGGACGTATTGAAAAGCAGTGACATAGAGCTTGATGACCGCTTTTTTGATGCAGGGGGTGATTCGCTCCTTGCCGTGACTGTAACTGATCGGATTACGCAGGAACTGGATTGTGAATTCAGTGTGACGGAGCTGTTTGAATACGCGACGGTAAAAGACATCAGCCGGTTTATCGCTGAACAAAAACCGAAAGAAGTCATTTCTGCTCCTGTGCCGCAAAAGAAAGTGAATGCAGAAGACCGGAAAAACCCGCCGGGGGAATTTCCTGATTATTACGAAGACAGCGTAGCGGTTATCGGTATATCCTGTGAGTTTCCGGGAGCAAAGGATCATTATGAATTTTGGAATAATATCAAAGAAGGCAAAGAAAGCATCACATTCTTTTCAAAAGAGGAGCTCCGCCGATTCGGTATTTCTGAGGAACTGGCCAGTCATCCCGGCTTCGTTCCGGCGAAATCAGTTTTAGAGGGGAAAGAAATGTTTGATCCCGGTTTCTTCGGCTTTTCACCGAAAGATGCCGAATATATGGATCCTCAGCTGAGAATGCTTTTGCTTCATTCCTGGAAGGCGATCGAGGATGCGGGGTACGTTTCAAAAGAAATTCCGGAAACAAGCGTGTATATGTCTGCAAGCACGAACTCTTACCGCAGCCTGCTGCCGGAGGAGACGACAGAACAGCTGGAAACGCCGGATGGCTACGTGTCATGGGTGCTTGCCCAAAGCGGGACGATTCCGACGATGATTTCTCATAAACTCGGGTTGAAAGGGCCGAGCTATTTTGTTCATGCCAACTGCTCATCTTCCTTAATCGGCCTGCATTCGGCTTTTCAAAGCCTGCAGTCCGGGGAAGCTAAGTACGCCCTTGTCGGCGGTGCGACTCTTCATACGGAATCAAATGCCGGGTATATTCATCAGCCGGGGCTGAATTTTTCAAGCGACGGGCATATTAAAGCGTTTGATGCGGCTGCTGACGGAATGATCGGCGGTGAAGGAGCCGGCGCCGTACTCTTGAAAAAAGCTTCGGATGCCGTTAAGGATGGCGACCATATTTATGCGCTGCTGCGCGGAATCGGAGTCAATAACGATGGAGCGGATAAGGTCGGATTTTACGCGCCGAGCGTTAAAGGACAAGCTGACGTCATTCAGAAGGTTATTGATCAGACGGGCATCCATCCTGAAACGATCGCATACGTCGAAGCTCACGGCACAGGAACGAAACTCGGCGACCCGATTGAACTGTCCGCTCTTCAATCAGTGTACGGCCGATATACAGATAAAAAACAATACTGCGGCATCGGATCAGTCAAAACAAATCTCGGACATTTGGATACAGCGGCCGGAATGGCTGGCTGCATCAAGGTTGTCATGAGCTTATACCAGCAGGAAATCGCGCCGAGCATCAATTACAAAGAGCCGAACCCGAATCTTCATTTAGAAGACTCTCCGTTTTACGTTGCGGAAGCCAAGAAAGAGTTAGGCCGGGAGAACACGGCACACCGCATGGCTTTGAGTTCATTCGGGCTTGGCGGAACAAACACACATGCGATTTTTGAGCAATATCCGGATGCATCTGAAGCAAGAGACTGGGGCGGTCCGTTCATCATTCCGTTGTCTGCCAGAAAAAAAGACCGTCTGAAGGAATACGCAAAACAGCTGCTTGCTTTTCTGGAAGGAAAAACGGATGCTGATCTCGCTGATCTTGCCTACACTTTCCAAGTCGGAAGGGAAGCGATGGAGGAACGTGCGGCTTTTATTACAAGCGGAACAGCGGAGCTGAAGCAGCAGCTTACGGATTTTATCAATGAAAAGCCGGCTATAACAGGCTGCTATACGGGAGAAAAACAGCAGGCGAAAGACATTGCCTGGCTTTCTGATGATGATGACAGCGCTGAACTTATCGAAAAATGGCTTGCGAAAGGAAAAGGATCGAAGCTCGCTGAGATGTGGAGTAAAGGTGTCGCCATCAATTGGCGCAAGCTTTACAAAGACAAGCATCCGAAGCGAATCAGCGTGCCGGTCTACCCGTTTGCAAAGGAACCGTACTGGCCGAAAAAAGCAGGAAAGAAAACATCTGCCGCACACAACGGAATTTCAGTTTTACACCCGCTCGTGCAGCAAAACACGTCAGACTTGGCCATTCAGCGGTTCAGCTCACTGTTTACAGGCTCAGAATTTTTCCTGAAGGATCATGTGGTCAGGGAAAAAGCGGTGCTGCCGGGAGCGGCATATTTGGAAATGTCTTATGAAGCGGTAAAACGGGCGCTTGGCGGTTTATTAAAAGACGGCGACAGAATTACGCTCCATCATACGGTCTGGCTGAAGCCGATCGTCGTTCACGAACAAGAGCGCCAAGTCCATATTGCGCTGTCTCCAGAAGAAGACGGAATCATCTCGTATGACATTTACAGCGTAAACGCTGACGATGAAGAAGTGCTGCACAGCCAAGGACGGGCCGAAATCATAAAGGCTGAACAAGAGCCTGAGGCAGACCTTTCCGCCATACAAAATAGGTGTACAGCTGACATCCTTGATCCGGCGGCCTTTTATCGGGAAGGCAGAAGCAGGGGGATGTTCCACGGAAAAGCGTTCCAAGGCATCAAATCCGCCTTGATCGGCGAAAAAGAAGTGTTTTCGGACATACAGCTTCCGGCTTCGGTTTCTCACACGAACGGGCAATTTACACTTCATCCGAGCATTATTGATTCGGCTATTCAGACGGCGACAATCTGCATTATGCAGGAGTTTTCCGGACAAAAGCTGATTCTGCCGTTTGCGCTTGAATCCCTTGAAGTCGTCAAAGCATGCACGCCGACTATGCGGGCGCATGCACGCTTCAGCGAAGGATATCAAGCCGGCGATTCCGTGCAGAAAGCCGACATTGACCTGTTTGATGAAACAGGAGCACTTTGTGTGAAGATAAGAGGCTTCTCTACGAGAGTGCTTGAAGGGGATGCGGAATCGGCTCAGTCGCCATCCGGCTCGGAAAAGGTTTTATTTGAACCGGTCTGGAAAGAAGCTGCGGCATCCGATGAAGCTTCGGTCCATGCTGATGAGCATTTGATCATACTTTGTGAAGAGGCCGGCCATGTAAAAGATAAAGTGGCATCCGTCCTGAAAGACGCCAAACTGCTGTTTGTTGAAAGTGAGGACGAAACAGCCGCTGAACGTTTCCAAAGCTATGCGCAGACGATCGCTGAACACATCCAGCGGATCATCAGCGAAAAAAGGCAAGGCCGCATTCTGATTCAGACCGTTATTTCAGCAGACGGCAGCCAGCAATTGTTTGCCGGATTAACAGGTCTGTTAAAAACAGCCGAGCTGGAATACGGAAAACTTGACTGCCAGCTCATCGAAATAGACTCAATCGGCAAAATGACGGCTGTCGCTCAAAAACTGAAAAACGACAGTCATCGGCCGCATGATAAACATATCCGTTATAAAGGAGAAAAACGGTATGTGAAGGCTTGGGAAGAAATGAATCCGGCAGGAAGCGGCACCGTCTGGAAGGACGAAGGCGTATATTTGATTACCGGGGGCGCCGGAAGCCTGGGCTTGATGTTCGCACAAGAAATCGCAGGTCGCGTAAAACACCCGAATGTCATTCTGACCGGCCGCTCTGATCTGACTGAAGCCAAGCAGCGCGAGCTCGCTATGCTTCGGCAGGCAGGTGCAAATGTCGTCTATAAAAAGCTGAACGCGGCAAACCGGCGGGAAAACGAAGCGCTGATAAAAGAACTGACGGCGGAATTCGGGAAGCTTAACGGAATTATTCATGCTGCGGGAGTGATACAAGACCGCTTTCTGCTGCAAAAAACGAAGGAAGAGTTCAGTGAAGTGCTGGCTCCGAAAGTGATCGGCACCGCTTATTTAGACGAAGCCAGCAAAGATTGCAACCTTGACTTTTTCGTATTGTTCTCCAGTGTTTCCGGTGTTCTCGGCAATGTCGGACAGGCTGATTATGCCGCCGGCAACGCGTTTATGGATGCGTACGCCGCTTACAGGCAATCCCTTACGGAGAATGGCCTGCGGCACGGAAAAACGATCGCCTTTAACTGGACGCTGTGGAAAGACGGCGGCATGCAGGCAGGAGATGAGACCGAGAGAATGATGAAAAAATCCTTCGGCATGGTTCCGCTGCAGAAGGCGGCAGGTCTGGCTGCATTTTATGAAGGAATGGCTCAGGAAAAGCCGCAGCTATTAGCGGCTGAAGGACACGCAGCAAAATTGAAACGGACGTTCCTAACCGTTTCTGAATCTGAAAAACCGCAGGAGAAGACGAACGAGCCTGTATCCGCCGGCTCAGCAGGCAAATGGCACGATTCGCTTATCCGAATGGTGAGTGCAATATTAAAAGTCGGCCAAGAAGAGATTGATATAGATACGGAACTGAGTGAATACGGTTTTGATTCTGTATCGTTTACCGTCTTTACGAATCAATTAAATGAAACGTATCAGCTGGAACTGGCGCCGACAATTTTCTTCGAGCACGGAACGATCCGCAGTTTAGCGGAGTATTTGACAGATGAGGCAGAAGGCGGGCTTCCTTCTCAGCCGGAAGAAACACAAGATGCGGAAGAATTTCTTCAAACGCTTCATATCGCTTTGACAGCTATGGTAAGCGAAATTTTAAAAGTCGGCCGTGATGACATTGATATAGAAACGGAATTGAGTGAATACGGTTTTGATTCTGTATCATTTACCGTCTTTACGAATCAATTAAATGAAGCGTATCAGCTGGAGCTGGCACCGACGATTTTCTTTGAGTACGGGACGGTCAGCGATCTCGCCGGATATTTGGCAAAAGAGCATCCGGGCCGTTTCGGCGAAAAGAAGAAAGAGTCACCGAAAGAAGAGCAGCCAAAAGCCCGTAAGCCGAAAATGGAGCGAAGAAAGCGATTCGCGACGGTAATGAACGCTGCGGCAGAGACAAAAGAGCCGCGCCGCTTCGATCCGGTTGCCATTGTCGGAATCAGCGGCCGATTCCCGGGCGCGAAGGATATAGAGGAATTTTGGCGCAATCTGAAAGAAGGAAAAGATTCTATCACAACCATCCCGAAAGACCGCTGGGATTGGGAAGCGTTTGATGGCGATCCGAATCTAGAAGGAAACAAAACGAACATCAAGTGGGGCGGCTTTATTGACGGAATAGCTGAATTTGATCCGCTGTTCTTTGGCATTTCAGCGCGGGAAGCCCAATATTTAGATCCGCAGCAGCGGCTGTTATTGACTTATGCATGGCGGGCGATAGAAGATGCGGGCTGTAAGCCGGAGAGCCTTTCCGGTACAAATCCGGGCGTCTTTATCGGCACCGGAAATACCGGGTATAAAGATTTGTTCACAAGAGCGGGTCTTGCGCCGGAAGGACATGCGGCGACAGGCAGCATGATTCCTTCCATAGGGCCGAACCGTTTGAGCTATCTGTTAAATCTTCACGGGCCGAGCGAGCCGATTGAAACAGCATGCTCAAGCTCGCTTGTGGCGATCCACCGGGCGGTATCCGCTATAGAAAACGGAGAATGCGACATGGCGATTGCCGGAGGGATCAACACGATTCTGACGGAAGAAGCACATATCAGCTACAGCAAAGCAGGCATGCTCAGCAAAGACGGAAAATGCAAAACCTTCTCCAAGGATGCCAACGGGTATGTCAGAGGAGAAGGCGCGGGAATTCTGATGCTGAAGAAATTGACAGATGCCGAACGGGATGGAAATCCGATTTACGGCGTGATCCGCGGTACGGCGGAAAATCACGGCGGCCGGGCGAATACGTTAACCTCGCCGAATCCGAAACTGCAGGCTGACTTATTGGTGAGAGCTTATCGGAAAGCGGGAGTGGATCCGAGCACCATCACGTATATTGAAGCGCACGGTACAGGAACGGAATTGGGTGATCCGATTGAAATAAACGGTTTGAAAGCGGCGTTTCACGAGCTTTCGAAAACAAATCAGCAGCCTGAAGTCTCTGATCACCGCTGCGGCATCGGCTCGGTCAAAAGCAACATCGGCCATTTGGAGCTTGCCGCGGGAGTATCAGGCGTAATGAAAGTGCTTTTGCAAATGAAGCACAAAACGCTGGTTAAAAGCCTGCATTGCGACACAATCAATCCTTACATTCAGCTGGATGACAGTCCTTTCTACATCGTGCAGGAAAATCAGGAATGGACGGCAGCGGAAGATAGAAACGGAAATGCCATTCCGCGCCGGGCCGGGGTCAGCTCATTTGGCATCGGCGGGGTCAACGCCCATATTGTCATTGAAGAGTATGTCCCGCAAGAAACCGCTCAGCCTGAGCACAGTCCGGAAAATCCGGCCATTATCCTTCTATCCGCCAAATCAAAAGAAAAACTGTTTGAACAGGCGCAGCAGCTGCAAAAAGCGATCCGACAAACACCGTACACAGATCAAGACTTGGCGGCTGTCGCTTATACACTGCAAACCGGAAGGGACGAAATGGAAGAGCGTTTGGCCATTCTCGCAGCGACGATGGCGGAATTGGAAACAAAGCTGGAAGCATTTACGGGAAATGAGAAAAACACCGCCGGGCTGTATACCGGCCAGTCTCACCGCAATAAAGATACGTTTGCCTTGTTCACGGCGGATGAAGATATGGACATCGTTATTGATGCCTGGATCAGAAAAGGAAAATTCGCCAAGCTGGCAGAGGTATGGGTGAAAGGCGGCGTGTTGAATTGGAACCGCCTGTATGAAAAAAAGACGCCGCGTTTAGTCAGTCTTCCGTCTTATCCGTTTGCCAAAGACATGTATTGGGTGCCGGAGAATCCCGAAAAGAATCAGGCTCGTACAGAAGAGCGGATCAAACGCATTTTGACGAAACAATGGGAGCTGAGCCCGCTTGAACTGCGTGAACCGTGCACACGCCCCGTTGCGATTTTGACAGGCGGGGACACGATGAATCTCGCAGAAGAGATCGCCGGGCATATGCCGAACAACCGGATCATCACAACAGCAGACCTTACTGGTGAATATGACTGGCAGGCGTTTGACGGAGTCATCGATCTCCTTGGTGCAGCGAAAGAAGATCCTGAAGGCATGACCGGTATCCAATGGCTTCAGCAATTGATTGAGCATGGGCATAAAGACGGACTGACACTGCTTTGTGTCACGAAAGACCTTGAATCAATAGGAAAAGAGGCCAATCAAACAACCGGATCAGAACGGGCCGGTCTGTACAGAATGCTGGCATACGAGTACAGTCATCTGTCATCAAGGCACCTCGACCTTGAAGGAGTGCTGCCGGATGAAACACTGGCGAAGCAAATTGCTGATGAGTTTCATGCCCGCACTGATGACGCGGAGGTTTGCCGGAGGGACGGCTTGCGCTACCGGGGCGTATTGAGAGACTCAGAAAACATAGATTTAAAAGTCGGGAGAATTGAATTTCCGCAAAACCATGTGCTTTTGATCACCGGGGGCACAAGGGGTATCGGCCTTTTATGCGCACGACATTTTGCCGAACATTACGGTGTGAAAAAATTGGTGCTTACAGGCCGTGAGACCCTTCCGCCGCGAAATGAGTGGACAGGCAGCCTGAATGGGATGCCGGCTTCTGTAAAAGCGAAAATAGAAGCTGTTCTCGATTTGGAATCCAAAGGTGTACAAGTGAATGTCTTGTCAGTTTCGTTAGCGGATGAAGCCGGGCTGAGACAGGAACTGAATCAGATAAAGCAGACGCTCGGGCCCATCGGCGGCGTTATCCACTGCGCAGGTGTGACAGATAAAGAGACGCTCGCATTTATCAGAAAAACCGATGAGGATATACAGCGGGTGCTTGAGCCGAAAGTAGACGGGCTTCAGGCGTTATACAGTGTGCTGAGCGGTGAACCGCTGGAGTTTTTCGTCCTGTTTTCTTCCGTGTCAGCTGCGATACCGGCGCTTTCGGCAGGACAGGCCGATTATGCCATGGCCAATGCGTATATGGACTATTTTGCAAACTCATTCAAAGAGCAATTGCCAATAGTGAGCATTCAGTGGCCGAACTGGAAAGAAACCGGAATGGGCGAAGTGACGAACAAAGCTTATAAAGAGAGCGGCTTATACAGCATCACGAACGCAGAAGGATTACAGCTCCTTGACGGCATACTTCTGGAATCAGCAAGGGGCCCGGTGATGCCGGCCGTTCTGAATCCTAAGCTGTGGAAACCGGAGCAATTCATGCGGCGGAGCAGGCAGGATAAGCCAATAAGTCCGGCTATGGTAAAACCGGCGGGAAAAACCACTGATACTGCCGGAGACAACGCACAATTAGCAAGCAAAACAGAAGAATGGCTCACGGGATTATTTTCTGAAGAACTGCGGATTGATCAGGAGCAGCTTGAGACAGATGTATTATTCCAAGAGTACGGAGTGGATTCTATTATCCTTGCCCAGCTTCTGCAGAGGATCAATCGGGATCTCTCGGCATCTCTTGACCCGTCAATTCTGTATGAATATCCGACCATTCAATCTTTCGCAAATTGGCTTCTCAAGGGACACACAGAGGTGTTGTCAGATCTGTTTAATTTGAAGGCGGACAATCCTGTTTCAAAAGCGCCGGCTGAGCCGGCAATTGAAACACAAGCGGTATCGGTGCAACTAGAGCCGGCCGGAAAACAGATTCACGGTGAAGATATTGCGGTCGTCGGCATGTCCTGCCGGTTTCCGGGGGCGGCTTCCTTAGAGGAATACTGGTCGCTTTTGGCTGAAGGCCGTTCGGCCATCCGTCCTGTTCCGGCTGAGCGATGGGGTTTTAAGACGCCTTATTACGCGGGAATGCTTGATGGAATTCATCAATTTGATCCGGACTTCTTTTTACTGGCTGAAGAGGATGTAAAGGCAATGGACCCTCAAGCTCTGGCTGTTCTGGAAGAGTGTCTTAACCTGTGGTATCACGCGGGCTATTCGCCGGATGAGATCAAGGGGGATGCGATAGGTGTGTATCTTGGCGGACGGAGCCGTCACAGACCGGGTGAAGAGAAACTGCTGGATGCGAAAAATCCGATTGTCGCGCTTGGGCAGAACTATTTGGCTGCAAATCTCTCCCAATACTTCGATATGCGCGGCCCGAGTGTTGTTCTGGATACAGCCTGCTCTTCTGCCTTAGTCGGAATGAATATGGCCGTGCAAGCCCTTGTAACAGGAGAAATAAAAGCGGCCGTTGTCGGCGGCGTGAGCCTGTTTGAATCTGAAGAAACCCATAAATTGTTTGAACAGCGCGGCATTTTAAGTAAAGCGCAGTCGTTCCATGTGTTTGACCAACGCGCAGATGGAGTCGTGCTGGGCGAGGGTGTCGGAATGGTTCTTTTAAAAACCGTGTCTCAGGCCATTGAAGACGGAGATTCGATTTATGCCGTAGTGAAGGCGGCTTCTGTCAATAATGACGGAAGAACGGCAGGACCGGCTACGCCGAGTCTGGAAGCGCAAAAAGCCGTCATGAAGACGGCACTTGAAAAAAGCGGAAAACGGCCGGAAGAAATCACCCATATTGAAGCGAACGGTTCAGGTACGGCCGTTACTGATCTGTTAGAACTGAAGGCCATTCAATCCGTCTACCGCTCAACAGACGCCGGCCCGCTCGGAATCGGCTCTGTGAAACCGAACATCGGGCACCCGCTTTGCGCGGAAGGAATTGCAAGTTTCATAAAAGTTGTGCTCATGCTGAAAGAGAAAAGCTTTATCCCGTTTTTATCAGGCGAGCATGAACATACACACTTTGACAGAGAAAAGGCCAATATTCAGTTCACCCGCACTCTGGCAGACTGGCCGTCACCAATACCGGCGGCAGGAATAAACTGCTTTGCCGACGGCGGTACAAACGCCCACGTCATTGTGGAAGCGTGGCAGAAAGACGAAGGGCGCCGCATCAAGCGCCATCCTTTAACACCGCCAGTATTAAATAAGCGGCTGATTTCGCCGGACAGCAAAGAAGAAGCGAACGAAAAAGCTGCGGCAAACATCTGGGATACCTATGAAGTGGAGGTTTAACGTGAAGAACTTCAATAAGCAAATCACTTTATCGCTGAAAAATCCGTTTATTTTCAATCATGACGTGTACGGACAAAAAGTCCTTCCGGGATTGGCTTATATTGATATGTTTTATCAGATTTTCAAAGAGCGCGGCTATTCATACAACGGGCTTCAGCTGCGCCATTTATCCATTTATCAGCCGCTTATTGCGAAAGAAGACAGTGCCGTCAAGCTTACGGTTGAATGTACAGAGGTAAAAGAAGGGCACTGGAAACTTACCGCAAAAGGAGCTGAAGTCAGCGGCGGACGCGTGCAGCCGGACGAACGTATTTACGTCAAAGCGGAAATGCATGAGACGGCTCCCGCGGTATTCAGTGACACGATTGATCTTGACTCTGTGAAGCGTGAGGCGGAACGCACAATCGATTTAAACGAGCTGTATGCACAATGCAGAAGCCAGGAATTGGTTCACAGCGGATATATGAAAGCAGAAGGAGATGTTTTTGAGGAGCGGGACGGCGTCACATTTGATTTATCGCTCGGAAAAGACGCGATGGGACAGGCCGAAGGGTTTTTGTTCCATCCGACTCTCCTTGACGGAAGCGGCGTCGGCGCAAACCTATTGATTTCGTCGCTGTTAAATGGGGAAAAGAGGCTGTTTCTGCCTCTTTTCTATGAATCTTTTACAGCTTCCGAACCTTTGCAGGCCGGCTGCGTCACGAGAATCAAACGTTCATCGCTCCGGCAGGAAAAGGAGCTCATTTACATTACGCTGGAGTTTTTTAACGCATCCGGCCGGAAAGTCGCTGAGCTGAAAGATTTCACAAGCAAGCTCGTGCGGGATGCCGAACTGATCAATACAGACCGAAAGCCTGCTGAGAAGTCTCCTGAAAAAGCGGCTCTGCCGGAAGTTTCGGCATCATTTGAAGACGGACACCCGCATGAGGAAGCAGAGCGGTATGTCAAGAAGCTGATGGCTGAAAAAATGGGCAAGCCGCTTGAACAGATTGATTCTCAGGCCGGCTACTATGAAATGGGGCTGACATCGTCCGGACTGCTTGACGTAGTGGAAACGATCAGCGAAAAAATCGGCGAAACCCTTTCTCCGACTTTGCTGTTTGAATATACGACGGCAGCAGAACTGGCGGCTTTTCTGACTGAGCAGTACGGAAGCTACTTCAGCGCTGCTGCTCCAAAAACGGAGAAGCCGGTTGTGACGCAAACAGAAAAAAGGCGGAAAAGCAGTGTTCCGCAAGATGAAGATATCGCCATTATCGGCATGGCCGGCCGCTATCCGCAGGCCGAAAACATTCACGAATTCTGGGAAAATCTAAAAGAAGGAAAAAACTGTGTCACCGAAATTCCGGAGTCTCGCTGGGACTGGCGCCGCTTTGAAAACGTAAAGTCGCCTTCCGGAAAGACCATTTCAAAATGGGGCGGATTTATTGATGATCCGGACTGCTTTGATCCTCAATTTTTCCGCATTACGCCGCGTGAAGCTGAAACAATGGATCCTCAGGAGCGGCTGTTTTTACAGACATGCTGGGAAACAATTGAGGATGCCGGATATACGCCGAAGTCGCTTGCAGAGGCGCGCGGACGGAATAGAAGACAGCGCGTCGGCGTCTTCGCCGGGGTGATGCACAAGGATTATACATTGGTCGGAGCGGAGGCTTCTTCTGAAGATCATGTATTCCCGCTTTCTCTTAATTATGCGCAAATCGCAAACAGAGTTTCATATTTTTGTAATTTTCACGGACCGAGCATGGCGGTCGATACGGTCTGTTCATCTTCGCTCACTGCGGTTCACCTAGCTGTGGAAAGCATTCGGCGCGGGGAATGTGAATCGGCGATCGCTGGCGGCGTCAACTTATCGCTGCATCCCAATAAATATGTGACATACGGTTTATGGGATATGTTTTCATCAGACGGGGTTTGTCATACGTTCGGGAAAGACGGAGACGGCTATGTCCCGGCTGAGGGAATCGGTGCTGTTTTATTAAAACCGCTGCAGGAAGCGGTAAACGACGGAGACCGGATTTATGCGGTTGTAAAGGGCAGTGCCGTCAATCACGTGGGAACAGTGAGCGGGATTTCCGTGCCGAGTCCTGTCGCTCAAGCCGATTTGATTGAGGAATGTCTGGATAAAGCGGGCATCGATCCGCGCACGGTCAGTTATATTGAGGCGCACGGGACGGGAACTTCTCTAGGTGATCCGATTGAGGTTCAAGGCCTTGTAAAGGCGTTCCGTCAGTATACACAGGATAAGCAGTTCTGTTCCATCGGATCAGTGAAGTCGAATATCGGCCATGCTGAATCGGCGGCGGGCATCAGCGGCTTAACCAAGGTTGCCCTGCAGCTTCACCATAAAACTTTGGTGCCGTCGCTTCATTCCGAAGAACTGAATCCGTATTTAGATTTTGAACAATCACCGTTTTACGTCCAGCATCGTACCGAAGAATGGCATCAGCCTTCAGTGACGGAAAACGGGAGCGAAACAGTGTATCCGCGGCGTGCGGGCATCAGTTCTTTCGGGGCCACAGGTTCAAACGTGCATCTCATTCTGGAGGAATTTATCCCGGAAGAATCACACGGAACAAATGCTGAACCGGCGGAAGAACAGACTTTCATTTTCCCGGTTTCCGCTAAAAGTGAAGAACGGCTTCATGCATATGCGGCGAAGCTGTCTGCCTTTATCCATCCCGATCTGCCCCTTAAGGATCTGGCTTACACGCTTCAGGTCGGGCGTGAGCAGATGGAGGAGCGGGTTGTGTTCACCGCTCAGAATATGACGCAGCTCAAAGAACGACTGAAAGGCTTTCTGGATGGAGACGCGGTCAGCGGATGCTGGCGGAACAGAGCCGATAAAGGCAAACAGGCAGGGCTTGCTCCGGACTTAATACATAAATGGCTTTCTAGCGGAAGTCTGGAGATGATTGCCGAAAAGTGGGCCGGCGGAGGAATGATGGATTGGAATCTCTTATACGGAGAAAACAAACCGAATCGGATCAGCCTGCCGACATATCCGTTTGAAAAAACACGGTATTGGGTGCCAGAGGCGGAAAAAAGAGAAACGGTACTTCAAAAAAATGCCGGCATGCTGCACCCGCTTCTGCATGAAAATGTATCAAACATGTCAGGCGTCCGTTTCAGGACTGCCTTTAGCGGCGGAGAATTTTTCCTGAAAGATCACGTCGTCAAAAACGAACGGACGTTACCGGGCGCCGCTTATCTGGAAATGGTCCGAGCGGCTGCTGAACATGCGGCAGAAATGAAGGAAGAAGGAACAGTCCGCCTGAAACATGTCGTATGGGTGCGTCCGTTTACAGCGACGGACGAAACCGCTGAATTGTATCTCCGCCTTTATGACGAAGAAAATGGGGAGATGGGATTTACGGTTTATGGTGAACCGGCTTCATCAGAACAAGAGCCTGTTCTCTATGCGCAAGGAAGCGCATCGTTTGTCAGAGCGGATGAACCGGCCAAAATAGAGATTGACAAATTGAGAGAATCGCGACGTCTGATCGCGCCTGAAGATTGCTATCAGGCATACAGACAGATGGGGATTGAATACGGGGATGCTCATAAAGCGGTCACGGAAATCTATGCAAAAGACGGCGAAGTGCTCGCAAAGCTCTCACTCCCGTCATCTATTTCTCATACAAAAGATCAATTTGTCCTCCATCCGAGTCTCTTGGATGCGGCATTTCACGCGACGATCGGTTTAATGCTTGACAAAGACGGGACTGACATAAAGCCGATGCTGCCGTTTGCTCTCGAACAGATCGATGTGCTGAAACGCTGTGAAAGCAACATGTGGGTTTCCATTGCGTACAGCGGCGAAAGCAGGCCTGAAGATGCCGTGCAGAAGCTGGATATTGTTTTATGTGACGAACAAGGCCATGTATGTGTGAAGATGACTGGTTATTCAGCGAGAGAAATTGAAACGGATAAAACAGATACACTATTTTTTGAACACATATGGGAAGAGAAGACTGCTTCGCATGAAAAAGCGGCGATCAGTTTCAAAGCCCATCACGTGATGATATCTGATCGGTTTACGGATCAAATGAACAGCATACAGACAGACTTCAGCTGTAACGTTCTCCGTGATCAGCATCAGAGTGAAGACGAACGGTTTGAAACCTGTGCACTTCAGGCTTTTGAAGAAGTGAAGAAAATCCTCGCTTCAAAATCCGGCGGCCGCGAGCTCATCCAGATTGTCGTGCCTCAAGAAGCTGATACGCAGCTCCTTTGCGGCTTAACGGGACTTTTAAAAACAGCGGCGCTGGAAAATCCGAACCTGACGGGCCAATTGATCGAATTGGAGCCGGACATCAAGGCAGACACGCTGACCCGATATTTGAAAGAATGCGGCGCTCATCCTGATGACAAGCATATTCGCTATGAAAACGGCAAGCGCTATGCGGCACAATGGCAGGAAACGGGTCTTGAACCGCTCGGCGCCGAAAAGCCGTGGAAGGATAATGGTGTTTATCTGATCACAGGCGGTGCGGGCGGTCTCGGATTTTTGTTCGCCAAAGAAATCGCTCGGCATGCAAAAAACGCCGTTCTTATTTTAACGGGACGTTCTGTGCTGGATAACCGTAAAAAAGCCCAGCTTCAAGAGCTGTCCGATCTTGGTGCGCAAGCCGTGTACAAACAAACGGACATGACTGATAAACAAGAAGTTCGATCACTCACAGCGGACATCTGTCGGCAGTACGGCGGCTTAAACGGTATCATTCACAGCGCCGGGACGATAAAAGATAACTATATTCTGAAAAAGCACAAAGATGAAATTCGTGATGTGCTGGCGCCGAAAGTCGCCGGACTGGTCCATCTTGACGAAGCGGTTAAGGACATTGAGCTTGATTTTCTGATTCTTTTCTCTTCTGGAGCGGGAAGCGCCGGAAGCGCGGGCCAAGCGGATTATGCGATGGCCAATGCGTTTATGAATGCCTTCAGTGAAAAAAGAAACCGGCAAAAAGCCCGAAATGAACGCTATGGACACACCCTTTCAATCTGCTGGCCGCTCTGGAAGGACGGCGGCATGACGGTTGATGCCGAAACGGAGGCAATGCTGACAAAAGAAAGCGGCATGGTCCCTATGAAAACAGAAAACGGCATTCAAGCTTTGTACCGCGGATGGGCGGCAAAAACATCTCAAGTCATGGTGACGGAAGGCTACGCCGCAAAAATCCGGGCGTTTCTGAAAAGATCAGCGGATGATCAGCAGGACACAGGAAGCGATACCGAAGCGCCGGCTGGCCTTTCATCAGGCGGAGAGAATATGCTTGCAGAAAAAACAGAGCATTTCTTGAAACATGTGCTTTCGGAAGTAACCAAGCTTCCGGTCGGCAAAATTGACGCCAAGGCGCCTATGGAAGATTACGGAATTGATTCTATTATGATTATGCATTTGACGGGCCGGCTGGAAAAGAGCTTCGGTTCATTATCAAAAACATTGTTTTTCGAATATCAGAATATCGAATCGCTGGCGCAATATTTTATGAAAGCACACCGCGACACGCTGCTGGACTTGACCGGGATGAAAACGGAAGAAATCCCTGCAGCCAAACCGTCTCTCCCTGAGAAAACAGAGGTAAAACCTGTTTCCAATCGGGGTGAAGGCAAAAAAGGCTTTGCGGCAGTCCGCACAGACACGCGGAAAAATCAGCAGCTGCCGGAGCGTGAGGATATCGCGATTATCGGTCTGTCAGGCCGGTATCCGCAGGCCGAAAATCTTCAGGAATTTTGGAAGAACTTGAGTGAAGGCGTTGACTGCATAACCGAAATTCCAAGCGATCGCTGGGATCACAGTCTTTATTACGACGCTGATAAAGATAAAGAAGGCAAGACGTACGGAAAATGGGGAGGATTTTTGAAAGACGTGGACAAATTTGATCCGCAATTCTTCTCAATTTCGCCCCGGGATGCAAAATTGATGGACCCGCAGGAGCGGTTATTTCTGCAATGTGTCTACGAAACGATGGAGGATGCCGGTTATACGCGCGGAAAGCTGACCGGAAAATCGGGTGACTTGCTGGGTGCCAATGTCGGTGTTTACGTCGGCGTCATGTATGAAGAATATCAGCTTTACGGAGCCGAAGAACAGGCGCGCGGAAAATCGCTTGCGCTGACTGGAAATCCGTCATCAATTGCGAACAGGGCTTCCTATGTATTCGGTTTTAACGGCCCGAGCATGGCTCTTGACACGATGTGCTCTTCTTCTTTAACAGCCATTCATCTGGCATGCCAAAGCTTGCGGAACGGGGAATGCGAAGCAGCATTTGCCGGGGGCGTCAATGTATCCATCCATCCGAATAAATATTTGATGCTCGGCCAGAACAGATTTTTATCTAGTAAAGGCAGATGTGAAAGTTTCGGAGAAGGCGGAGACGGTTATGTGCCCGGTGAAGGAGTGGGCGCTGTACTCCTTAAGCCGCTTTCTAAAGCGAAAGCGGACGGTGATCATATTTACGGTCTGATCAAAGGAACGGCCGTGAACCATGATGGAAAAACAAACGGGTATTCCGTCCCGAATCCGAACGCCCAAGCCGCAGTGATCAAACAGGCGTTACAAGATGCAGGAACCGATCCGAGGGCGGTCAGCTACATCGAAGCCCACGGCACCGGAACCTCACTCGGCGATCCGATTGAAATCACGGGTCTGACTAAAGTCTTTTCAGAACAGACACAAGATAAACAATTTTGTGCCATCGGCTCAGCGAAATCCAATATCGGGCATTGTGAAAGCGCGGCGGGCATCGCGGGCCTGACGAAGGTGCTTCTGCAAATGAAACACAGAAAGCTTGCACCGTCCCTGCATTCCCGGACGCTTAATCCGAATATTGATTTTCTCAGTACGCCGTTTAAAGTGCAGCAGACGCTTGAAGAGTGGAAACGACCGGTCATCAACGAGAACGGAGTAAATAAAGAACTGCCGAGAACCGCAGGGCTATCCTCTTTCGGAGCCGGCGGCGTCAACGCTCATATTGTCATCGAAGAATATGCCGCTGATGAGGATAAGGAGACGGCTTTTGCCGCACCTCATCCGTCAATGATCGTCCTTTCCGCGAAAAATGAGAATCGGCTTCAAAAACGCGCGAAACGGCTTCTTGATGCACTGCGGAGCGGGCGTTACCGGGAAGCGGATCTGAGCCGGATCGCTTATACGCTTCAAATCGGACGTGAAGCGATGGAAGAGCGCCTCGGCCTGATTGTCAGCAATTTGCGCGAGCTTGAAGAAAAGCTTGACGAATTTACGAGCGGCAAGGATTCAATTGACCAGCTCTACCGCGGACAAGTCAAACAGAATAAAGAAACGATGGCGCTCTTTGCGGCTGATGAGGATATGGAAAAAACCATTGAGGCATGGCTTGAAAAAGGCAAAGCCGCGAAGGTATTAGAGCTTTGGGTGAAGGGTCTTCCGCTGAATTGGGATGTGCTGTATCAAATGGGCAGACCGCGAAAAATCAGTCTCCCGGCTTATCCGTTTGCAAAGGACCGTTATTGGATCGACACATCAGCAGATTTACCTGTCAAAAGACAGGCAGAAACACAGCCGGCGCCGGTTGTGGCGGCGGCCGTCCCGGAACCGGTCATTGAAGCGGCGCCTCTTCACGAGGAGACTGCGAAAGAAAAACCGACAAACATTATGTTGCAGCCTTTGAGCGGCACGGAACCGAAAAGAACCGTATTGTCCGCTTACCGTCCGGCGGTTTCCGCTGAAAAAATAAGTGCCGTATTAACGGAAAGTTTGGCGGACGTTTTATATATGGATGCTGACGATATCGACGCAGACGACACATTTATTGATATCGGTATGGATTCAATAACCGGTCTTGAATGGATAAAGGCCGTCAATAAAACGTACGGCACGTCCCTTACGGTGACGAAAGTATATGATTATCCGACAATCCGCCAGTTTGCGGCCTTCTTGCAGCAAGAGCTCGGAACAGAACCGAACTTTGAGGAAACCGAACCGCAGAAAACAGAGGCGGTGAAAAAACCGTCCAACATAATGCTGCAGCCTGTAACCGCTCAAAAGCAGCCGGTGTTACAGGCCAAGGCGGATATTTTGGAGGCGATGTCTGAAACGGCAGCTTCCGCCGAGCCGGAAGAACCGATTGAACCGATTGAAGCGGTGCATGCAGCGTTATCAAAAGCACTGGCTGATGTATTGTACATGGAACAGCATGATGTAGATATTGATGAGGCTTTTATTGATTTGGGCATGGATTCGATAACCGGTCTTGAATGGATAAAGGCCGTCAATAAACGGTACGGAACGGACTGTAACGTAACGAAAGTGTATGATTACCCGACAATCCGTCAATTCGCCGATTTTCTGCGTACGCAGCCGTCTGTCCGCGGCAGAAAAAAAGAGGCGGTTCCTGTGCGTCCAAAGCCGCTGAAGCAGGAATCTGCCCCGCAGGAGAAACCATCTGCCGGGCCGGACAGATTGACGGTTCAAAAGGAACCTGAACCGGTGCGGGCCAAACGGGAGCCTAAAGACGAGACGGCGGACGCAATCGCCATCGTCGGCATGTCGGGCAAATACCCGGACGCGCCGGATCTTAAGACGTATTGGGACAATTTAGTCCGTGCGAAAAACGCCATTCGCGATATCCCGCTTTCCCGCTGGGATGTAAACAAGTACTATGATCCGGCCTTAAATAAGAAAGGCAAAGTGTACTGCAGATCAATCGGTATGCTTGACGGTATTGAAGAATTTGATCCGCTGTTCTTTAATATTTCTCCGTCTGAAGCGGAACTGATGGACCCGCAGCACCGAATATTTTTACAGGAAGGCTTTAAAGCCTTTGAAGATGCGGGCTACAGCTCAAAAGAATTAAACGGGAAAAATTGCGGCGTTTACTTGGGGATTATGAACAATGAATACGGCATGATGTTAAACAAACATCAGACAGGAGGAAGCGCCACTGGCAACAGTTTCAGCATCGCGGCGGCCCGCCTTCCGTATTATCTCAATTTGAAAGGACCGGCCATTCCGATCGATACGGCATGTTCATCTTCTCTTGTCGGAACTCATTTGGCGCGTCAGGCGCTCTTGAATCATGAAATTGACCTGGCGCTTGTCGGCGGTGTGACCTTGTATCTAACGCCTGAATCATACATCAGCATGTGTGAAGCAGGAATGCTGTCTCCTGACGGCCAATGTAAAGCATTTGATAACAGTGCGAACGGATTTGTGCCTGGTGAGGGCGCGGGGGCGCTCGTGCTGAAGCGGCTGAAAGATGCGGAAGCCGATCAAGACCATATTTACGGAGTCATTATCGGGTCCGGAATTAACCAGGACGGAAAAACAAACGGCATCACCGCGCCGAGCGCGAAAAGCCAAATGGATTTAGAGCGTCAAGTGTATGAAGCGCACAACATCCACCCTGAGAGCATCACCTATGCGGAAATGCACGGCACCGGCACAAAGCAGGGGGATCCGATTGAATTAGAAGCTTTATCTTCTGTATTCAAGGAAAAAACGGACCGCAAACAATTTTGCGCCATCGGTTCGGTTAAATCAAATATCGGACATACCTCTGCGGCGGCAGGCGTAGCAAGTGTGCAGAAAGTTCTGCTGTCGATGAAGCATCAGAAGCTCGTGCCGACTCTTCATTTCAGCACGCCGAATGAACATTTTGATTTCGATGACTCGCCTTTATTTGTCAATACTGAAGTGAAACCTTGGGAATCCGGCGGAACACCGCGGCGGGCCTGTGTCAGCTCATTCGGCTACAGCGGCACAAACGCTCATCTCGTCATTGAAGAGTATCAGCCGAAAGACAGGGGCCGCCGTAAGCCTGATGAGACAAACATTTTTGTGCTGTCGGCCAAAAAAGCGCCGCAGGTAAAAGCCTATGCCGAGTCGATGATCGATTTTGCAAAGGCCAATCAGGATATCCATCTTTCAGATATGGCGTATACACTTCAAACCGGACGTGATCCAATGGATTACCGTCTTGCGGTTACAGCGAATTCGAGAGAAGAGCTGATCAGCCGTTTAACCGATTTTGTAAACGGCAAAATGGGTGAAGGGATATATGAAGCTCACGTCAAAACGGCAAAAAAAGAAATCAAAGCATTTGAAACGGACGATGATCTGAAGCTGCTTGTCAAATCATGGTTCGATAAGAAAAAATACGGCAATTTAGCGGAATTGTGGGCCAAAGGGCTTCAGGTGGACTGGAACAAGCTCTATCAGGACGAAAAACCCCGCAGAATCAGTCTGCCGGCTTACCCGTTTGCAAAGGAGCCGTACTGGCTGCCTGAGCCGAAAGCCGTATCGCAGAGTACGGAAGACCGGCGCGAGGCTGTGCTTTTAGAAAAGCAGTGGGTTCCGTGTGAGATTGAGTCGGCCGGCGGCAACATCGGCAAGAAGGTCATGATTCTGGCTGACAGTAGGACAAGGTGGCTTGCCGAAGAGACTGCGAAGTATTTCGCTGACTCTTTCATTCTCCCGATTGATTCCGCCGATACCGGAGAGGCCGATTGGAATCACATAGATGGCGCGATCGATCTGACGGGATGCGGTGACGAAGACCTTTCTTCAGAAGGGCTCAGCCGTCTCCAGATTCTGATTGATACAAGCCGCCGGCAAGCGCGGCCGCTGATGCTGCTATATGTAACTAAAGGCTTGGAGCCGTTTCAGCAGAAAACGATTCACCTTGCAGGAGCAGAAAAAAGCGGCCTGTACAGAATGCTGCAAAATGAGTATCAAAACGTGACTTCAAGACACATGGACGCCGATACTGATACGGATCAGCAGACGCTTGCCAAACAGATTGCAGATGAATATTCGGCGGACAGCACAGAACCGGAAGTCTGCCGCCGAAACGGACAGAGATACCGTGCTTTATTCAGGGAGATTCCAAAACGGGAGCCATCAGAACATAAGCCCGTAACGTTCCCTGAAGACCATGTGCTTTTCATTACCGGAGGGACGAGAGGACTCGGTCTTTTATGCGCCCGCCATTTCATAGAAAAACACGGCGTGAAAAAAGTAGTGCTGACAGGCAGGGAGCCGATTCCTCCACGTCATGAACGATCAGCCGTTCATACACGGATAAAAGAGAAAATTCGGGCGATTGAAGAGCTCGAAGCAAAAGGCGTGCAAGTGGCAGTGCTCAGTATGAAATTGTCTGACCGTGTTGCCGTAGCAGCGGAAATTGAAACGATCCGGCGCACGATGGGGCCGATCGGCGGCGTCATTCACTGTGCGGGATCTGTTAATTCAGTAAACCCGGCGTTTATCAGAAAGACTGCGGATGACATACAAGAAGTGCTTGAGCCGAAAGTCGCCGGGCTTCAAACATTAAGCAGCCTTTTTACAAATGATCCTTTACAATTCTTTGTCTTATTTTCATCAGTATCTGCGGTCGTTCCGGCGCTTGCGGCGGGACAGTCGGATTATGCGATGGCAAATGGGTATATGGATTATTTCGCTTCGGCTCATCAGCATCAATACCCGATGGTCAGCATTCAATGGCCGAATTGGAAGGAAACCGGATTGGGTGAAGTCCGCACAGAAAGCCTGAAGCAAACCGGGCTGTTAGGACTGACTAATGCAGAAGGGCTTGACTTGCTTGACCGCATTTTGTCTGAAAACATCCGCCCGGCCGTTCTGCCGGCCATCGTTGATCGAAGCGAATGGCACCCTGACAAGCTGCTCTGTCAAAAGAAAAAGCAAAAAGAGGCTGAAGCCGAATCAAACGGCCAAATCGAGGTAAAACAATCAGGCTCAGACCTTCTTCTTGATACGAAGGAGTGGCTTGTGAAATTGTTTTCGGATGAACTGAAAATCGCTCCGGATGAACTGGAAACAGACGAACCGTTTCAGGATTACGGAGTTGATTCGATCATTTTAGCCCAGCTGTTGCAGCAAATGAATCAAGCTCTCAAAGAGGACTTAGATCCGTCTGTTTTATATGAACATCCGACGATTGACGCGTTTGCCGAATGGCTCGTATCAAACGGGCAGCCGCTGTTTACAGAAAGGAAGGAATCTAATACAGAACCCGCGGTTTCTGATGCCGTACAAACGGTTCACACTGAACAAAAGCGTTTTGCCGAAAGTGAAGACATTGCCGTTGTCGGAATGAGCTGCCGCTTTCCGGGAGCTGAATCATTAGAACAATATTGGGATTTGCTGAGATGCGGAAGGTCTGCAATCGGTTCAGTGCCAAAGGAGCGATTCGGATATGCAAATCAATATGTTGCAGGATTGATTGAAAGTATGAATCACTTTGATTCCGAATTCTTTTTCATTCCGGAAAACGATGCGAAAGCGATGGATCCCCAGGCATTGGCGGTGTTGGAAGAGAGCTTAAGGCTTTGGTGCCATGCCGGCTATACCCGTGAAGAAATCAAGGGCATGGAGGCCGGTGTGTACATCGGAGGCCGCAGCCAGCATCAGCCTGATCCTGAAAGTCTTGCGAATACGCGCAATCCGATCGTTGCGGGCGGGCAGAACTATTTAGCGGCAAACGTTTCGCAATTTTTTGATCTGCGCGGGCCGAGCATCGTGCTTGATACGGCTTGTTCATCAGCTTTGACAGGAATGAATATGGCCGTTCAGGCACTGAGAAGCGGCGATATTAAAGCAGCGGTAGTCGGCGGCGTCAGCCTGCTGAACACGGATGCGGCGCACCGGATGTTCCAAGAGCGCGGGCTGTTAAACGAGAAACCGTCCTTTCATGTATTTGACAAGCGGTCAGGCGGAGTTGTCCTCGGAGAAGGCGTCGGCATGGTGCTGTTAAAAACGGTAAGCCAGGCGCAAAAAGACGGTGACACGATACACGCAGTCATTAAGGCCGCCGCTATGAACAATGACGGCAGAACGGCAGGACCGTCAGCCCCTAATATGCAGGCGCAAAAAGACGTCATGCAAAGCGCGCTTTTAAAAAGCGGCAAAAAGCCGGAAGACATCACTTATATCGAAGCGAACGGATCGGGTTCTGCGGTGACTGATTTACTTGAGCTGAAGGCGATTCAATCCGTATACCGCTCTGATCAGCATGTCCCGCTCGGAATTGGGTCAATCAAGCCGAACATCGGGCATCCGCTTTGCGCAGAAGGGATCGCAAGCTTCATTAAAGTCGTATTAATGCTGAAACATAGACAAACGGTTCCATTTCTCTCAGGAGATGAACCGATGCCGCATTTTGATATAACAAAGACAGATTTTTATTTTCAAAAGACAGCGGGCGAATGGGATGCAGCCAAACCGTGCGCAGCCATCAACTGCTTTGCCGACGGCGGAACGAACGCCCACATCATTCTGGAAGCTTGGGAAGAAAAAGATACCCGATTAAAAAGAAAGCCGCTGCCGGTACCGTCTTTAAGACGGAAGGCTCTGGTAAAAGAATCTGCCGTACAGGTGAAACAAGAGCTTCCTGCGAAAAAAATGTTCTGGAAAGCATTTAATTGAGAGAGGAGTGGGAAGGAATGATATCGGAAAAAATCAATATCTCACTGGATCACCCTATCATGAAAGGCCATATGGTCTTTGGTGAAGCGGTATTGCCCGGTCTTGCTTATATCGACTTGATTTATCAGGTTTTTCAGGAACACGGTTATTTATACAATGAGCTCGAATTGAAGCACGTCACGATTTATCAGCCTTTAACCGTCAGTGAAACGGCTGCAATCATTCTGACCATTCAATGTTCTGAAAGCGGAGATGGAAAATGGTTCATCTCCCTTTCCGGGCAGAAACAGCAAGGTGACGAGCTGTCAGACAATATACAGTATGCGACGGCTGAAATGGTGAAAAGAGCCGCTGTCACATTTGATGAAACCCTTGATTTCGGCGATGTGAAGCAGTCAGTCCGATCTCTGGATCTTGATGAGATGTATAACCGCTGCCTGGATCATGATTTGGTTCATTCCGGCATGATGAAATCAAACGGACGATTATACGAAACAGAAGACGGCATGCTGGCTGAGCTATCTTGCGAAGAGGGAAAGGATTTCTTTTTATTTCACCCGGCCCTTTTGGATGCGAGCGGAATCGGGGCGAGCGGTTTGCTTTCTGAAACAAACCGGCTCCACCTGCCTTTATATTATGAATCATTCACGGCCGCCGACAGGCTTCAATCAGAGTGCACGGCGCGTATCGCAGCTTCCGGCGTCCGTCAGGAAAAAGAACTCACCACTATGACAATCGAGTACTTCAGCCGATCCGGACAGAAGGTCGCGGAGCTTAAAAACATTACGGGAAAAGCGGTGCGGTTCGAAGAAGACGAGAATACAGCCGGACAAGATAAACAGGATGCAAAAGAGCCGGAAAGCGCAGATGAAAAAGACATCATTCTGTTTTTAAAGAAGCTTTTGGCTGAAAAGCTGGGGCAGCCTTGGGAGCCGCTTGACATTCTTGCCGGTTACTACGAGCTCGGGCTGGATTCATCTTCTTTGCTTGAGATTGTTCAGGATATCAGTAAAAAGGCGGGTGTGCCCCTCGCGCCCACTCTTCTCTTTGAATATACAAATATAAAAGAACTGGCTGCCTATTTGAAAAAGACCGTTTCATTTGAAAGGGAAGATCATGCAGCCGAACCATCAGTACTTGAAACTGAAACACCAAGTGTGCCAAACCAACATGAAAACACCGGAGACATTGCGATTATCGGAATGGCGGGCCGGTATCCGAAAGCGAAAAATGTGGAGGAGTTTTGGGAAAACCTTAAGGCAGGCACGGATTGCATCACTGAGGTTCCGAAGTCCCGCTGGGATTGGAAAACATATAAAAACGTAACGTCACCATCTGGAAAAAAAGTATCAAAATGGGGCGGTTTCATCGACGATGCCGATTGCTTCGATCCGCAGTTTTTCAGAATCTCACCGCGTGAGGCGGAAATGATGGACCCGCAGGAACGCCTGTTTTTACAAACCTGCTGGGAGACGATTGAAGATGCGGGCTATACGCCTGAAACGCTTGGAAATAAAAAAAATAAACAGCGTCCTGTCGGCGTTTTTGCAGGGGTCATGCATAAAGATTATTCCTTAATCGGCGCAGAACAATTATCGGAGACTGATCCTTTTCCGGTTTCACTGAATTATGCGCAGATTGCCAACAGAGTGTCCTATTATTGTGACTTCCACGGGCCGAGCCTCGCGGTGGATACCGTTTGTTCTTCTTCTTTGACCGCCGTTCACCTGGCCATTGAAAGCATCCGCCGCGGCGAATGTGAGGCCGCGCTTGCGGGAGGGGTGAACTTGTCGCTGCATCCGGCGAAATATCTCAGCTACGGAAGCGTCGGCATGCACTCGAGTGACGGCCGCTGCCGTACATTCGGCGAGGGCGGTGACGGCTACGTTTCCGGAGAAGGAGTGGGTGCCGTATTACTCAAGCCGCTGGAAAAAGCCGAACAAGACGGCGACCGGATTTACGCGGTTATTAAAGGAAGTGCCGTTAACCATGTCGGAAAAGTAAGCGGAATTACCGTCCCGAGCCCTGCTGCACAGGCAGAAGTTATTAAGGCATGTCTGAAAAAAGCAGGCATCAGCCCGCGGACTGTCAGCTATGTGGAAGCCCATGGAACAGGCACTTCGTTAGGAGACCCGATTGAAATTGAAGGCCTGTCAAAAGCGTTCAGCGAAGGGACGCAGGATCAGCAATTTTGTTCCATCGGTTCAGTCAAATCAAATATCGGCCATGCAGAATCTGCGGCGGGCATCAGCGGCTTAACAAAAGCGGCGCTGCAGCTTCATTACAAAACGCTTGTCAAATCTCTGCATTCCGGTGAATTAAATCCATACGTGAAATTTGAGAAATCGCCTTTTTACGTACAGCAGCAGACTGCTCCGTGGAAGCAGCCGGCAGCCGAAGAAAACGGAAAAGTCACGCATTATCCGCGCCGGGCCGGACTCAGTTCCTTCGGGGCATCAGGTTCGAATGCTCATATCATTTTAGAAGAATACATTCAGCCTGAACAAAAAGCGCCTGCGCCTGAGAAAGAAGCAGCTAAAATCTTCCTGCTGTCCGCAAGAAATAAAGACAGGCTGCTGGCCTATGCGGAAAAAATAGCCCGGACACTTTCCGAAAAGACGGCGCTGTCTGAACTGGCCTACACCCTTCAGACAGGGCGTGAAGCAATGGAGGAGAGAGCTGTCTTCCTTGCAAATGACACCCGCGAATTGAAGGGAAAACTGAACGATTTCGTAAAAGGAAACGAAAATATCCCGGGATTTTGGCGCGGACAAGCCGAGATGCCGGAACTGAGCGAAAACGCTCCGGAAACGGATGATCCGCTGCGGCTTGCCGAGTTATGGGCAGAAGGGAAAACAGTGGATTGGAATAAGCTGTACGGTCCGGATAAACCGCGCAAAACAAGCGTTCCGACGTATCCGTTTGCAAAAGAGCGCTATTGGATTCCGCAGCGGGAAAAACAGGATAAAACCCTGTCAGACACTGTACTGCATCCGCTTTTACAAGAAAATACGTCAGATTTTTCACAGCAGCGCTTCACTTCTCTTTTTACGGGAGATGAATTTTTCCTTTCTGACCATGTCGTCAACGGACAAAAAATTCTGCCGGGCGTCGCCTATCTGGAAATGGCCGGGGAAGCAGTGAAAAAGGCCGCGGCCGTGACGGACAAAGGCCATAGCGTCACACTCAGACAGATCGTTTGGGTCCGGCCGGTCATTGTTGAAAACAAACCGAAGGAAATACATATTGCCCTTTATCCAGAGGATAACGGTGAGATTACCTATGAAATATACAGTGAGGCAGAAGAAAACGGCGAAGATCTGGTCATTCACAGCCAAGGTGAAGCAGTCATTACCGCACCGGGCAGCGCTCAGTTAGATATTGAGTCTGTCAAGGCTTCCTGCAATTTAGGGATAGTGACTGCGGATGAATGCTACGGAGCTTTTGAAAAGATCGGCTTGGATTATGGAGAAGCATACAGGGGCGTACAGCAATTGCTGATCGGTGAAGACCGATTGCTGGCCCGTATTTCACTCCCGGCTGCCGTACATGACACGAAAGAACAGTACGCGCTTCACCCGAGTATGATGGACGCCGCTTTTCACGCCTCCGTGGGTTTGCTTGTCCGTTCGATTCATGACGATGCGGGAAGCCGCGAGCTTTCTTTGCCGTTTGCGATGCAGGAAGTGGAGGTGTTCGGGAAGTGTCCTGAGCATGTCTGGTCATATATCCGGTACAGCGAAGGAAGCAAAGCGGATGACACCGTAAGAAAATTTGACATTGATATGTGTGATGATGCCGGTACCGTTTATGTACGGATGAAAGGCGCGTCTGTCCGGGCGCTTGACACAACCCAAACAGCGGGAGGCGAAACCTTGGAGGCGCCTGTCGGACACACGATGATGATTCCGGCTTGGGAGCCCGTTTCACTTGAAAAAACGAAGAAAGTGAATACGGTGAATAAGCAGACCGCAGTTTTCGGAGGAACTGACAGACAGCATTCACGTATAAAAGAGCATCTGCCAAACGCTTCATATTATCCAATCAGAGGTACGGATGATATCGCATCTCTTACGCACATGCTTGAAGGGCATAAAGAGCTGGAGCAAATTATTTGGCTCGCGCCTGAGGCTGAGGGTGCTGACAGCCTTAAGGAACAGGAGCGCAACGTTTTTCATGTGTTTAAGCTGATGAAAGCATTGCTTGCCTCAGGGTACGGAGAAAGACACCTGGACTGGTGCTTTGTCACAGCAAATGCTCAGCCGTTTTCGGATCAGGACAGCGCCGATCCGTCACAAGCCGCAGTCAGCGGCCTTGCCGGGACGATGGCGAAAGAATATCCGCATTGGAATGTCCGCATGATTGACACAGAAACGGACGGTATCTGGCCGATCGGAGAGGCGCTTTCTCTTTCTGCCGGGAAAAACGGCCAAGTTTGGGCATACCGCAATCAGCAGCTGTTTGAGCGGCAGCTGATCCCGCTTGACAATATGCCGAAAAACGGCACGCTATACCAAACAGGCGGGGTTTATGCCGTAATCGGAGGCGCCGGGTATCTCGGCGAGGCATGGAGCGAATATATGATCCGCCGCTACAAAGCACGCGTCATTTGGATCGGAAGAAGCACGCTGAATAAATCCATACAGGCGAAACTCGACCGGCTCAGCGCATTCGGTCCGGCGCCTGAATATATTTCCGCCGATGCCGCTGACAGTGTTTCCTTAGAGCGGGCTTATCAGCTCATAAAAGAGCGTCACACAAAAATTAACGGCGTTATTCACTCGGCAATGGATCTGTCTGAGCAAAGCTTAAATAATATGAAGACAGAAGAGTTCAAATCGGTGCTGAGAGCAAAAGCCGACGTAAGTGTGTCCATGGCGGAGGTATTCGGACGGGAGCCGCTTGACTTTGCGCTCTTCTTCTCCTCGCTTGTGGCATTTATCCATAATGTGAAACAAAGCCATTATGCCGCAGGATGCGCCTTCAGTGACGCATTTGCGAAGGAACTTGATCAGAAATGGAACTGCCCGGTCAAAGTCATGAATTGGGGCTACTGGGGCAACAGCGAAGCGGCTGAAGACGGCAATTTTATTCAGCTGATGGATCAGATCGGATTGGGACTGATCGAACCGGACGCTGCGATGGAGGCGCTTGAAACACTTATGACGATACCGGTTGATCAAGCAGCCTTCATTCATACGACAAAACCGGTCGCAGTAGAGGGGATGAATGAACGAGAAACGATTTCCGTTTATCCGCCTCATCCGCTTGTAACCGGACAACAGCCGAAGGCCGCTCCGCCCGGCGCGCGTCTTGTAAGAGAGGCTGAACATCAGGAGCTTGATGATTTTCTGTATCAGCTTTTGATCGCCCAGCTTAAAGAAGCGGACTTGCTGACGCCGCAAAGCCTTAAAGCGTATGAGCCTGAACACGAATATTTTAAAAAATGGCTCGATCAAACGATCACCTTCCTTCTGGAACACGGCTATCTGGAAGGGAATGCCGATTCATTTACACTGTCAGCCCGCGCTGAAAACGCAACCGCCTCGCTATGGCGAAAATGGGAGCAGGAAAAAGCGGAATGGCTCAATAATACTGATACAAAAGCAATGACTGTTTTAGCCGAGACGATGCTTAAAGCACTGCCGGACATTCTGCGCGAAGACGTGCCGGCCACAGATATCATGTTCCCGCACTCTTCAATGGAACTTGTTGAAGGAATTTATAAGCATAATCAAGTCGCGGATTACTTTAACGGCGCCCTGTCAGATACATTAACGTCCTATGTGAAAGAAACCATCAGTAAAAACTCAAAAACCGCCATCCGCATACTGGAAATCGGAGCGGGCACAGGCGGCACAAGCGCAGGCATATTTGAAAAGCTAAAGCCGTATCAAAACCATATAAAAGAATACTGTTACACCGATGTATCGAAAGCTTTTCTCGTGCATGCGGAAACAGAATACGGCAAACAGAATCCTTATCTGACTTATAAACTTTTTAACGCGGAAGCGCCGCTTTCCGGTCAGGACATAGAGCCTGGCGCATACGACATCGTCGTTGCGGCCAACGTGCTCCACGCGACGAAAGACATCCGCCAGACGCTGAGAAACGCCAAAGCCGTTTTAAAAGACAACGGCCTGCTGCTCTTAAATGAAATGGCGGGAAACAGCCTGTTCCCGCATATTACTTTCGGGTTGCTTGAAGGCTGGTGGCTGCATGAAGATTCTGACCTTCGTATTCCGGGATGCCCGGGCTTGTATCCAAAAAGCTGGAAGCACGTGTTAGAAAGCGAAGGCTGGCATTCTGTCTATTTCCCGGCAGAAGCTGCACATGATTTAAGCCATCAGATTGTAGCGGCAAAAAGCAACGGCATTGTCCGCCAAAAAACGCTTAAAGCAGGAGGCGTAACACCGGCCGCACTGCCAAAAGCAGCACAAGCGCCGGAACTTCAGCCGCAAACAACGGCCGAAAAAAGCGATACAGCTTTAACAGAAAAAAGCACCGAGTACTTAAAAACGTTAATCGGAGAAACATTAAAAATTCCGCCGGCTCAAATTGATCCGAAAGCGCCGCTTGAAAAATACGGAATTGATTCTATCGTCGTCGTACAGCTGACAAATGCGTTACGAAATGTGTTAGACCAAGTCAGCAGCACCTTATTTTTTGAATATCAGACGATCGAGGCTCTCGTCGGCCACTTAATCAAAACAAAAAAAGACGCGATGATCAAACTGACGGGACAAGCGCCTGTTCATGAAGAACCAGAGGCGGCATCCGAACCGCAGGCTGTACAGCCGGCTAAGCCGCTTCGCACTGACTGGCGGCGGAGAGAAAAACGGGCAGCAAAAGAGGCCGTCCGGCAAAGTTCGGTTCGCGACGTGGCCATCATCGGCGTTTCAGGACGCTACCCGCAGGCAAAAACAGCGGCTGAGCTTTGGGCTAACATTAAAAAAGGAAAAAACTGCATAGAAGAAATCCCGCAGGAACGCTGGAACTGGCAGGATTACTATGATGTAGAAAAAGGTAAAGAGGGCTCTATTTATACGAAATGGGGCGGATTCATTGAAGATATGGACAAGTTTGATCCGCTGTTCTTTCAGATTTCTCCTTTGGAAGCGGAGCGCATGGACCCGCAGGAGCGATTATTTTTAGAAACGGCGTATGCGAGTATCGAGGATGCCGGCTATACGCCTGACAACCTGTGCCAAAGCAGAAAAATCGGCGTTTTTGCCGGAGCGATGAACAAAAACTACCCGACAGGCTACGGCTACTGGTCCATTGCCAACAGGGTGTCTTACCTTTTTGATTTCCAAGGGCCGAGCATTGCGGTTGACACAGCCTGTTCTTCTTCTTTGACGGCCATTCATCTGGCGCTTGAGAGCCTATACAGCGGTTCAAGCGAATGCGCGATTGCCGGCGGCGTAAATATCGTAACCGACCCGATCCATTATATGAATCTGTCAGTCATGAACATGCTTTCTGCAAGCGACACATGCAAATCGTTCGGAGACCGCGCGGACGGTTTTGTAGACGGAGAAGGAGTGGGCGCGGTCGTGTTAAAGCCGTTAGACCAAGCGATTGCCGACAACGATCACATTTACGGTGTGATTAAAGGAAGCACCATTAACAGCGGGGGCAAAACGAACGGGTACACCGTTCCGAACCCGAACGCGCAGGCCGCCTTAATAAAAGAGGCTTTCCAAAGGGCAAACGTCCCGGCGCGCACCGTCAGTTATATTGAAGCCCACGGCACGGGGACCGCATTAGGGGACCCGATTGAAATCGCCGGATTAACGAAAGCATTTGAAGAGGATACAACAGATAAACAGTTTTGCGCCATCGGCTCCGCAAAATCCAATATCGGCCATTGTGAAAGCGCCGCGGGCATCGCCGGTCTGACAAAAATATTGTTCCAGCTGAAAGACCGCCAAATTGCGCCGTCCCTGCATGCCGGGCAGCTGAACCCGAATATTGAGTTCGCATATACACCGTTTGTCGTTCAGCAGGAACTCGGCGAGTGGAAACGTCCCGTCATCGGCGGCAAAGAGATTCCGAGAAGGGCCGGATTAAGCAGCTTCGGCGCAGGAGGAGCAAATGCCCACCTCGTCATAGAAGAATATATTGCAGATAAAGAGCCTGTTGAATCGCCGGGTGATCAGCCCGCTATTATCGTCCTGTCCGCGAAAAACAGCGAACGGCTCACTGAAAAAGCAAAACAGCTTACAGCCGCCATCCGTGAAAAACGATACAGCAGCAGTGATCTTATGAGTATAGCCTATACTCTTCAGACGGGCCGTGTGCCGATGGAAGAGCGTCTCGGCTTTATCGTTCATTCACTTCATGAACTTGAAGAAAAACTGACTGGATTTATCTCCGGAAAAGACACCGCCGAAATGCACCGCGACGGTACGGAAGAAAACAAACGGATGCTTGCCGTATTTGCGGCGGATGATGATATGGAAGCAATCTTAGACGCTTGGATCAGCAAACGGAAATATTCTAAGCTGCTTGAGCTTTGGGTAAAAGGATTAGATATCAATTGGGCGAAATTATACGGAGACCGTCTTCCGGCCCGCATCAGCCTGCCTGCTTATCCGTTTGCGAAAGAGCGCTTCTGGCATCAGCAGCCTGCTCAAAGTAAGGCAGCGCCCGTTAAAGCAGCGGCCGATGAAAATGATCCGGCAGAACAGTTTGAAGTGATGGCTTTCCGAGAAGTTCTTAAAGAACAGGCTTTGCCGGCTGTTGGAGAAAAGAAAATCAAGACGGTGATTTCTTTCTTATCTGATCAGAAGAAGCAGCAGGAAGCCGTCTCGGCGATCAGATCGTACGACAGTGAAGCTGACGTTATATTTATCGCTCAGGGCGACCGGTATGAGGCTTTATCCTCCGGCCGCTGCCAGGTGGTGCGGGAAGATCCGCAATCATATGTGAACGCTTTTGCGGACATTCAAAAAGAGTACGGTGAAGTTTCTGCCATTTTGTATTTATGGGCGCTCGAAGATAAAAGCTGCATAGAAGATTATTCATGTATCGTCTATATTCTCAAGGCAATGGCCGAGACCGGTCTGCTGCCGGAAAAATTGTTATTGGCGGGTGAATATGCATCCGGTCTGGAAAAGTGCTACTTGGAATCATGGATCGGCTTTGAGCGTTCGCTCGGCATTGTTCTCCCGAAAACAAGCATTACCGGCCACTTCAGAAAAGCCGGCGCGGCCATGACAGACTGGATGGGAACCATTTTGGACGAGCTGAAGGCTGAAACAGACCATACCGTTTTCTTGGAAGAGGGGAAACGGTATGTCTATCACACTGAACCAACCGGATTAACGGAAGAAAACAGCAGGATCAGAACCGGAGGAACCTATCTCATTACAGGCGGATTAGGAGGGCTCGGCTACTTATTTGCCCGCCACCTCGCCCGGAATTATCAGGCAAATGTCATTCTCACGGGGCGGTCGCCGATCAATGAAGAGAAGAAAGAAAAAATGAAAGAGCTGGAAAATCTCGGGGCGGGTGTTCTTTACGCCGAAGCCGATGTTTGTGATCCGATCGGAATGGGCGACTGCATTAAGCGCGCGAAAGAACGATTCGGAGCCATTCACGGCGTCATTCATGCGGCGGGCATCGAAAGCAGAACATCCGTCTTTGAAAATGAAATCGGGAATTTCCGCGGTACGCTTGAACCGAAAATAAACGGAAGCCTGCTTCTTGACGAGTGGCTGAAAAATGAAACGCCGGATTTCATCTGCTACTTTTCATCCACATCGGCTGTTTTAGGGGATTTCGGCTGCTGTGATTACGCAGTGGCGAACAGGTTCCAAATGGCGTACGCCCACTATAAAAACGAACAATCAGAAAGCGGAAACGCTTTTGTCATAAACTGGCCCGTCTGGAAAAACGGCGGAATGGCCGTCGGCGGTGAAGAGACGACAGGCATGTACCTGAAATCAAGCGGCCAGCGCCTGTTAGAAACAGATGAAGGCATTGAGCTGTTTGAGCGCATCATTTCTCAAGAAAACACCCAGTGTCTCGTCATTGCAGGCAAAAGAAGCCGCGCCGAACGATTTTTAGGTATCCGGAAAGATGAGTCATCAAAACCGGAAGCTTTGCCGGAAACCGTGAGCAGCCGCATCCCGGCAGAAAGCACGGAAAAACGGCTCGAAGCGGATTTGAAAGAGCTGATACACAGTCTGCTGAAAATATCCAAAGATAAGCTCGTCCTGCATAAAAACTGGGCGGAATTCGGATTTGATTCCATCTATTTAGCCAAATTTGCCGCTCTTTTGTCGCGCCATTACGGCATTGAAGTCACTCCGGCGTTATTTTACAGCTATGCCACGCTAGGGGACGTTATGAACTACTACCTGACAGAACACAAAGAAACGATCGAAACGTTTTACAGAACGGAAGAAACCGAAACAGAAGACGCTGCTCCGGAAAGCAAGGAGTATACGGATCAGGAGATCATCGCCATGATGAAACAGGTCTCTGAGGGGACATTGGATTTTAAAAGAGTGCAAGACATCATAGAAGGGAGTAAGACTTATGAATCATAAAGAACTTCTCGATGCCTACAGATCAGGAACGCTCACCATCGCTGAGGTAGAACAAGAGCTTCAGGCTTTCAAGCGGACAACTGCAAAACGTCCGCTTTCAGAAGGCCAGAAAGGTTTGTGGATGCTTCAGAAAATGTTTCCGGAGATGAGCGCATATAACATTCCGTTATGCTTTCGATTTCAAAAGCTGGATATCGAGACATTCAAAAACGCCCTTTTGTTTGTGAAGCGCCAGCACCCTATTTTGACCAGTGTGATAAAAGAGGAAAACGGCCTTCCGTATCAGATTGAAGATTCGGAGATGCATTTTCCGATTGAAGAAATAGATCTTTCTGAACTAAGCGGGCGTGACGCTCTAACGTTTATTAAAGAAAAGGCAAAAGAACCGTTTGCGTTTGAAACCGGTCCGCTCCTGCGCGTTCAAGTGTTCCGGAGGGCGAAGCGGGAATCGATCGTGTTAATCACCATTCATCATATCATTTTTGACGGCGTGTCTCTTATGACGTTTATGTCGGCGCTGCTGGACGCCTATGTAAAAGCAGGCGAAGGCAAAGAACCTGAAATGCTTCGGCAGGCCGCAGATTATCATGACTTTGTGAACTGGGAAAAAGAACTGCTGGAAAGTGAAGCGGGAAAAACGCATCTCTCTTATTGGAAAGAGCAGCTGGAAGGACCTCTGCCGGTGCTAGAGCTTCCGTCGGATTACCCGAGATCATCGGTTCAAACTTGCAGGGGGCAGGCGTATCAGCGCTTGCTTCCTGATGAACTGAACCGGCAGATTAAAGTTTGCGCCCAAAAAAATAATGTCAATGAATCGGTTGTGTATCTCGCTATTTTCAAAGGCCTGCTCTATCAATATACGAATCAGGAAGATATCATCGTCGGCATGCCGACAATGGGGCGCTCTGAGGCTCAATTTGAGTCTATGATCGGATACTTTATTAATATGATCGCGGTCAGAAGCAGGGAGACGGGCGCAAAAACCTTTACGGCCTTTTTGAAAGAGCTTCAGATGACACTTGCAGAAGGGTTAAACCATGCCGCGTATCCGTTTCCGGCGCTTGTAAAAGAATTGAAGACAGAACGTTCGCCTGCTGTTTCACCTGTTTTTCAAACCGCGTTTTTCTATCAAAACTTCTTCCGGACAGAAGGAGCGGAAAAGCTGGCCGAACAATATCAATCACTCGGGATTGAAATGATAGAAGACATTCATCAGGAAGGCGAATTTGAGCTTGCGCTTGAAGTCTATAAAAAAGAAAAAGAAACAGTCCTGCAATTTCTGTACAATCCGGATGTCTACAGCCCCACTACTATCGAACGGATGGCGGAGCATTATATGAAACTGGCAGAAAAAGTGCTTTCTGACCCGGAGATCGCTTTTGAAGCATGCTCCGGCCTGCTCAATCAGAATCAGGAACGGGAAAAAAGCCGCACATCCCATCAGCCGAATGAGCGCTGTATTCATGAAGTGTTTGCGGAAAAAGCCGGGCGGCACCCTGAAAGAGAAGCCGTCACATTCGGTGAAAACAGCCTTACATATCGCGAATTAGATGAACGAAGCACGGCGCTCGCTGTGTATCTGCAAGAAAAGGGGGTCACACCGGAATGCCCGGTCGGCATTTGTACGGAGCGTTCTTTTGAGATGGTCATCGGCATCCTCGCCATTTTAAAAGCGGGAGGTGCGTATGTGCCGCTGGACCCGGCTTTTCCAAAGGAACGGATGTCACACGTCTTGCTTGACAGCGGCGTTTCAATCGTCTTAACGCAAGCAAAAACACGCGGCATGATTGAACGGTTAACCATCGGCGGTGTGAGCACGGTAGAGATCGAAAACAGCGGACGCCCTGCCGGCGGGGCAAAATTGGCGCAGCGTTCAAAACCGCATCACCTCGCTTATATCCTATATACGTCCGGAAGCACGGGAAAACCGAAAGGCGTCATGGTTGAGCACAGGGCCATCATGAACACACTGCAGTTTTTGGAAGCGGAGTATCCGGTCGCGCAGGAGGATGCCTATCTGTTAAAAACGAACTACGTGTTTGACGTTTCGATTTCTGAATTATTCGGCTGGTTTATCGGAAACGGACGGCTTGTCATTTTGCCGCCCGGTGCAGAAAAAAATCCGCAGCTTTGCATGGAATACATCCAAACTCACCAGGTGACGCATCTGAATTTTGCTCCTGCTGTGTTTAATGTATTTCTGGAAACGGTAAAGCGGCATACGTCATTTACAGAGGAAGGTCCTGTGAAATATGTGATGGTGGCCGGAGAGGCGTTTCCGAAAGACTTGGTCAAAAAGTCAGTATCCATCTTCAAAAACGCCAGAATTGAAAACATATACGGCCCGACGGAAACATCCATTTATGCCGCTTACTACAGCTGCGGCGATAAGGAAATCACAAGCAGAAATACGCCGATCGGAAAACCGATCCAAAACACGCGGCTCTATATCGTCGATGAAAAGCTCAGCCCCGTCCCGGACGGTGTGGCCGGCGAGCTTTGCGTGGCCGGCGCCGGTCTGGCCAGAGGCTATTACAATCAGCCTGAGCTGACGGCGGCATCATTTATTGATAATCCGTTTAGTGAAGGAGAAAAACTTTACAAAACAGGCGATTTGGCCAGATGGCTGCCTGACGGAAATATAGAATATGCCGGACGTATTGACAGTCAAGTAAAAATCCGCGGCTTCCGCATCGAATTGGGAGCGATTGAAGCAAAATTGAGCGAACATCCGGATATCCTTGATCAGGCGGTTGTCGTTCAGGAAAAGAACGGACATAAAAAGCTGACCGCTTATTATACGGCCCGCTCCGGTCATGCGGCAGATGAAAAAGCGCTCCGCAAACATCTTTTATCAGGCCTGCCGGATTATATGGTGCCTGCCCATTTTATCCGACTGGATGCGCTGCCGTTAACACCGAGCGGCAAAGTGAACCGCAAAGACCTGGAAAAGCGCAAGGTGATCGTTCACCGGTCTGAAAAGACGGGCAGTCTGCCGTTATCAGAGGCGGAAGCGAAGGTGACTGAAATATGGGAAGACCTGCTGAATACCGCGGGGATCAAAACCGAAGACGGCTTTTTCGATGTGGGAGGCGACTCGCTGCTGGCTGTCGCCGCGGCAGAACGCATTAAACAGGAGCTGGAATGTGATTTTACCGTCACGGATTTATTCGAACACTCTACCATTCAGGCGATCAGCCGATTTATTGTTGAAACAAAACAGGCCGCTGAGAGAGAGGCGCCCGCCCAAGATGAGAGAGAAAGAGAACAAACGGCTCAAAACGGGGTGCCGTCTTACTTTGAGGACAGCGTAGCGATAGTGGGGATTTCCTGTCAATTCCCCGGCGCGAAAAATCATCATGAGTTCTGGAAGCAGTTAAGAGAAGGAAAAGAAAGCGTCCGTTTCTACTCGGAAGAAGAACTTCGGGAAGCAGGCGTACCGGAAGATTTGATCGAAAATCCCGATTATGTGCCGGCATTATCGACGATAGAAGGAAAAGATCTCTTTGACCCTGAATTCTTTCACATTTCTCCGAAAGACGCAGAATTTATGGATCCTCAGCTTCGGCTTTTGCTGCTTCATTCTTGGAAAGCCGTCGAGGACGCGGGATATGTATCCAAAGAGATTCCGAAGACAAGCGTTTATATGTCGGCAAGCAATAATTCGTATCGGTCGCTTTTGCCGGAAAAAACGACAGAAGGCCATGAATCTCCTGACGGCTATGTGTCATGGGTGTTGGCGCAGAGCGGCACGATTCCGACGATGGTTTCCCATAAGCTCGGATTAAAAGGGCCAAGCTATTTCGTTCATTCAAATTGCTCGTCATCATTAGTCGGTCTTTATTCAGCCTATCAAAGCATAACGAGCGGAGAATCGGAATACGCGCTCGTCGGCGGAGCAACTCTGCATGCTGCGACAAGCATCGGCTATGTACATCAAACAGGATTGAATTTTTCAAGCGACGGGCATGTCAAGGCATTTGACGCTTCAGCCGACGGTATGGCGGGCGGAGAAGGAGCTGCCGTCATTCTCCTGAAAAAAGCGTCACAAGCCGTTCAGGACGGAGATCACATTTACGCTATGCTAAGAGGCATCGGTCTGAACAATGACGGAGCGGATAAAGTCGGTTTTTACGCACCGAGTGTAAAAGGACAGACTGACGTCATCCAGCAAGTTTTAGACAGCACGAACGTTCACCCGGAGACTGTTTCCTATATCGAAGCGCACGGCACAGGAACGACATTGGGTGACCCGATTGAAATGTCCGCGCTGCAGCAAGTGTATAAACGTTACACGGATCAGGAGCAGTATTGCGGGATCGGCTCCGTAAAAACGAATATCGGACATTTGGATACAGCGGCGGGCCTTGCCGGGTGCATCAAGGTCGCGATGAGTTTATATCATCGGGAGCTGGCGCCTACCATTAATTACACGTCACCGAATCCGAATATCACATTCAGCGGTTCGCCGTTTTATGTAGCGGACAAGAGAAAACCGCTTCCGGAGAGAGAGACGCCGCACCGCGCAGCGTTAAGCTCATTCGGGCTCGGAGGAACAAACGCACACGCCATTTTTGAACAATATGAAAACAAAACGATCAGCAGCTCAAATGACGGCCGGCCGCCTTATATCGTTCCGCTGTCAGCAAGAAATAAGCAGCGCCTGACTGCCTATGCATCTTGTTTATCCGACTTTCTGAATGAAGCCGAAACCGATGTTTCCTTGCATGATCTGGCGTTTACGTACCAGACCGGACGTGAGGCGATGGAAGAGAGAGCCGTCTTTATCAGTAACGATCGTCACGATTTGAAGCGTCAGCTGCAGGATTTCATCAATGGTAATAAACAAAACATCTTACGGGGCGAAAAAGTGAGAAATAAAGAAGCGTCACCTCAGGAGATGGAAAAGCTTGCGGCGTGCCAGACACAGGAAGAAAAGCTGAAAGCAATCGCGGCGCTCTGGATAGAAGGGGTGCGTGTCGATTGGGGCTTATTGTATCAGGATTCCGCACCGCAACGAATCAGTGCGCCGACCTATCCGTTCGCCGAAGAGCGCTTCTGGCCGGAAGAAGCTGTGAAGCAAACGGATACGAAGCTTTTGCACCCGCTGATCCATCAGAATACATCAGTTTTGCAGGAGCAGCGGTTCAGCTCGGAATTCACGGGCAAAGAGTATTTTATTGCCGAGCATATCATTAAAGGAATGGCGATCGTGCCTGCCGCCGTTACCCTTGAGATGGCACGGGCCGCGGCGGAGAGAAGTATCGGCGGGGTATCAGAGGAATCTTTGGGCCTTCGCTTAAAGAATATCGTGTGGGTCCGCCCGGTGATAGCCGATCAGCAGACTGTCAGTGTCCATGTCGGACTTTATGAAGAAGAAGACGGGCAGATTCAATACAGAATGTACGGCGGGAACGATTCAAGCGGTGAAGCAGCTCCTCTTTATAATCAGGGCATCGCTGAAATCATCCGAAAGGGACCGGAAGAAACGGCGGATCTTGAGCAGATGAAGCGCTGGTGCACGCAGGGAACAATCGAATCTGAAGCGTTTTATAAAGGAATGATCGGAGCTGATTACGGACCCGGATACAAAGGTGTGCAGCTTGTATACAAAGGCGAAGACCGGCTGCTTGCTAAATTGAAGCTTCCTGAATCCGTCTCTCACACAAAAGCTGATTATATCCTTCATCCGAGTATGATGGACGGTGCGCTTCAGGCCGCCGAATATTTGCAGAACGTAACAAGAGCGCTGCTTGCAGAAAGCGGGGAACCATTCAAAGCCGCATTACCGTTTGCTTTAGAGGAGCTGGACGTACTGAAGCCATGTGCTGCTGACATGTGGGTGTACGTCACATTCAGCGCGAACAATAAAGCCGGCGATTATATCCAAAAAGCTGATATCGATTTATATGACAATAACGGCGGGCTTTGCGTGCGGATGAGAGGATTCTCAACGCGGATCATGGAAGAAAACGCGGGTGCCGGCGTCCCTGTCAGCCGTACTGATACATTGCTGGCTGAGCCGGTCTGGAAGGAGCAGCAGAAACCGGCGCAGGAGCACGCGCCTTCGTATGAACAGCATATCATCTTCCTTTGTGAGTACGATGAAGCCGTTAAACAAGCAATTGAAGCCAAGCTTGAACACGCAAGCGTCTTTATTTTGGACGAGCGCCCCGCATCTATTGCAGAGCGGTATCATTCCTATGCGGGTCAGCTGTTTGATCATATTAAAACCATAATGAAAGGCAAGCCGAAGGGCCGAATTCTTCTTCAGGCTGTTACGCGTTCAGCAGGCTTACAGCAGGTGTTCTCAGGCATTACCGGCCTTTTCAGAACCGCATGCCTTGAACATTCCAAGCTGATTTTTCAAATGATAGAAGCCGATGAAAAAGAAAGTGCTGAAGACATAGCGGAAAAAGTGTCCGAAAACCATATGCATGCCGAAAGCGTCCATGTGAAATATGAAAACGGCAAGCGCTTTGCTGCTGATTGGGAAGAGGTGGACATTTCTCAAGCGGAGCCGGACATTCCGTGGAAAGACGAAGGCGTTTATCTCATCACCGGAGGTGCCGGAGGTTTAGGCCTGATCTTTGCAAAAGAGATCGCAAACCGCACAAAAGACGCCGTCATCATATTAACCGGCCGATCCGCTCTCGGAGAAAAGCAGCAAGATCTGCTGGAAACAGTACGTGCTGCCGGCGCTTCTGTCTTCTACGAGCAAACTGATGTCACGGATGAAGCAGAAGTATACCGATTCATCCGCAATATCCGCAAACGGCACGGCAAGCTGGACGGAATTGTTCACAGTGCCGGCATTATAAAAGACAACTACATGGTGAAGAAGCCGGCAGAGGAATATCAAGACGTTCTCGCTCCGAAAGTGAAGGGCCTTGTGTATCTTGATGAAGCGTCACAGCATGAGAAATTAGATGTCTTTATTGTCTTTTCATCCTTATCAGGTGTGCTTGGAAGCGTCGGCCAGGCTGACTACGCGTCTGCAAACGTCTTTATGGAGATGTATGCCGCGTACCGCCGTTCTTTACAAGCCGCAGGACAAAGATACGGAAAGACGCTTTCTGTCAGCTGGCCGTTATGGAAAGAAGGCGGAATGCAGGCAGGAAAGCAGACAGAAGATATACTGATGCAAGAGGCGGGAATCGCACCGCTCAGCACAGAAGCCGGCATCAAGGCTTTATATCAAGGCTTGATGAGCGGGGCAGTCCGGGTGACGGTTCTTGAAGGAGACGTGAAAAACATGAAAGCAAAACTGTTCCGAAAAGAGAATGATCATCCGGAAGCTGAGTCCGGCGTACATCATGAGATTGACGCTGACAGCCTGCTTGAAAAAGTCAAGCATCTCTTAAAACAGCAGACAGCCTCACTGTTAAAAGTGAAACTTGACAAAATTGATGCACATGAAGAAATGACAAAATACGGGCTTGACTCTATCTCGATGACCGAGTTTACGAATCAGTTGAATAAAACGTACCGGCTTAGATTAACGCCGACGATTTTCTTTGATCATCCGACGATTCATGAATTTGCCGTTCATTTAATCAGTGAATATGAGGATGAATTCGCCGGACGGTTTGCGGTTAATACAAAAACGGTTCAATCGTCAAAACCGGTAAAAGAGACTCAAAAAACACGCCCGGCCGTTAAGCGCCGCCGCACTCTGCCTGAGACACTTCCGCAGACAGTACAGCGGGGTCAGAAGGCGGAGCCGATTGCAATCGTAGGCATCAGCGGAATTTTTCCGATGGCTGAAGACATTGATGCTTACTGGCAAAACCTGAAGGAAGGCAAAGACTGCATGACCGAGATTCCGAAAGACCGCTGGGACTGGCGGGACTATTACGGGGATCCCGCAAAGGAAGTTAATAAAACAAATGTCAACCAAGGCGGATTTATTGACGGAATTGCTGAATTTGATCCGTTATTTTTCGGGATTTCACCCCGGGAAGCGGAGCAAATGGACCCTCAGCAGCGTCTCCTGCTGACGTACGCATGGAAAGCGATTGAAGATGCCGGATACGCGTCAAAGAGTCTCTCAGGCACAAAAACAGGTGTGTTTATCGGGACTGGAAATACCGGCTACGGTTCTCTATTAGCCAATGCCGATGCGACGATTGAAGGGTCATCCGCGGCGAATACAAGTCCGTCTGTCGGACCGAACCGTGTCAGCTATACGCTCAATCTGCACGGGCCGAGCGAACCGATTGATACGGCCTGCTCAAGCTCGCTCGTTGCCATTCACCATGCCGTTTCTTCAATAGAAGAAGGGACGTGCGACATGGCTTTAGCCGGAGGAATCAATACGATTGTTCTTCCGGATGTGTATATCAGCTTTGATAAAGCGGGCGCGCTGAGCAAAGAAGGACGATGCAAAACGTTCTCCGATCAAGCTGACGGTTTTGCCCATGGTGAAGGGGCCGGACTCTTTTTCCTGAAAAAACTGTCAGCGGCAGAGGCCGATGGAGACCATATTTACGGCGTCATTAAAGGAAGCGCAGTGAATCATGGCGGCCGTGCGGCATCTTTGACAACGCCTAACCCGAAACAACAGGCGGAAGTCATTAAAGCCGCATACAAAAAAGCGGGCATTGATCCTAAAACAGTCTCTTATGTCGAAGCTCACGGCACCGGAACAGAACTTGGAGATCCCGTTGAAATTAACGGCCTGAAACAAGCGTTCAGCTCGTTTGCAGACGGAAAAGAGAAAGCGTCCGGCTATTGCGGCTTAGGCTCAGTCAAAACAAATATCGGCCATTTATCCCTTGCCGCGGGAGCAGCGGGCATCATTAAAATTTTGCTGCAGATGAAGCATCGAACATTAGTCAAAAGTCTTCACTGTGAGACGGTAAATCCGTACATTCAGCTTGAAGACAGCCCGTTTTATCTGGTGCGGGAAACGATGGAATGGAAGACGCAGACGGACGAACGAGGAAACGAGCAGCCGCGCCGCGCGGGCATCAGCTCATTCGGCATCGGCGGGGTAAATGCCCACGTCGTCATCGAAGAATACATTCCGCAAGAAAGAGCGGAAGCAGATCATTCTCACATCGATCCATGCCTTTTCGTTCTATCCGCCAAAAATGAAAAACGCCTGAAAGAACAAGCCGAACAGCTGAAACGTGTGCTTTCAGAAAAGCGGTTCGGTCAATCCGGCCTTGTTTCTATGGCTTATACCCTCCAAATCGGAAGGGACGCCATGGAAGAACGCCTGGCGGTTATTGCCGGATCCGCTGAAGAACTGCAGGAAAAACTGTCGCAGTTTGTCAATGGAGATAAGAACGCGGACTTGTACAGAGGAAGAATAGACAAAGGCACGCTGCAAATGCTGACGGAAGATGAAGAAATTCAAGAAGCCGTTGAAAAATGGATGGCACGCGGCAAATACGCGAAGCTGCTCGAATTATGGGTGAAAGGGCTGAACGTCGATTGGGCGAAGCTGTACGGAGACCGGCCGCCTAAACGCATAAGCCTGCCGACATATCCGTTTGCAAAAGACCGCTATTGGGCGGCAAAACGCATCGGAAAGCACGAAAGAACAAGCGCTGTTTCTGCCGGAACGCAGGACGTGCTTCATCCGCTTCTGCACAGAAATACATCAAACCTTGCCGAACAGCGATTCACTTCAACCTATACCGGAGAAGAATTTTACCTTGCGGACCATGTTGTACAAGGCGTGCCGATCTTACCGGGAGTGGCGCATCTTGAAATGGCGCGCGCTGCAATGGAACAGGCATCTGAAGTGCCGACCGGACAGGGAAGCGTCAAGCTTAAGAATACGGTTTGGGTGCGGCCGATCACCATTGAAGACGAGCCGATCCATGTCAATATCCGTCTCGTTCCTGATACTGCAAATGACGTTCACTTTGACATTTACAGCGGCCTTGAAACAGATCAGCCGACCGTTTACAGCCAAGGTGCAGTATCAGTCCGTCCTGACGCAGAGGCTCCGGTTATTGATCTGCAAAAGCTGAAATCACGATCCGCCGAGACACCGTTTTCTGCAGACGAAGTGTACGATATGTACCGCAAAATCGGTTTTGATTACGGCCCGGCTTTCCGGGGTGTCAAAGCGATTTATACAGGGGATGATTTCGTATTGGGCCGACTGTCGCTTGATCCGGCTTGTGCGGACACGGTACGGCAGTATGTCATGCATCCGGGCTTAATGGACTCTGCATTGCAGGCATCAAGCATATTGACCGGAACAAATGATGAAAAACTGATGCTTCCGTTTGCGGTTCAGGAGCTCGAAGTATTCAGCGCGTGCACTGCCGGGATGTGGGTATACGCCAGACTTTCTGAAGACCATAAAGCCGGACAGGTGGAAAAACGCGATCTTGATATTTGTGATGAAAACGGCAAGGTTTGCGTAAGGCTGAAAGGTTTGTCGTTCAGAACGGCTGAAAAAGAACCTGAGAAAAAAGAAGAAGCCCCGGAAACGCTTATGCTTGAGCCCGTATGGACCCAAAGCACTGAAACTGCCGCTCAAACGGAACCTGTTTTTGCCCGGCATATCGTGATGCTTTGTGACACAGAACCCGGATTGAAACAAGCCGTTGAAACTGCGGGAGCCGAATGCATTGAAATGACCTCCCCGCATGAGAAACCGGCAGCGCGCTTCCGTGATTATACCGGGCGGATATTGGAGACGCTGCAAAAACTGCTGAAGGAAGAAACGGAAGGAGACGTACTCATCCAGGCGGTTCTTTCTAAAACAGGTAAGCATCAGCTGCTCTCAGGGATTTCAGGTCTGTTAAAAACAGCCGGCCTGGAACATAAAAGGCTGAAAACCCAGCTGATTGAAATAGAGCCGGCAGAAAACGGCAGAATCACAGACATCATCAGAGAAAATAAAACATGTGCTGATGACGGCCATATCAAATATGAAAACGGCATTCGATACAGGGCTGATGTCAAAGAAACGGCTGTGTCCGGCAGTAAAATACGCACTCCTTGGAACGACGGAGGCATTTACCTTATTACCGGAGGAGCCGGGGGCCTTGGCTTTATTTTCGCGAAAGAAATCGCCCGTAACGTCAAAGAGCCGACACTGGTTCTGACCGGCCGTTCCCCATTAAGCGCGAATCAGAGGCAGCAGCTCCAATCGCTTGAATCACTCGGAGCGACAGCGGAATACAAACAGGCTGACGTGACAAACGCTCAAACTGCGGCGGATCTGGTCAAAACAATTGAGACGGAATATGGCGGACTTCACGGCATCATTCACAGCGCTGGTGTGATGAAGGATCAGTATATCGCGAAGAAAACAACTGAAGAGTTTCACAGTGTATTAGCGCCTAAAACCGATGGATTTGTCAACCTTGATGAAGCAACCGAGCATTTAGCGCTGGACTTTTTCATCGTTTTCTCCTCCATCTCCGGCGTCACGGGGAATGCGGGACAGGCGGATTATGCTGCGGCAAACGCGTTTATGGACAGCTATGCGGCATACCGCAACGCGCTGGTTAAGGCAATGTACCGCCATGGGCATACATTGTCAATCAATTGGCCGCTTTGGAAAGACGGCGGAATGCAAGTCAATGAAGAAATGGCGAAGCTCACCGAAAAAAGAACCGGCGTGGCGCCGATGCGCACTGAAACCGGAATAGAAGCGCTTTACAAAGCATGGAGCACGGGGAAAACAAGTGTGCTCGTCATGGAAGGAAATCTCGCCGTTATGCGGGAAAAACTGCTTCAAAAGACGCCAATAGCCGCTTTTTCACCGGTTAAAAAAACGGAGGAAACGCCTGCGCCGAAAGACTTGACGGCAAAACTTCAGGAATTGCTGGCAAAAGAGGTTTCCGGACTTCTGAAAATAAATATTGAAGAAATAGATATCGATTTGGAGTTCAATCAATACGGATTTGATTCCATTACGCTGACGGAATTTGCCAACAAACTGAATGACTCTTACCAGCTTGATTTGACACCGACCGTGTTTTTTGAATATGCGACGATTCAAGCCTTGGCTCATCATTTAGCAGAAGACTATCAAACACAATTTACCGGCAGCACACAGCCGAAAAAAGAAGAAAACCAAAGCCGAGTAACAGATGACGGCGGCATCAGGCTGACAGGGAACAAACGCTTTGCAAAAACTGCCGTACAGCCTGTTCAGACAGCGGTTGAACATAAACCGGAACCGATCGCTATCGTAGGTATGAGCGGAGTGTTTCCGAAGGCCGCAAATATTGATGAGTATTGGAGTAACTTGGAAGAGGGAACAGATTGCATAACAGAGGTGCCGGCGGACCGCTGGGACTGGCGGGAGTATTACGGTGACCCGCTTTATGAAGCCAACAAAACAAATGTAAAGTGGGGCGGATTTATTGACGGAGTTGCGGATTTTGATCCGCTGTTCTTCGGAATTTCACCGCTGGAAGCCGAACAGATGGATCCGCAGCAGCGCCTGTTAATGATGTATGCGTGGAAAGCGATAGAAGATGCGGGATATTCCGCTAAAAGCCTTTCCGGCACGAGAACGGGCCTTTACATCGGCACTGGGAATACCGGATACGGCTCACTATTTTCAGACTTGGATATCGGCGGTGCGTCAGCCGCAAATATGAGCCCGTCAGCGGGGCCGAACCGTGTCAGCTATATGCTCAATCTGCACGGGCCGAGTGAACCGATCGACACGGCTTGCTCCAGCTCACTGGTCGCGATTCATCACGCCGTATGCGCCATTGAAAACGGGAACTGCGATATGGCGATCGCCGGCGGCGTGAATACCGTCGTCACCCCGCAAGGCCACATTGCTTATGACAAAGCCGGCGCGCTGAGCAAAGAAGGGAAATGTAAAACGTTCTCCGACCGGGCGGACGGATTTGCCGTCAGTGAAGGTGCCGGAATTCTTTTCCTGAAAAAGCTGTCAGAAGCAGAAAAAGCGGGCGATCATATCTACGGCGTCATCAAAGGCAGCGCGGTTAATCACGGCGGACGCGCGAACTCCTTGACGACACCGAACCCGAAAGCCCAAGCCGAAGTCGTCAGAACGGCTTATGACAAAGCAGGTATTGATCCGAGAACAGTCACTTATATTGAAGCGCACGGAACCGGGACGGAGCTTGGCGATCCGGTCGAAATCAACGGCCTGAAATCCGCCTTTCAAAAGCTGTACGAAAAAACCGGCGATCCCGCCGTTTACGCGAGTCATTGCGGATTGGGTTCGGCCAAAACCAATATCGGACACCTATCGCTGGCAGCAGGTGTCGCGGGTGTGATCAAAGTGCTGATGCAGATGAAGCATAAAACACTCGCAAAAAGCCTCCACAGCGAGGTCATCAACCCGTATATCAAACTGAAGGACAGTCCGTTTTACATCGTACAGGAAAAAAGAGAATGGACGGCATTGAAAGACGAAAACGGCAATTACCTGCCGCGCCGCGCGGGAATCAGTTCTTTCGGCATCGGCGGCGTAAACGCCCATGTTGTCATTGAAGAATATATCCCGAGGGAAGAAAGAAAAACCGTCATTGTCAAACATCCTCAAATCTTTGTGCTGTCGGCCAAAGAAGAAGAACGTCTGCAAGAACAGGCGCAACAGCTGGCACAAGCTCCTTTTACGGACGAGGATCTTGCCGATATTGCTTACACGCTTCAGCAGGGACGTGATGCCATGGAAGAAAGAGCGGCCATCATCGCTTCCTCGGCCGAAGAGCTGCGGGACAAGCTGAATAGCTGTGCAAAAGGACATTATGACGCGGCGGGTATTTATAAAGGCAAAGCGGGTAAAACCGCGCTGAACGCCGTTGCCGCAGGCGAAAACGGCGAATCGGATATCGAAGAGCTGATCAGCCGCCGAGAGAATGACAAGCTTGCGGAATTATGGGTGCAGGGCAGTGATATCAAATGGGACGGCCTATATGCTGATATCAAGCCCCGTCGAATGAGCCTCCCTACTTATCCGTTTGCGAAAGAGCGGTATTGGATCACGGACAACCGGCCAAAAGCAGAGAAACCGCAAGCCGTGGCGACGGCCCGGGTGCTGCATCCGCTTCTTCACGAAAACGTATCGGATTTAACAGAGCAGCGTTTCCGCTCCGAATTTACGGGGCAAGAGACGATTTTCACCGATCATCTGATTAAAGGCAAACCGGTCATGCCGGGTGTCGCTTACTTGGAAATGGCCCGGGCGGCAGTTACTCAGGCAGTCAAAGGACAAAAGGAACGTCCGTCTGCCATCCGCCTGAAAAACATCGTCTGGGTTCGTCCGATTGAAGCGGGGAGCCGTCCGATTGAAGCGCAGATCAGCCTCGTTCCGAGGGAAAACGGTGAAATCGTATATGACATTTACACGGCTTCAAAAACAGAAGCAAGCGGCAGGCAGATACACTGTCAGGGGGCTGCCGGCATTCTCAGCGACGGGAAGGCTCCGCAGCGTAATATAGGCGCACTGAAAGCTCAATGCGGCCACAACATGCTGACTTCTGAGCAGTGTTACGGCTTATTCAGCAAAATCGGCATTGATTACGGTCCCGGACAGCAAGGAATTAAGCAGATTCACATCGGAAACAATCAAGCATTGGCTGAGCTCCGTCTGCCTTCCTTCCTCGAAGAAACGGCAGATCAATATGTTCTTCACCCATGCATGCTTGATTCAGCTTTGCAAGCGACAATCGGACTGAAACTGCACGCTGATGATAACCAGCTGTCATTGCCGTTCGCTCTTGAGGAACTGGACATTTTCAGTCCATGCACAACAAGTATGTGGGCGTATGTCAGCTCCCGGGGAACGGATGAAAAAATTCAGCGGCTGGACATTGATTTATGCGATGAGGACGGCAGGGTCTGTGTCAGGATTAAAGGGATTTCTTCCAGAATGATGGAAGGCCCTGCGCCGGAAACATCATTAAATGGAGCAAACCTTCTGGCTCCGGTATGGGATCTAGCGGAATTCCGCGGCCAGAGCCCTGCATGTGAGACGGAAGAGGTTGTCTTTATCGCGGGGGATGAGGAGAGCGCGGCTTTTCAAATGCATCATCCTGCTGCAAAAAGGCTCCATATCACTCCGGAGGATGAAATAGAGGCTGTTGCGGCAGAAATGAAAGCCAGAGGGCCATTCGGCCATATCGTATGGATCGCCCCTTTTCACACCGCCAGTGACATGGTGAAAGCCCAGGATGCGGGCGTCATCCAGATGTACAGAGTGATCAAGGCAATGCTTGCTTTAGGATATGGAGGCAAGCGGATCAGCCTGACCGCAGTCACAATAAAAACACAGTCCGTACAGCCGGACGACACTATTGATCCGGCTCATGCAGGCATTCACGGTTTGGTCGGCTCGCTTGCAAAAGAGTATCCAAGCTGGCAAACAAGGCTGATTGATGCCGGAAGCCCGGAAGATGTTTCAAAGGCGGAGCTGTTCTCAGCGCCGTTTGATGAGCAAGGCAATACATGGGCGTACCGGAACAATCATTGGTACAAACAGCGTCTCATTCCTGTGCAGCAGCCGGTGTCAAACCGGCCTGCTTACAAAAAAGGCGGCGTCTATGTCGTGATCGGCGGCGCCGGCGGCATCGGCGAGGCTTGGAGCGAATATGCCGTGAAAACGTATCAGGCACGCGTCGTTTGGATCGGCAGACGAAAACATAACAGCGCTATCCGGGAAAAAATCGACAGACTCAGCCAATTCGGGCCGACGCCAATTTATATTGAAGCAGACGCGGCAAATCCGGATGAGCTCACATGTGCGTATGAAACGATCAAACGCACGCACCCGCATATTAACGGAATCATCCATTCCGCAATCGTTTTAGAGGATCAGGGTCTGGCAAATATGCCGGAAAGCCGTTTTAAAAGTGTGCTCGCTGCAAAAGTCAATGTCAGCGTGAATATGGCCCGCGTTTTCCGAAATGAGCCGCTGGACTTTGCTTTGTTCTTCTCGTCTGTTCAATCATTTGCACGCGCGGCCGGACAAAGCAATTATGCGGCCGGATGCAGCTTCAAAGATGCCTTTGCCGCTCATTTGGCTCAAGTGTGTCCGTATTCGGCGGCGGTGATGAATTGGAGCTACTGGGGCAGCGTCGGAATTGTATCATCTGCTGAATATCAAGAACGGATGAAACAGGCGGGAGTCGGATCGATTGAAGCGCCGGAAGCGATGGCGGCGCTTGAGCGGTTGCTCGGCGGCCCATTGAATCAATTCGTCATGATGAAACAGGCGGAAGAGCCTGTGGAAAAACCGGAAGAAATGATAGAAGTATACCCTGAACATCACGGCTCGGCGATGCAAAAACTGCGAAGCTATCAGCCTAAAGTAACAAGACATGTACAACAATTGAGTTAAGGAGGGGACGGCTTTGCAAAACACGGAAGATCTTCTTTACAAACTATTGGCAGGCCAGCTGAAATCTGTCGGATTTTTTACAGAAAACAAGACGCAGCCTGTATTGCAGGGGTTTTACGGCAGGTGGCTGGAAGAAAGCATCTCCATCTTGGTGCAAAATGGCTTTTTAAAACAGTCAGGCAGTACGTATGTGTTAACGGGGCCGATAGAGCATGCGGACGTGCTGTGGCAAGAATGGGATGAAAAGAAAGCTCCTTTACTCAAGGACAGCAGCAAACAGGCGATGATCACATTGGTGGAGACAGCCCTCAGAGCTTTGCCGGATATTTTATCCGGCAGAGTTTCTGCCACTGATGTTCTGTTTCCTGATTCCTCAATGGAATTGGTGGAAGGAATCTATAAAAATAATGAAACGGCAGACTACTTTAATGAGGTGCTCGCTGACACATTGACAGCTTTTATTGAAGAACGCCTGAAAGAAGACCCGAACGCAGAAATCCGGATATTAGAGATCGGAGCGGGTACGGGCGGGACAAGCGCGACCGTTTTTAAAAGATTAAAAGAGTACAAGCATCACGTAAAAGAATATTGCTATACCGATCTGTCAAAGGCCTTTTTCCTGCATGCTGAAAAAGAATACGGGCCCGACAATCCGTATTTGACCTATAAGCGGTTTAATGTGGAAGAGCCGCCGGCTTTGCAGGATGTAGACGCGGGCGCATATGATGCCGTGATTGCGGCAAATGTGCTTCACGCGACAAAAAATATTCGGCAGACGCTTCGCAATGCCAAAGCCGTGCTCAAAAAGAACGGGATTTTGCTATTAAATGAGATCAGCAGCCATTCGGTTTATTCTCACCTGACATTCGGTCTTTTGGAAGGCTGGTGGCTTTATGAGGACGCCGAGCTGCGCATCCCCGGATGTCCGGGGCTCTATCCTGAAGCGTGGCAGTCTGTGCTGGAAAGCGAGGGATATCGATACGTTACATTTATGGCGGAATCGTCACATCAGCTCGGTCAGCAGATCGTGGCGGCAGAAAGCGACGGCGTCATCAGGCAAAAGCAGCCGGACGCGCAGGCCGTTGAAGAAATTGCGGCTTCCAAAGAGCCGGCTGAATTCACAGAACCGGCTTCCTCAGTCACAGACCGGACGGTGCAATTCATAAAAGAAACGTTAGCCAAGTCGATAAAGCTTGCGCCCGAGCGAATTCAGCCGGAAACCAGCTTTGAAAAATACGGCATCGACTCCATTTTGCAGGTGAATTTTATCCGTGAATTGGAAACATTGACTGGCGAGCTGCCGAAAACGGTCTTATTTGAACACACGAATACGAAAGAACTTGCCGAGTATCTGCTGGACACTTACCCCGATAAGCTGCAGCAGGCATTTGGAGCTGAACAAGCGCCCCCTGAAACGAAGAAGCAGGAACCCGTAATAGAGGAACCGGTGCCGCTTGTAACGGAAACACGGCGATTTATCACTGAACCGAAAGAGGCGGAAGCGCCCAAGCCGGACACAGAAACCGCCGACACTAATCGCTCTGATCGGGATGACATCGCCATTATCGGCATCAGCGGCCGCTACCCGGAGTCCGAAACACTTGATGAGCTGTGGGAGCATTTAAAAGCCGGAGACAGCTGTATTACAGAGGCTCCGAAAAACAGATGGAAGTCGGGCCTTCTGAAAACAATGGCAAAAGAAACACGAAAAGAAGACCGAAAAACACGGTACGGCGGCTTTCTGCAGCATATTGACGCTTTTGACCATCACCTGTTTGACATCAAGGAAGACCATGTGATGGAGATGACACCTGAGCTCCGGTTAAGCCTTGAAACCGTATGGGAAACATTTGAAAACGGGGGCTACTCGTTAGAGAGATTAAACAAGTGGCAGGAAGCAGACAGCGGCATCGGTGTTTTTATGGGCAGTATGTACAATCAATATTTTTGGAATATCCCGTCATTGGAAAAAGCAGCGCTCAGCTCTAACGGAGGGGATTGGCACATCGCCAACCGGATTTCTCACTTTTTCAATTTAACGGGTCCGAGCATGGGCGTGACGACCGCATGCTCCAGCTCACTGAGCGCCATTCATCTCGCCTGTGAAAGCCTGAAGCTTAACAGCTGTTCCATGGCAATTGCCGGAGGGGTTAATCTCACGCTTGAACCGTCTAAATATGATGCGCTCGAACGGGCGAATTTGCTTGAACAGGGAAGTGAAAGTAAAAGCTTCGGAACAGGCACGGGTCTGATGCCGGGCGAAGGGGTCGGGGCGGTGCTCCTGAAGCCGCTCTCCAAAGCGGTTGCCGACAAAGACCATATTTACGGCGTCATTAAAAGCAGCGCGTTGTGCCATAGCGGAGGAAGGCAGATGTATACGGCGCCGGATCCGAAACAGCAGGCGAAGCTCATGGCGGCTTCCATCAGCAAGGCCGGAATAAATCCGGAAACAATCGGTTATGTTGAATCAGCGGCAAACGGCTCGGTATTGGGAGATCCGATTGAGGTCATTGCCCTGACAAACGCGTTCTCGCAATATACCGATAAAAAACGTTTTTGCGCGCTTGGATCCGTCAAGTCAAACCTCGGCCATTTAGAGGCGGCCTCCGGCATGTCCCAGCTCGCAAAAGTGCTATTGCAAATGGAGCGGGAAACGTTAGTTCCGACCATTAACGCTAAACCGCAAAATCCGAATATCGCGCTTGAACAAACAGCCTTTTACCTGCAGGAAAAAACCGAGCATTGGGAGCGTATGAGGGATGCCGGGACGGGAGACATCATACCGCGGAGAAGCATGATTAATTCCTTCGGGGCAGGCGGGGCATATGCGAATCTGATCATAGAAGAATATATCAGTCCAGATTTCCATCAGAACCGCAACAGCTCTGAGGAATATATTTTCCCTGTGTCAGCGAAAACGAAATGGAGTTTTGAAGCCTATCTTGACAGACTGGCGGCCTTTTTAGAAAAGACGCCATCTCTTCATCCGGCCGCTGTCGCATCCGCGCTACAAAAAAGAACGCATCATTCGGAGTACCGGGCGGCATTTACGGCTTCAACCGTTCAGGAACTGGTGAAAAAGCTGGCCGCTTACCGCTTGGATCAGCCGAATCTCAATTTCTCCGATTCTGCTATCGCCAATCGTGCGCGGCAATGGGAAAAAGGAGAGAATATCGCATTTGATCAGGTGGAGCAAGAGCACGCCGTTCATCTGCCGGCCTATGCTTTTGACCACCGGACTTCTTTTCATTTCGGTGAAGCAGAAAACGCGGCCGGCGTTCAGGCGAAATACAATGATGATGATCCATATGTGCAAGGGCATCAATTCAACGGAGAACCTGTACTCGTCGGCGCTACATACAAAAGTCTGGCGGCCGAGCAGTTTTATCATCTCTTTCCCGATGCAGAAGGAGGACAAATTAAAAAACTGAATTACGTCAATCCCATTACCGTAAAAAAAGGCGATCGCATCGAGCTGAAAACAGAATCAAAACAAAACGGGGATGCTTTTGAACTGCGCATGATGTACCGCAGCCGTACATCTCCTGATTGGAGCGCAGCGGCGTATGCCGAGTGCAGTCCGTATCCGTTTCAGAAGCGGCACGCGGATCTGGCGGCCATTCAGCGCTCTTACAGTGAAGTGGGACGGATAGATGAGTTATACGGAGACGGAACGGGAACCGTCGTGTGGGGAGAAGAATTTAAAACGATCACCCGCCTATACAAAGGCACTGATGCCGTTTTAGCAAAGCTGAATCTGAACAATGGCGACTCGCAAAATTATGCTATAAATCCGTTAATCGCCAACAGTGCTTACTTGTCCGCGCTTTCTTTATTGGATCAAGCGGATGCAGAAAGCTATCTGCCGTTCGGCATTAATTCCGTCACCTTCGGCAGCCCGGAAAATCTCACCGATTGCTGGCTGCACATCAAGCTGGCCAAACAAACAGGGGAGATGATCCTGTTTAACGCAGATGTAATCAACAGCCGGTCTGAAGTGGTTATGTGTTATGAAGGCTATGCCCTGAAACGGTTCCGCCCGGAAGCGTTTCAGATGAATCAGCCGGCTCGAACGACTGTGAAAAGCGCGGGAGAATCGATTTCTGCCGGCAGTCTGACAGATCATATCCGCAGCTATGTCCTTGGCAAGCTCGCCAAGATGATGGATGAACCTGCGTCATCCCTGCGTTCTGATGCTAATATCATGGAATTGGGGCTTGATTCCGCAAGCCTGATCGGACTGACAAAAGAGATCGGCGAAGAGGCAGAAATCGATGTGAATCCAACATTGTTTTTCGAGTATCCTACGGCGGAAGAGCTGACCCGCTACTTTGCGTCAGCACATGAGAGCAAATTTTCTCAATTGCTTGCCGATCACAAGCATACAGAAGAGGCTTCGGTAACAAAAGAAGCGCCAACTTTGCCGAAGGAACAGCATCCACCCTGTGATAACAGTAAGATCAAGCAAGGAATCGCCATTATCGGTATGTCAGGTCAGTTTCCGCAATCTCCGGATATCCAGTCTTTTTGGGAACACACCGTAAACGGAGATCACTGTATTTCAGAAATTCCGGCGGAGCGCTGGGACTGGCGCCGTTACGCCGATGATGAGGATGACACAAGCCTCAGATGGGGCGGTTTTATTGACGGAGTCGGAGAATTTGACCCGCTCTTTTTCGGAATTTCTCCTAAAGAGGCTTCGCAAATGGGGCCTGAGCAGTTTCTGCTCTTGATGCATACGTGGAAGGCAATGGAGGATGCGGGCCTGACCAATAAGGCGTTATCAAGTAGACCGACAGGCGTTTTCGTTGCCGCGGGCAATAGCGACCCAAACAATGGAACATCCATTCCGTCCATCATTCCGAACAGGATATCATATGCCTTGAATTTACAAGGGCCGAGTGAATATTACGAGGCTGCCTGCACGTCAACGCTTGTGGCATTGCACAGGGCGGTTCAATCGATCCGTCATAACGAATGTGAGCAGGCTGTCGTGGGCGCCGTCAATATTCTGCAGTCACCGAAGGGCTTTATCGGATTTGATTCAATGGGATATTTAAGCAAAAACGGCCGGGCGAAATCTTTCCAAAAAGATGCCGATGGTTTTGTCAGAAGTGAAGGGGCGGGCGTTATCATCGTAAAACCGCTCGAGGCGGCAATTGAAGACGGTGATCACATTCACATGGTCATTAAAGGAACCGGGGTGTCTCATGGCGGTAAGGGCATGTCGCTTCACGCGCCGAACCCGGCGGGAATGAAGGCCGCGATGAAAAAAGCGTACGAGGGCACCGATGTCGATCCGCAAACCGTCACATACATTGAAGCCCACGGCATTGCCTCCGAAATGGCAGACGCGCTGGAGTTCAATGCCATCAAAGCGGGCTACGGCGAGTTTGCGAATGAGGAGGAAAGCGCGCCTTGTTATATCAGCACTGTGAAACCTTGCATCGGCCATGGCGAACTCGCTTCCGGACTGGCAGCCCTTATGAAAGTGGCGATGGCCATGAAGCATCATACTATCCCGGGCATTCCCGGCTTTACAGCTGCAAATGAGCAAATGACCATTCAGCAAAGCCGCTTCCGTTTCACCGAAGACAATCAAGAATGGACACAGCTCACCGACGATAATGGCAGTCTGATTCCGCGCCGGGCCGCAATTAACAGCTATGGCTTCGGCGGCATGAATGCGCATGTCGTCTTGGAACAGTACAGCCCTCGTCTGAAAGACACGGAATCTGCACATGAACCGCAGCTTATCGTGCTTTCTGCTAAGAGCGAAGATCGGCTTAAGGCGGCCGCAGGTCAGCTGGCTGCTTTCATACAAACTGAATATATTCCGTCATTGCGGGATATTGCTTACACGCTTCAGACCGGGCGTGAGGCGATGAACTGCCGCCTGGCACTCGTTGCCCGCAATCAAGATGAACTGCTGGAAAAACTGACAGATTACAGAGAGTTTTCCGAAGAAAGCAAAGGAATGAAAAGCTTCTTTACAGGCAGTCAGCAGACTGGATCAGGAGATATCGGGGTTTTACTGGAAGGGACACTCGGTACAGTCGTTACGGAGACGCTTCTGGCAGAAAATAATCTGGAAAAGCTGGCGTTTTGCTGGGTTAAAGGCGCGGACATTCCATGGGACAGACTCCACCAAGGTAAACCTGTTCGACGAGTCCCGCTTCCGACATACCCTTTTGAAAAACACAAGTATTGGAAAGGCGGTCGGACAGAAGACATCAGCCTTCCGCCGGTTTCACAGAACCCTCAGTCCCGCCGCGGGGATGCGGCTGACATTGTGGCTGACATTTTGGGGATGGAGGCGGCGGAAATTGATCAAAATAAGCCGCTGACTGAATACGGCTTCGATTCATTCTCCTGTATTCAGCTGCTGAAAAAACTTGAGGACGCAGACAGCCGCATAAGTCTGGAAGCTCTTCAGAACTGCGGTACTCTTCAGGAGCTCAACGTGCTGTTAAAAACGAACCAATCGCAAGGTGCGGGCGGGAATTTTCCCGAACTCGTCAAACTGAATGAAAAGGAAACAGGCCGTCCTGTTTTTTGGTTTCACGGAGGAACGGGAGGCGTTGAAGCGTATCAGCCTTTCGCCAAAAAGAGCCAGCGCCCTTTTTACGGCATCCAGGCAAGGGGTTTGACAGGGAAAGACCCGCTGCAAGGAATTGAAGAGATGGCCGCTTCTTATGTGAGAATCATCCAAGCTGTACAGCCGAAAGGCCCATATGATCTTGGCGGATATTCCTTGGGCGGCATGCTTGCATATGAAACAGCGCGCCTCTTGCAGGAGAAAGGGCATACGGTGAAAAGCGCCGTCATGATCGATACCCCGTACAGTGAAAAATGGAAAGAAAGAAAACCATCTATCAAGTCAGTCATGCTGCAAACGATCAATACGATGCTTACGGCATATCTCAAGCCTGAAAACCCTGAAGAGGCATTAATCAGCAGGGAAGACATTACCGTTCAGGCTGAGGAAGAAGATGTACTGAAAGAATTGATCACACTTGCCAAAGAGCGCGGCCTGCCCAAATCAGAAGAAGCGATACGGATGCAGCTGGAGCAAATGATGAAGACGCAGCTCGCTTACGGAATGGAAGAGTATGACATGAAGCCGCTGCCTCATCCGGAAGCGCTGCAATGCTACTATTTCCGAAATAAAAGCGGTTTGTTTCTCGGGGATCTTGAACGTTATCTCACAGCAGAGGAAGAACAAATTCCGTTAGACTATGATGCGTATTGGAAAGAATGGGAACGGCAGATAAAACAGTTTCACCTGCTGGACGTGCATTCTTCCAATCATGTTACAATGCTGACGGAAACAAAGCCGCAAAACGCCATTAAGGCATTTTGCGAAAAGCTGTACGCAAACAAAGGGACGATAAGCGCCAATTTTCTTAAATCTTTCAGGAAAAAGCTGGACGAAACAAATGAGTTGGTAAAACGGTAATAGAGAAAGCTGCCGGAGCAATCCGGCAGCTTTTTTGCCTAAATCAGAACTAAATTTACTATGTACTAAATATTCATATAAATTTATTGTTTCCTGTTTATAAGACATTTAAAAAGCCCCCAAAAAGGGGGCGGGTATCAAAATTTGACAGGCAATGTTTCAAGCCCTCTTAAAAACACATTTTTTCTCCATGTCAAATCCTCGGACGAGCCGTTCAGCTCTATATTCGGAAACCGTTTTAAAAGCGCATTAAAGGCAATGGATGCTTCCATCCGGGCGAGCGGGGCTCCGAGACAGAAATGAATGCCGAAACCGAAAGAGATATGACGGTTCGGTGTTCTCGCCACATTTAATGTATCGGGTTCATCGAAATATTCCGGGTCCCGATTGGCTGAACCGATGCCGATAAAAATCATATCGCCTTTTTTAATGGAAACATCTTTATACGTGAAATCTTCAATCGCCCATCGATTCGCCATCATGATGACGGGAGAGGTATAACGCAAAAGCTCCTCGACCGCCGTCTGGATAGTGTCGGGCTGCCGCTTTATGTTCTCCAGCTGGTCTTTGTGGAGAAGAAGCGCCAGTGTGCCGGAGCCGAGAAGGTTAACCGTTGTTTCAAGCCCGGCGACGACTAACAAAAACAGCATGGAATACAGCTCTGATTCACTCAGCTTTTGGCCGTCCTCTTCTGCGTAAATAAGCTTGCTTGTCAGATCCTCACCCGGGTGGTTTCTTTTTTCTTCAATCAGTGTTTGCATATATTGTTTAAACTCTCTGAGCGCCTGGTTGGTCGCATCTTGTCCGCTTTCTGACGTGTCGACCATCGCGCTTGTCCACACTTGAAATTTGGCACGGTCTTCTTTCGGAATTCCGAGCAGCTCGGAAATGACGATAAACGGGAGCGGTGCGGCGAAATCTCTCATGATATCAGGATCTGCTTTTGTTTCCATTTCATCCAGCAGCTCTTCTGTGATCCGTTCTATCCCGGTGCGAAGCTGCTCAATCATCCGGGGAGTGAATCCCTGATGCACCAAAGATCGAAGGCGTGAATGATCGGGAGGGTCTTTTGCCAGCATATGCTCTGATACAAAATCTATATCTTCACTGACATTCAGCTTCGCGATCAGCTCCTTCGGCATGACCCGTTTGACATCTCTTGTAATTCTTCCGTCCTTTAAAAACGCCATACAATCATCATAACGTGTGATGAGCCAAGCCGGAAAGGTGCCTCCGAAACGCTGCAGTTCGAATTTATGTATAGGATCCTGCTCTCTGAATCTGCTTAGTACCGCAAAAGGGTTTTCGTGAAACTCGGATGAGTGTGGGTGAAACATTATTTTTTCCATCTTGATTTCCCCGCCTTCATGTTTTTGAAAAAGACATAACAAACAGCCGGTGCCTGTCGACCGGACGGCATTCCTCCTATTATCCGCCGAAGAACCTGATTACAACGGCTCATAAGTATGTCTAAACTATATAAGGAAACAGAAGCCGGTTCAACAGACAAATCGTAAAGCCGCCATTTTCGTTGATTATCAACAAAACAACATACTTTTTTTTCCATTCCATCATGTGCGCTAAGTCCGGCTAATATACATATTTACGCTTCATATCAACTTCTTAAGGAGGCTGTGAATGGCTGCGTTTATGAAATGGACGGCAAGTCTGCTTTTGGTGATCTTTCTTCAGTTCGGCTTTATGGGCGCCGGCATCCATTCGGAGAATACTGCTGAAGCTGCATCCCGATATGATCATGTGCTGTATTTCCCGCTGTTAAAATATCCGGAGACGGGGAATCATATAAAAGATGCCATTTCGGCAGGGCATTCTGACATTTGTACAATTGATCGCGGCGGAGCTGAGGAAAGAAGGAAAGAATCATTGAAAGGCATTCCGACAAAGCCTGGGTTTGACCGTGATGAATGGCCGATGGCAGTCTGTACGGAAGGCGGGGCAGGGGCTGACATCAGATATGTAACCCCTTCGGATAATCGCGGAGCCGGTTCATGGGTTGGAAATCAAATGAGCGGATATTCCGACGGTACGAGAGTATTATTTATCGTTCAGTAACCTTCTCCGGTTCGCCGGAGTTTTTTTGCTTTGAAAAAGAGGCGTGCCGGCTGGACATATGAAATCGCGAAGAGTAAACTTATATGTTGGAAATCGGCATGAGAAAGGATTGGATCACATTGACAGTGACTACATACCGAAATATTGCACTTTTGCTTCTTTGTTTAACTGCGGGAATTGTGGATGTGATCGGTTATTTAAGTTTAGGGCATGTCTTTACCGCCAATATGACGGGGAATATCGTTCTGTTCGGCCTTGCGATCGGCAATTCATGGCACCTTGCCGTACTCAAATCTTTAACCTCGTTAATCGGATTTATTGCCGGCGTTATTGCCGCCGCCGTGCTTGTCGGCAATAAAAAGAAGTCATTCTGGCCGCCTGCCGTAACTGCGGCTTTGGTTATTGAAGGAGCTGTTTTGCTCCTGTTTGCTCTGTTCTCTTGTTTTTTTGCAGAGAGCATTTCTGTTTATGTGCTGATTATGCTGCTCAGCTTCGCAATGGGAATGCAGACGACAGCCGCGAGAAAACTTGGTGTAGCCGGGATTTCCACGACCGTATTAACGGGAACGCTTGCTAATTTTTTTGAAGATCTCACCGCAAGGTTTTACAAATCGGACAAGCGGAAGCAGTTTACGAGAGATGCTGTTTTGCGCGCGCTTGCCTTGGTGCTGTATTGCTTCGGGGCGGTCATTGGCGCCTTTGCCGAACCGGATTATAAATTTGCCGTTATCTGGCTCCCGATTATCATTATTTTAGGTATTATGCTTTGCGCATTCACGATGTTCCACGGTTATTCGGAAGAAAAAAACCAATAAAAAAACGCCGCTGATTCAGGGCGTTTTTTTCGTTTTATTGCTCTTGTCGGGTCCCGATTGTATAAACGGCCCGATCTGTATGTACCTTTAATCCGTTCTGCTCTTTTTGAATGGTAATGTCACCAAGCAAAGGGATTTCATACGCATCTTGAGGGAGCGGTACATTGCCTTCCTCCGTATAGGTTGTGCCGTGCCCTTTTAAGACGAGTTCTTCGTCCGCTACATAGTCATCGGGATGATTTGTTCGGCGGACGAGAACATCATCAAGGTGAAGCATGATTTGATCCATATCAGAAATCTCATTCCGGCTGTCTGTCAGCTCTCCTTTTCTGATATCAAGCGTTTGTCCGATTTGCTTTTGCAGCCATTCAGACAGTTCGGTGTTTGTGAGTGCCATTGTCATTCCTCCTTTTATCTACACCATACTTATTCCCTATTTTTTCAGAAATACACTGTCTTGCATTCATCTTTTATTCTGACAGCAGGATATGAAGAGTTCCGAGTTTCTTCATTATAATGTTTCTGCTGTTTACTGAAAAACGGGGTCATCTGCTGATGCAGACGATCCCGTTTTCTCATGAGAAAAAGGTTATTCTTTCGGTACGGCGTTTTCGGCGTTCACTGCGCCTGCTCCGTAAATGTTCGGATCTTCATTTGTCCATTTATCCGGACTTTGTTTGATCAGTGTTTTCACTTCGTCAGGCGTAAGCTGCGGGTTCTGCTGAAGGATTAAGGCGGCGATGCCCGCACAGATCGGAGTGGCCATGGATGTGCCCGACAAACTGAAATACAAGGACCCTACACGGTTTGATTTTTGTAATTTGTCAAGATATGAACGCGGAGAACGAAGGGATACGATATCGACTCCGGGTGCAAGAATATCAGGCTTCTCTTTTCCGTATACCGTCGGGCCGCGGCTTGAGAAAGAAGCAATCGTATCATCTTCATTGCTCGGCGTATCATTGTCATCATAGGCGCCTACCGTGATGACCTTCTGACTGACGCCGGGGCTTGAAATCGTTTGTGCTTCCGGACCGGAGTTGCCCGCGGCGACACAGACGACGATTCCTGCGTTCCATGCTTCTTCAACGGCCTTGACGAGCGGATCATCCGTTTCTTTGTCATATCTGAGCGCTTCTCCGCCCAGCGACATGCTGATGATCCGGATCGGGTTCTCGGTGTATTCTTTATTATATTGTATGCACCATTCCACTCCTTCAATGATATCAGCCAAGGTTCCTGATCCTGATTTGTTTAATACCTTGACACCGATCAGATTGGCTTCCGGCGCCGGTCCTTGATATTTTCCGGAAGAGGATGCGCCGCTGCTCGCAATATCACCGGCGCAATGAGTGCCGTGGCCATTGTCATCATACGGTTCTGTCCTTTGGTTTACAAAGTCGGCAAATCCGGTAATTCTGCCTTCTAAATCGGGGTGCTGATAGATTCCGGTATCAATAACGGCAACGGTTACGCCTTTCCCTGTTAATACGGTGCCGTTTCGGGTCACTTCTTTTGCATGGGATGATTCCGCTGCCGTATCAAGAAGTGCTTTTACTTCACGGTTTAAATAGATTTTACGGATATCCCGGCATTGAGAAAGAAGCATATGAAGGGCGGACGGGGTGACTTCCGCGCTGCAGCAATTAAATGTTTGAAACTGCTTTTTTATAGTGCAGCGTTTCTCATTTGATAGGACCTGACCCGTGCTGTGAAAACCGGATTCGTGGCATCCCTCTTCGAATTCAATGATGACTGACATTTTCTTTCTGTTTTTTACCTTCTCTTCGAAAAAGCTGTGCAAAAAGCAAGGCGTCCATTTGAAAGGTTTATATAACTGTAATACGTTTTCTCTGAGCGGCCAGTCCAGTTTATGAGCATTTGACCGCACCATTTGTACCATTGAGTAACCAAACATATATACTTTTCCTCCCATTCTGGCGATTCTCTCTATACCATATGAACAGGCTGTATGTTCGGTCAGTTTGTTTGTCCTTCAGAGAGCTGGTTACTTGCGGCTTTTTCAGATGAAAAAGAAACGAATAAGTTGAAATCGAACACTTGTTCGTTTATAATAAAGCCGACAGAAGGAGGTATAAATATGAACATGATATTGAGACATTCCTTGGAAAAGCAGCTTCCAATTGATATTATATATATGAAAAAAGACGGCTCGATTTCAAAACGGACCATTATTATTAAAAAGGGGATGAGCGGGCTGTGAAGGCATTCTGCTGTACAAAAAGGCAGATGAGAACCTTTTTGACGGAGTCCATTCTGTCCTGCGCATTTGCTTCGGGAGGCGGATCTGCATTTTTAAGAGCGTATTCTTGATGTTTTCTGTTTCCTCTGTCAATCTCCCGTCCGTGAAAATTCGGGCATTCCTCCCTTTTTTTTGCCTTCTCTCAACCTTTTTTCACTGATGCCCGGCATCTGAAGGCTTGAACCGTGACAATCCATTGATTTTTTGAAACCGGGAAGTTTTTCACTGATGATAATGTGAATAGAATGTTAAGATAAGACCTATTGACAAAAAACCATATAATGAACATTTCATTTTTCAGAAAGGAGAACAAAAGGAAAACTGATGAAGAGAATTTTACTTAATGTCATCATTATCGTAGCAATGGTCTTACTAATAAGATGTGTTCATTATGCGTCAGACCCTGATCCCTCGAATTCCTCTGATACATACACAGATTTTAAAGATCTGGCTGAACACGAAGACCCCGATGATTATCATATATCGTACAATAAGCAAGAGGGGAGCTCTGTATTGATTATGTCGCCGCACGGGGGCAGAATTGAGGGCGGGGTGAGCGAGATCGTCCGCTCTTTCAGAGATGATTTTTCAACCTACCTGTTTGAGGGATTAAAAACGCATGATAACCAGACCCTTCATATTACGAGCACCAAGTTCGATGAGCCTTTAGCAGTCAAAAGCATTAAACAGCACCGTTATGTTATCGCAGTTCACGGTTATAAAAGCGACGAGAAAAACACTCTTGTCGGAGGAAGTGACCGGAAGCGGGCGAAAAAATTGGTGAAAGCTCTTAAACGAAACGGATTTTCTGCAGAATTGGCAACCTCAAGAACCGGGCTGTCCGGAGTTGACATCGAAAATATCAATAACCAGACCCAAACCGGGCTGAGCATACAGCTTGAGATCAGCAGAGAACAACGGGAAGCGTTTTTTGATAATTTTGATTACCGCGAAAGAGAATTCACAAAAACGGAGGAATTTTACCGGTATGTCCGTACGATAAAAAGAGTGATCAATCAAGAGTATTCTTGAGCTTAAAATAAGACAAACCAGTGAAAGTTGAGTAAACTGAAAAAAAGGAGGATTGTCCCTTGGCAAAACACCATTTTTATTTAAAAGCAAATTGGCCCGGAAATCGGAACGGCGTCGGCGATATTAAAAGCGGCCGGCTGGAAACAGCTGTGTCCATTCCTAAGGAAATGGACGGACCGGGAGAAGGCACAAATCCTGATGAAATGCTGCTTGGAGCGGCCGCGACCTGTTATATTATAACGCTTGCGGCAATGATGGAAAGAAGCGGTCTGGATAAAGAAGATCTACATATGGAATCTGAAGGAATTGTAGACGTAACAAACGGTGTATTTACATATCAAAAAATCATTCACCGCCCGTTTATAGTATTAAAGCCGGGTGCAACTGAAACGGAGTTTACGCTGGCCAGAAAGCTGGCGCAAAAAGCGGAGTCCTCGTGTATGATTTCACGAGCGGTCCAGGGAAACGTGGAGATGGAGCTTGAAGTGGAAGTAAAAGCCGCCCGCGATTGATGAGTTCAAACGGTCAGCTCCGGGCCGTTTGATTTTTTTTAGCTTTTTGAGACTTGGAACGGTTCAGCAGGATAACGCCTGTGATGACCAAAACGAGACCGATCATCATTTTGACTGTCATGGCCTCCTTAAAAACGATAAAGCCGACAATCGCCGTTAAAGCCGTGCCGACACCTGACCATGTCGCGTATGCGGTGGATAAATCAAGGCTTTTCAAAGAGAAGCTCAAAAACATAAAAGAGGCTCCGATTCCGGCAATGACGCCGAGAGCGGGCCATAGGTGGGTAAAACCGTCCGACAGCTTCAGCATCGTGCTTCCGAACACTTCTGATACAATGGCTAATGCCAAGCAGAGTAATCCTTTCATTATCATGCCTCTCCTTTCTACCAATTCATCAAAATGACACCGGCCAATAAGAAAAAGAGCCCGATAACAGCCTGCTTGTCCAGTTTTTCATGAAACCACTTCGCTCCGATAATGGACGCAAGCACCGTTCCGGCCCCGCTCCATGTGGCATAGGATAAGCTGAGCGGAATGAGATTCAGTGTCAGTGAAAGCATATAAAAGGCCAATGAATAGCCAGCCACTACAAGTGCGCTCGGCACAAACCGCGTAAATCCGCGGGAGACCTTCAGCATGGCCGCACCCATTGACTCTGATAAAATAGCAATTGTGAGGAAGATATAACCCAGAATCATATCCAATCCCCCTCTCATCATCATCTTCATGCCTTTTGTTTAAGGCAGTAAAATAAAATAATATCCGAACTTTACCCGGCAAGTCAAGACATTCGGCCTATATAAAAAGGCCCCTGAAAGGAGCCCTTTTTGATTGTCTTAGTAGTAATACGGATAGTAAGGGTAGCCGTAACCCCCGTACAAATACGGATTTAATAAGGCGCTTCCGACCAGACCCCCGACAAGCCCTCCGGCAAACGGACCGCCGAAAAATCCAAACGGACGTCCGAATCCATAGCCAAACCAAGGGCGGCCAAACCAAGGGCGGCCAAACCAAGGCCGGCCAAAACCAAAACCCGGCCGTCCGAACCCGAATCCCGGCCGGCCAAAACCAAATCCAGGACGTCCAAACTGTCTCATATCACTATCTGCTGCGTATGCGTATTCTTCATTCATAATTTAGGTACCTCCAAGAATAAATTTGAGATGATAACAGAGTATTCAGCCCACCAATTTTTGATTGGGCGTTTATCAAAAAAATAAAGGAGTGAGCTTTTGTGGGCCTGTATCAGTCCGACTGGTCAAAAAAACCTCCGCATACACACGCATACCGGGCTGTAACGGATGTAGTGCAGGGGCATTACCATTTGATCGAAGGCTTTTCACAGCCGGAGAACGGCAGCAATACAGATGAGCATACACATTTTTATTCGGGCATCACCTCTTTTGAAAACGGCCATTTCCATAGGTATTACGGTATTTCCGGCCCTGCCATTCCGAGGGTTGACGGAACACATTATCATGAGCTTGCAGAGACCACCTTTGCCGCTTACAATGAGCCGATTCAGATCCGCTACGGCGGGGTCGTTTACGATCCGCGGGAGCAAGACCGGAAAACACACCACCACAAGCTCAAAGGAAAAACGAGAGAGGTTGTCGGCAACGAGCCGCTCGGGTGGTAATTGACGTTTAGCGCTCAGAAAAAAGGGCAAAATGGATAGGTGCCTGGAGAAATGAATGCTATAATCAGGGGGAGATTTATAAAAGAGAGTGATACATATTGAAAAATACAAAACAGCCTGTCGTCATACTCGTCGGCCCGACGGCAGTCGGAAAAACAAAACTGAGCATCGGACTCGCAAAAATGCTGAATGCGGAAATCATCAGCGGAGATTCCATGCAGGTATATAAGGGGATGGATATCGGTACGGCCAAAGTCACCGAAGAAGAGACAGAAGGCGTGCCGCATCATCTGATTGATATTTTGGACCCGTCCGACACTTTTTCAACGGCGGATTATCAGAAAATGGTGAGGGAAAAAATCAGCGAGATTGCCGGCAGAGGAAAGCTCCCGATGATTGTCGGAGGGACTGGTCTGTACATTCAGTCTGTGCTGTATGATTATACGTTCACTGAACACTCCGGTGATCCTGTATTCCGGGAGCGCATGGAGAAACTGGCGACAGAAGAAGGGGCGGAAGCTCTTCATGCCAAGCTTGCGGCAGCCGATCCGGAAGCGGCGGCGGCCATTCATCAAAATAATACGCGAAGAGTCATCCGCGCGCTCGAAATTCTCCACATATCAGGAAAAACAATGTCAGAGCATCTTAAAACCCAAAAACGGGAGCTGCTTTACAATGCGGTACTCATCGGTCTTACAATGGACAGAGAAGTGCTGTACGGCCGGATTAACGATCGTGTTGACCTGATGATGGAAGCCGGCCTTCTTGCTGAAGTCAAGCGGCTGTATGATATGAATATCCGGGACAGCCAATCGATTCAGGCGATCGGCTATAAAGAGCTGTATGAATATCTGGATGGAAAAGTGCCGCTCCCTCAGGCTGTGGAACAATTAAAGCAAAATTCAAGACGTTATGCGAAACGCCAGCTGACCTGGTTTCGCAATAAAATGTCCGTCTCATGGACCGATATGACCCCGCCTGTGGATATCGAACAGAAAATAAAGGAAATTTTCGAGTGTATAGCAGGAAAACTGGAAATTTAATCGAAACAGTATTGTATTGAGAACCAAGGAGGACGAAACATGAAACCGATTAATATTCAAGATCAGTTTTTGAATCAAATCCGAAAAGACAATACGTTCGTCACGGTGTTTTTACTCAACGGCTTTCAGCTTCGCGGCCAGGTAAAAGGCTTTGATAACTTTACCGTCTTGCTCGAAACGGAGGGGAAGCAGCAGCTTATTTATAAACATGCCATCTCCACGTTCGCCCCGCAAAAAAACGTTCAGCTTGAGCTTGAATAGACTTTTTTGTCCAAAGACCATGAAGCATGGTCTTTTTTTATGCGCGCCTGTATATTGCCGGCTGGAGATCGGAAACATAAAAGGGGGCTCGGAACACCATGTTTGAAAGTGAGAATGAACTGAGAAGAATCAGGATTACGCTCGTTTGGATCGCTGTTTTTTTGCTGTTTGGAGCATGCAGCAATCATGAGACGGTGGTGACGGATCATGACGGCGGCTCAACGGATACCGAACCGCAGACTGAAAGCACGGTGCAGCTGGAACATAACCATTTCGGCGTCGTTGAGGACGGTTACATGAAAATATACCGCTACGATGAAAAAACGAATAAAATCAAACTGAAAAAAGAAACGGCGCTGGATGAGCTTGAATAAATTTCACAAGCGTTCGAATTTACAAAGCAGGCCGCACAAGCTACACTAGGTACTGACATTGATCATGCAGAGGGTGAGACGATTGAAACACAAGGTGATAATCAACCATTGGGAAGAAACCTGTGAAGATGATTCCTGCTATGAATATGGAACCAGCATCATCGTTGACGGCAAAGAACTGATCAGAGAGGCTTCCATTACAAGCGCTCTGAAATCCGTACTGAAAGAAATCGGTGCTGATGTGGAAATAGAAGAAACCGTTGAAAGCGAAAAAAAATGTGATTCTTACAAAAAATAAGAATAAAAGTCTAGACTACTAAGCAGTTTTTTTTCATGTTATGATAGACATCGGCTTACACATGACACCTTGAGTAGGATGAGAGATGATTCTCGTTCTGCTCTCTTTTTTGGGCGTTAATCGGGGCAGAACCAAGGTCCGCTCTTTCAAAAATATGAACTTTTTATAAATCGATCTCAATATGTTGTGTTTTTCTGAGAGGTTAGTATACTATATATAGTGTTAAGAGATTCATTATTTTTGATAGGTCGTGATATGGATGGTTCAAATCATATTTGATTCAAAGACAGGGAATGTTCAGCGTTTTGTGAATAAAACAGACTTTCAGCTGATCCGCAAGGTGGACGAAATTGAAGATCTGGACACTCCGTTTGTACTGGTGACCTACACGACAAACTTCGGACAGGTGCCGGCATCAACGCAGGCATTTCTTGAAAAAAACGCCCATCTTCTGCAAGGAGTCGCAGCGAGCGGAAATAAAATCTGGGGTGAGAATTTTGCCAAAAGCGCCGACACGATCTCAAAGCAGTATCAGGTGCCGGTCCTTCTTAAATTTGAACTCAGCGGCACAGCGAAAGACGTTGAATTGTTTACTCAGGAGGTAGAAAAAGTTGTCACAAAACCAAGTGCCAAAATGGATTCAGTTAAATAACGAAATTATGATCCAACAAGATGGAAAATTCCAGTTTGATAAAGATAAAGAGGCTGTACATAGCTATTTTGTTGACTATATCAATCAAAACACGGTATTCTTTCACGATTTGAAAGAGAAGCTGGATTATCTGATTGAAAATCAATATTACGAAGAAGAGTTTTTGAGCCTCTATTCGTTTGAAGAGATAAAAGATGTTTTCAAGACAGCTTACGCGAAGAAATTTCGTTTTCCATCCTTCATGAGTGCTTTTAAATTTTATAACGATTATGCATTGAAAACGAATGATAAGAAAAAAATCCTTGAGCGTTACGAGGACAGAATTTCAATCGTGGCCCTGTTTTTTGCAAACGGCGACGCGGAAAAAGCGAAAGACTATGTGCGCTTAATGATTAACCAGGAATATCAGCCGAGCACGCCGACATTCTTAAATGCCGGACGCAAACGCCGCGGCGAGCTGGTCAGCTGTTTCCTTTTGGAAGTCAATGACTCGCTGAATGATATTTCAAGAGCGATCGACATCTCCATGCAGCTTTCGAAGCTCGGAGGAGGCGTGTCACTTAACCTGTCGAAGCTCCGTGCCAAAGGCGAAGCGATTAAAGATGTGGAAAATGCCACAAAAGGCGTCGTAGGCGTGATGAAACTTCTTGATAATGCGTTCCGCTATGCTGACCAAATGGGGCAAAGACAAGGCTCAGGCGCGGCATACCTGAACATTTTCCACCGGGATATTAATGATTTTCTTGATACGAAAAAAATCTCGGCTGATGAAGACGTCCGCGTTAAAACCCTTTCCATCGGCGTCGTGATTCCGGACAAGTTCGTCGAGCTTGCGAGAGAGGATAAAGCCGCTTATGTCTTTTATCCGCATACGATTTATAAAGAATACGGCCAGCATATGGACGAAATGGACATGACGGCGATGTATGAGGAGCTTGTCGACAATCCGCGCGTCAAAAAAGAAAAAGTGAATGCGCGCAAATTGCTTGAAAAGCTTGCCGTTCTCCGCTCTGAGTCAGGCTATCCGTACATTATGTTCCAGGACAACGTAAATAAAGAGCACGCGAATAACCACGTCTCAAAAGTGAAATTCTCAAACCTTTGCTCTGAAGTGCTTCAGGCGTCACAAGTTTCAGCTTACACAGATTATGACGAAGAAGATGAAATCGGCCTGGACATTTCCTGCAACCTGGGTTCTTTAAATATTTTGAATGTCATGAAACATAAATCGATTGAGCGCACGGTGAAACTTGCGACGGATTCCCTGACTCATGTGTCCGAGACGACGGATATCCGCAACGCGCCGGCAGTCAGACGCGCGAACAAAGCGATGAAATCGATCGGTTTAGGCGCGATGAACCTGCACGGCTACCTTGCCCAAAACGGCATCGCTTATGAAAGCCCGGAAGCAAGAGACTTCGCGAATACGTTCTTTATGATGGTAAACTTTTATTCCATCCAGCGTTCAGCTGAGCTTGCGAAAGAAAAAGGCGAAACGTTTGAGCATTATGAAGGCTCCACTTATGCAACGGGAGAATATTTCAATAAATACATCGAGAAAGAGTTCTCGCCGGCATACGAAAAAATCGCTGCGCTCTTTGAAGGCATGCACATTCCGACAATCGAAGACTGGAAAGAGCTGAAGGCGTTTGTCGCTGAAAACGGCATGTACCACAGCTACAGACTGTGTATCGCGCCGACAGGCTCCATTTCCTACGTCCAATCCAGCACGGCATCCGTTATGCCGATTATGGAACGGATCGAAGAAAGAACATACGGAAACTCAAAAACGTATTACCCGATGCCGGGGTTAGCGTCTAATAACTGGTTCTTCTACAAAGAAGCTTATGATATGGACATGTTCAAAGTGGTGGATATGATCGCGACAATCCAGCAGCATATCGATCAGGGAATCAGCTTCACCCTGTTTTTGAAAGATACGATGACAACTCGTGATCTGAACCGTATTGATCTGTATGCCCACCATAGAGGCATCAAAACCATTTACTATGCAAGAACGAAAGATACCGGGCAGGACAGCTGTCTTTCTTGTGTTGTTTGATTAAAGGAGAGTTTACAGTGACAAAAATTTATGACGCAGCAAACTGGTCAAAGCATGAAGATGATTTCACCCAAATGTTTTACAACCAAAACGTAAAGCAGTTTTGGCTTCCGGAAGAGATCGCATTAAACGGCGATCTTCTCACTTGGAAGTATTTGGGTAAAAATGAACAGGATACGTACATGAAGGTTCTCGCCGGCCTGACACTGCTTGATACAGAGCAGGGGAACACGGGCATGCCGATTGTGGCCGAGCACGTAGAAGGCCATCAGCGAAAAGCGGTTCTTAATTTCATGGCGATGATGGAAAACGCGGTGCACGCAAAATCATATTCAAATATTTTTATGACGCTTGCTCCGACTGAAACGATCAACGAAGTGTTTGAATGGGTGAAGCAGAATAAATACCTGCAGAAAAAAGCCCACACCGTCGTCGGACTGTACCGCGCCATAAAAAAAGATGATGAGATTTCGCTGTTTAAAGCGATGGTCGCTTCCGTTTACTTAGAAAGCTTCCTTTTCTACAGCGGTTTCTATTATCCGTTATATTTCTACGGACAGGGCAAACTGATGCAAAGCGGTGAAATCATCAACCTGATTCTTCGTGATGAAGCGATCCACGGTGTCTATGTCGGACTGCTTGCTCAAGAAATATACAATAAACAAACAGAAGCGAAAAAAGCGGAACTCCGCGAATTTGCGATTGAGCTTTTAGAAGAGCTTTATCATAATGAGCTTGAGTATACCGAGGATCTGTACGACCAAGTCGGGCTGTCTCATGACGTAAAGAAATTTATCCGCTATAACGCCAATAAAGCGTTGATGAACTTAGGATTCGATCCTTACTTTGAAGAAGAGGATATTAATCCGATCGTATTAAACGGATTAAACACCAAAACGAAATCACATGATTTCTTCTCCATGAAAGGGAACGGCTACAAAAAAGCGACGGTAGAACCGATTAAAGACGAAGATTTTTATTTCGGCCAAGATGAAGAGCAGATATAATATCTGCTCTTTTGGCTTGAATGGAGAGGTAAGACAGGAGGAACGGACATGAATAAAATGGATGAAATCATCTTGGCTGCACCGCGAAGCGACGTCTTTCAAAATGAAACGCTGGCATTTCAGGGAGTCAACAGCGAAGATGAATGTATCGTAAAGATCATGGCTCAAATTGAGGAGCATTTTTTTGACATCAGAAGAGGCGACGCGGAAGAGGACCCGCGTTTTAAACAGCCGATTCCATATGTCGTCATCCGCCGTGATGATGAGGTGTTTGTGTATGAACGGCTCGCGGGCGGCGGGGAATCGCGCCTCCATAATAAGCTTTCCCTCGGTTTCGGCGGACACATGAATCCTATGGAAGGGGCGGCTTCTTTTTCAGAGGTGCTGAAAGAGAATACCGACCGGGAGCTGGCGGAAGAACTGTACATTCGTGAGGAGGACAAACAAAACATTGTCACACTCGGTTTAATCAACGATGATGAAAACAATGTAGGGAAGGTACATATCGGCATCCTTTCTGCGCTCCAATTAGCGTCTGGAGCGCAAGTCGAAGTGAAAGAAAAAGATCAGATCGCCGGCCGCTGGATGAAAGTGAGCGAATTAAAAGAACAAGACGTGTATCAGCGTCTTGAAACTTGGTCACAGTTTGTCGCCGATATTCTTCAATAACAGAAAAACCCCTGTTCCTCCTAAAAAAGGGAGAACAGGGGTTTTTCGTTAGTTTAGTGTAATGACGGTATCAAATCCCGCTTTTTTTGCCCGCTCTGCTAACGATTCAGCATTATCTCTGGAAGAGAATGCGCCAATCTGCACTTTAAATAAGCCGCCTGTTGAAAGCACTATTGCATCAAAACCTTTAGACACCGCATTGGCGGCAAGCGCATCAGCATTTGCTTTCACTTTGAAAGCGCCGATTTGCACTTTATATAAGTCAGCCTTTTTTTTTAGACTGAAAGCTTGCTCCAAGCCCTTGGCATGTCCTCTTGCAAGGCTTTCAATAAAACTGGATGTTTTCAGGTTGTTTGCGTCAGCTGTCGTATCAATAAAACCATTCTCCGTCAAAATCGCCGGCATATTTGACTCCCGCAGCACATGGAAGTTGTCTGTTTTTTTTCCGCGGTCATGAAAACCTGATGCGTGGATCACTTGTGTGTGGACGGCTGATTGGTAAGTCGAGGTCGGCGCTCCGACTCCCGGGTAAATATAGCTTTCAAATCCGGTTCCGCCTCCTGAGTTAATATGAATGGATAAAAAATAATCTGCGCCCCAGCTGTTGGCGGCATCTGTTCTTTCCGTCAGGCTGACCGTCTTATCGCTTGTCCTGCTCATCATGACAGAAACCCCTACATACTCATCCGTCAGAATTGTGCGCAAAGCCAGCGCGATCTCCAGAGTGACCGCTTTTTCCTGGAGGCCGTTCCCGGTTGCACCTGAATCAGTTCCGCCATGACCAGGGTCTATAAAAATTTTAACCATTCTCCATCACCTCATTACAGCATATGATGAGATTCAAAAGGTGCTTGTACGGCTGTCATTCATGAGAAAAATAAGAAATCCGCCTAACATTTCCCGGAAAATAAAAATAAATGGTTTGTCCCCCCGTTTCAGCTGAATACAATAAGAAATGAAAAATATTTCTCGGGAAAGCGCAGGATTCAGCATCATTCCCGAAGAGAACGGAAAATGTGACAGATATAGGAGAAAACGGGCCTCATGATGTAGGCGGATGTCACAGAACGTCTTCATCATGAATAAGATAAAGAGAGAACAGAGAGGTGAGCATGTTGGAGCGCGCTGTAACCTATAAAAATAACGGACAAATTAACATCATTCTTAATGGCCAAAAGCAAGTGCTGACAAATGCGGAAGCTGAGGCGGAATACCAGGCCGCCCTGCAAAAAAATGAAGCCAAGCACAGCATCCTGAAAGAAATTGAAAAAGAAATGAACACATTAGTGGGAATGGAAGAGATGAAACGCAACATTAAAGAAATTTACGCATGGATCTTCGTCAATCAAAAACGGGCCGAACAAGGGCTGAAAGTCGGGAAACAAGCTCTTCATATGATGTTCAAAGGGAATCCCGGCACCGGGAAAACAACCGTCGCGAGACTGATCGGCAAGCTTTTCTTCGAAATGAACGTTCTTTCAAAAGGACATCTGATCGAAGCAGAACGTGCTGATCTGGTCGGTGAATACATCGGACACACGGCGCAAAAAACGAGAGATCTGATTAAAAAGTCGCTCGGCGGCATTTTATTCATTGATGAGGCGTACTCACTTGCAAGGGGCGGAGAAAAGGATTTCGGTAAAGAGGCGATCGATACGCTTGTCAAGCATATGGAAGACAAACAACATGAATTTATCCTGATTCTGGCAGGATACTCGAGAGAAATGACACATTTCCTTTCATTAAACCCCGGCCTGCAATCGCGTTTTCCTATCAGCATTGATTTTCCGGATTACTCTGTCACTCAGCTGATGGACATTGCCAAGCGCATGATAGCAGAACGGGAGTATCAATTAAGTCAGGAAGCCGAATGGAAGTTAAAAGATTACTTAATGACAGTAAAAAGCACGACAAGCCCCATTAAATTCAGCAACGGTCGCTTTGTCAGAAATGTGATTGAAAAATCAATCCGCGCTCAGGCCATGAGGCTTTTAATGGGAGACCAATACTTAAAAAACGATCTGATGACGATCAAGAGCCAGGATTTATTTATAAAAGATGAGACGGCAGCTCATGAATAATCCTCTCAGCCGGTCTGAGAGGCCTCTTTTTTATTTCTCTCTTTAAAACCCGCCGGATGTGTGGTATACGCCCTGCGGGTTTGGTATGATAGTACTACTGCCCAATACGACACAGAAAGGAACATCCATTTGAACGAACAGGAAGAAAAAAAAGAAACGGTCATTCTGGTCGGCTGCCAGCTTCCGCACGTGACCGACGAGCACTTTGACCATTCGATGGACGAGCTTGCTTCATTGACAAAAACGGCTGACGGAACGGTGCTGACCCGGATTACGCAAAAACGGAACAGAGCGGATGCCGCTACATATATAGGCAAGGGGAAAGTAGACGAGCTGAAGGCGCTGTGTGAAGAGCTTGAAGCGGATCTGGTCATTTTTAATGATGAACTGTCACCGAGTCAGCTTAAATCACTCGCCACGGCAATTGAAGCGAAAATCATCGACCGCACGCAGCTTATTTTGGATATTTTCGCAAAAAGGGCGAAGACGAGGGAAGGAAAGCTTCAGATCGAATTAGCCCAGCTACAATACGCACTGCCGCGTCTGAGCGGACAAGGAATCAATCTCTCCAGACAAGGCGGCGGAATCGGGACGAGAGGGCCCGGTGAGACAAAGCTTGAAACAGACCGGCGCCACATTAGAAACCGCATACACGAAATTAACGTACAGCTGTCAACGGTTATCCGCCACAGAAGCCGTTACCGGGAGAGACGCAAGAAAAATGGCGTGCTTCAGGCGGCGCTTGTCGGGTATACCAATGCCGGGAAATCAACGTGGTTTAATAAATTAACAAGCTCAGACAGCTATGAAGAAGATCTGCTGTTTGCAACACTTGATCCGATGACGAGAAAGATGGCGCTCCCGAGCGGCTACAGCGTCCTGCTGTCTGATACGGTCGGCTTTATTCAAGATCTCCCGACCACGCTGATTGCCGCTTTCCGTTCAACGCTTGAGGAAGTGAAGGAAGCGGACTTGATCATTCATGTCATTGATTCTTCCAATGAAGATTATGCCGGGCATGAACAGACTGTTCTCGGCCTGTTAAAAGAGCTTGAGGCAGATGATATTCCGGTGTTGACCGCTTATAACAAACGGGATGAAACATTTCCTGACTTCATTCCGACAGCAGGGGAAGGCCACATTATGATCAGCGCTAGAATCGCCGGGGATGAAGCGAAACTAAAAGCGGAAATCGAAGCTTATTTACGCCGGGAGCTGATGACGGCGTATGAAGTTCATGTGCCTGCGGCTGAAGGCAAATTGATGTCACGCATCAAATCAGAGACTATGATCGACGGCCTTTATTTTAATGAAGAAAATGAGCGATACGAAGTCTCGGGGTACGTACAAGAAGAACAAAGCATACTTGGAGAACTGAAGAAATTCATGTAAGGAAGGTATACACAACATGTTTGAGACACTGACACACGGCGCTCTTTTACAAAAAACCGCCGAAGAAACAGAAGCGGAAATCGCCGCCGTTCATAAAAAAATAGAAGAGATCAGTGAACGGAATGAATGGAGAGTTTTGCAAAGCTACAGAAAGCATAAAGTAAGCGATACGCATTTTACGCCTTCAACCGGGTACGGCTATGATGACATCGGCCGAGATACACTGGAAGAGATCTATGCTGATGTGTTCGGAGGAGAGGCTGGGCTGGTGAGGCCGCAAATCATTTCCGGGACGCACGCGATTTCAATCGCGCTGTTCGGTGTGCTGAGACCCGGAGACGAATTGCTTTATATAACAGGCAAGCCTTACGATACACTTGAAGAAATCGTCGGGGTGAGAGGCGGGGAGTACTCAGGCTCGCTTAAGGAATTTCAAATCGGGTATAATGCAGTCGATTTAACCTCAGAAGGCAAGGTTGACTTCGAAGCGGTCCGGGCTGCAATCCGTCCGAATACGAAAGTGATCGGTATTCAGCGTTCAAAAGGATATGCGAATCGTCCGTCCTTCAGAATAAATGAAATTGAAGAAATGATTCGTTTCGTAAAGGAAATCAAAGAAGATGTCATTGTTTTTGTGGACAATTGCTACGGAGAATTTGCGGAAGAGCGGGAACCTTGCCACGTCGGTGCGGATCTTATGGCCGGCTCCTTAATTAAAAACCCGGGCGGCGGCCTTGCCAAGACGGGCGGCTATCTTGTAGGAAAAGCCAAGTGGATTGAAGCCTGCTCTTACCGGATGACCTCACCGGGAATCGGAAGTGAAGCCGGCGCCTCGCTTTATTCATTGCAGGAAATGTATCAAGGTTTCTTTCTTGCTCCGCATGTAGTGGCGCAAAGCTTGAAGGGAGCGGTATTTACCGCCCGTTTTCTCGAAAAGCTGGGCTTTACGTCAAACCCGGCCTGGAATACGCCGAGAACGGATCTGATCCAATCAGTTGAGTTTCAGGACCCTGATAAGATGATCGCTTTTTGCCAGGCGATACAATATGCTTCTCCGATTAATGCGCATGTGACGCCGTATCCGAGCTATATGCCGGGATATGAAGACGATGTCATCATGGCAGCGGGCACTTTCGTACAGGGAGCAAGCATTGAATTATCAGCAGATGGCCCTATCAGACCGCCTTACGTTGCTTATGTCCAAGGGGGATTAACTTATGCGCACGTGAAAAATGCGATTTGCAGCGCCGTAAATGCTTTAATGGAGAAAGGGCTGATCTAATTCGTTTGCAATTTTCAAAGAATTAGATGTTAAGTTTCCTTACATTGTGTTGACACAAAATATAACATCACCTATAATGAGACTAAGATAAGAAAAGGGGGAAATTGAGATGAGTGATAATATTCGCCGCTCAATGCCTTTATTTCCGATTGGGATTGTCATGCAGTTAACAGAACTGTCTGCCCGGCAAATTCGATATTATGAGGAAAATGGACTGATATTTCCAGCGAGAAGCGAAGGGAATAGACGATTATTTTCATTCCATGATGTAGATAAACTGTTAGAAATCAAAAATTTGATTGAACAAGGCGTCAATATGGCTGGTATCAAACAAATTCTGGATAAGGCATCTGCCGAACCGGAAGAAAAATCCAAAACGGCCAAACCGATGAAGCATGATCTGTCTGATGATGAACTCAGAAAGCTTTTGAAAAACGAACTGATGCAGGCAGGCCGTTTCCAGCGGGGGAATACTTTCCGCCAAGGTGACATGTCCCGATTCTTTCATTAATCCGTTAGCAACTGTTTTGCTATATACATTTACCTTTTAGAGGAGGAGTTTTACGAAATGGCAAAGTACACAAGAGAAGACATCGTAAAATTAGTAAATGAGGAAAACGTAAAGTATATCCGCCTTCAGTTCACAGACATTCTCGGAACGATTAAAAACGTAGAAATTCCTGTGAGCCAGCTTGAAAAAGCACTTGATAATAAATGTATGTTTGACGGTTCTTCCATCGAAGGATTTGTCCGCATCGAAGAGTCTGATATGTACTTATATCCTGATCTGAACACATTTGTCATCTTCCCGTGGACGGCTGAAAAAGGTAAAGTAGCACGCTTCATCTGTGATATCTATAATCCGGACGGCACGCCGTTCGAAGGTGATCCGCGTAACAACCTCAAACGGATTCTGAAAGAAATGAAAGAACTCGGATTCAGCGATTTCAATCTTGGACCTGAGCCTGAATTCTTCCTGTTTAAATTAGACGAAAAAGGCGAACCGACGCTTGAATTGAATGATAAAGGCGGATACTTCGACCTCGCTCCGACCGACTTGGGAGAAAACTGCCGCCGCGATATCGTGCTTGAACTTGAAGAAATGGGCTTTGAAATCGAAGCATCTCACCATGAAGTTGCTCCGGGTCAGCACGAAATCGATTTTAAATATGCCGGTGCCATCCGTTCTTGTGACGACATCCAAACTTTCAAACTGGTTGTCAAAACGATTGCCCGCAAACACGGTCTGCATGCGACATTCATGCCAAAACCGCTGTTCGGCGTAAACGGATCCGGTATGCACTGTAATCTATCACTCTTTAAAGAGGGCGTTAACGCATTCTTTGATAAAGACGCTGATCTTCAGCTGAGTGAAACAGCAAAACACTTCATTGCCGGTATTGTAAAACACGCGACAAGCTTTACAGCTGTCACAAACCCGACAGTGAACTCTTACAAACGCCTTGTTCCGGGCTATGAAGCACCTTGTTACGTGGCATGGAGCGCGCAAAACAGAAGCCCGCTGATCCGTATCCCGGCTTCCCGCGGCATCAGCACGCGTGTTGAAGTCCGCAGCGTAGACCCGGCGGCAAACCCGTACTTGGCGTTAAGCGTATTGCTTGCAGCAGGTCTTGACGGAATCAAAAACAAACTTGAAGCGCCGGCTCCGATTGACCGCAACATCTACGTTATGAGCAAAGAAGAGCGCATGGAAAACGGAATCGTAGATCTTCCGGCGACACTGGCGGAAGCTCTCGATGAATTCAAATCAAACGAAGTTATGGTTGCAGCTCTCGGCGAGCACCTGTTCGAACACTTCATCGAAGCAAAAGAAATCGAATGGGATATGTTCCGCACACAGGTTCATCCGTGGGAGCGCGAACAGTATATGTCTCAATATTAATCTCTCAATCCCTTGGCACTATTGGTGTCAGGGGATTTTTTGATTTGGTCATAAGGGGTAGTTGGAGGGTTGGTGGTCAACTTGTCCACTATTTGACCACCAAAAATACTAAAAAAATTAAGACAAAAGAGAGTTCATATATTCTTCATAACCGTCAACTGACGAATTTTCAAGTTTCTCTGAGATATGAGAATACACGTCAGAAGTGATGGTTATATTTTTATGCCCAAGTCTTTCTTGTACAAACTTCATTGTTGCACCAGATTCAAGAAGAAGAACAGCGTGAGTATGTCTTAAACCATGTATAGGCATTTTATTAAGCCCAGACTTTTTAAGAATTCGATTAAGTGCATTGAAGAGGGTGGATTTCGGTAATGGTTTGCCGTCCTCTCTGCAAAAAACAAGGTCTAATTCATGCTCATATACTTCATTAAAAACTATTCTATTATCATTTAAATATTTCATATGAGCTGTTAATTCCTTCGCCAAAGAATTGCTTATTTTAATACGTCTCTCGGATTCATAAGTTTTTGTTTCTCCGAATCTTTCTTCGCCTTCTTTAACTTGAAAGTCTAAAGATTTGTTAATATGGATGTAATTATTCTTTAAATCAATATCCTTTCTTTGTAATGCAGCAGCTTCCCCCTTACGCATTCCAGTTTCAAGTAGAGTTTTAAAGAAAATGTAGTAAAGGTAGTTATCCTGTCTTGCAATTTTGAGGAAGAAGGAGATGTCGTCTGAGTTAATGTACGCCAGTTTTTCTTTTTTCTTAGGTATCTTTGGGATAGTTACCCCTTCACAAGGATTCTCCTCGAGTTTCTTTAATGGTTTTACAGCAGTAGATAAAGCATTAAACATTGTCCCGTGAATGATCTCGATCGTTCTCTTACTGTACCCTTGTTCTGCTAAATGATTGATGAATTTTTGGTATCTCAAAGGCTTGATATCCTTAAGCTTAATATCCTTAAAATAGGGCAAGATCTTTGTTTTAACATTACGTTCATGAAGGATATATGTGTTTTTCCTAACAGTTCCTTGTTTATATTCAGTGAGCCAATCTTTAAGATAGTGTTTTAAAAGAACGTCACCTCCATTGATTTCTAAATCGCTATTCAGCCTCAGTTCTTCTTGTCTTGCTGCTAGTTGTGCTTCTTTTTTTGTTTTAAATCCGCCTTTAGAGACCTCAATTTGTTCATGAGTCAAAGGGTCTTTATGCTTTATTCTGTATTGCCAGGTACTACCTCTTTTTCTGAAACTGGCCATCTTTACTCCACCTTTCTTAAATTAACATATCCCATTTTAGCACTTAGTTTTTCGGGGGACAATCAAAAATTTCAGATAATTGAAAGTTAACGTTATCAAAAAATACTATAAGTTTGTGTTTATTTTCTGCTCTTGATATAAGATAATTGAAATTGTGGTGAATTATGGAGTGGGGGCAAACTTAAAATTTTATGGTCAAATGGATTTAAACATTCTCGTATAAATTATAGTGTAGTCATAAGGGGCTGTAACATATGAAAAAGAAGAAAATGATTATTTTTTTCGGGATTGTTGCTATAGCAATAATAGCATTGTCTATAACAATTCCAATGTACATAAACAGGCTAGATACAACCAATTTAGATGCTATAGCTACTAAAGTAAAAGAAAACAAAAAAATAAACAAACACTTTGATTCAGTATGGTTGCGTAAAGTAAAGGATACTAAAAATCAATTTGATTTATCTTTAAAAGCTAAACCAGCATTTACTACTTTATCCGACAAAGAAAAATTGCTTTTGGCTGGAAAGGTGATGGGAGTTGTACAAGAGAATTCCCATTTAAACGAAATTAAATGTGGAAGGAATAAAACATGTTCTATTAATGAGATTTTTATTTTGCCGAGCGATGAAGACGATAAGACGTCCAGTTATGAAGTTAAATATAGTCCATTAAATCATCCAGAAGAGAACGTTTTAATCGTAAGTGAATACCAAAATGATGACCCTAATTCTCATATGCTTGAAACAAGAGAAGTGAAGTACCAAGAAGACGGGGACGAAGGTGTAGACACTCTAGACGAAGATTATCAGGAGAAGACAATTGCTATTGGCATGACCAAGCATGAAGTTATCCAACTTAAAGACTGGGGTAGGCCTAAGTCTATTCATAAGACAACGACAGCATCAGGGATAAATGAACAATGGGTTTACGGTATTAGCAGATACCTATATTTCGATAATGGAGTATTAACAACAATACAAGAATAAAATTATTAGCCCTTCAATCCAAACATTAAATAAAATCCTCATTTTAACGAAATATTTTAGATCAACTTGCTTATTAATCTAATTTAAAGTATCCTAATTGATGTATCATAGGGGGTTTAATCAGCCACTATAGACCACAGAGTCCCTCACACGCTCTGTGGTTTTTTGTTTAGATTGGAATATACCCAAATGAAAAAAGAAGCCTCAGAGGGCTTCAAATTGATTAATTCTTCTCACATGCAAAGTTGTCATTATCCCGATCCATCTTAGATGTATAAGCAGGGTGAGTGCTTGGTACTCCATGCGGATATTTCTTTCTCAGCTCTGTGCAGTTTGCAAAGTGTTCTGTTCCTCCAGTAGAAGGGGAGGCTTGTGTAGAGTTAGAAGAGCTACTTGATGCTGAACTACTTGAATGGGAACTGTTTGAGTTCGATTTATGTGTCTCAGATTGATGTGCTGTAACTGACTTTTGAGCCGGCTTAGACACACTTACTGATTTCTTCGGTTTCGTTACGCAACCATTAAATCCCTTATCAGTTGCATAACCATTCTTACTCCAAATCTTCAAGTCCTTATCTTTAGCAGCTTGCTCATCTTTCTTATACGTGCCTAAATACTTCGTGTTAGGCTCATACACATAAGCTACTCGTGCTAATCCTTCTTTAAGCAGTGTTTCTTGTACTGATTTGCCATCTACATAAACGTAAGCCAACATTCTGCCATACTTATCTGTGCGATCTCCTTTATCAAACTCCAGTTGAAGTTTTCCCTTGTTAACCAGCTGTTTATTTCTTGTTGAAGCATCCTCACCATATGGTTGTACGCAAGAGTTTGGCTTTTTAGTTTCAGGAGTGTCAACAAGTAAATAACGAACAGTTTTGACTTCGCCTTTATAGTTAACTTTAATCGTATCCCCATCAACTGTTCTGTTAAGTGTTACATCGACCAGCTTTTTCTTTTTGTCAGACGCCTTTTTATCCGACGAATCCTTCTTTGAAGCATTTTCGGCTTTTTCATTTTTGTCATTTGATTGAGTGTCTGCCTTTGTCTCTTTTGCATCCTTTTCTTCTTGCTCTGTTGTTTTAGCTTGATCTGAATCTGTTTTATCTGTAGAAGCAGAATCAGATCCACACGCAGCTAAAGAAAAGCTTAGAGATAGTGCGCCAATACCTAACAGCCATTTCTTCAATGTAATTCCCCCAATTTGTTTGTTCTGTCTCTATATCGGACAAACCTTCCTAATTATAAATATAAAACCAAAGATTGTAAATTTGATTTTGTCATTTTAAAACACTCAAATAAAGTTGTGTGGTAAAATTTAGTGGCCTAAACCTTAGAGGAGGGAAAGTTATATGGAAGAAGGGAAGTTAATTCAAATGACTCTTAATGGAATAAAGGAAGCTGTTTCTAAATACGGAACATTCCCTATGTTTCATCATGGAGGGTATGTCATGGAAGATGCTACTTTTCATTTCAAAGATCCTGCTAGTCCTCAAGAAATTAGCGATATAGAACAGAAGCTAGGTGTTACCTTCCCTAATGACTATAAAGAGTTTTTGTTACAGCACAATGGGATGGAAATGTTTGATGGGATTGAAATACTTAGCTTAGAGGGGATCATTGAATATAATGAGGTTCAAGATTTCCCAGAGGGATACGTTTTAATTGGATATCATTTTGATGGAAGATATGTCATAGACACAAACAAATCAAAAAATGGATTAGGTTATATGCTATATCTAGACTCAATTGATGATATTGAAGATGCGATTAACTTAGATTCGAATTTTGAAATATGGTTTGATATGTTAGTGTCTTCTAATGGAACGAAATATTGGGAAGTGAATCCGAATATCCGAGAGTATTATAAACTGGTTTCAGAATAAAAAGACTCCGCATAGGAGTCTTCATCTACATTCATCTACAATTTTACTTCTTTTTTGTATAAGAAGCCCACCATGGATTTACTTCTTTCCTGTGAAAATTCACATCGATAGGAATTAAATTGCTTGTCTAATTTCCTCCACCGTACTCTCTAGGTAGTTGATGATGAATCTCAAATTTTACCCAAGTTTTTTTGCCGTATTTTTTATCATACCAGTTCCTATATGCTTTGCGTTCTGTAGTTCCCCATTTTACTCTTTTATCGCTAGGCACCCATTTAATAAATGCATTAGATGGAGCTAATATATTTAATCCTGATTGCTTATCTGTGTAATTGGAGGGGAAAAACATTCCCTTCATATTCGTTAAGTATAATCCTTCAGTCCAGGATATCGTTCTAACAGTTGGTTTTTTCCCTGCCCAAGTAGCAATTGCGCCGCCAGTATACTTCCAAAATGTTGTTTTGTTTACATTAATAAATTGATGAACTTCCGATCCCTTTTTCACTTGAGTCCCTACAAAGGTCTTTCTAATAGTATGGGGGCAAGTAAACTGTTTGTTATAATAGCCACTCTTGCATAAACCCTGATGTACTTCTGCTGACGCAGGAGGAATTCCTACTATTTTTGAAATTTCAACTCCGTGCATCACTTTATTAACTTTTCCACCTAAAAAAGTGTGACTGAAATAGATAATACTTTTTGCTTTTTTCTCAACAGTTTTCCGCTGGTTTTCAGAGGTGACTTGTCCAGAAGATGTCTGATTACCATCTTTGTCATAAGCTATATAAGTTTGGTATGAACTTTCAACATCCATTCCGTGTTCCTTAGCGATTTTTTGCAGCTTACTTTCTGATCCGGCTAATTCTCTTTTAGATGAATCGGTGTTTTGCGGTTTTTCATTTACTGTTGAGATACGTTTGTTAAGGTCAATGCCAGTTGCATTATTGTCAGTGATTTCTTTGTTTGCCGTTGCCTTTACATCATGGAGGGGATAGCAAGAGAATAATAAAGAGAGAGCTATTACAACTAACCAAATGCTTTTTGACACATACTTCATAATGGTTTTACACTCCTTTTTCTTCTGTTTAAACCTGTTATGAGTATCTGAGGTGTAAATAAATAATATATTTTACAATTAATACCTCCTTCCGTGAGGATAGTATCACCTTTTCCATTTTTTATCAACTGAATTAAGCCTATTTTAAGATTTTGTTAAAGTACAAATCTCCTAAGAAAGAGACCTTCAACAAAACGAAGAAGCTCTCCTTACATGTAATTTAATGTGGTAAAATTTAGATAAGATTGAGTGGGAAGGAGACGGATATGAAAGTATTTGAAGCATCCTCGTTAATTTCAGCAGCTGAAAAACGAGCAAAACAATACGATCAGATTAGAGAACAATTTATCAATCTCAGAAAAGCATTTCAGGGAATGGCTGATCTAGATGACAGTGAGTTTTCGGGCAAAGGTGCTGATAACATCAAAGCATTCTTTCAAGATCACGCTAGTGTCACAGACAGCTGGCTTGATCTGATCGATATGAAAATTGCGTTTCTAAACAGTATCTCAGGAAAAGTAGCTGATGCAGGATTAGTCGATTCGTTTGTGGAAGAGTCATTTTTAGAACATGAGTTGATTCATGCGAAGAATAAATCAAAAGCCATCATGCAAGAGCAGCGGAATGAAATGAGGGATATTCTTAATGAGATAAGCGATATTGTTCATCTTGAGGTTTTCTCGACAGAGGATGTCGAACAAAAGCTGGAGTCAGCAGATAAAAAAAGGAACGATACCATACATAAACTCGGCAAGCTTGATCACGATCTAACGAAAGAATACGCAGAAACCGAAGCGAACGAACAGTTCATCCAAGCTGACTTCCAGCAGCTTCAAAACGCCACGGGCAAAGGAAAAAGCGCCACGCCGCTTCACTACAACGCCAAGGCATACCGAGAAAGCGACATCCATAAGAAGAAAGGCGATATCGCAAGACATTCGGATGCTTATTTGACGATTAAGAAGGAAGAAGCGAAAGAGCGGGAAATCAAGGATTTGAAGAAAAAGCTCGCTGACGGTGTGACCGATCCGGATGAATATTTGGAAATTGCAAATAAGATCGGCTATGAAAACCTTGAACCTTCTCAGCAGCAATATGTCATTCAGCTTGAACAAGCAAAACAGCTGGAAGAAGCCGGAGAAGTGACTTGGGATATATTAAAAGGAGCCGGCGTTGGTTTATATGATGTCGGGAAAGACACGGTAGCCGGTCTGTGGGACTTCATAACCGATCCGGGAGAAACCTTGTCAGCACTGGGGAATGCAGTACTTCATCCTGTTAAAACATATGATGCTGTTTCATCAGCAATCGAGGAATCGTATCAAAAAGATATGGTGAACGGAGATGCTTACTCCAGATCAAGATGGGTGACATATGCAATTGGTTCAGCAGCTGTGGCTGTTGTCGGAACGAAAGGTGCAGGAGCCGTTAACAAAGCTGATGCGGCGGGGAAGGTCATAAACAAGGCAGGACAGGCAGGGAAGAAAATTAAAGACGTTAAACTTCCAGAACTGCTTCCTTATAACTCTAAATATGATCTTGCTCTGTCGGGTGATGTACCATACAATGTGGTTGACAGCCAAAACCTTAAAAATCAACTTTTGACCAATGCAAAGAAATTAGATGAAACAAGAAAGCCATTTACAGGTCAGAAAGTAGATGTCCCTTGGTTAAATAAAGAAAAATATGAAGCATACGAAATAGACGGTAAGGTAAAAGTTAAAGGAGAGCCTAGAGATGTAAGCCGTAGGGTATATACAATGAAAGATATTGATCTTAATCAAAAAAATCGTAAAGGCCTTACGAATCTTCAACTTATGAAAAATGGTAATGCTCCGTTTGCTAAAGATGGCACGCAAATAAATTTACATCACTTAATTCAAGAAGAGCCTGGCACTATGCTAGAGATACCTGAAAGCTGGCATAATAAGTACAGTGATGTTTTGCATGGATTAAAAGGGAATGGACAGAGTTTTAGAAATGATCCTGTGCTTGATAAACAATATAAAAGTTTCAGAAGAAGGTATTGGAGATGGAGAGCTCAGCAATTTGAGAATCAAGAATAAGAGGTGAAAGTTTAATGGATTATTCGAAAATAAAAACTTTCTTTGATGAAAATAAAGAAAATTCAATTCTCACGGGAGGAGTCACTGGAGATCAAATTAGAGAAATAGAAGAGTATCTCAATGTAACGCTTCCAGACAGTTATAAATGGTTTTTAACTGAGTATGGTTCAGGGGGAGCATACGGAACAATGATACTCGGATATGACTCTCACGGTGCTGAAGTTGTTGAACAGACCAATGAATATAAAAAATATTATAACCTTTCCGATGGTCTTGTAGTGATCGAATATGTAGATGAATTTTCTTATTGTCTTGACACTAACAAGATGAAAGGTGGAGAATGCCCAGTCATTCTTTGGGATAACCAAGAGGGATATGGTAAACAAGTTGGTAGCACATTCCTAGAGTTTTTAATAGAGGAACTAGAAGAAGCTAAAGACGACTGGATTGAGGATGAAGACTGGGACGATTAAGCAAAAGTATTGCACTTGTGTAATGGATGAATAAGAGACCGCAGGATTAAAATCTATAAATAATGGTTTTATCCATAAAACAAATGTTTTGCAAATTATTTCAATGGTTTCATTTAATGTGTTATAATCAAACTGTAAAATACAGATTGGTTACAGTGTATTTCTTTAATAAGAAATGCATAAAATAAAAAGACCAGGGTGCTACCAACACCCCGGTTCTGTACAAAAAGCTGCCCATCAAAGGGCTTGCTCAGCGGTTATTCGTGATAGACCTGTCCCTTCAGGATTCCAGTCTCAAGGGAGGTCTATTTTTTATTTATATACGTCAACAGGGCGATTATAAACGACCCGAATGCAAGCATTAACATTAATGCCTGAAATGTTGACATAAGCATCACCCCCTTTCGTAGGGGATGAGCAAGACTCCCTTGAGTGAGCAAACTTAATGTACAGGAATCATTATACACTAATTCCAAATATATGTCTGTGATTGTAGGAAACAGATTACCAAGCTGAATCAGTCAATTGAAAATCAAAGTTTGATGGTTAAGACAATATCATGTAACCTTTATTGTATAAGTGCTTCTAGGCTCTTATAATTTTAAATTGTTGAAATTAACTAAAGGAGAATCTGGCGTTGGAATTTACTTTAGCTAAACAGGTTTTAAAGTTTTCATTAACAAGTGGCAAAAGAGCAGAAATAAATGTGCCACCAGTGCTCAATAAACAAGACATTAAGATATTAAAAAGCCAATTAAGTGTTATGGAGATGCAAACAAAAATATCTAATGAAGATATGAAAAGAAAAAGGATCAGAAAAACCAAAATAAGCAGGATATAAAAATAGCCTGTCATTTGCGTGAACCGAAAGGAAAACAATGCTTTATGCCGGAGTTTTAAGTGTGAAAATAAATAACTATGTCCCTCCTTACAAGCATACATTGTGATATGTAAGGGGGGATTTTTCTTGCCTAGATACCGGAGCACTCTTCGCAAGAGAGGGCCTTTGCCTTTTCGGTATGTGCTTCTTCTGTCGTTTGCTTTTTTTATTATATCGACGGTCATCAGCCTTTGGATGATCAATTCCTCAATCAAACCGGTGCTGATGAACATCGGGGAAATGGAAACGAAACGGGTGGCGACTGAAGTCATTACGGAATCCATTGAAGAATACATGTCTCACACAGATAATGTGAAAGATATGGTCGATATGAAAACGGATGAAAACGGAAAAGTCACAACGATGGATTTTAATACACAAATGGTCAACAGCATGAAGGCGAAAGTGACAAAGCAGCTTCAGGCTCACCTGAAGGAAGCGGAGTCGAACAATAAGCAGCAGGAAACAGAAAAAGGCGCTAAAACGGCCGATGAAATTATGATTGATATTCCCTTAGGGCAGGTCACGGGAAACAGCATTCTCGGAAATCTGGGGCCGAAAATCCCGGTGCGCTTTAACCTGATCGGCGATGCGTTAACTGATGTGAAAACAAAAATAAAACCGTACGGCATCAACAATGCCCTGATTGATATCAGTATTTTTGTGGAAATTAAAATGAAGGTCATTATTCCGTTTGCCAGTAAAACGTCGGTCGTAACGAATAATATTCCGGTCTCCATTAAAGCCATTCAAGGAGAGGTGCCGCAGTTTTATAACGGAAGCGGCGGATCAGGCGTGACGCCTTCCGTTCAGCTGCCGAATGAAAAAAAGGAGAAAAACAAATAAAGACACACAGCCGCATTTTCTTCTGGCGGCTGTTTTTACTTTTTCCTGCGGATTTCTTGAAACTGAACTCAAGTATCGACTAGAGCAGCCCATAAAGCTTAGTGGATACTTGCTGAATAGTCATTTCCAACAATTACATCGAACTATTGTTCTTATTTATATTGAATAAAGAACATTTGTTCTGTTAATATTAGATCAATAAAGGAGTGATTCAAAATGCTTAGAGATCGAGGGGCGATCAAATGGACTTCCATGATGCTTCCAGAACATTTAACGCAATTAAAACAGGACTTGTTAGATGTTTCGAAAATGGAGAAGCCATCTTTAGATGAGCAACAAATTGAGGAGATTGACATCCTGGTTTCAGAAGCAATTGCGCTGAATAGAGAACTGAAGTTTAAGCTCTTTAAAGAAGGGGTTGCTGAGGATTTAATCGGTACAGTTCAATATCTCAATTACGAACAACACAAATTACACTTAAAAGATCATCACGATCAAACCGTATACATCACCATGAATGACATCATAGGAGTTGCTTACAATGATTGATTACTCACAATTTCCACGTAAAAATATACTTTGTGTAGATATGAAATCCTTTTATGCTTCTGTTTCAGCTGTAACAATGGGATTGAATCCGATGACATGCTATCTTGCTGTAGTCGGAAACACAGATAGACAGGGAAGTGTTGTTTTAGCAGCATCTCCTGCACTTAAAAAAGATTATGGAATCAAGACTGGTTCCCGGTTATTTGAGATTCCAGATGATCCAAGAATTCACATAGTAAACCCGCAAATGAAACTTTTCATCAGAGTTTCAACTGAAATCACTAAATTGTTTTACAGGTTCGTTCCTGAAACATGTGTGCACACGTACTCAATTGATGAATCTTTTTTAGATGCAGGAAAAGAAAATCCTGAAGTCATGGCAGAAGCAATTCAGAGCAGTATGAAGAGAGAGTTCGGCTTAGTTTGTACTGTTGGTATTGGTGACAATATGCTACTGAGTAAGTTAGCTCTTGATTTAGAGAGCAAGAAAACAAAGACTGGGATTGCACGGTGGAGATATGAAGATGTTCCTAAAAAGCTTTGGTGTGTTCATCCGTTATCTGAAATGTGGGGAATAGGAGGGAGGATGGAAAGGAATTTAAACCGGATGGGGATTTCAACTGTTGGCCAATTAGCTAAATATCCATTAGAGCTGCTTGAAAAGCGCTTCGGCATTATGGGCAATCAGCTTTATTATCATGCACATGGAATCGACCTTTCTGAAATTGGAGCTCCTTTGATGCAAGGGCAAATAAGCTACGGGAAAAGTCAAATCTTACTTAGAGACTATACGAAGAAAGAGGATATCAAGGTGGTTCTCTTGGAGATTTGTGAAGAGGTTGCACGAAGAGCACGAACACATAACAAAGTAGGGCGCACAATTAGCTTAGGAATCGGTTACAGTAAAGATGAGTTCGGCGGTGGCTTTCACAGAGCTAAAACAATTGATTTACCTACAAATATCACAATGGATATTTATCGATATTGCTTGATGCTTTTTGATAAATTCTATACAGGCAAAACGGTACGAAGTGTTTCAGTTACCTTATCCAATATTGAAGACGATATAAATCAACAATTGAGCCTGTTTGAAAAGGATAATGAAAAAAGGAGAAAGCTTGGATTTGTTATGGATGGAATAAGAAATAAATACGGATCTAAAGCGATCTTACGAGCTGTTTCTTATACACCTGGAGGAACAGCATTATATAGAGCTGGTTTGACAGGTGGACATAAAAATTAATATTTTTTTGTATTTTTTTATTGTAAATAAAGAGAAGATAATGTAAAATAAAACCGTAAACTAAATTGTTAGAATATTATATATAATACAATGGTTGTTTAGAAAGGAATGTATTACTTTGGAAGGTTTATATCAACTGAAAGTTCATAGCCGTATACATAAGTTGCAGAATAATATAGCAATTGGTTCAATGCCGCCTCATGCACTAATCATTGAAGATGCTCCGGAATATTTGTCTAATGTCCTTAGATTTTTTTCTTCAAAAAAAACAATTAAAGAAGCAGAAGTATATCTTTCGGATAATACAAATCTTTCATCAAATGAAATTAATTTACTTTTAGGTGATTTGATTGAAAATGAAATCATTGTCAAACAGAATTATGACTCAAATAATAGATATTCTCGACATAGCTTGTACTATGAAATGATTGATGCTAATGCAGAAAATGCTCAAAAAATTTTAGCTGAAAAAACTGTCGGCCTAGTTGGTATGGGAGGCATAGGATCTAATGTAGCGATGAATTTGGCTGCAGCAGGTGTAGGAAAGTTGATTTTTTCAGATGGAGATACTATAGAATTATCAAATTTAACAAGACAGTATCTTTATAAAGAAGACCAAGTGGGGCTATCGAAAGTTGAGTCAGCAAAAGAACAACTTCAACTACTTAATTCTGAGGTTGAGTTAATCCCCGTTTGTGAGTCTATATCTGGAGAAGAATTGTTTGATAATCATTTTAGTGAATGTGATTTTGTTGTTTTGTCCGCTGATTCTCCTTTCTTTGTTCATGAATGGATTAACAATGCTGCATTGAAATATGGGTTTAGTTATAGCAACGCTGGCTATATAGAAACTTATGGTGCAATAGGGCCTTTAGTTATACCTGGTGAAACGGCTTGTTACGAGTGTTATAAAGACAAAGGAGATCTTTATCTCTATTCCGATAACAAAGAAGAATTCTCTGTTAATTTAAACGAAAGTTTCCAAGCTCCTAGCTATGGCCCTCTAAACGCAATGGTATCTTCAATACAAGCTAATGAGGTCATTCGGCATCTTTTAGGGTTAAAAACAAAGACAAGTGGAAAAAGGCTTCTAATTAATTCGGAAATCTATAAAATACACGAAGAAAATTTCGAGAAAAAAAATAACTGTTTATGTTCTGATATAAAAGGTGAAAAGTTGTCAAAAAACACTTTAAATTCAGATAAAGAATTACATGAGGTATATATCGAAGAACGGGAGAGCGATTCTTTTAATTCTATATTGCTAGATAAAACTATGAGTAAATTGGTGAAAATAAATAAAGAGGAAACTAAAATACTTGATATTGGATGTGCCACTGGCGAACAAGCTTTGTACTTTGCAAACAAAGGCGCAAAAGTCACAGCAGTTGATATATCAGATGATATGTTAAAGGTTCTTGATAAGAAAGCAAGTAATATAAACGCAGGATCAATTAAGACAATGCGAGGTAATATTGAATCCATAGAGGTTAACGATACATTTAATTACATTGTTTGCAATAATATCCTTGACTATTTGCCTGAAATAGATAGAACTTTAAGGAAATTGAATATGTTTCTAAAAAATGATGGAACATTAATAGTTACTATTCCCCACCCTGTTAAGGATGGCGGAGGTTGGAGAAAGGATTATTATAACGGCAAATGGAATTATGAAGAGTTTATTTTGAAAGATTACTTTAATGAAGGCTTAATAGAAAAATCAAGGGAAGATAAGAATGGTGAAACAGTTATAAAGTCAATTAAAACTTACCATCGGACAACAGAAACGTATTTCAATTCTTTTACCGATGCGGGTTTTAAAGTTGTGTCTCTTTTAGAGCCACAACCATTAAGCACAGTTAGTGAAACACATCCTATACTCTTTGAAAAATGTTCGCGAATTCCTTATTTCCAAGTTTTTGTTTTAAAAAAGGAAGATAGACATGCCATCTGATTCAATATATATACATAAAAATTCTGTTGAGGATTTCACTTTTAATAGTGAGGTAAGCAATGTATTTGATGATATGGTCAGTCGTAGTGTTCCTTTATACTTTGAAACTCAAAATCTAATAGTTGATTTTATTGTTGATAGCATTATCAATGATGATAGTATATATGATTTAGGTTGTTCTACAGGGACGACATTAATATTACTAAGAAAAAAATTAGCAGAAAACAAAAAGAAAAATCCGGTTATAGGAATAGATCTTTCAGAATCTATGCTTGAAAAAGCAGAAGAAAAAATAAAGAAACTCGATTTACAAAATATAGAATTAATACATGGTGACATTACTAATAATTTGAATTTTGAAAACTCGGGGTGTTTTATCCTAAACTTAGTTTTACAATTCATCAGACCAATTAATCGACAAAATATTTTAAATAATATATTTAGCAACCTTAAGAGGGATGGAATTTTGGTTTTATATGAGAAATTTATCGAAAATTCTTCATTTTTCAACCGCAGGTATATAGATATGTATTATAACTTCAAAGCCCAAAATAACTATTCGAAAATAGAAATATCTAAAAAGAGAGAAGAATTAGAAAATGTTTTAATTCCATACACAGTTAATGAAAATATCGATATGCTTGAAAAAGCGGGTTTTAAAGAAGTTTCATTAGTATTTAAGTATTTAAATTTCGGTGTAATTTTCGCAAAAAAATGATAATTAAAAACTTGAAAGGGGGTGAGAAAGATGTTAAAAATTCGTAAAGTGAAAATTGTTAGAGCTCAAAACGGTCATTACACAAACTAATCTTGTCAGTATAGAAGGGGGTTTTCTAAAAACCTCCTTCTATTACATATTTTGCCTAAAGGGGGATATTAATGGATAAGATAAGTAACTCTATTTGGAGGAATCCTCGCTTTACTACATATGCAAGCGGTACACTATTTAATTCATTAGGTAATGCATGGTTTGATCTTGCTTTACCATTATTAATATACAGTTTAACTAAGTCGTTGTCTTTAATGGGTGTTTTAACGGTTATAGTGCAATTGCCCAAAATTTTGTTAGGCCCCTTTATTGGAGCAATGGTTGATCGACTAAATCCTAAAAAGGTGATTTTTTCTTCTTATATACTACAAGCACTTTTAGCAATCCTAATTGTTTGTTTTTATTACATGGGGATGCTGAATGCTTGGTTGTTGCTTATACTAGGTTTTTTAATTAAATCCATTGATTTATTTGCAAGGTCATCAAATTTTGTATTGATTCCAGTACTTTATCCAAATCAAAAAATAGAGGCTAATGCAGGGTTTACAACGGTTTGGACATCCTCAATGTTAACAGGACCTGTTTTAGGTGGACTATTATTAACTTTTCTTGCTCCAATTGACTTAGTTTTATTAGATGCTATCACATTTGGAATAATGATGTTTTTTTTGTACTTGGTTAGAATACCAAACAAAAAAATTAAAATGCCCGATAAAACCTTTTTTCAGGATGTTGCTCAGGGATTAAAAATATCCTTTAAAACTAGAACATTACGGATTTTTTCTCTATCTGTGTTTCTGATTACTTTTGCAGTCGCTCCAGTAACAACTATTGTAATCTATTACTTAAAAGCTTCTCTCCACTTCACAGATTCTCAGATAGGTTTTATTACTGCTACAGCTGGTTTCGGTATGTTTTCAGCTACTCTTTTGTTTAGAATTCTAAAAAAATTAAAATTGGGATTTATAATTAATTTAGCATATTCCGTAATATGTATAGGGTTATTTATATTATTAATGCCTGGGTGGTTTCTAATACCCATAGGATTGTTCTGCATGAGTTGTGGCTCTACTATGTATGCTATTTGTCGAGCTACGTTTGTTCAAAAGCATTGTCCAACTGAATATCTAGCAAGAGTAAATTCCACGTTTCAAATGATTGAGCAAACAGCTAATCCTCTGAGCATGTCTTTGATGGTTACAATTGTAGGAATTTATAATATTAGGGTTGCTATTTTTATTTTATTATTGATGGGAATCATATCTTTAATAATCTCATTAACATCTAAATTAAAGTCAGTTGAGTCTAATAACCAAGTTTATACTGAGGGATAATTTCACTTTTACTTGGAGGGTATTATGATTTAGCAGGTTTAAATTAGCGTGGATTGTTAGAGAAAATAATGAAATCAGATTTGTGATGGGGGAGGAGAGTCCATTATTTAACACAATCTAGCAATACAAGAACAATGTATCAGAATGACGGAGAAATTTGGTGATCGACTGCTTGACATCACAAAGAACCGTGTTCTGGAAGGGTTTACATTACCTAAAATCTTATGGGTGAAGGAACATGAGCCTGAACTCTTTAAAAAAGCTGCTGTTTTTTTGCTTCCGAAAGACTATGTGAGATTCCGCATGACTGGAGTCATTCACACCGAATACTCCGATGCGGCAGGAACTTTGCTTTTACATATTACCCGCAAGGAGTGGAGTGATGAGATTTGCAAACAATTTGGTATTTCAGCGGATATTTGTCCCCCGCTCGTTGAATCCCATGATTGTGTGGGATCACTGCTTCCGAACGTTGCAGCGGAGACCGGGCTGTCGGATAAAACAAAAGTGTACGCTGGGGGAGCAGATAATGCTTGCGGTGCTGTTGGAGCCGGTATCCTTTCTCCCGGAAAAACATTATGCAGTATTGGGACGTCAGGGGTCATACTTTCCTGTGAAGAAGACAAAGGAAGAGACTTTAGAGGGAAAGTGCACTTTTTTAATCATGGAAAAAAAGATTCTTTTTATACGATGGGAGTCACGCTCGCTGCAGGATACAGCTTGGACTGGTTTAAAAGAACGTTTGCACCAAACGAATCGTTTGAGCAATTACTGCAGGGGGTGGAATCTATTCCGATAGGAGCAAATGGACTGCTGTACACTCCTTATTTGGTTGGTGAGAGAACGCCGCATGCTGATTCATCCATTCGGGGAAGCTTGATTGGAATGGATGGAGCCCATACAAGAGAGCATTTTTTGAGGGCAGTAATGGAAGGCATCACATTCTCTTTACATGAATCAATTGAGCTGTTCCGTGAAGCGGGAAAATCAGTTGATACTGTTGTTTCTATCGGCGGGGGAGCTAAAAATGAAACGTGGCTTCAAATGCAAGCAGATATTTTCAATGCGCGGGTGATTAAGTTAGAAAGTGAACAAGGTCCAGCCATGGGGGCTGCTATGCTGGGTGCCTTTGGAAGCGGGTGGTTTGAATCCCTTGAAGAATGTGCAGAGCAATTCATTCGTGAGGCAGCTGCATTTTATCCGAAAGAACAAAATGTTCAAAAATATAAAACACTATTCGATTTGTATAAGAAAATTTATACTCACACAAAGGATCTCAATACAGCTTTGCAGAGCTTTCGAAAAAACTAATGATAAGTGTGGTTCGTAATGGGCTGTGAAAACTTTTCTGACATACCTACAGCTGCAACACAGATAAGTTGGTGTTAATAAGATTGAAAGCGGCTTCAAAAAATCATTGAATGCAACTCTATTTCCTATACATTAACCGATCTGGCTGCCTTCTTTTGAAAGGTGGTGAGGATAAACAAAACATGACGGTAAGACCTGAATACAATCTGATCAAACGGGAGGAATGCCAAATGAAACAAAAAAGAATGAAGTTTTTATTAGCAGTTTTATTTAGTCTGGCGCTGACATTACCTGCATGGTCCGCACAGGCGGCAACTACAATCACCTCAAATCAGACTGGCACACAAGATGGCTATGACTATGAATTGTGGAAGGACTCTGGGAATACCAGTATGACGCTTAATAGCGGCGGTGCGTTCAGTGCCCAGTGGAGTAACATTGGGAATGCTTTATTCCGAAAAGGCAAGAAATTCGATTCAACGAAGACTCACTCACAACTTGGAAACATATCAATCAATTACAACGCAACCTTCAATCCCGGGGGGAATTCCTATCTGTGTGTTTATGGATGGACGAAAGATCCGCTCACAGAATATTATATCGTCGATAATTGGGGCACCTACAGACCGACTGGAACGCCGAAGGGAACTTTTACTGTTGACGGGGGCACATATGACATTTATGAAACCACTCGAATCAACCAACCTTCCATTATAGGTATCGCCACCTTTAAACAGTATTGGAGTGTCCGGCAGACAAAACGAACGAGCGGAACCGTATCTGTCAGCGAACATTTCAAGAAGTGGGAAAGCTTAGGGATGCCAATGGGTAAGATGTATGAAACCGCGCTTACGGTAGAAGGATATCAAAGCAATGGCAGTGCTAATGTAACTGCAAATGTACTGACTATTAGCGGAAAATCCTTTTAGGTTCTGATTCAAATTCTGATGTGGTATCAGTCTAAACGTACGATGAAATCGGAAGGTATGATATTTTTGTAAACCTTTTCGCGTTCTTTCCCTGGATGAGATCGCTTTGGGATATAGCGGGAAACTAAGAAAGAACCTGGCCAATTAGGCCAGGTTCTTTTTATATTGCGCAAAAACAGACACGGTGATATAATCAGTCTACGTGCGCTTTCTTGATAAATAGTTATATATGTCCATCTTATATTATAATTATATCATGCTAGGAAGCTCTTGTCAATTTTTTTTGAAGGGAAGATGCAGAATGAGTTCTTTGGTACTTGGTTTACATGAAATGGAAAAAACATAGCGTTTGCTCGTTGGGGGAAAAGGGTTACATTTAGGAGAATTATCAAAAATTCAAGGTATACAAGTCCCAGAAGGATTTTGTGTCACAACAGCAGGATATCGAAAAGCCATCGAACAAAACGAAACGTTACAATCGTTGTTGAATCAATTGACCATGCTGAAAGTTGAGGATCGAGATCAAATTGGTAAAATCAGCAGAAAAATTCGGCAAATCATTATGGAAGCAGAAATTCCTTCCGATGTCGTTGAGGCAGTTTCTCACTATCTCTCCCGGTTTGGCGAGGAACATGCATATGCCGTACGTTCTAGTGCGACTGCTGAAGATTTACCACATGCCTCTTTTGCCGGTCAACAAGACACCTATTTAAATATTATCGGCGTCGATGCAATCTTGCAGCATATCAGCAAATGCTGGGCTTCCCTATTTACAGATCGCGCGGTGATCTATCGGATGCAAAATGGATTCGGCCACAGCCAAGTTTATTTATCAGTTATCATTCAAAGGATGGTGTTCCCTCAGGCTTCGGGGATTTTATTTACCGCTGATCCGATTACCTCCAACCGAAAGGTGTTATCCATCGATGCCGGTTTTGGACTTGGTGAAGCATTGGTCTCTGGGTTGGTCTCTGCCGATTGTTATAAAGTACGGGACGGGCAAATCGTCGATAAGAGAATAGAAACCAAAAAATTGGCTATCAATGGACGAAAAGAAGGCGGAACAGAAACACAGCAAATCAATCCTGATCAGCAAAAGACTCAAACACTGACTGATGAACAAATTTTACAGCTGTCACGCATAGGAAGACAGATCGAAGCTTATTTTGGCCAGCCGCAAGATATCGAATGGTGTTTGGTCCGCGATACTTTTTATATTGTCCAGAGCCGTCCGATCACAACGTTATACCCCGTTCCTGAAGCGAGCGATCAAGAAAATCACGTCTATATTTCTGTCGGTCATCAACAAATGATGACAGATCCCATAAAACCGCTTGGATTGTCTTTTTGGCTGCTGACTACTTCTGCACCCATGCATAAAGCTGGCGGAAGATTATTTGTTGATGTCACACATCATCTGGCATCACCTGACAGCAGAGAAGGATTATTAAATGGCATGGGACAGCACGATCCGCTCTTAAAAGACGCACTTATGACCATAATAGAGCGACGGGATTTCATTAAGTCGATACCTGATAAAACAGCACCGAATCCCTTCAAAGGCAATACAGATATGCTGGCTCAAGTTGAAAACGATCCGACAATAGTTACGGATTTGATCAAAAGAAGCCAAACATCGATCGAAGAGTTAAAACAAAATATCACAACGAAATCTGGAGCGGATTTGTTTGAATTTATTCTGGAAGATATCGGGCAGCAATTAAAGAAGATTTTATTTGACCCAAAAAGTTCGGCTGTAATTCGAGCTGCCATGAATGCTTCATCATGGATTAACGAAAAAATGAACGAGTGGTTAGGTGAAAAAAACGCAGCAGATATGCTTTCTCAATCTGTACCGAGCAATATTACTTCGGAAATGGGTTTGGCATTATTGGATGTGGCAGATGTGATACGTCCTTATCCAGAAGTCATTGATTATTTACAACAGGTAAAAGATGATCACTTTATGGATGAGCTGGTTAAGTTTGAGGGCGGGCAGGAAACCAGGGACGCTATTGATGATTATCTCAACAAATACGGAATGCGGTGCGTCGGAGAAATTGATATTACAAGAACTCGATGGAGCGAAAAACCGGTTGCACTTATCCCAATGATTCTAAATAATATCAATAACAGTGTGCCTAATGCCAACCATCGGAAATTTGAGCAAGGGCGACAGGAAGCTTTGAAGAAAGAACAAGAGTTATTAGATCGATTGAAGCAATTACCGGATGGTGAACAAAAAGCCAAAGAAACAAAACGAATGATCAGCATCATCCGGAATTTCAGCGGGTTTAGGGAATATCCGAAATACGGCATGGTCAGTCGCTACTTCGTTTATAAGCAGGCTTTACTGAAAGAAGCCGAACAACTCGTGGAAGCGGGCGTTATTCATGAAAAAGAAGACATATACTATCTCACTTTTGAAGAACTTCATGAAGCCGTACGCGCAAATAAACTGGATTATCAAATCATCAGCAAACGAAAAAACGAGTACAAATTATATGAAAAACTATCCCCGCCGCGTGTTATCACGTCTGATGGTGAAATCATTACAGGCAAGTACAAACGAGAAAATCTTCCCGCCGGTGCGATTGCAGGTCTGCCTGTTTCCTCCGGAGTTATAGAGGGGCGAGCACGTGTCATCTTAAATATGGAAGATGCTGATCTGGAAGAGGGAGATATATTAGTCACCTCCTTTACTGACCCCAGCTGGACACCGTTGTTTGTATCCATAAAAGGTCTGGTCACCGAAGTTGGCGGACTGATGACCCATGGAGCGGTTATAGCGCGTGAATATGGCTTACCTGCAGTTGTCGGAGTTGAAAATGCTACCAGATTGATAAAAGATGGGCAGCGAATCCGCGTTCATGGAACAGAAGGCTGCATTGAAATATTATAAGCCGTCAGATACCCCCTTCATATGCCCTAAACTAGGGGTTACTGGTGATGGAAGCAGCATTTGTACCAATGATAAAAAGTTTCCACTGAACTGACAAAGATCAAACAATAAAAAAAGCTGGAACCTCTTAAGGAGGATTCCGGCTTTTTTTATGGGGAATGCCCTTGTAGCTGGGCTTTTATTTGGACATATTATAGTAGGACAAAAGAACAAGTGCAGGAAATTATAAAACCTTTCCGCTTCACATGAGTCCAGGTTTATTTTATTCTTCTCGTTTCATAATTATTATTAATTTAGGCATAAGAAAATAGGATTATGCAAACTATTAAAATTTCAATCATTACTTAGGAGTTAAATATAGGAGGAAACTTGAATTGAGTAATTTTACACGTTTACGCACACAAACCATAATAAAGGATGCGTTTTTGGAGTTATTAAAAGAAAAAACATTTTCATCTATCACAATTAATCATATTTGTGAAAAAGCAATGATTCATAGAAGCACATTTTACCGTCATTATGAAGATAAATATGAGCTATTTAGTGATGCATCAAATTCCATCGCGATAAACCTCTTTGAACAAACAAAGGGAGGTTTAGATCAAGAACATACATTGTTTGAGGAAATAATCGAATACGTAGATCTTAATCGGGAATTGTTTTTTAATCTTACCAGTAAAAATAATAGCCTTGAGTTATACGAAAAATTGATTCAATTTGGTGCAGAAAATTTATATGAAATTTCAATGGAATATAATGATCCGCTTTCTAAACAAATCCAAAATTCTGATTACCCAATGGTACTATGCGATTTCTACTGCAGTGGTTTTTTTTGAGATTATAAAAAAATGGTTAAGCAATGAATATTCATATACAAAAGAAGAATTAATTCAGATTTCTAAGAATTTATAGATTAATGAACCACTTTAAAACACATGTCTCACTTTGAGACATGTGTTATTTTTTGCTCATCGTTTTCGTCAAAACCTGTGATAGATTAATGAACATAGCAAAGGAGGAAAGGAGTTATGAGTCAAGTAAGAGCAAAAGAAAATTGCTTTCATGCTTGAAAAATGAATTAAAGGAGGATTTTTGATGAAAGCTGCAGTGTGGTATGGTGAAAGAGATATTCGTATTGAGGAAAGAGGAACGAAAGAATTACAACCAAATGATGTAAAAATTAAAGTGGCATGGGCTGGTATTTGCGGTTCTGATTTGCATGCATACTTGCATCCAGATTCAGTACCAATGAATAAGAAGACGGTACTTGGACATGAATTTTCTGGTGAAATTGCAGAGGTTGGCTCTCATGTAACAAAATTTAAAAAAGGTGACAGAGTATGTATCTACCCAATGATGCTTAAAGATCCTTCAAATGCTGAAACTGAACGTTTCATCACTTTAGACGCAGTTGGTGCACAAATCGACGGAGGGTTTGCTGAATATGTGATACTTCCACAAAAAACGATTTTTAAAATTCCAGATCATTTACCGCTAGAATTGGCAGCCATGGTTGAACCAGCAGCTGTATCTTTCCAATCCATTAAGGATTCAAATGTAAGAGAAGGCGATACTGTCGTTGTCTATGGAGCAGGTCCTATTGGGCTATTTGCTGTTTTAGGTGCAAAAGCTGCAGGCGCGTCTAATATTATTGTTATTGATCTATTTAATAGTCGACTTGATAAAGCAACTGAAATGGGTGCGACACACGTTTTTAATGCTAAAGAAGTAAACCCTGTTGAAGAAATTCGAAAATTATTCCCAGATGGAGCAGATGTTGCAATTGAAGCTGCAGGTGTCGAGTCAACATTTCACCAAGCTATTCAATCAACTAAAGTTCGTGGCACAATGATGGTTATCAGCTTCCACACGCAAGATATCCAATTTAATGTTCCTGCTTCACTAATCTTTAGTGGTGCAAAATTAATGGGGTCTGTAGGATACAGCAATGAAACTTACAATGAGGTCATTGAATTATTTGCTAATGGAAGATTACCCGCGCAATCAATTATTACAAGTAAAATTGATATAGATAATATCGCTGAACAAGGGTTTGATGCGTTAATTAATGATAAATCTCAAGCAAAAATTCTAGTTAAATTAAGTGGCGCACATTAATTTAAATATTGGAGCTTACCTTTTGCTTATGTGGTGATGAAAGTCGGATGGCTCAGGTGTAAAAGATACCTTTTGTCAAGCATATCAAGCATTTATGAAGTCAGTTAACAAGAGACAAGGAGTTGCTTGAATCATTTGTAACTTGAAGGACGATACAAGATGTTTAGGCTGGAATCTGAATTTTTCTTTAACTAATGAATTTTTTTCGAATAAGTGTTACGTTAAACAAGAAACCGAATTATTAAAATCCCGTATTTTTAATTAATATGGGATTTTCCCGTTTTTAAATAAACTGACCTTATATTTTAGAAAAATCTCACGTAAAATTAAATTTAAACAGGCTTAGCTGGATAGGCATGGGCGGGACACAGGGAAATTTTATTACCCCACATTTAAATTGAACCTTTGTTCTTGTTTTGGTCGAATAAAGAAGAGTTGAATTGGAAGAAATTTAGAATAATAATGTTTCAACTGTATTATCATGTATAGGGAATTATTTGTCGGAAATTGGCGCTCCCCGAGGAAGGGGTTAAAGCTGTTCTCTTGGAGATTTGTGAGGAAGTCGCAAGAAGGCACGTGGACATAATAAAGTTGGTCAAAAGTGAGCTTTGCAGTGGATGTCATCGAACCAAAACAATAGTTGAGTTTATTTGAATTGGATAATGAAAAGAAAAGAAACACCTGAAGGAACTGCGCTTTCACAGAGATGGGCTGACTGGTGGAGACAAAATAAAAAGCCCACTCATATGAGCAGGGCTAAATTCATTTTTTAACCTCCGACTGGCCTTTCAGCTACTTGGATGTTAGATGGTGAATCCGTACTCAATTGCGTTAAAGCTGCCCCGCTTAAAATTACAGTTAAAATAGATACGCAAAGCACAATTTTTTTCATAAGATTCCCTCCACCTGATTCATTTTCTGTTCAGCCCAAATCTTTTCATTGAAAAAGCTTGTTGCTTCTTCAAAAGCACCTATTGATTCAAACCTTTTTGCAGCTAAGTAGGCCAATTCATCTACACTTTCAAGGTCATTTTGTTGTTTTAAAAACTCAATATAACGAATGCAATTATTGAAGTTATTTTTTAACTCACCACAATAAAGGTGGTATAGGATGCTGATTTTGGCTTCGTATATCTTATTCTCCATTAATATGAGTCTTCCCTGTGCTTTATTGTAAAAATCAATGGCTTTCATTTTTTCGTCAATTTTAAATAGCTCCTTAATCATCATGAATAAAGAATTTATATAATAAATTGAATTCAACCAGGATTCATTTCCTACAGCTTTTTCAAGAGATTTAATGCATTTATCAGGTTTGTCCCAATCAGAATAAACAATGCTAAGGTTGTGAAATAACTGAGATTCTAAAAATTCATCTTTTGTTTCTTTTGCAATATCAATTGCTTCTAAGTAATATATTTCTGATTCCTCAAACCGTTTCATATCAGCATAGTTTGCAGCCGCAATCATTGTTGAAGTAGCCAGTTTGCATTTATAATCAGGGTGTCGTTTATATATTGTAATTGCATTCTTTATATAGTGTTGTGCCACAATGCTTTGTTTAACTAGAGTGTATAAGTAGGAGACTTTGGAGTAAAATTCAGCTGCTTCGATTTCATCTGGAATTTCTGCAAGTTTTTTCTCAGCTAATCCATATAAGTTAATTGCTCGATCATAGTTTTTGTTGTATGCCTCGTACATTCCTTCAAATAAATAAAAGTTATATTCCAATTTATCGTTTGTTCTTTTTATGAAACTTTCATTGTCTGCAGTGAAATAAGTGTGTTTTGGTAATGGTTCTCCACGTGAGGAATGCAGTAACATTTTATGTCTTTCTTCTAACAAACTGTAATATGCAAGAACTTCTTGATCCTCTTCCATCTCATCAAACAGTTTCTTTATCTCTGAGTAATATTTTATTGACTCATCTACCTTTTGTTTCTTTATAGCAATGTACCAATCATTCAGTGTAGTTGCAACAACTTCTGAAGCGATCTTGCTCATCCAAACCCCTCTTTCTGAAAATTTCAAAAATCTCTCGAGGATAATCATAACATAGCTATTGAAAAAATTGTAAAAGGATGTAAGGTTTTCGGGGGTTTCTCATTTGAAAATCCCTTACTCTCATTACGAGGAGGAGATCGTTTGTTTAATTTATTGATTTTAACTGAGCAAGCCACTCATCTAATGTTCCAATGAATCCTTGCTGAACAGCTAAATCATATGCAGATTTTCAATCTTTACCGGCAGCACCTGTTGCGCCAGTATCACCTTTGTCCCTCCAGAAACATAAGAGCGCCTGGTTGCTTTTCCCAAGAAAAGTTCGTGCTTTGTTTAGCTATTGAGATTTTGTATGTAGCCAAATCAAGACAATAGCAGCTATAGAAAGGGAGAAAACTCTCCTAATATTTATTTATCTGTTTTCAAAAGTAAAAACGCCATAAAAAGATCTTATGGCGTCTGTCCGAACTGAGAGATGCAATTTTCTTGGGAGACGAATATGGTTCGTCAATGTACTAATAAAGGAAAGAAGCACCTACAATGATCAACAAAATGAAAAGCACAACGATCAATACGAAAGAGCTTCCACCATAATTTCCACCGTAGTTTCCCATATTGCCACCTCCTGTTGTTAGGATAGTATATAATATGCCGAACGATAAATTTCGACATAGATGTAAGTCTAAAGGAGAAAAAATGAAGATTTTGTCTAAATTGAGGGTTAAAAAGAAGGATTGATGAATGAAATATCACTTTCGGTTCTTAAGCAATGGACATGAATGTTTAGTTAAGAGTAAGAACCTTTAAAGAGGGGATGCCATTTTACCTTTGCGATTTCTTAATTGGAACATGTTCACTCCTTTAGGAAGTTACCTCGCATGAATGAATAAGGTAAGGGAAATAAATCAGAAATAATGATTCTTCATTTCCCGGGCAAGCGCAATATACGACAAATAACAAAAAAGAATCAAATGAGTGGAAGTGCGAGGCCGTTTGGAGACACATTATCTATCAGGTTTGAAGAGAATGGCTGGCTGTAAAAGGAAGTCGGCAAAACAGCCGACTTCCTGGGGTACAGTCAGGAAAATGCTGATTTACAACGCTAAGCCCATTTCCCCGACTATTCCCCCAGTTTTAACAACGTTAAGAAAGTTTCAAGGGTCTTAAAGAATCTAACGAGACCATTTTCTCCGAATTAAAATGGTATTCTCCAAGTAAATTAATATGTTCCCAACCTAGAGGTGACATATGGTGCAATAATTCTTCATTAAAACTACCTGACCGTTTTTGATATTCAACTGCCTTTGTTAGATGTAAAGTATTCCAGATACTGATGGCATTGATAATGATGTTTAAGGCACTGGCTCTTTGCAATTGATGCTGTATGGTTCGTTCCCTAAGCTCTCCTTGTTTTCCGAAGAAAATAGCTCTTGCCAGTCCATTCATGGCTTCTCCTTTATTCAATCCTTTTTGTATTTTTCTTCTTAATGATTCATCCGAAATATAATTCAAAATAAAGATCGTTTTTTCTATTCGGCCCATCTCACGTAAGGCTGTAGCCAAGCTGTTTTGTCTTGAATAAGAACCTAATTTCCCCATAATAAGGGATGCTGAAACTGTTCCTTCCCTTATAGAATGAGCTAATCGCAAAACATCCTCATAATTCTCTTTAATGACCTTTGTATTTATTTGTCCACGTAAAATGACTTCTAATTTTGGATACTCACTTGCCTTATCTATTGTAAATAATTTCGAGTCTGATAAATCTCGTATTCTTGGAGCAAATTTAAATCCTAATAAATGGGTCAGTCCGAATATTTGGTCTGTGTAACCAGCCGTGTCTGTATAATGCTCTACTATATTTAGATCCGTCTCATGGTGTAACAAACCATCCAAAACATGAATCGCATCCCTTGAATTAGTATGAATAATCTTTGTGTAATAAGAAGAAAATTGATCACTTGTAAAACGATAGATGGTGGCTCCTTTTCCAGTTCCATAATGTGGGTTTGCATCTGCATGTAGCGATGAAACGCCTATCTGCATTCTCATACCATCGGACGAGGATGTTGTACCGTCTCCCCAATAGGAGGACAATTGCAATTTGTGATGAAAATTTACTAATACGGCTTGGGCTTTATTCATTGCATCTTCATACATGCGCCATTGTGATACATTGGCCAATTGCTTATATGTAAGTCCGGGTGTTGCTTCAGCCATTTTGCTTAAACCAATATTCATTCCCATTCCTAAAAGAGCAGCCATAATAATAATTGTTTCTTCTTTATCCGGTTTTCGATTATTGGAAGCATGAATAAATTGCTCATGAAATCCTGTTATATAAGCAATATCCATCAGTAAATCGGTTAATTTTATTCTTGGTAGCATCTGATACAGGCTTGCGCTAAATTTTTTTGCTTCTTCTGGAACATCTTTTTCTAAGCGTTCAATTGACAGCTTTCCTTTTTCAAGAGAAACCCCGTCTAACTTGTTGGAATTGGTAGCTAACCACTTTAACCTTTTGTTAAGGCTGCTGGTTCTCTCCGTCATATAATCCTCGAATGATAAACTAACTGATAATCTTGTATTCTCCTTCGTTTGATTCCATGTATCTTCTGAAAACAAATATTCTTCAAAGTCTCTATATTGTCTGCTGCCAACAATGGAAACATCTCCTGCCCTAACATGCTCCCGAAGTTCTGTTAAAACAGCCATTTCATAGTAATGACGATTGATTGTTGTACCATCATCCTCGTATAAATGCTTTTTCCAACGTTTTGAAATAAAATCCACAGGTGAGTTATCAGGCACTTTTCGCTTTCCGGATTCGTTCATTCCACGGATAATCTCAACAGCTTGTAAAAGTGGCTCATTTGCTTTTGTAGAATGAAATTCCAATACCCTTAATAGCGTTGGCGTATATTTTCTAAGTGAATAAAATCGTTTTTGCAGTAAGTCTAAATAATCATAGTCGTCAGGGCGTGCAAGCTCCTGAGCTTCTTCGACCGAAGAGACAAAAGAATTCCATTCGATAACGGATTCTAAAACCTCAAAAACGTCTAATTTTTCCTTTTTTGCTTTGATTAAAGCTTGTCCGATGTTCGTAAAGTGTATAACTTTCTCATTCAGCTTTTTACCGTTTTGTTTCTGAATTTCCTCTTGAGCCTTACGGCCTTTTGATAACAGACTAAGTATTTGTCTATCATGAATTTCAAAAGCTTTATCCGTTAACTCTTGAGTAAGATGTAATAAATAGACGGTTAATATCGAATATCGCTTATTTTCTTGAAAGTCACGGAATGCATATGGCTCATATCTTGAGCCTAAGCGAGATAGTTGAAACAGGCGATTGCGATGCAAATGACTAATTTGTACCGTTTCTAATTCCATTCCTCGTATGTATTCGAGTCGTTCTATTACTTTTAGAAATGTTTCGGGTGAAGGATGACCCGGCGGTTCCTTTAACCAACCCAATATCGTTTTATTGGATTCGGATGGATGCTGCGAAGTAATGATCTCTTCAAGCTTTCCTTTTTGTTCATTTGTAAGAGATTGACTAACAGTATTAAACAGTTTCTTTTCAGCCATTGCCCTTGCCTCCCACACCATTCTTTCAAGTGTAGTAATAGCAGGCAGTATGATTTTGTTTTTTCTTAGAAAATCTATACATTCATGTAGTAGATGTATGGCATCGCCATTTTCAAAAGCTAATTGATGAAGATGCTTAAATGCTATTCGATATTCTCTTAGAGTAAAAGTTACAAAGTCGTATTCACTTCGAAGTTCTTTCAAATGATCCCAAAGTGTATTTTCTCTTTGAGGATAAAGACTAATCGAAGATGGAGTGGCACCGATTTGTTTCGATATATAATGTATGACTGATTCCGGGATGCTTTTGATATGAGTGTATGGCCAACCGGGATACCGAAGAACAGCTAATTGAACAGCAAACCCTAAACGGTTTTCTTCTCTCCTTCGCTTATTAACTATTTCTAAATCCCGTTTGGAAAAAGTGAAGTAGGTCCCCAATATCCATTCATCTTCAGGGATTTGCATAAAATCCTGCCTCTGTTCCAGTGTAAGCAATTCTCTACCTCTCGCAATTTTCATTCAGTATCATCCCATTTCCATAATTATTCAGTTAATTAGTTCAATTATATATAAATAGAGTGTACTCTATTGATACAAGTATAGTAGACTGATAAAATCATAGTTAAGAGTGTCTCATAAGACTTGTCTCAAAAACGAGGTGAAATTTTGCAGAAAATCGGTTATGTACGCGTCAGTTCGACTAGCCAAAATCCTTCAAGGCAATTTCGGCAATTGAACGAAATTGGAATGGATATTATTTATGAAGAAAAAATTTCAGGAGCCACAAAAGATCGTGAACAACTTCAAAAAATGTTAGAGGATTTACAGGAAGGTGACATTATTTATGTTACAGATTTAACTCGGATCACTCGAAGTACGCAAGATTTATTTGAATTGATTGATTTAATACGAAATAAAAAGGCAAGCTTAAAATCACTTAAGGATACATGGCTAGATTTATCAGAAGATAATCCATATAGCCAATTCTTAATTACGGTAATGGCTGGTGTTAACCAATTAGAGCGAGACCTTATTCGTATGCGTCAGCGTGAAGGAATTGAGCTCGCAAAGAAAGAAGGGAAGTTTAAAGGACGGTTAAAGAAATATCATAAAAATCACGCAGGAATGAATTATGCAGTAAAGCTATATAAAGAAGGAAATATGACTGTAAATCAAATTTGTGAAATTACAAATGTATCTAGAGCTTCTTTATATAGAAAGCTATCGGAAGGAAAAAAATAAGCATTCATTACTTATATTAAAAATTTCCGGGGATTGTGAAACAACGTACCTAACCAAGCAGGCTATTTCTATAAGGAAGTATCAATATTTGTTTATCTAACTAGGCACGATCATCAAAGGGTTCCGAGTACATTTTAACGGAGATATACGCTAAACTCAGATTTAAAGCAAGGCTGTATTTTTCGAGAACACTTTTAAAAAACAACCTTAGTCACAAAGGAAGGTTGTTTTTATAAAGTCATGGTCTAATTAAAACAATTGCTGTCCCAAGAGCATACTTGAGACTGTAAAGGCACCAGCAGGTGGTAAAACATTAGTATATATGGGAGGTCCCAAACGGGTTGTAAAGGTTGTAGCAATCCAATTTCCGTATTCACCAGCCAGCAAAGAGGGAGGTTTCATTATAAACCGTCCACTTAAAATGAAATGCCGAATGCTTATAGCGGTCTCATCAATTATTGTCAAGTTGCCAAAAAAGGAGGCATATGGTGAATCGAAACTTATTTGTTTAGCGCTTTCGTCCCAATACCCATTAATCGGAATAGGTATACCACGAAAATTAACTGTACCTACTACTTTGTTGTCTACAATGGAATCAATGGTAAGTATACCTCTAATAATGGATCTCCCCGCAATAGAAGCATCAATCCCCCATACGGATGGAAAGGGGATACTAACTTTGGCTGTCTTTGGAATTTTCAAAATTAACCTCTCCTTGATTATTTTATGTATGGATTGAGTTGTATTTAATCATAATCCTGTAGTAATGATACAGTATATGCACAGAGAATCACTTAGGTGTTTTGTTAAGAAAGAAGCATCAATAATCAATCAGCCTACTGTCTAGATGAACAAGAGTTTGCCTGACCCACGAAAAATATGGAACATTAATTGCTGCTCATACATATGGTCTCTACCAGTTTGAAACAATTATGTATCCAATTTTTTTATCAATTCTATTAGATAGCATACTAATATTTACTTTCTGTTTTTTGTTGTCTTGCCTTCCAGAATATAAAAGAATTTTTCCCTTTCACATCTTCAACTTTTAATTTGACAATGTCACCTACCTGTAATTCTGTATTAATCCCCATCAAATATAGCTATACATCTCTTTCGCCCAATCTCGGATTTTTGGTTTCCTTTTTTTCTCCCAGTTTAATCCCAAGTTTTATTTCTTCAATGTCCTTTTTTGGTTTTAACGTTAAACGTTGAAAGGATTTCCTTTTTTGTTTTGTTGTCATTTTTTCACCTTCTAAAATGTATGAAAAATTTGATGTTTAATAACAAAACAGTTCCTTTTTATGTATTAGACAAACCTTAATACGGCGACAAATGCATGCGTTTATCTTTGTTATTACATTTTCAATGTTAAATACCCATAAATAGGATGATTAAGAGGGAGAAACTCTTAAAACTTTGGGACAATATCCGAAAAATGGGAAAAATATTAGTCCTTTCAGGAAATACAATCATCTTATTTTATAAAGGTAGGGGTGTAAAAGAAATTGAAGTTGAGAAAAGAAAAAATGAAAAGTTATAAGAGCTATTGCTGTCAACGAGAAATAGAAGAAATGATGGGGATATGGAAAAGGGGTTATTATCGAAAAAATGGAGCTATACGTCAAAAATAATTTAGATTTAAATTTCCCAAAAATCATTGAATAAAAAATTCTCCATAAAGCAAAATAAAAGAGTAAAAAAAAATTCAAGAAGGAGGAAATTATCATGACAGTAATAAATGACGTTAAAACAGCTCTAGCAGGATTGAAAAGTGCTCAAGCAAGTTTTGAAACATTTGCTCTTAGTACAGATAATCAACAAGCTAAGCAACTTTACCAAGATGCAGCTAAGCAAACCCAATCCGTTGTAGACAGCATTGAACCACGTGTTCAACAAATCGAACAAGAAGAACCTCAATACAAACAACAGTAATTAGTAAGGCGAAAAAAGGTTGGCCTCTTAACCAACCTTTTTCAGCTGTTCAAATAATGGAAAAACATGGAGGTGATTTTTTTGAAAGATAAAATAACCACATTGAAAAACCTACTTTTTATTATAATGGTCATTGGTTTCGCATCAGGATGTAATGGTAATCAAAATGAATTTATTCAAGGTAATAGTACTTTTGGTATTTCGCAAGTACATACAAGTAAGCCAATTGATCAATCCGTTGCCAATCATGCGAAAGAAAAGATAATTGCCAAGGAAGATATTACAGACGTAAAAGCTGTGAATACTGATAAAGAGCTTATGGCAGCGATTAAAGTTGAGAATTTTGATCGATTTCGATTAAAGAGTATCGAGAAGTCAGTAAAATCCGACTTAGAAAAAAAATATCCCGACTATAAAGTTTTTGTTTCGACTGATAAAAAAATATTCTGGGAACTTGAAAAGGTCGAGCAAAGACTGAAAAAAAACGATATGAATAAGAAGAACTTAAAAAATGATTTGAACAAACTGAAAAGTCTTATGAAGGAACAAACCTAAAGAGGAAGGATCGAGTTATGTCTAACAATCAAAAGAAACAACTTACTCCTGTGCAACAGGAATATCAAAAATTGCAAAAACAACGAGAGATCAAAAGACCGGTTGTTAAAAATTGTATTAAGGCCTTTTTAATCGGTGGACTTATTTGTTTGATTGGTCAGCTTATTTCAGACTTTTACATTTATTATTTCGATTTTACTGAGCAAACGGCCGGAAATCCGACGGTGGGTACGTTAATTTTTATTACAATGCTTCTTACTGGTTTTGGCGTATATGATCGAATGGCCCAATTTGGTGGGGCTGGAACAGCTGTACCTGTAACAGGTTTTGGCAATGCGGTTATATCGCCTGCCATTGAGCATCGAAGCGAAGGATTTGTACTGGGCGTAGGTGGCAACATATTTAAATTAGCGGGGGCGGTTATTTTATTTGGTGTTTTTTCTGCTTTTGTCATTGCCTTAATTAAAACCACTTTAATCCAGTGGGGTGGTTTATAATGCTAGCAGGTCATCGTACATGGATCTTCGAACAAAAGCCTGTCATTATCTCCACTGGAACCGTTGGTGGACCATTTGAAGCCAATGGTGCTATCCCAGATGATTTCGATACTCTTCATGCTGATTTATGGCTTGGGCAGGATTCCTATGAGAAAGCACATAAAATCCTTTTTGAAGAGGCTTGCCAAAAAGCCATGGAAAAAGGGGGCATACAAAAGGATCAAGTTCAATTTATCCTAGCTGGGGACTTAATCAATCAAATCACCCCAACAAGTTTCGCTAGCAGAACGATTGGAGCGCCTTATTTTGGCTTATTCGGTGCTTGCTCTACCTCGATGGAAGGACTGGCTCTAGGTGCTTATATTGTAAATACAAAAGGAGCGAAATATTTGTTAACAGGAGCTTCCAGTCATGATACAGCTGTTGAAAAACAATTTCGGTATCCAACTGAGTATGGTGGACAAAAGCCACCTACGGCACAATGGACGGTTACTGGTGCAGGTGCAGCCCTATTAAGTGATTCTGGGGAAGGACCTCATGTCACATCTGCCACAATTGGTCGTGTAATCGATATGGGATTGACAGATCCATTTAACATGGGAGGAGCTATGGCGCCAGCTGCGGTTGATACCATTGAAGCCCATTTAAAGGAACGAAATGTTGAGCCATCTTATTACGATTTAATTGTAACCGGTGACCTTGGCCAAATCGGACAGGAAGTGTCCATGGATCTATTTAAAAAGCATGGAACTCCTATTAGTGAAGAACAATACCAAGATTGTGGCCTTATGATTTATCGGGAAGGACAACCCGTTCTTGCAGGGGCAAGCGGTGCAGGCTGTTCAGCAACGGTAGTTTATGGGCATTTATTAAACCGCATGAAAAATGGTGAATTTAAACGCATGTTAGTTGTGGCTACAGGTGCTTTGCTTTCACCGTTGTCCTTTCAGCAAAATGAAACAATTCCTTGTATCGCCCATGCAGTGTCAATTGAATACGGAGGTGAACAATTAACATGATCTATTTTTGGGCTTTTGTCGTAGGCGGTTTAATTTGTATCATTGGGCAAATTATGTTTGATGTATTTAAATTGACACCAGGTCATACCTTAAGTGCTCTTGTAGTGATTGGGGCGCTTTTAGATGGATTTGGACTATACGAGCCTTTGATTGATTTTGCTGGGGCAGGGGCTACCGTTCCGATTACAAATTTTGGGAATTCGCTTGTTCATGGTGCGATGCAGGAAGCAGAAAAACATGGGTTAGTTGGGGTACTGACAGGAATGTTTGAAGTAACTAGTTCTGGTATTTCAGCTGCCATTGTTTTCGGCATGATAGGAGCTTTAATTTTTAAGCCAAAAGGATAAGGAGAATTAGGATGACAGTAGGATCAGATGTTAAACAGTGTTTTGCCAGTCTAAAAGGGGTAGAAGCAAGTCTCTCAAGTTTAGCATTACGGACTCTTGATGATGAATCGAAGCGAACTTTGCATGAGGCTATGATGGTAGTACACGAAGTAACAAAAGATTTAAAAAAAAGAGTAGGAGAACTAGAAGGAGAGGAACTTCAGTACAAAGGTTTCTAGAAAAACTATATTTACAGGAGGTGTAAGCAGTGCCTGAATGGTTAGATGTAGCTGTACGCTCAGCATTATTTGTTGCTCTTTTACTTTTCATTACAAAATGGTTAGGGAAAAAGCAAATTTCCCAACTAACTTTCTTTGAATATGTCACCGGTATTTCTATTGGGAATATTGGTGCAGAAGTGGCTATAGGACTTGAACGGAACATTTTTCACGGAATTATTGGAATTGTCATTTTTGCGGTTATTCCCTTTTTCGCTGGTTTAATTTCATTAAAAAGTAAACGTTTTCGCAATTTTATAGAAGGAAAAGCAACTGTATTTATCAAAGATGGGAAGATTATGGAAGATAATTTAAAAAAGGAAAGATATACGACAGATGAACTGTTAGATCTCCTTCGCAAGAAGGATGTCTTTCAAGTCTCTGATGTAGAATTTGCTGTTTTAGAGGCAACAGGTGATTTATCTGTGATGCTAAAGAAAGAAAATCAACCTTTAACAGCAAAGGATATAAACTTGAAGGTTGCTTCAATCAAGGAGCCTCAGACCATTATTATGGATGGTACAATAATGGATGAACCACTAGCCACGATTGGACGAAGTCGGGCTTGGCTACAAACTGAATTAGAAAAACTAGGGGTAACGATTGAAAATGTATTTCTGGGACAGGTTAATTCTTACGGAGAGTTAACGATTGATCTGTTTGACGATAAATTACAAGTCGCACCCCCACAAGAAAGACCCTTAATTCTTTCAACCTTGAAAAAATGTCAAGCAGACTTAGAACTATTTGCTCTTGGAACGGAATCAAAAGACGCCAAACAAATGTATAGGTTAAACAGTGAAAAATTACAAGAAGCCATTGATAAAGTGACCCCTATTTTAAAAGGATAAGGATTTAGCTTAGATTCATACATGACGAAAAAAAGATACCATTTTTAATTGAAATAAGTTTAAAAACCTTAGTCCAATTTCGGACTAAGGTGAATTTTTTTACGAGGTGTTAGAAGTGTCTATTTTTTTAGTTAAAGTTATTTTTATCTATATTGTGTTTATTGTAGCAGTAAATATTTTAGGGAAATCAGCTCTAGCCCAACTTACCCCTCATGATTTTGGAGCGATTCTTTTTTTATCTTAATCGAAAGTTAAAGGAAAGTAGATATCCTTTACCTGAGCTGTTGTCTAATTTAAGAACAACAGGATATCCGGATATTCACGATAATGAATATGCGATTTTGGAAGCAACAGGTGAAATTAGCATTTTTCCAAGAAAAGAATTAGTTCCTATTACTCCAAAAGATTTACATATGAAAGTGGAATACCGCGGATTACCCATAGCCGTTGTCATTGAAGGGAAAGTGCAAAAGCGTAAATTAAAATTTATCAACAAAAATGAAAAGTGGTTAAAGGAAGAACTAAAGGCAAAGGGATATCTTCAAATCAAAGATTTTTTTTATGCTGCTGTTAGAGATACCGATCATTCATTAACCATTAACAAAAAAGATGTTAACGACTAATTTTAAGACGATTTCCTCCCAATATAAATTAATGTTTTCTCTTATTTACTTCTTGTTGCATTTACCACTTTCATTTTCCAAATTTATAAAAAATTATACCTATATTTAGGAATTTACCAGATGGTAATTTTCAAAATCACTAAGTCTCTAGTTAGGACAGTGCCCAGATCATTACGCCTTTCTTGATGTCAGAACTTTCCCAACCTTAATTCTCTTTTTTTCGTTCTTAATATCTTATACAAGTTCTTATAAAGGTAGTCCATAATATATAACAGACAATCCCTTCATATTCCATACGTATACTGGTTACATAGTTTGTACATGTTAAGAGTAACAGAAGGAGGGATTCCAGTTGGAGTGGATTTTTTATCTATACCTGTTAAATACGTTCTTTATCTTATTCATAGCAATTTGGGAAGTTCGTCGGCCTGCCAAGGCTTTGAATTGGATAATAATCGTCCTTTTTTTACCTGTCATTGGTTTCTGGCTATATCTTAGCATATCAAACCCTAGGTTTATTCATCGAAAAAGATTGACCTGTTCTAAAAATGAATCTAACAAATTACCTGAGACATTCGGTGCTTCAGCATCGGTAATTGCCAATGCTTTACGGCATTTCACTGTGAATGGGCTTCGAATGGGCCAAGTCCAAGTGTTTAACAATGGGATAGCAAAATATGATCAACTCCTTGTATCCCTGCAAAAAGCCCAAGAAACCATTGATCTGGAATATTTCATCTATCGGAACGACCAAATTGGTAATCGAATCACAGAACTGCTAATCGAAAAAGCATTAAATGGAGTGCAGGTTCGTTTTATGAGAGATAGCTTGGGGAGTTATAAATTCCCGCGTGAAAAAATCCGGCAGATGGTTGAAGCAGGGATAGAATGCAGGACAATATTTCCTCTGCGATTTCCCTGGATTTTGTCCAATTGGAATTATCGGGATCATTGTAAGATTGTGACGATTGACAGAAAGGAATCCTTTACTGGCGGTATGAACGTTGGGTATGAATATACAGGATTAAAGCCAGACGTAGGATTTTGGAGGGACACTCATTTGCAAATTATAGGGGAAGCAACAGGCGACTTGCAGACTGTTTTTGATGTTCATTGGGAAATCGCTGTGCCGGAAAGGATAAAATCAAAAACAAATTTGAAAACAAAATCAGAGGTAACGAAAATCAATTCAATCGGCAGAGCAGATCATTCCAAATGGTCAGCCGAATTGGGATCAGAGTTGAGCACCCTTGATGATAAAGAAATGGACATATCCGGAAAAACTAGGACATTGCATAAAGCGTATATCCATACGTTGGAAGGAAACCCTGGAATTCCTACCCCAGTCATTCGGCAAGCTTACTTTATATGTATAACACAGGCGACCAAGACTATTGATTTAACAACACCCTATTTTGTACCAGAAACGGATATTATCATGGCATTAAAGACAGCAGTAACTCGTGGTGTCCGTGTAAGATTGCTGGTTCCTCGCCACAATAATCAAAAAATCGTGGGTCTTGCAAGCCGTACTTATTACGGAGAACTTATAGAAGCTGGAGTTCAAATCTACCAGTACGACAAAGGAATGATACATGCGAAGGTGTTGACCATCGATGAGGAGATTGCTGCCGTAGGCTCAGCAAACTATGATATGAGAAGTTTTCGCCTGAATTATGAGGTGTGTCAAGTCGTGTACAGTGCTGATGTGGCAAGGGAACTCACAGAGCAGTTCGAGAGGGATCTTACTGATTCTGTACCATTAAGAATTGAAGACTTGTTGCAACGATCCCTGACCGAGCGCATTGTTGAACAGGGTGCTCGCGTGCTTTCTCCATTATTATAAGTTGAAAAAACCGGTATTATTTATCTTTCTGATTTTAATTAGCTTACATGTTGTAATATAAATATTTTAAAACATGAGGATTTTTGAAATCGAGTGAAATATAAAATGGAGGAATAAATTTTGGGTGAAGTTTTTTTGGGTTTACTGACAATCAAAGTCATAGTAGGTTTTGCAACTTTATTTTTTATCATTATCATAACAGGCAGAACATCCATCTATCAGTTAAACCCCGTTTCACTTAGTTTTTGTGTTAGTACTTGGAGATTTTTTAGGAAATAACATTTATGAAGATAAGGTAGGGATTTTTCATTTTTTATATGCCATCGGATTGTGGACGTTTCTTATGTTGGGAATAGAGTTTATGACTCTAAAAAATAAATCGACACGTTCTCTCTTATTAGGCAATCCTAACATCATCATTCGAGATGGTGTTATGGACAGAGATGTAAATCAAGTATTGAGTATACTCCGTCAAAATAATGTCTTTTCAGTTCGCGAAGTCAAATACGGTATATTGGAAGCTAATGGGCAAATAAGTTTATTATTAAAATCCAAGTATCAAAAACCAGATCTCAATCTTCCAGAAAGTCCAGTAGACCTCCCAACATCGTTAATTATAGATGGGGAAATTTTATGGGATAATTTACATGAACTCGGATTTGATCAACAGTGGTTAGATAACCAATTAACTACCAATGGATATGATAATGTAAAGCGTATACTTTACGCAGATTGGCGAGAGAGTGAAGGCATACATGTAAGTCCTAAATAAAATTTGTTAGGATAAGAGCACATCAATTTTCTTGGTGAATATAAACTTTAGTCTTCAACAATCAGGCGCTTTAATGAAGTAACTAAAGCCTAATTTTTCACTTATAACACCGAGAAATTAGACTTTTTATATTTTGGTTTCCTTAACGTTGTAAATCCGCATTTTCCTGACGCTACCCCTTCCTAAAAAATTTAAATCTCAACAGATCTAAAGAAACCATCGACACTATCACCAGTGCCGCTATCATATTTCAGGAGGTATTCTCCTTTTTGGTTAACACTAAATTCTTGAATAAAAGTTTTCCCTGCATTCAGTGTCGTAGTGGATAAGAGTGTATTCCCATTAGGATAATAAATTGTGAATTTGAAAGATTTGCTGCCGTCATTCGCAACAAAAACTCTGATTTTCCCCGGAGAGCTGCCCTGATAGTTGAATGAAACCTTACCAGTACCACCAGAAAAAGGCTGACAAGCAATATACGGAGCGTCACATGACCAGCCAGCAGGTTTCATGACTTTATCTTGATTTGGCAAGGCTTTTGCAGATACATCTGCAGTCCCCATCAGTGGAATTAATCCAAAAGCAAGAGCACCGGCAATAATTTTCTTTTTCATTAGTATTCCTCCTCTTAATAGTGAATATGATACAGTTATATATTTACAATATTTATAAAAAAATCCCTCCTTTTTCAGTATAAGGAAATAAGGAAATTTTAAGGTAGACAAAAAAATGTCATAATATACTGGAGCAGACTGGTTCAAAGCATGAAGATGATTTCACCCCCATGTTCTGAAGCCAAACTTATAGCAGAACCGGCGCAGCTGCAATCAAAATTAATCGCTGAAGCCGAAAAAATAATGAAAGTTTATAAACATGTATGACAATCTGCTGTCATACATCTTTTTTTATAATGCAAGTATCAACTTAAAGGAGAAGATGTTTAAATGAACCATGCGAAAAATATGTATCAGTACCATGTTTGGGCGAATAAGGCGCTATTAGAAAGAATGAAGGAATTACCAAGCGGCGTTCTTTACGAAGAGGTTCGCAGTTCATATCCTACAATTGCACAAACGTTTAGTCACATCTACGCGGCGGATGTTATGTGGCTGCAAGTACTTAAAGGAATAGACATGCAGGAAGCATTAGAACCTTCTATGGCTTATGCAGAAAGGTCTCATTTATATTCTGCAGAAGAATTTACTAAGTCTTATGAAGAACTGGCTTCACAGTTTGAAGAATGGATTAATAGCCAAACAGATTTCGAACAAAAAATAAATTTGAAGAATCCTTGGTTAGGTTCCAGAGAAACTGCTTACTCAGAAATTTTATTCCATGTTGCGAATCACGGTACTTATCATCGAGGTAACATAACAACTATGTTAAGACAACAAAGTTACGCTTTGGCAATGAATGACCTTTCTTTATATTGGTATCAGGATGAGGCCAGATAGTCATTGCAAATTAATAACCGTCAAGCGGCTCTTAAAACTTCTTTTTTAAATTGGCAAGTCTCTTTCAGTCAAGATGGGGCAATGAGCAAGAATAGAACCAAAAGCTGCCGGCTTATTCCCGGCAGCTACAATGATTAGAAATCTTATATATTAACAAGTAAAATCTATAACCATACGGCCGGTCACTTTACCTTGCTCCATTTCTTCAAATATATCATTCACGTCTTCGATCGGGCGCTTTGTCACTTTAGGTACAACTTTACCGTCTGCAGCGAATCGGAAAGCTTCCTTCAGGTCTTCTCTGGTACCTACTAATGAACCTACTACCTGAATTCCATCTAACACAAGACGGGGAATATCTAAGTCCATCTTATCTACCGGTAAACCGACAGCAACTACTCGCGCTCCTGCTTTTACAACATCAATCGCTTGATTGAAAGGGGTTTTAGAGACAGCGGTAATGACCGCAGCATCAAGTCCTAAATCGCTGGTCACTTCTTTAGCCTTCTCGACAGGGTCTTCGTTTAAACTGTTTACAACCGCGTCAGCACCTAAGCTCTTAGCAAAATTCAACTTTTCATCGCTAATGTCGAAAGCAATCACTTTAGCGTTAAAGACATTCTTTGCATATTGAACAGCCAAGTTGCCCAAACCGCCGACTCCAAATACACCGATCCATTGACCAGGCTTAATTTCACTGACTTTTACTGCTTTATAAGTTGTTACGCCTGCACAAGTAATGCTGCTTGCTGCTGCCGGATCTAAATGTTCAGGCACTTTCACTGCATAATCAACCGCTACGATTGCTTCTTCAGCCATCGCGCCATCAACTGTATAGCCGGCATTTTTTACATCACGGCACAGGGTTTCACGGCCTGTTAAGCAATATTCACAGCGGCCGCAGCTTTCAAACATCCACGCAATAGAGACGCGGTCTCCTTTTTTCAGGCTTGATACGCCTTCACCAATCTCGGTTACAATGCCTATTCCTTCATGACCTAAAGTGACGCCTGTCACATCCCCGAAATCAGCATTTTTAACATGCAAGTCAGTATGACATACACCGCAGTATTCCATCTTAACTTTGGCTTCACCATGTCGCAAAGGACGTAATTCTTTTTGTACGATCGCTATATTTTTGTCTTTCGTCGCTATTACGGCTTTCAAAAAATACACCCCTTTCATTTATTGGAAAAATAATACTTGGATTACAATTTAGCACAATAACCTCCTTTTGAAAACCCTTACATTTATTTGCAGACAAGTGTTTCTAAAAATCGATTGAGGCGGCATGCAGGGAAGTTCCCACGGATTTTTTGTCGTCTTCCATGAACGGAATTTCCATAGTATAGACACGCTCTCAAAGGAGGCCGCGAAGTGCACCAAATCGTTTATTCCCTACGGAGCCGACGTAGATACACAAGAAAAAGCTGACAGAAAATCCCCATCTCATTAGAAGGGGATTGTTTTTTGTGAAGTACGTATCATCGGATTGTTAAAATTGTATAATCTGGAAGAGGAGGAACAAAAGATAAGCATAAGGTCAGCTTTAAAATGACAGAGAATGAAGCGGGATTTTTTATGGCCGATGACACAAATGAGCGGTATTGGCCGACTAAGCTGGGGTACAGGTTTACCATTTTCAATGCAGAAGGCTGTACGTTGAATGTTAAACTTCAGAGCGAATCACGCTGGCAGGGTATGAGTTTACTCTTAGTGAAAAGAATTTTACGGGTAATCACTTACATTTAAGCGCATCTGACAAGGTGAATGGTGATGCAAACAGAAACCATTACTTAAAGATCACAAAAGGAGCCGGATGCGGTGACGTATGGATTAAAGGCTTTTACGGTTTCGAACATGATGAGCCGGATGAAGATTGGTGAGCCTGATACATAGTCGAGGTACATCCTTGACCTTTTTTGTCTGAAGCTTCTTTTTTAGAAAAATTCATTGAATAGTGCATGAATATGATCTCCATAGACACAATACAAACAGACTATATTCTATTGGTAAGGGAGTGAGAACCAATGAGCAAAAAAGGAATTCAAAATTCAAGTATTGAACAATTGAAAAAAGACCATGAGACCGAAACAGCTTTTAAAGCGGATGATCCCAAACAAAGTTCAAACCGTAAACAAATGAAATAACAAAATTTTTTAATATGGAGTGAATAACATGGCTGAAAAAAATGGAGCAGACAGACCGGACGACTATAAAAGATTTTCTTCTTTGGATAAGGATTATGATTTTCAGCAGCAATCATCGGCCGGCGACACCAAAACAAACCAGGCAGACACGGAAACACAAACTAATCATAAAGAAACTGAAACAACAAATGTCGCTGGAAAATATTTTGATTCATCAGATTATGAGGGAACAACGCAATTGGAAAAAGGATTGGCTGAAACACATGAACAAGTCAGCGATGACTATTTTGAAGGAACTATTGATCAAAACTTGGAATAGTCATATAACGGGGCTTTCTTGAAAGAGTTAGTTCCGTTTCACCATTCAAAGAATGTCTTGGGTGATTTTTTGAAAGAGCGCGGCTGACACCATGTAGGATTACTACAGGTTACAAGATCATAGTCAAGGTATAACCTTGACCTTTTTTCATGCCATAAAATTTACAGGTATTTAGATATTAAACTGATTGAATTGCTGATCTGCAAGAAAGGTCTAAAAAAACATAGATCTTTTAAAGCGATCAATATATACTGATTTAAACAATGGGGAGAAATTGTAAATTCGAGACCTTAGTTTAAAAAGCAGGTGAAATAAATGAAAATGGCGACTTGGAGCAAAATCAAATGTTATGCTCTCACATTGGCTTTTTCAAGCTTCTCGTATGGTTTGATCTTCGGATTGTATATGTTTGTATACTCAGGTTTTGTGCCGATTGCATTAATCACGGTAGTTATCATTGCTTTTTACGCGTTCATCACTTACTTTTTATTTGCTGTTCCTGTGCAGTTATGGCTAAGAAAGAAGCCTGAAAAGTTTAGGTTGATTCATCTTTTCATTTATACAGCAGCCGCTTTTTTAGCTGTGTACTTGTTTTGGTGCATTGGCAATCCGTCTATTGATGTTAGAGTTTTCGAGAATTTCATTTATTACATAATGAGCATTGTTGCTGCGCTAATATATTGGTTTTGGGACTCTATATTTCTGCGAAAGTAGTGTGTTTTATAGACAATTTATATCGCCGGGTAAAAAAGACGGACCGAAACTACTAATATAGATGCTCACTCATTCCGCCATGCCCAGTCTGCATTGTACAAGTTGAAATCATGTGATGAATCCAGAAAGCAGGTGAGGAGAAAATGGAATACATTGAATTGAAAAAGGAGAATATTGATGACAATCATATTTGCTGCGCATTAGGTGCGAAACAATATGAGGGGGCGGTAAATGAAAAAAAGAGCTGGCTCAAAGATCGAATGGCTGATGGCTTGGTATTTTATCGATTAAACGAACGGGCAAAAGTTTTTATTGAATATTTACCTGCAGAAAAAGCGTGGGTTCCGATAAGCGCACCTAATTTTATGTTTATTAATTGTCTTTGGGTGTCGGGGAGATATAAGAATAACGGCCATGCGAAACACTTGCTAGATAAATGTGCGGCAGATGCAAAGGCCCGCGGTATGGATGGAATCGTTCATATAGTCGGTAAGAAAAAACTCCCTTATTTAAGTGATAAGCAATTCTTCGAGCATATGGGATTTACTTTGCAAGATGAAGCAGAACCCTATTTTCAGTTAATGTCATTGACCTGGAATGAACATGCAGCTCCTCCTGTATTTAAAAAACAGGTTAAAAGTTATTTCGTTAATGATGAGGGCATCACAATATTTTATACAGCTCAATGCCCATTTGCAGTCGGAGTGTTAGAGGATTTAAAGAAACTGACTGAAAAGAAAGGGCTTCATTTTCAGGCCCATCGATTATCCTCAAAAGAAAAGGCGCAAACATCACCGGCCATCTGGACAACTTTCAGCGTGTTTTATAATGGAGAATTTCTCACTCATGAAATTATGAGCGTGAATAAGTTTGAAAAATTACTCAATAAGCTTAATTAATGGCTTAATTTGATTATTATCCATATTATAAGAAATGAGGATGGTTTTAAAAAACCGTATAGTACAAATAGATTGAGATAGTTCTTTAACAAACGGGCGAGGCCTGTTGAAGATGTTCATTTCAAAAATAGGAGACTAACAAGTGCAAAAAATTGAAACCCACCGCTTAATTTTAAGAAATTTTACCGAGGCAGATTCGCAAGGCCTTTTGGAATATTCGGCACATCCGAGAGTGAACTGCTTTCTTGATGACAGAATTTCTACGATAGAAGAAGCTTCCTTAACCGTTCAAAAAAGAAGCAGAGATGATTCTTATATTGCAGTTTGTTTAAAAGACAGTAATGATTTGATCGGAGAACTATTTTATTTAAAAGAAGAGCCTGATACTTATTCCGTTTGTTGGAATTTCAATGCTCGATTTGAAGGGATGGGATACGCCAGTGAAAGTGCAAAGGCTTTCTTTGAGTATCTCTTTATGCAAAAAGACGCAAGAAGGCTTTATGCATATGTTGAAGATGATAACTACAAGTCACAAAAATTATCTGAAAGATTAGGTATGCGTAAAGAAGGTTATTTTCTTGAATTTATTTCATTTACGAAATACGAGGATGGAACACCTAAATATGAAAACACTTTCCAATACGCACTGCTAAAGAAAGAATGGTTAAACCAAAAACATAGTTAATAGAATTTGTGGGGAAATAATCTCCCATTTTCCTCCTGCGTTTATGAAGAAATCTTTAGCTGAATAACGAGCACAGCAGCTTTTTGTCCAGGCGGCTGTTTTTCATATCTCTTCTATTTCGTTCAACACGAAAAAAACCTTGCCGGAGGCAGGTTTTTTTGCATTTAAGTTAAATTCTTCAATTAAATTACCGATAATACCAATGGATTGCGAAATTGGAGAAAAATGCTTAGTTTAGTAACGATCAAACGTTGTAAAATTCGAGAGAGGGTGAATGTGATGGAAGGCCTAAATAACTCTTACAATATCACGAAAGATCCGAAGTTTTTAGCGTTTTGCAGTTTAGCGACAGAAGGTGCAGGAATCAGTTCGAATCAGCAATGTTCAATTAATTTTGATGAATTTAAAGATGCGCTGGAGAATGGGAAAGTGGTTGATCATAAAAACCTTAAAAGCAGTTCAGAGTTACATCACCAGTTCGATTACTGGAAGTCCAGAATAACTGGAGGACGAGCTGTAACTGAAACTGATAATCAAGTGTTGGCTATAATCAAACAAGCATACAATCTTGGAATGGTTACGAAAGATAATATGCTTTTGAGAAATCAAGCAATGAACGCGTATAAAACATCTATTTAATTTTTAAAAAGTCCCTGCCGTCAATCTCATTGGAAATGATGGGGAAGTACATCTGCGTTCAGTTAAAACTTATTTGAAGATGGTTTTTATTGTATTGCTCACATTAATTATGATCAGGAGCTAATGATGAGAAGGCGTTGTCCGAAGTCGTTGCTAAAAAATAAAACGTATGATGAAAGGAACTCTGACTTGAAGTCAAATTTAGTTTCGCTCGTATTAGCTTTGATAGGATTTATATTCAGCATTTATATGCAATCAATGGCTTATTGGAGCAATGACTCAATGCTATGGTATTGGATCGGCGCGATTTTGTCGTATATATTTGCTGCCGGAGCAGCAGTTACTCTGATTCTTAACAAAAACAAAGACTCAGTTCTATCGATAAGTTGTCTCATTTTAATGATTGTAACTGTTATGCTTTTTTTAGTCACAATTTTTTGGACGACTTTTATCATGATCGCGTGGCAATCTGCTAAGGGGGAATATGGCCTTATTTTTCGTATTTTTTTGATGACTGGAATCTGAACCTCTATTTATTAAGTTTTTGAATTTAAATGTAACAATTCTAATGTCCATACGTTCTAAATGATAAAGGCGGGATGCAATGAAGAAGTATAAAGTCATTAAAAAATTGCTGATTATTATCACTGTTCTGACCATAACGGCCGGAATTGCACTGTTTTCTTTAATTTCAGGAGAGAAAGTCAAATATATCGGCTATAGCCAGAACAAGACGTGGGAAGCGTCAATTGAAAAATCAGGCAAGACCTCTATCGGTCCTAATTATTTCTTGAATTTGTACTACAGAGGCAATAAAGAGAATGAAAAGAAAACGGTGATTAAGAGATTAACATTATTTATTGACGGCCGGAAATATGAAGAAGATAAAGACTATCATCTTTCAGAATACACTGGAGAGAAATTAGAAGGCGGCGGAACGGGGGAAGATCATATTCAGACGTTTGAATATATGCCGGAAAATGAAGTAATCGGTCATGAAATCACTGTTGAAGCAGCATGGAAAACCGATCATGAGTCCTATAAAGAAAAATTTAAACTGAAAAGAATACATTGGTATGACTGAAGTAAAAAGGGCGGTATAACCCTCTCTTTCATCCAAAACCATTAGTTTTGTCTGTTTTTTCTCGATTTTCTAAATTGATCTGGGTCGATAAAAGAGTCACTTGCTGCTTATGTATAAGAAAGTAATACCCTGGAATGTGTAAAATCAATGAGCAGCTTCGGAAATGGAAGGGTCCGCAGTGGAGGTGAGCTTGTGAAAAAAGGATCAAGATGAATGTGACCAGCATCCATCCTGATCAATGGGGTTTACAGTGTTCTATTTCATTGTATTCCAATCGGAATAATATTACAACAGCGAAAAAGAAAAAAGTGAGCCGATCAATAACAGAAAGTGAGTCTGTTTAAATGGAAATAAAGGATTATCTGAAGGAAAGGTTTCCAACTCTAAAATTAATGCCCGGCATTTATCACCAATGGGGCGTTGGGATCCATTTTTCTCTTGGCGGCAATATGTATCAATTTGATGAAAGCGGGGGTTTGAATCTTGATTATTTTCAGCTTGTCCATCATCAAACTGCCGCTATTTTCGATGAACTGTTTGAACAAAATGATGACTTATTTCTTGTTGCAAATGTATATAAGTACAAAACTAAGGATATTTACGCAAGAAAATTAAAAATTTATCAGCCGTTTCTGAAGTGTAAGGATGATTTATATCGGATTCAGGTGAAAACATGCCCGTACCCGTTTGAAGCAGATGATGCAGAAGAATACGAAATGCAGCAGTTTTCTTTAATATGTAAACGGAAAGATTTGCGTATTACTCAATTACTTAAGGCAGCTGCCCACGAAGATTTTCCGCTGAAGCCAAGATTCGGGGGTTACTCTGTTGATTATCCCGATGTTTTCTTTGTGAATATCACAAAAGACATTATTTTCTTTATATATGATGACAGAGGGTGTGAAGTCATCGCTCGTGATGCCGGAAGAATACGTCCGCTTTATGATCAATATCATGATTGGATTGAAGATTGAACGCATGACATGAATTCGAATGGCTGTGTTCTTGCTCGGGACGGTATCCCATCCGGGTCTATCCGGCAGCAGGAATCTAATGAGCAGAGCATAAGCATAAGGCGGCCAGAAACATCGGAACTTCTGGATTCTAGTCTGTTGTATTTATTTGGATGAATTCCTTTTTGAAAACGGCTGAATAGAATAACAAATAAAAGCTTTTTTTACACAGTGCAGGAGGAGAGAAATGTGAGGGCTGAACATCATGATTGTATGGAAATTGGAATTTATTCATTTGCAGAATTATACCCCGATCCTCTGACAGGGAAAACAGTCAGCGCAAAGCAACGGTTAGATGAATTGATAAAGCTGGCAAAATTGGCTGACGATGCGGGTCTTGATGTATTCGGCGTAGGCGAGCATCATCGTCTGGATTATGCGGTGTCATCGCCGCCCGTCATCTTATCAGCGATTTCACAGCTCACCGAAAACATTAAGCTGACGAGTGCCACGACTGTATTATCTACCGAAGATCCCGTTCGTTTATTTGAGGATTTTGCAACACTTGATCTGATATCAAACGGCCGGGCAGAAATCATTGCGGGACGGGGGGCATTTTTAGACTCGTTTCCTCTTTTCGGTTATGACGTGGGTCATTATAAAGAATTGTTTGAAGAACACATTGAGCTTTTTTTAACATTAAACTCCGAGGAAGAAGTGATTACCTGGAAAGGATGTTACCGGCCGCCGCTTAACAATGCAGAAATTTCCCCGCAGCCTTTTCACGGAAGCATTCCGCTGTGGTTAGGTGTTTCGGGCACTCAGGAAAGTGCGGAACGGGCCGGAAGTGCAGGGGCCGGTCTGGCATTAGCTGTACTGAGCGGTGATCCGAGGTCATCTAAACCGCTTGTTGACAAATATCGGGAAGCGGCTTCTAAAGCCGGTCATCCGCCGGAAAATGTGAAGGTTGCCGTAACCGGACATACGTTCATTTCAAAAACGAATGAACAGGCAATACAAGAATTTTATCCGTATCATTCTAATTACTGGTCCCGTGTACATTCATATCACGGGATTCATGAGCCTTTAACGAAGGAAGACTTTGAGCGGGCAGCCGGTAAAGAAACAGCCTTATTTGTGGGAAGCTCACAGCAGATCATTGAAAAAATCATGCACCAATACGAGCTGTTCGGACATCAGCGGTTCCTCGCGCAAATCGATATAGGCGGTATGCCGTTTAAAAAAGCCGCGGAAAACATCGAACGATTAGCAACAGAAGTAGCACCGGTTATCCGAAAAGAAACCAGTAAAGCAAGCGATTGAATGAAGTCAGGCGGAGCGGGCCGGTTTTTCGACCACAGAAACGGCCCGTCTTTTTTTATGATTATAAAAAACAAAGGGAAGAGCGCAAACCTCATTGCTTTTTCCTATCAAGAAAAGGAAGGTCTTTTCATTCTCCATCGTGAAATGTATATACTGAAAGGTTTTCATTAACAAAAAAGGGAGGATGACGTAGAGATGAAGGGTTTAGTCAAAGCTGCAGTTTTAACTGTTACTCTTGGTATTGGAGGCGCTTTCTATTCAAGTGATGCGTCTGCACACGGGTATATAAAAGAGCCCGTCAGCAGAGCGTACATGGGGGCATTAGAGAAGCAAACAATGGGCTGGACGGCTGCTGCGCAGAAATATGGCTCCGTCATTGATAATCCTCAGTCTGTGGAAGGGCCGAAAGGATTTCCGGCTGCAGGTCCGCCGGATGGTAGAATTGCGTCTGCAAACGGAGGATCTGGACAAATTGATTTCGGTTTGGACAAGCAGACTGCAGATCATTGGGTAAAACAAAACATCCGCGGCGGCTTTAACACCTTTACTTGGCACTACACCGCACCTCATGCGACATCAAAGTGGCACTATTATATCACCAAGAAAAACTGGAATCCGAATAAACCTTTGTCAAGAGATGAATTCGAATTAATCGGGACGGTAAACCACGACGGCTCCAAGGCAGATACGAATCTGACTCATAAGATTTTTGTGCCGACTGATCGAAGCGGTTACCATATCATTTTAGGGGTGTGGGATGTTGCGGATACTTCTAATGCCTTCTATAACGTCATCGATGTAAACCTCACAAAATAATCTATGAAATTACTGATCGGCAGCATGTTCATGCATTGCCGATCTTTTTCGTTTGAAAAAGTTAGTTAAATGAGGAAACAGCAAAGCGCCATAAAAAATTCATTATGGCGCCGTACGATCATGAAGGTGCTGCTCACATGGATGCAGAGGCAAGGGGACTCTTAATAACCGCCGAGGAAAGAAGCCCCGACGATGATTAATAAAATGAATAGCACCACGATTAACGCAAAGGAGCTACCATAACCGCCCATATGATCTCACCTCCCTTAAGAGGATTAATACATATTATGCTGAATGTAAAAGTTTGATAGGGATGCTAGTTTATTTTTCTGAAAAATTATAAAAAGAAATGAAAAAATCGATAGAGGAGTATGCAGAACTTTAAACTGATAAGACGTCATTAAGCATTCTTTCAGCTGTGCTACCTGCGGAAGGAGTTTGATTGTAAGAAACGATTCCGATAATCACTAACAAGATGATCAACACCAATATACTCCACAAAGTTATTTTTAAAAATTTTGACATGACGCACCCTCACTTTGAAACACTTTACTGGGTCCGCGATCGGAGGCCCGCACTTCAAGTATAGTCGTTATAAGGGTGAAAAATGTGTAACAATCCGGTGCAATAAAAAAACTTGCGGTGCGCAGCCGCAAGTTTTTTCGTGTTAAGGTCTGTGGAATTCAATATGCTGATTATCACGATCGAACCAGCCTCTGAATGCCCAGTTAATCCAGCCTCCGTCTCCCTTGTTATCAAAGGACCCGTCTTCGAAGACCCAGATTCCGTAAGTAATGCCGTCATAAACGGCTGATCCGTAAAATTGAACACCGTTAAAGCGGTCTTCGTATTCTTGATTTAAATTAAACACCATGACGTTATACTTCTGTCCTGATGCGTAAAATGTTGTTTCCATGACATTTTTTACCCAGCCGGTTCGATTTTGATTTGATTTAACCGCTTCAGCAATGCGATCAGAGATTCCGAGAACATCTACGTCTACATTCAGCCCGGCATCCACACCTGCTGCTTTCACGTTTGAGTCTGCTTTTTGGGATAATTTACTTTCTAACGGATTTGCAACGGGTGCAACTTGAGGCGCATTCGCGTGTTCAGACTGACTGGCTGCTGAGGCACTGGCTGTGAAAGGAATTGTTAGAGATAAAGCTAAGCATGATCCGATTGCTGTTCTGGCGATTTTCATGACTATGACCTCCTGAGGGAATTTTTTGAAAAATTGTTGCAAATTCATGGTAGCGCAGAAAAATTAATCAAGCAAAGAGCACATCCTCTCAAATGTCATGTCATTCTATTTGTGTTGTTTTCTGTAAATAAAATACTTTTAATTCGGCGGGGATGGGAAGAAGATAATAGAATGCTTTTATGTATCGTGATAGGATGACCGGATTTTAGGTGAAAATGGCCCGGAAACCTGAACTCTTTTGGCTGTATTCCTTCCATGCCTATACAGAAACGCATAATAACAAAAACACCCGGTGTTTACCGGGTGTAACAAGCGTTGATATATCAGGTCAGCAGTATTTTTTGCATTTTCTTTTATAGACGACGATGTAATCATAATCAAGATGCTTTTTATCTTGTTTCTTTTTCTTTTGTTTAGGCTGCTTTTGTTCTTTTTCACCGTGATCATAATGCATATCCATATCCATATCCATATCCATATCCATATCCATATCCATATCCATCCTCCTTTTTCATCTGACGGTAATATTCTATGACTGAAGGACCTGATGGCTTGGACAAATGAAACGATAGGCTTAAAAAGAGGCGGCTCGTTCGGTATAAAAGAACAGGACCATACCCGCCGATAGATAAGAGAGGAGATGATCCTGATATTAAAACCGCTATTTGATAACCGCAATGGCAATGCCGTACCCTTTTTCAGGACTGTATAAGGCCGTCAGTTTCAATACCTTCCAGCCTTCCGCGGCTTTAGTTCCGATTCCGTTATGAGCCGTGATATAATCTCCCGGGTTGACCGTACTGTCAATCCGTACGTAATGCCGGCCGCTTAGTCCGACAATATGCCATTCGTCCCTGGCAGCACGTGCTTCATAGTCAGCTTCAAGAGCCGGGCTGTAGTCTGGGTTTTGTTTCGGCACGCGTATCGTTTCTCCTGTTTCTTCGTCAGTCACGCTTTCATATATAAAACCGCCGAACTCGTTCGTCAAAAAGCGGCTTTGCCATCCGAAGCTTGCAGCTCCTGATATAAAAGCGGCTGTTTCTGAAATGACGCCGAGCATATAATCTCCAACGTGAGCCGGTTCGATTTTTTCTCCCCTTACTGTGACGATCGTCCCGGCGGGGATAAACTGGCCGTTTACACTTTCAAAATATTCTCCGTATCCTGACAGGGAAGAGGTGACAGCTCCGGCGAAAGTTCCGTGGCCGCCCGCTGAGTCCAGTTTCCATTTAATGGACTGATGCCCTCCGGCAACTGTGTACGGTTCTTCCAAGGTAATGCTTTCTGATGACAGAATTGTTCTGGAGACTTTACTGCCCGTAATATGGGCATTGTTTGAAGCGGCGATAAATGCCCTTGAACCTTCAGAACTTGAACCTCCAGAAGAGCTGATGATCGCATTTCTGTCACCCTTTGCCGTAATATCGCCTGTTCCCGCAATAACGGCGCTTGTCGGGTTAAATGCAAAACCAGAGCTCGTCGCAAGCTGTGCGCCTCCCTTTAAATTGACCGGGATCTGCTCGTAAGTCTGTCCTTTTATAGAAGCGGCAGCGCTGTAACCTTCCGCCTGCACGCCGAGAATGACAGCCTGACTGTTAGGGGACGTAATTCCGACGGAACCGCCGTCTCCGATCATCGTTCCGTTCATAATATTTACGTTATATTGCCCTCCGCCGATTGAAATCCCTTTAGGAGAAGACTTGTAAATATCAAAATTTGAAATTTTAACATAATCGGTTTTATTTGATCCGCCGGATATATTGATGTCAACACCGGCTTGTGTAAAGCCGCGTATTTTAATGCCGCTGATCGTAATATTTTGACTGCGGTATTGAAGAGCTACGACAGGATTCCCGCCATAGTCGTATGAAGGGTCGCCAATGGCTGTGAATCCGTTTACATTGACATTTTTATAGGCGGAGATGACCAGCGCCCGCGGGGTTACACCGTCATAGAGAGCATTGAAAACCGGTTCAATCGCGGTGCAATCGGTTAAAGTAACATCATAAGCCGTCGTGCTTTCAGGGTCTGAGGCCTGGTGGTGGCCGATATGACGAATATCAAAAGAACGTACATCACGATATGACACATGGCCGATAATATGAACATTTTGAGAAGCCGGCCACAGGCTGTGCGCTTTTACTTCAATCCCTCGGATATTTCCGCTCGTATAGTTATTCAAAAGCCACACATGTTTAGAGCCGTCATCAATTTCAATACCGTTCGAATTTGCGCTGCCCTCGGCATGCTCTGTGCCGCGGGGATTTCCGGAATGGCAGTTGGAAATGAAAATATATTCGCTGTAATGGGTGGTAATGCCGTCGTCTCCGGCGCCGTACGCCACACAGTTATCTATCCATATATAACGGCAGCCGTCTTTTGTCCATTCAGTTTCAGGCAAATGATCGTAAGCGGGAGATGTGATATCAATACCATGCAGACCTGCGTTAACCGCTTCAACATTCTTAATCCAGCCGTATTGCACGTTAGCAAACGTTAAACAGCTGTAAAACTGTCCTCCCGGGTTTCTGACTCCGCATTGACGATCAGGATTCCAGTCTAAAGTCATGCCCTCTACAAAAATATTACGATTTCCATTTTCGTAATCATTATTAGTTATGACCCATTCATATGCGGGAGCGTCCTCATGGAGTTTAATCACGGTAATCCCTTGTCCCTCACCGGAGATGGTTGTCCACGATGGGAGTTTTATCCCTTGAACCAAAAATTCTCCTGAGGGAACATTGACTTTGACGCGGCCGTTCCCGATCGCTCTCCGAAAGGCTTCCGTATTGTCCCGGCCGTCAGGGACTGCTCCGTAATCCTCCACATTCACTTCCCGGGTGATTTTATTCATAAGCATTTTGTATTCTGTATCAAGCCGATCTTTTAAAAGTGAGGTGACCATTCCTTCCGCCGTCACCCGGGCATCTGCGATCTCAAGATTATCATCTGTTGCGGAATGCTTAATAAAATTCTGCATCCTTGCTTTGAGATGTTCCAATTCAGAGGAATGGGCAGGGTGAGACTGCAATGCGGCGTTTAAAGACGGATCAGGAAAGTTTTTAAATTGAACCATTCTAAAGACACCTCTTTCTTTTGATATAAGCGCCTGACGCAGAGGACAGAAAATAGCCGCGCGCCTTTATGCGCTTATTCATCAAATTCTTTGTTCGGGACGAAATTCCTTTTTGCACCCGGGTGAATTTTAAAAAAATGCCAATATTTCAGTGAAAAGAACGGATCTGAAAAAGTTCTGGGAAAACCAGTAACAATATATAAAAAATTTTACTCTATATAGAGAAATTGTATTATAATTAGAGCTGTCATATGAAAATGACGAAAAAAGACTCATAGGAGGACATGATGGTAAGTAAGAAAAGCAGGATTGTGGCTGCAATATTAGCATTTTTTCTAGGCGGTTTCGGCATTCATAAGTTTTATTTAGGAAGAGTCGGACAAGGAATTCTCTATCTTTTGTTTTGCTGGACTTCAATTCCTTCAATTATTGCATTTATTGAATTTATTATTTATCTGTGCGGAAGCGAAGAAGCATTTGATCAAAAGTATAATTTTTATTATTACCAACAGCAATCAAAAGCCTGACAGGGGGTGTCCCCCTCATTTCAGGCTTCTTCTCAATTCTGCATTTTCTTTTCCTCACGGTTAATCCTCCTTCAGCTGCTCCGGCTTCAAAAAGCAACGTTAAATGGTATAATGGGGCACGGATTGGTCATAAATACGACTAAAATAGGGAATCAAAAGGAGCAGCGAACATGACTTTACAAATCAAAATTAAATATTCAGATGATACACAAACGAGAATCAGTAAAATTGAACAGGGCGATTGGATTGATCTGCGGGCAGCAGAGGATATAACAATCAAAAAAGACGAATTCAAACTTATTCCGCTGGGAGTTGCGATGGAGCTGCCGGAAGGATACGAGGCCCATGTCGTTCCGCGTTCAAGTACATATAAGCATTTCGGTATTATTCAGACAAATTCAATGGGTGTCATTGATGAATCTTATAAAGGTGACAATGATTTCTGGTTTTTTCCTGCATACGCACTTCGGGATACCGACATTTCCAAAGGAGAGCGGATCTGCCAATTCAGAATCATGAAGAAAATGCCTCAAGTGGAGCTGATCGAAGTAGATAACCTCGGGAACAAGGACCGCGGAGGACTGGGATCAACAGGCACAAAATAAAATGAAAAAAGACTGCTCAACGGCAGTCTTTTTTCTATGGAAATAAAAAGTCATATGTCACGTTCAAATATAATTTCGAAATAAGCCGCTGCCCCATATCCGTCTATGCTGGGAGCAAATATTTGAACCAGACGCCAGCCGCGTTCAGCATATTGATGAATGATTTCCCGGTAGTCCTCCTTCGGTCTTCTTCTCATCGTGCTTAGCTCAACTTTTACAAATTCGTATTCTTTCATAAAAAAATCCTCCTCTTGTTTTATACGGAACAAAGGGAGAAGGGTTTCATGTTTATCATGTAAGCATTCCGTTTTCTGAACAGAAAGGCTTTTTACGTAAAGGATGGAGGCTGCTCTGATGTTTTTATTCTTTAAGATGAACGGAGGTCTTGTCCAACGTATATAATATTGTGACAAAAGTGTAAATAAAAGAAAGGATGATGTTATGAAAAAAAGGGTTAGAAGAGAAAACCGAGCTGCTGGCAAAGAGGCAGAGCAGAAGAAACCGTCCAAAGTCACCCTGTTCTGCCGTTCGCTTCAAAGGCTGAAGCATTTGTATTGTAACATAAACATACAATTGCCATCAATAACCAAAAAAGGAATTTTAGTTTTAATTTTATCGTTTTTGCTTCTGCCGTTTTTACGGGCTGATGCCGCTTCAGATACTTACGGCAGTTTCGAGAAATTAAAGCTGCATGAGAATCCCTCCGTTTATTCTATTTCAACGAAAGAGCATGACCCTTATGTTCTCATATTAGCTATACACGGCGGAGGCATAGAGCCGGGGACCAGTGAGTTAGCCAGAGAAATTGCTGAAAACCGGAGCTTGTATTTATTTGAAGGATTAAAATCAGCCGGTAATGCTGATTTGCATTTGACCAGTTCGCATTTTGACGAACCTAGGGCTGTTCAAATGGTGCAAGAGCACTCAAATGTCATTTCTTTGCACGGCTACGGCAGCGTCGATAAAAAGATAAAAATCGGCGGTACAGACAGAGCACGGGCCGAACTTTTGACAGATGTGCTGAAAGGGCATGGGTATCCTGCCGTTTTTCTCGACACGAATGATAAGTATGCAGGCGTCAGTCCGAATAACCTTGCCAATCATTCTTCATCCGGGTTGAGTATTCAAATCGAAATGAGCACCGGCTTCAGAAAATCACTATTTGATACTTTTACGCTGAAAAGCAGAGCGTCCACACAGAACAATACCTTTTACCAATTCACAAAAACGATTTCTGATTTTATCAGTGACAATTATAAATAAGCACGCCGCATTTGGGTGGCGGAGCTTTTTCTTTTGAAATTTATGAAACTTTAAGTTCTTAAGATCGTATACATAACTGACAGGATGAAAGAAAAGAGGTGGGCAAATGAAAGTGATGATCGGGTCTATCATTCTTCTTGTCATTATCGGATTCGGTTTATGGCTGATGCTGAGTCCTATCTTTAAACAAGTGGGAAGCAAAGCCAAAAAATTCAAAAAGTCATGGGAGGAAGAAGATCAGCATGAGCGAAAATAAGCGGAGAAACACAAAAAAAATACTCGGCGGTGTGATAATAGGCGCAGCCCTTTTGATTGCGGGCGTTACAGCGTCACTATTCATTGAAAAAATACCGAATGGTTATGTCGGGGTTGTATATTCACCGAACGGCGGGGTAAAATCCGAAACATTGGACCAAGGCTGGCACTTAGTCGGTTTATTTAATAAAGTAACGGAATATCCGGTGCGTATGCAGACAGTGAATAATGAAAATATAAAAGTGGCAACTTCAGACGGTAAAAATATTGAAATGGATATCGCTTACAACTATGTCGTTCAGCCTGACAAAGTAGTGGATCTGTTTAACAAATTCGGAGCGGTAGACGTTGAAACGATTGAAAATACATATTTAAAAACAAGGCTGTGGGACGCGGCGCGAAAATCAATCAGCAAATACTCGGTTATTGACACATACGGGCAAAAATCTGCGGAAGCAGCTGCAGATGTTCAAAAAAGGTTTGCTGATGATATGAAGAATCTCGGATTTTTAATTGATGATCTGACGCTTGGCGTACCGAAGCCGGATAAAGCCACACAGGAAGCCATTGATGCAAGGGTGAAGTCTTCACAGGAGCTTGAACGGACACAAACTGAAATTAAAATAGCCGAAGCCGAAGCGAAAAAGAAAAAAATTGAAGCGGAAGGGATCGCTGATTATAACGAAATTATAAAAAAATCAATGTCTGATGAAATGATCAAATATAAATGGATTGAAAAATGGGACGGAAAAACACCGAAAGCGACAGGCACAGACTCACTGCTGCAGCTGCCGCTGGACGAGCAGAAGCAAAAATAAAAAGAAAAGGAGGCGAATGCCTCCTTTTTATGTTTTTTCCTGAGGATCCTTTTCCGGCATTAACTCTTCAGACGCCTCGGTTTGATAGCTCAATAGCGTGTTGTCTGTCTCTGTTGTGGCCTGATAATCTTCAGGCAGCACATATTGCTGCAAATACCGATGAAAAAATGCTTCAAAAACAGTAAGGCAAAGTGCAGAAATAACCGATGCCGCGGCAGGAGAAACATTAAAACCGCCAATATTCATAAGGAATATCCATAATATAATGAATGAAATTCCGAAATCAGCTGCAGCGGCTGTGAAATTGCTTGTTCTCGGCAGAATCATGTAATCACCCGTAAAATAAGTGATCAAACTCAAGATCAATGTAATAAACAGAACGTTTAAAAAAGTTACTTGGTACATAAGATCCAGAACAATGTACAGCAAAGCAAGTGTGAGCGCTGTTTTAGAAGCGAAAGCAATTACGTGTTTCATTTGAACCACCTTCGTTATTTCGTTTATTCTTCATTGTAGGCAATCCGTAATTTTTTAAACTGGTATATTGTGGTTATAAAGTATGCGATTTCTTAAAATATGGATAGACGTCATTGTGTTCACGAGTTAAAATATGTAAAAAAAGGGGGATGCAAATTGAAAAGGTGCTGGATATGTATTGCTGTTTTTTTATTATGTTTTTGCGGAATACACTCAGCCAAAGCGGCTACCACTGAATTCGGATCAAAAACGAGCTTCACACTAGCGGGAAATGCAAAAGAGTTTTATATTGAAAATCCGGGGACTGTATCAGCTGACGATTACTTTTTAGGATACAAGTTCACCATTATGAACAACTCTTCATGCGGTTTAAACATGAAACTCCAGCGGATGGCGCTGAACGGAAATTTTTATACATTAAGTTCTAAAAGCTACAGCGGCAGCTGGTTAAATCTCAGTGCGCAGGATAAAAAATCAATTGACCCGTATCACAAATACAGGATTTTGATTGAAAGCTCTTCAAACATCTGTGAACCTGTCTATATTAAAGGGTTATACGGCGTAGAATATTATCATTTTGATTAAAAATTGATACCCGCTAAAAAGCAGCGGGATTTTTTACGCGTAATCAAAACACGTTGTACCATGTACTAAATATTCATATATAAATTTGATTTCCCGCCCCAAGTAAAGATGACATAAACAAATTCAGCCCGAACATCTATACAAAGTTGAAAATTATACAAAAAGTTTCTTTAGGGAAACATTATTTGTTGACTTCAAAAGTCAGATGTCGGATAATAAGAATGTAAGCATGATGTAAGTTTTTCCTCCTTAGCGGGTTCGTTTCTAAGCCAGGGCGAACCTGCTCTTTTTTATGCAAAAGAAAAACCCCTATGTGAGGGGTTTTACGATAAAAAAAGTTTAATAGAATTAATGGACGGCTCTGAATACGCCGATGACTTTCCCTAAAATGCTTACGTTTTGCAGGATAATCGGTTCCATCGTCGGATTTTCCGGCTGCAGCCGCACATAATTGTCCTCTTTATAGAAGCGCTTGACCGTCGCTTCATCATCTTCGGTCATAGCCACCACGATTTCCCCGTTATTAGCCGTGTTCTGCTGTTTGACAATGACGTAATCTTTGTCAAAAATGCCGGCGTCAATCATACTTTCTCCCATGATTTCTAACATAAATACATGTTCGCCCGGAGGAACCATCCGGTCAGGAAGCGGAAAATACTCATCGATATTTTCAACAGCCGTAATCGGAATACCCGCCGTCACTTTCCCGATTACCGGAACATTTACGACCTGGCTTTTCGGAATTTGGACTTCTTCTTCATCCAATACCTCAATTGCCCTTGGTTTAGTAGGGTCCCGTCTGATCAGGCCTTTTGTCTCAAGCCGTGCCAAATGTCCGTGCACGGTTGAACTGGAAGCCAGTCCTACTGCTTCTCCTATCTCTCTTACAGAAGGCGGATATCCTTTTGTTTTTACCTCTTCTTTAATAAAACGCAGGATATCAAGCTGCCTTTTTGATAGCTTCGTCATATTTCGCACCTCAAAACGTCGATTTTAAGTAGATTATAGCATGATTTTCCTGACAGTACAAACATAGGTTCGAAAAAAACGATTGACAGAAACATTTGTTCGTATATACTGAAAGATATAAAAAGCGAACAAACATTCTTATCGGAGGTTGTATAAATGGCGAAGGAATCTATCATATTTGTCGGACTGTTTACTGCGATTTTAAGTGCCGCTATTTTACTTGTTTCATGCGCGGGGAATGATCAGACGCTCAGCCAATATGTTAAAATAAAGGTTCAGGACGGCGATACTCTCTGGTCACTTGCGGATCATGTAGCAGAAAAGAAAAATATTAATAAAGAAGATTTCATTGAGTGGGTGACGGAGAATAATCATCTTCAAACTGCTGATATAAAGCCCGGAGACGAACTTATTCTTCCGGTTAAGAAGAAGCATCCGGCCGTATATCAGCTGGCCATTGTTAATTAGAGAGGAAAGAGAGAAATGAAGGCGATCATTTATGCCAGGGTTAGCACAAACAAAGAACAGCAGCAAACGTCTTTAAAAAGACAGGAAGAGGAGCTTAGGGAGATCGCTGCGGCAAACGGCATGGAAGTCGTAAAAGTCATTTCTGAGAAAGCAAGCGGTTACGAAATGGACCGCGACGGAGTATTTGAAATGCTTGATGATATTAAAAAATCACATATTGACGCGATATTGGTGCAGGACGAAACAAGGCTGGGAAGAGGAAACGCCAAGATCGCGCTTTTGCATTGTATTTACAGGGAAAACGTAAAAATATATACGATGGCTCATAAGGGTGAGCTGGAGCTTTCCGAAGCTGATACGATGGTACTCGAAATCGTCAGTATTGTTGAGGAGTATCAAAGAAAAATTCACAATATGAAGATCCGGCGGGGAATGAAAAGAGCCGTAAAAAACGGCTATAAACCTGAACGGAATCTGAAAAACAGGCATGAAAACAGCGGTAAAGAAAAAAAAGAGGTTCCGGTTTCGGAAATTATCAGACTGAGAGCCAACAAGCTCACCTTTGCAGAAATCGCAGCCACCTTAAGAGGATTTGGATATGATGTGTCCAAAGCCACGGTTCACCGGCGTTTTCAGGAATATACCGCAGACAGCGAAGGCAGCTGACGTGCATCAGTTGTAAAAACGACTACGTTTTAGTAGTATATAATCAACACGCACCAAAGGAGCTTATTATGATTTCTAAAGAAAAAATCGCGAGAATAAACGAATTGGCTCAAAAAGCTAAATCAAACACGATAACTGATGAGGAAAAAGCCGAACAGCAAAAGCTTCGCCAGGAGTATTTGAAAGGATTCCGCTCCTCAATGAAAAATACGCTTAAGAGCGTAAAAGTTATTGATCCGGAAGGTAATGATGTCACTCCTGAAAAATTAAAAAGGGAACAACAGAAAAATAATCTTCATTAAACAGAAAGAATACGGCAATACGTATTCTTTTTTCGTATATACTAATATCAGACTGTGCTTTACGACAATTTTCAACAAGTTTATCTCAAATTTAAGCTGAAAGAGTTGAGAAAAAGTCAGCATCGCTTTATGATGAAAAGGTACAACAATAAGGAAGGGGATTATAATGGATACAATTGAAAAGAAATCAGTTGCCACCATACGTACACTGTCTATAGACGCAATTGAAAAAGCTAATTCCGGACACCCGGGCATGCCGATGGGAGCCGCTCCGATGGCTTACACGCTGTGGACGAAATTTATGAATGTGAATCCGCAGAATCCAGGCTGGTTTAACCGCGACCGTTTTGTTTTATCAGCAGGACACGGTTCAATGCTTTTATACAGCATGCTGCATTTAAGCGGATATGACCTCAGCATTGATGATCTGAAACAGTTCCGTCAATGGGGAAGCAAAACACCGGGACATCCGGAGTTCGGACATACAGCAGGAGTAGACGCAACGACCGGGCCTCTCGGACAGGGTATCGCGATGGCAGTGGGAATGGCAATCGCAGAACGCCATCTGGCTGAGACATATAACCGTGATTCATTCAACGTAGTTGATCATTATACATACAGTATTTGCGGAGACGGCGATTTGATGGAAGGCATTTCTTCCGAAGCAGCTTCTCTTGCAGGCCATCTGGAGTTAGGCCGCCTGATCGTATTATACGATTCTAATGATATTTCTTTAGACGGTGATTTAGACCGTTCTTTCTCTGAAAATGTAAAACAGCGTTTTGAAGCAATGAACTGGGAAGTCCTTTATGTTGAGGACGGAAATAACATCGCTGAATTGACGGCTGCAATTGAAAAAGCGCGCCAGAATGATAAAAAACCGACTTTAATTGAAGTGAAGACCACAATCGGTTTCGGTTCTCCAAACCGCGCGGGTACATCTGGCGTTCACGGCGCTCCATTAGGACAAGAAGAGAGCAAGCTGACGAAAGAAGCGTACGCTTGGACATTTGAAGAAGATTTTTATGTTCCGGATGAAGTATACGCGCATTTCAACCAAGCTGTAAAAGAAGCCGGCTCGAAAAAAGAACAGGAATGGAATGAACTGTTCGCGGCTTATCAAGAAAAATATCCTGAGCTTGCTGAACAGCTGTCACTCGGAATGAAAGGCGAGCTTCCGAAAGACTGGGATCAGGAAGTTCCTGTTTATGAAAAAGGCAGCAGTCTTGCTTCCCGCGCATCTTCAGGTGAGGTGCTGAACGGCATCGCTAAGAAAATTCCTTTCTTTGTCGGGGGATCTGCTGACCTTGCGGGTTCAAACAAAACGACAATCAAAAATGCAGGAGACTTCACGGCCAGAGACTACGCCGGGAAAAACTTCTGGTTCGGGGTCCGTGAATTCGCGATGGGCGCTGCTTTAAACGGAATGGCGCTTCACGGCGGCCTTCGCGTATTCGGCGGCACATTCTTTGTGTTCTCTGACTATTTAAGACCTGCCATTCGTCTGGCGTCATTAATGGGGCTGCCTGTCACTTATGTATTCACGCATGACAGTATTGCCGTAGGAGAAGACGGACCGACTCACGAACCGATTGAGCAGCTTGCTTCTTTACGCGCACTTCCTAACCTTTCTGTGATCAGACCTGCTGACGGAAATGAAACCGCAGCTGCGTGGAAGCTTGCCGTTCAAAGCCAGGATCACCCGACAGCTCTTGTATTGACACGCCAAAACCTGCCGACAATTGATCAGCAGGCTGAAGAAGCGTATGCCGGAGTGGAAAAAGGGGCTTATATCGTTTCCAAAGCACAAACGGATGCACCGGACGCACTTCTTTTAGCGACGGGTTCTGAAGTCGGACTCGCGATTGAAGCTCAGGCGAAGCTTGCTGAAGAAAACGTTCACGTTTCTGTAGTCAGCATGCCGAGCTGGGACCGCTTCGAAAAACAATCGGCTGAGTACAAAAACAGCGTACTTCCTCCGAACGTAACGAAACGTCTTGCGATTGAAATGGGATCAAGCTTCGGATGGGGCAAATTTACCGGTCTTGAAGGAGACGTTCTCGCAATTGACCGTTTCGGCGCTTCAGCTCCGGGAGAAACAATTATGAAAGAATACGGGTTTACTGCAGAAAACGTGGCTGACCGCGTAAAAAAACTGCTAAACAAATAAGAAGACAAAAGAGGATGAGTCAAATCATCCTCTTTTTCCTGTTTATACGACAAAAATAGAAGTGGCGCCGTAACAGTAATAGACAATTCTTTCTTTTCTCCTTTTGTATAATAGAAAGCAATACGAAGCGCTGTAAAAGGGGATGAGGAAATGGAACGTCATTACTATACACACCTGATTAAGGATGAGTTTGCGAACCACTACTTCGGACGGGAAACCGCTATGTTTGAATTGTTTCGAGACTACCATTGGACAAATCTGACACCCCAAGAATATCAAATGACAAAAAAGCAAGTTCAATATATAACAGAGCCGATTCCGGTGATACATATGCATCAGCATCTCCAGCTTCATTTAAACCGTATGAGTTACAGCCGCTTGGATTCAATTTACCGGCTTACACTGCCCCGGGAAAAGGGCCGCGCCACCTTCATGATGAAAGACAGCTTAATTGAGATTGCGGCTTCGGGAGATTATGAGGCGGAAACGATTTTCTTTGAGATTCTGCGTAAAATCAGCCCCTGTTTTCTTGCGATGGATTTTAAGACAAGGCGCTACGGGTGGTTAAATCCGGTCAGAGAAAGAAATTTTGTCTAAAATCGAGGAAAAAGAGATGTAAATGTTGTATAATAGCCTTTGGTTTAGTACACTTTAAACTAGACAACATGAAGGAGGAAATAAAATGACTTTATGGGTTGGCATCCTAGTGGGCGTTGTCGCATTGCTCATAGGTGTTGCACTCGGGTTTTTTATTGCTCGTAAATATATGATGAGCTATTTGAAAAAGAATCCGCCTATTAATGAACAAATGTTACGCATGATGATGATGCAAATGGGAATGAAACCTTCTCAAAAGAAAATTAATCAAATGATGAAAGCCATGAATAATCAAGCGAAATAATACGTAAAGATTATGATATAGAGATACATGGTTATAAAATAAAAAACCCGGAGAGGGTTTTTATTTTGGCGTCATGTTTCACCCCAACTGCCGGTGTGCAGTTCCTTTTGATATTGTATGAGAAGGTGGTCAAGCTCCTGGCTGAGTTCTATCGTAATGTTTGATGTCATTCCGTTTGACATGACGATTTTAAGCAGCTCTGCCCGTTTTTTTTCAATTTCATTTAATAGATGCTCTCTAATCACAGGGATATATCCTTTCATACATAAATCTTTCACCTGAGTTTCTATTATTATATCCACATTTATACTGTTTTTCAAATAAGAAGGAGTATAATATCTTGATGTCAAATTAAATTATATAAGCTTTTTCTATAAAAAGTAATCCTTCTCAGGAAAGTGTTAAAAAAATGAAATGATTTTGTCATAACTTGAAAGGAGTGTGTCATCGTGAGTTTTAATTACTTTCTGACATTCGGGGCCGGGTTTCTGTCTTTCATTTCTCCATGCTGTCTGCCGCTGTATCCCGCTTTTTTGTCGTACATAACTGGTGTCAGCATGGACGAGGTTAAAACAGAAAAGGTGATGCTGCAAAAGCGGGGACTCGTGCATACACTTTGTTTTTTGCTCGGTTTCTCCGTGATTTTTATTGCACTGGGGTACGGAACCTCGTTTATCGGCAGTTTTTTTACCCATTATCATGAAGCGATCCGCCAGTTCGGGGCTATTATGCTGATCCTTTTCGGACTGATTACTGCCGGAGTGTTTCAGCCGAAATTCATGATGAAAGAGCGGCGCATTCACTTTAAGCACAGGCCGGAAGGGTTTATCGGTTCCGTTCTGATCGGTCTTGCGTTTGCAGCCGGCTGGTCGCCGTGCAGCGGGCCTATTTTAGGAGCGGTTTTTTCGCTGGCCGGTACAAATCCTTCTTCAGCAGTACCATATATGTTTTTATATGTTCTCGGATTTGCGATTCCCTTTCTTGTCCTTTCATTTTTTATTACCAGAATGAATTGGATTCGTAAGCACCAGCTGATTATCATGAGAACCGGCGGCATTCTTATGATTGTCATTGGCATTATGCTGTTTTTTAACTGGATGAGCTATATTCTGATCGTTCTGTCAAATCTTTTCGGAGGGTTTAAGGGGCTGTAACGAAACGATAACTTTTGAACTATTATATACCCTTTCGTTTTCGGTACAATAAGACTAGTTAATGTTAAATATGTGGAGGGGAATATGACACGAGTTTTAGTTGTAGATGACGCCAAGTTCATGAGGGTGAAAATCAGAGAAATTCTGGAATCGGCGAATTACATAGTGGCCGGAGAAGCGGCTGACGGCGAGGAAGCCCTGGCGGTATATCAAAAAATCCGTCCCGACCTGGTGACAATGGATATTACCATGCCGGTCAAAAACGGTATACAGGCGCTGCAGGATATTTTAGCTTTTGACCCGAAAGCCCATGTCATCATGTGCACGGCCATGCGGCAGCAGCGGATTGTTCTGGAAGCGATTGAATTAGGCGCTAAAGACTTTATCGTTAAACCGTTTGAAGCTTCTAAAGTGCTGGAGGCAGTAGGCAGGGTGACGGGAACGTAAACGTGTTTTCTTTTCAAATTGGTTTTTTTTATGTTTTTGGAGTATAGTATATAGTATCAAACTCCGTGCAAGCAAAGGAATGATAAAGATGATGATTATAATTTCATCCGTTATTGCAGCGGCTATGGCAATTTGCGTGATGATCGTCAGGATTAAATCCTCCGACAAGCCCGCTTCACCTAAAAAAATAATTCTCCCGCCGATTTTTATGAGTACGGGAGCGCTTATGTTTCTTTTTCCGATCTTCAGAGTGACGGGCGAAGAATTTTTGGAGGCCATTACGCTGGGCGTGATCTTCTCTATTTTTCTGATAAAAACATCTAAATTTGAGATTAAAAATAATGAAATCTATTTAAAACGGTCAAAAGCATTTGTGTTTATCCTGATTGGGCTGCTGGTTATCAGAATCGCTATGAAATCCATTTTGAGCACGACGATTGATTACGGAGCTTTAAGCGGAATGTTTTGGATTCTGGCGTTCGGAATGATTGTCCCGTGGCGCATCGCGATGTTTATGTCATACCGCAAACTTTCCAATGAACTGAAGACCGCTGATATTCAGATGAATTAAAACCTTTCCGTCCGCCGGAAAGGTTTTTTATTTGAGCAAGGTTTGATAAGGTGTAAGATCAATCTGTTTTTCGCGGAGATGCTTTTTTAAAAATTGATGATCCCGCTTAGGAGTAGCCAGAATGTAGCCCCTGATGATTAAATCCAGATTTATTTGTTCAGCTTCCTCCTGTAAGGAAAGTTCACCGATTTTTCCGGCGATTTTAGCTTTGGCTACATCCCGAAAGAGCTCCGGTACGGGGGCGACCAATTCATCCAAAAGCGCCTTGTCAGCCGCATTCCATAAGTGTCTGCTTTTTTCAATATAATAGTCCTGCCAATCCAGTTCTGATCGGCCGTCTTCTTTCGGTAAGCGCTTTAAAAATTTTCGGAACATAAAAAATCCGCCGATGGACAGCAATCCGATCATCACGACGACCCAAAATAAAATTAACCACATAAACCAGCCTTCAAGCATTGTTCCACCTCCTCCTTACTTTAACCATATTGTAAACGAAGACAGAATAGAAGAACACATGAAAAAAAGAATAGAAAAAATGATAGATGTCCAGTCAATCCGGTTGCTAGAACATATTCTATCGTATAGTGATTCTGCTATTTGGCCATGGGAGTTTCACTTTGAGGGTATATGACTGATATGAACGGACAAAAAAAGCTGCTTTCATTGAGGGATGAAAGCGGCTTTTTTATGTTACAGAGGAAATTGAAAGGAAAAAGAGGCAGGGGTCTCATTTGGCTCCTTGTTCATGGAGACGGTCAGAATATGGTTTGTGAAATCAGTGAGAATATGTTTGTCATTCAGATAAAAAGGAAGCATCATTTGTTTGTTTAACGTCCGTTCAAGCGTTTTAACAGAGAGCATGAATTCAAGTCCCGAAAGAGTGACGGTCATCGATTGCACCGGCTTTAGCGCCGTCAGGTCAGCTTCAATGATATATTGACGGCTTGTTTCATATAGATCAATCGGCAGCGTCTCGTCATACCAAGCATACGGATCCTCGTAAAACTGCCGCAGCCATTCCTCGGTATCATCAAATTCTTCAGCGTTTTTTGAATGATTCATGGAAGCATCCCTCCATATTAAAAGCCTTGCTATAACGTATGCAGACACTTTGAATGGGTGAATGACATAAAAAAACAGACACCAAGGTCTGTTTTACATATCGTGGCTTGTATTATGTTTTTGTCTTGTATGGTTGCGGTTTTTCACTTTTTTGCTTCCGCTTAGCGGTTCCGGCTGGCCGGGATTATGGCCCTTCGGAGCATTTTTATGCATATCTTTGCTCGTGTTTTTATTTGTCATGTTAAAGCCTCCTTTTTAAGGTGTGACGGCTATTGGTTTGTTTTTCTTTTTTTATTGTTCTGCCGTTCTTCTTCCGTCAGGACAAGCTGGTCATTTTCTATATAACCCGCGCCTTTGCCTTGGCTTTTCGCGTCATTCATGCCGTTTATTACATGATTGGCTTTCCGTTTTACCATGATCATCACCTCAACATTAATATGGCTCTTTGCAGCCCGTTATATGAGGCGTAAATCAGGACAAAATTTACCGAAAATCATACTGATAAGACGATCTTATTGTATTTAATAAAAACATTGATATTTACTTATGTATGATTTTATACTAAGATGAAATTGTGAGAAAATTGTGATGCAATGTGAACATTCATCTAAAGAACGATCTTGATCTTTGAAGGGGGATTTTGGGGAATGACAAACCAGCAAAAAGTCGCAACACAAGACGTTTTCCAAGCAAGAAAAACATTTTCTTCAAATGGGAAAACATACAACTACTATTCATTAAAAGCATTGGAAGACGCAGGCGTCGGCAATGTTTCAAAACTTCCTTATTCTATTAAGGTTCTTTTGGAATCCGTTTTGCGTCAGGTAGACGGACGCGTCATTACAAAAGAACATGTTGAAAATTTGGCAAGATGGGGTACTGCTGAATTAAAAGATATTGATGTGCCGTTTAAACCGTCACGTGTTATCCTTCAGGACTTTACTGGCGTTCCGGCAGTAGTTGACCTGGCATCTTTAAGAAAAGCAATGGCCTCTGTCGGCGGAGATCCGGATAAAATCAATCCGGAAATTCCGGTTGACCTTGTCATTGACCACTCCGTACAAGTAGACAAAGCCGGTACGGAAGACGCGTTAGCCATTAATATGGACTTAGAATTCGAAAGAAATGCAGAACGTTATAAATTTTTAAGCTGGGCAAAGAAAGCGTTTAACAATTATCAGGCTGTTCCGCCTGCAACAGGAATCGTTCACCAGGTAAACCTTGAGTTTTTGGCAAGTGTCGTCCATACGAAAGAAGAAAACGGAGAGCTTGTGACATATCCTGATACTTTGGTGGGGACAGATTCCCATACAACAATGATTAACGGAATCGGCGTTCTCGGATGGGGTGTCGGCGGTATTGAGGCGGAAGCGGGAATGCTCGGCCAGCCTTCATATTTCCCTGTTCCTGAGGTCATCGGCGCGAAACTTGTCGGAAAATTGCCTAACGGAACAACGGCAACTGACTTGGCGCTGAAAGTCACTCAAGTGCTGCGCGAAAAAGGTGTAGTCAATAAATTCGTTGAATTCTTCGGCCCAGGGGTTGCTGAGCTTCCGCTTGCGGATCGGGCGACTATTGCCAATATGGCGCCGGAATACGGAGCGACTTGCGGATTCTTCCCTGTTGATGAGGAAGCACTTTCTTACCTGCGTCTGACCGGCCGTGAAGAAGAACAGATCGATGTCGTAGAAGCATACTGCCGCAACAACGGTTTATTCTATACGCCTGACGCAGAAGAGCCGATTTTTACAGACGTTGTAGAAATTGATCTGTCAAAAATCGAAGCGAACCTTTCAGGCCCGAAACGTCCGCAAGATTTAATCCCGCTCTCTGTCATGCAGGAAACGTTTAAAAAACATCTCGTCAGCCCGGCAGGCAACCAAGGATTCGGAATGGATGCGGCTGAAGAGAACAAAGAAATCTCATTTAAACTTAACAGCGGCGAAGATGCAGTTATGAAAACAGGGGCTATCGCGATTGCCGCCATTACAAGCTGTACGAATACATCAAATCCTTATGTATTAATCGGTGCTGGATTGGTAGCCAAAAAAGCGGTTGAATTAGGACTGAAAGTGCCGAATTACGTTAAAACATCACTTGCGCCGGGATCTAAGGTTGTTACCGGATACTTAGTCAATTCAGGCCTGCTTCCTTACATGAAGGAGCTCGGTTTTAACCTTGTCGGTTACGGCTGTACGACATGTATCGGGAACTCCGGCCCGCTTTCTCCTGAGATTGAAGAAGCGGTCGCTAAAAATGATCTGCTGATCACTTCCGTCCTGTCAGGAAACAGAAACTTTGAAGGCCGGATCCATCCGCTTGTCAAAGGAAACTACCTTGCTTCACCGCCGCTTGTTGTCGCGTACGCATTGGCAGGCACTGTGAATATCAACTTAAAATCTGATCCGATCGGCGTTGGAAAAGACGGACAAAACGTTTATTTCGATGACATCTGGCCGTCAATGGATGAAATCAATTCTCTCGTTAAACAGACTGTTACGCCTGAATTATTCCGTAAAGAGTATGAAACGGTATTTGATGACAACCAGCGCTGGAATGAAATCGAAACGACGGATGAAGCACTATATAAATGGGATCAGGATTCCACTTATATCCAAAATCCGCCGTTCTTTGAAGAAATGTCTGTAGAGCCCGGAAAAGTTGAGCCTTTAAGAGGGCTTCGCGTTGTCGGCAAATTCGGCGATTCCGTGACGACTGACCACATTTCTCCGGCCGGAGCAATCGGAAAAGACACACCGGCGGGCAAATACCTGCAGGAAAAAGGCGTTTCTCCTCGGGACTTTAACTCTTACGGCTCACGCCGCGGAAACCACGAAGTCATGATGAGAGGAACATTCGCCAATATCCGTATTAAAAACCAGATCGCGCCGGGCACAGAAGGCGGATATACAACACACTGGCCTAGCGGTGACGTGACATCTATTTATGATGCCTGCATGCGGTATAAAGATGATAAAACGGGTCTTGTCGTCCTGGCCGGCAAAGATTACGGAATGGGCTCTTCACGTGACTGGGCTGCAAAAGGAACAAACCTGCTTGGCATCAGAACAGTCATCGCAGAAAGCTTTGAAAGAATTCACAGAAGCAACCTCGTCTTCATGGGTGTGCTGCCGCTCCAGTTCAAACAGGGTGAAAACGCAGATACACTGGGCTTAACCGGTAAGGAAGTCATTGAGGTGGATGTTGATGAAACTGTACGTCCGCGCGACTTGCTGACTGTCAGAGCAATCAGTGAAGACGGTACGGTAAAAACATTTGAAGTTGTTGTCCGTTTTGACAGTGAAGTGGAAATTGATTACTATCGCCACGGCGGCATTTTACAAATGGTGCTTCGCGATAAAATGAAACAGTAGCAGAATGAACAAAAGAGAGAAAGCAATCCGCTTTCTCTCTTTTTATGCGGGAGGCTTTGAGATGCTTGCGAAATGGCTGGGCGGAGTGTTGCTTATCGGGTTGTTGGTATATGCGGGCTGGAATATTTATTCCGTACAAACAAGTCCGAAAGAAGGGACAGAAGAAGGGATGAAGGCTCCTGACTTTACACTTGACACACTGGCAGGAAAAAGCAGCTCCCTTTCTGATTATAAAGGAAAAAAAGTGCTTCTTAATTTCTGGGCGACGTGGTGCAAGCCATGCCGAATGGAAATGCCCGATATGCAGGAGCTTCAGAAGGAATATCCTGATATTGCGGTAGTAGCCGTTAATTTCACATCCTCTGAAAAAAATATACAGGCTGTGAAATCATTTGCTGAGACTTATCAGCTGACTTTTCCAATTCTGATTGATAAAAGCGGAATTAACGGAGATTTCAACGTGCTTTCTTATCCGACATCATACATATTAGACGAAAAAGGAACCATTCAGCACATACGAGTAGGCACGATGACGAAAAAAGAAATGAAAGAAAAACTGGATCTCAAGTAGAGGTTCAGTTTTTTTATGTGCGAAAGGCTAATCTTTTAAAAAATTGGAAAAAATGAATGAAAACACGGAGGTGAGAAGATTGAAAAAAATGAGAAAACGCTCTTTTCATGAGTTGGTTATGGAGAATAAACGTGAGTTGATGACCAATACCGAATATTTGAATCAGCTTGAAGAAAAGCTGGAGCAGCGGTTCAAACAAAAATAACCTTTAATTTGCAGTCATGTTTGCGCCTCCTTTTGCGAAATATACTCTTAAGGAGGGATGAACATGGGCACAAACAAGAAAGACGGCCAGCCGCAATACGCTCCGAGCCACTTAGGGACAAAACCCGTTAAATATAAACGCAACAAAGGGGAAAAGTTTCATGACAAGTCAAACGGACATCCGATTGTCATGCAGACGAAAGGCGAATAACATCAACAAAGGAGAGCAGACATTATGAAAAACAATTACAAAAAACCGAATCCGGATGACCGTTCCGATAACGTTGAAAAGTTGCAGGATATGGTTCAGAATACAATTGAAAATATAGAAGAAGCGAAAGAATCAATGGAATTTGCGACAGATGAGGAAAAACAGCGCATTCAGGAGAAGAATGCCAGACGCAATGAAAGCATTGAATCGTTCCGTAATGAAATTCAGGATGAATCAGCTGCGAGAGAAAACGGATATCAATCGTAATAAAAACCAGGGAAACCTGGTTTTTTCTCTTTCTGTCTTGTTGTGATAAAATAGGGCTATCTGATAATAAGGGAGCAGAGAACGTTGCATGTGTCAAAAAAAGAAATAGAAGTGCGGTATGCGGAAACAGATCAAATGGGCATCGTCTATCATGCCAATTACTTAGTCTGGATGGAGGTCGGCAGAACGGCATTGATTAAAGACCTCGGATTTCTGTACAAGGATATGGAAGAAAGAGGGGTGCTGTCACCTGTAGTGGATATCAGCATTTCTTATAAAAAACCGCTCCGCTACGGAGAAACGGCTGTCGTACATACGTGGATTGAAGAATATAACGGATTTAAAACCGTTTACGGCTACCATATCTATAATCCGGATCAAGAGCTTGCGATCGAAGCGACATCCTCGCACATATGCGTTGATAAACAGAGCTTCAAACCGATTCAGTTCCGCAAGGCCTTTCCTGATTGGCACGCCGCTTACGAAAAGGCAAAAAAATAAGGAGCGGCTGCAGTTATGGCATTTGGAATTACGCGCAAAGAACTGGAAAGATGGAAGCGGGATGTATCGGAAGGAAAAATCGCTTTTTTAACGCATTACTGGCTGGACGACCGCTTTCCGCAGGCTAAGACCGTGACGAAGGCCGGTTCAAGCGATCTCAATAAGCTGATCAGATGGGGAGCTGAATACGGGCTGAAGCCCGAGTGGATTCACCATAAAACTGAGTTTCCGCACTTTGATCTGCTCGGTGAAACCCAAAAACGCATATTAGAAAAAGAACGTCTGACTGATCATATCAGAAGGTTTGAGCTGTAAAAAAAGAACGCATCCGCTGCGTTCTTTTTTCTTACACGTAATTAAATACCGGCTCTTCTGACTGATCTGAATATGTGACGGACAAATCGTGGTTATCAAAGTACCATAAGTCGCTTTCTTCAATAAAAAAGGTAATGCCTTCAACTTCCGTACTGATGCCGGCGTTCACCGGCTGGTCTTTTGATACACCGAGAGAAAAGCCTTTCTGGACATTGCTGCACCCTCCGTAACGGACAAAGAAACGGACCTGATCGCCTGTTTCCAGTTCAAGCTCTTCTTTATACCAATCCAGCGCGTCTTTGTTTACTTTCATGTTCATCCGGAACACTCCCTTTTTGTTTCTCATAAAGAAATTATCTCTATTATAAACGCATACGGCATTTTGATGTCAAAAATGAAGTTTCATCAAAACCATTTGATCTTCGGTTCTGTTTTGTTTATAATCCGTTTGATGTTTGCCCTGTGTCTGTAGATAACAAACGCCGTCAGGAGCGTCACTACGATTAATAAATAAGGATCTTTTACAAACAGACAGTAAATAATCGTATAAATCCCTGTTAACATTGAAGACAGAGAAACAAATTTCGTAAGGAATAAAAATACGAAAAACACTGCAACCATCGTTACAAATAACAGCGGAGCATAAAACAGCAGGACGCCTCCCGATGTGGCTACGGCTTTTCCGCCCTTGAATTTCGCGAACACGGGGAATACATGGCCGATCACTGCTGCCACCCCTGCGAGAAGAGGATGAATGGGAACGTGCAGTAAGTACGGCAGCGCCGCGGCTAAGGTGCCTTTTAAAATATCGGCTGCAACGACGACAGATCCCGCTTTAACGCCAAGCGTGCGAAAAGCATTTGTCGCGCCTAAATTTCCGCTTCCGTGTTCTCTAATATCAATCCCTTTTGCAAGTTTGCCTACCACTAAACCTGACGGGATGCTGCCCAATACATAGGCCAAAATAATCAATAAAGCAATCAACATCTACATTTCTCCTTTTCAATGTCCCTTCACTCTATTTTAACACGAGTTGTTACCATCTGATGACAAGTTTTTTTGAGAATTAAGCTGACAAACCGCTTTTTTTGATTCCGATGAAGCTGTCGTGTACAATAAATCAAAAGGAGATGGTAAAGATGCAAAATCCTTCAAAATCAGAGATTAAAGACATTCTTGACCGAAGCAAACGGATCGCAGTCGTCGGGCTGTCAGACCGTCCCGACCGGACTTCTTATATGGTCTCCAAAGCGATGCAGGATGAAGGGTACGAGATTATCCCCGTCAATCCGACGATTGATGAGGCGCTTGGCGTGAAAGCGGTCGCTTCGTTAAAAGACGTGGAGGGACCGATTGATATCGTGAATGTGTTCAGACGCTCTGAGCAGCTTCCGGGTGTCGCTGAAGAATTTTTACAGACAGACGCTCCCGTTTTTTGGGCGCAGCAGGGCCTTGCAAATGAAGAAGCGTATCGCATGATTACAGACAAAGGAAGGACGGCTGTTATGGATTTATGTATAAAAGTCGCCCGCGCTGTTATAAAATAGGAACAAAAAAAGGCAAAAATCCTTGGCAAATCAGGGGTTTTTGCTTTTTTATTGAAAGAATACTCTTTGCGTATGGTGTTGAAACAGATACAATAAAGCATGAACAGTTTTTTTAGAAACCCCTTTATACAGGGGTTTACAGTCTGTTTGCGATGGCCGGCAAAAATCTATATAATAGAAAGCGAACTCATGTTCTTATTTGCCGAAAAGGGCACCAAAAAGATGAAAAGTCGTTCGAATGTATGTCTTGCGGCCTAAAAAACGAGCCATTCGCTTAAATATGTTGCGAAATCAAGCATATTGGTTATAATTGTGAGTCCGAGGAGAATTGGACCGAAGCTTGCGCATACTGAAAAACAAAGACATGAAAACACTTAAAAAAGAGAATGATTAAGAGCAGGTTTTTTGAAAGGGGTTTGTACGTTTGGCTAGAAAACAGCAATTTGATTACAACGAAGATGCCATACAGGTGCTTGAAGGCCTGGAAGCCGTCAGAAAACGACCGGGAATGTACATCGGTTCGACGGACGCACGCGGCCTGCACCATCTGGTATATGAGATCGTCGACAATTCCGTCGATGAAGTTCTTGCCGGCTACGGAGATCATATTATCGTAACGATACATAAGGACAACAGTATCTCCGTGCAGGACAGGGGGCGCGGAATGCCGACCGGGATGCATAAGCTCGGAAAGCCGACACCGGAAGTTATTTTCACCGTGCTGCATGCGGGAGGTAAATTCGGACAGGGCGGCTATAAAACAAGCGGAGGTCTGCACGGCGTCGGCGCATCTGTCGTAAACGCTTTATCAGAGTGGCTGACAGTTACCATTGAGCGTGACGGCCATGTTTATAAACAGCGGTTTGAAAACGGCGGCAAGCCTGTGACTTCACTTGAAAAGATCGGAACGACCAAAAAAACGGGAACGCTTACCCATTTTAAACCTGATCCGTCAATGTTCAGCGCAACGGTTTATAATTTTGACACGCTGTCAGAACGTCTGCGCGAATCCGCATTTTTATTAAAAGGCTTGAAAATAGAATTAATTGATGAGCGGAACGATGTGAAAGAAGTATTTTATTATGAGAACGGAATTGAAGCATTTGTCGCTTATTTAAATGAAGAAAAAGACGCTTTATGCGAAGTGGTTTCCTTTGAAGGCGAGCATCATGACATTGAAGTCGATTTTGCGTTCCAATTTAATGACGGATACTCAGAAAATATGCTGTCATTCGTTAATAACGTCAGAACAAAGGACGGCGGAACCCACGAATCAGGAGCCAAAACGGCAATGACAAGAGCGTTTAATGAGTATGCGCGAAAGGTCGCGCTTCTGAAAGAGAAAGACAAAAACCTCGAAGGCGCCGATATCAGGGAAGGTTTGTCCGCGATCATTTCCGTGCGGATCCCGGAGGAACTGCTGCAATTTGAAGGCCAGACAAAAGGAAAGCTTGGCACAAGTGAAGCGAGATCAGCCGCAGACGCTGTCATTTCTGAGAATCTTGCTTATTTCTTGGAAGAAAACCGCGATACGGCGACCCTGCTCGTCAAAAAAGCAATTAAAGCAAGCCAGGCCCGTGAAGCGGCCCGTAAAGCGAGAGAAGAAGCGAGAAGCGGCAAAAAACGCAAAAAATCAGAAGCGACGCTGAGCGGAAAACTCACACCTGCCGGTTCCAGAAATCCGGCGAAGAATGAATTGTATCTCGTGGAGGGAGACTCTGCAGGAGGTTCTGCAAAGCAGGGAAGAGACCGGAAATTCCAAGCCGTCCTGCCTCTTCGCGGAAAGGTCATCAACACAGAGAAAGCAAAGCTTGCTGACATCTTCAAAAATGAAGAAATCAATACGATTATTCATGCGATCGGCGGCGGAGTCGGCGCAGATTTTGAGATAGAGGACATTAATTATGACAAGATCATCATCATGACGGACGCGGATACCGACGGCGCGCACATTCAAGTCTTGCTGCTAACGTTTTTCTACCGCTATATGAAACCTTTAATTGAGCAAGGAAAAGTCTTCATCGCGCTTCCGCCTCTTTATAAAGTGAGCAAAGGGAGCGGCAAGAAAGAGATTATTGAATATGCTTGGTCCGATGAAGAAATGGACGGCGTTTTAAAGAAAGTCGGCAAAGGCTACACCATTCAGCGCTATAAAGGTCTGGGAGAAATGAACGCAGACCAGCTCTGGGAAACGACGATGAATCCTGAATCGCGAACGCTCGTCAGAGTCAAGATTGACGATGCGGCACGCGTAGAGCGCCGCGTAACGACATTAATGGGAGACAAAGTAGAACCGAGAAGAAAATGGATTGAAAAGAATGTTGCCTTCGGATTAGACGAGGAAAGCAATATTTTAGAAAATGAAAACTTGTCGGTCGCTGAGGAGGTTTAATAGTGGCACAGCCAGAATTATTTCATGATTTACCGTTAGAAGAAGTAATCGGCGACCGTTTCGGACGCTACAGTAAATACATTATCCAAGACAGGGCGCTGCCTGATGCACGTGACGGTTTAAAGCCGGTGCAGCGAAGAATTTTATACGCCATGCACGCAGACGGAAATACATTCGATAAAAATTTCCGGAAAGCGGCGAAAACGGTCGGAAACGTTATCGGTAATTATCATCCGCACGGAGACAGCTCCGTTTATGAAGCGATGGTGCGGATGAGCCAAGATTGGAAAGTGCGGAATGTGCTGATTGAAATGCACGGCAATAACGGCAGCATTGACGGTGATCCGCCGGCTGCCATGCGTTATACGGAAGCGAGATTATCTTCTATCGCATCAGAGCTTTTGCGGGACATTGATAAAAACACGGTTGAATTCGTTCCGAACTTTGATGACACAAGTAAAGAGCCGGTTGTTTTGCCTGCCATGTTTCCTAACTTGTTGGTCAACGGATCAACCGGGATTTCGGCGGGCTATGCGACTGATATTCCTCCTCATCATCTGGGTGAGGTCATTGATGCCGTCATTAAGCGGATTGAATCGCCCGATTGCACCGTCGATGACTTGATGCAGGTGATTAAAGGGCCTGACTTTCCGACAGGAGGCATTATTCAAGGTGTCGACGGTATTCGGAAGGCCTATGAAACCGGTAAAGGCAAAATTATCATCCGCGGAAAGGCTGAAGTGGAAGCTGTAAGAGGCGGACGGGAGCAGATCGTCATTACAGAAATCCCGTTTGAAGTAAACAAAGCCAATCTTGTAAAGAAAATGGACGAATACCGCATTGATAAAAAAGTCGAAGGCATTTCTGAAGTCCGGGATGAAACGGACCGCACGGGACTTCGGGTGGTCGTTGAATTAAAGAAAGAAGCCGACGCAAAGGGCATCTTGAATTTCTTATATAAAAACACGGATCTGCAGACAACGTATAACTTTAATATGGTCGCCATACATAACCGCCGGCCGATGCTGATGAGTCTTACGGCCATTCTGGATGCGTATATTTCCCACCAGAAGGAAGTTGTGACAAACCGCTCCGTCTTTGAATTGCAAAAAGCAAAAGAGCGGCATCATATCGTTGAGGGACTGATGAAGGCACTGTCTGTGTTAGATGAGGTCATTGCCGTTATCCGGGCAAGCAGCGATAAAAAGGATGCAAAACAAAATTTAATTTCTAAATTCTCATTCACGGAGCCTCAGGCGGAAGCGATCGTATCCTTGCAGCTGTATCGTCTGACAAACACGGATATTACGGCGTTAAAAGAGGAAGCGGAAGAGCTCAGCAAGAAAATTCAGGAGCTCGAAGCCATTTTAAGTCATGATAAAAAGCTGTTAAAAGTCATTACCAGCAGCCTGAAAAAATTGAAAAAGACCTATGCTGACAGCAGACGTTCGGTCATTGAAGAGAAGATTGAGGAAATTAAAATCAATCTGGAAGTCATGGTTGCCTCTGAGGACGTATATGTGACAGTCACGAAAGACGGCTATGTAAAACGAACAAGCCAGCGGTCATTTGCCGCTTCCAACGGCCAGGATTTCGGGATGAAGGACACGGACAGGCTGATTCACCAATTTGAAATGAATACAACGGATGTTCTCCTGCTCTTTACCAATAAGGGAAGCTATATATATTGTCCGGTTCACCAGCTTCCGGATATCAGGTGGAAAGACATGGGGCAGCACGTAACGAACATCACCACGATTGACCGTGATGAAACGATCGTGAAAGCTATATCGGTAAAAGAATTTAATCCAGCTTCATATTTATTGTTTATGACGAAAAACGGTATGGTGAAAAGAACTGAAATGACGCATTACAAAGCGCAGCGCTACTCGAAAGCGCTTGTTGCTCTTAACCTTAAAGGGGACGATGAGCTGGTTGATGTTCATGTCACAGACGGCGGCTGTCAGCTGTTTATCGCCACCCACCTCGGGTACGGCTTATGGTTCGGTGAAGATGAAGTGAATGTAGTCGGAGCCCGTGCGGCCGGCGTGAAGGGCATTAATTTAAAAGACGGTGATACCGTCGTATCAGGACAAATCCTGCATGAAACAGATTCGCTTGTCCTCGTCACACAGCGGGGAGCCATCAAACGGATGAATCTCTCTGAATTCGAAAAAACATCCAGAGCAAAGCGCGGCGTCATCATGCTGCGTGAGCTTAAAAAGAACCCGCATCGTGTTGTCGGAGTATTCGCTTGCGCTTTAGCCGACACGATTGCTGCAGAAACAGAAAAAGGCGAGAGAATTGAAACCACCGTGAAATCCTTGCGGGCTAATGACCGGTACAGCAACGGCTCCTTCTTTACAGATGAAGATGAGACAGGGCCGGTAACAGATGTATGGCGCATACCCGCGTCTGATGTTTAAGAGTAAAAATAAAATAAAAAAACCTCCGCTCAATTGGTCCTGAGCGGAGGTTTTGCTTTTTAGCTTTCGTGGCTGCCGAATAAGTCAGTGATAGCGTGAACGACTTCAATTCCCTGCCATACAAATAAGTTCAATGCAGTGAATGAAAATAAGCCTAAAATCACCATTCGTAAGATAAACAACATGTTTAACGACCTCCTCATTTTATGTTACATAGACAGGCGATGTTGAACATGAAGCTTATCGAAATACGAGGACTGATAAAATTTAGCGATTAAAAAGCTTTTCTTTCGCTGTCTTCTCCGGGAAGCGGGGCGTTTTCTGTCTGATATCACCATCAGTGAGACAGAAGCGGCAAAAAGCGCCGTCAAAATAAATGAGCCCGTCAGCGATTTTTTGTCATCATCAACGTTTTGGCCGGCCTTCATTTCGTGCATTTCCTGCTGATCGGCTACCGCTTTAAAATGATGAGCAGTGTCAAACGCATGGGGAATGGAGAGCAAATGAAAGCTTGCAATCGCTAAAAATAAAATAGATGCTTTTAGAAACAAGATTTTTTTCAAATGTTCTCCCCCCTTCATAAGTCTGAATATTTTTATTATAATACCCTAATTTAAATTAAAAGTAAACACATTTATTAAATTTAAAAAATTATTATCCTGGTTAAGTATATACCATTCCGTCCGTCTTTTCATCTCTTTTTTCTTAAAGGCTATTTGTTATCATATGCACGCAAGCCTTCTGACGTGACAACATTTTTCAGTCTGAGGGATAAAAAAAGAGCATACCAATAAGGAAAGCGTAATGGAGAAACCAAAACATTTTCTTAAAAAAACTTCTCAACACCTGTTTGTGTGATATAATAATACTCGTTGTGTTAAAAAATCTAACATATGCAGCAAAATGACAGTAAAAGATATGTAAAAGGGAGGTTAAACATGGAGGCTTTCATCAGTGAAATCATAAATGTTCCAAATGATTTTATTTGGAAGTATCTTGTTTATATTTTAGTAGGAATCGGATTGTTTTTTACGTTCCGTTTTCGCTTTATTCAATTCCGATACTTTATTGAAATGTTCAGAATCGTCGGGGAGAAGCCGCAAGGAAATAAAGGAGTGTCTTCAATGCAGGCATTCTTTATCTCGGCCGCTTCCCGTGTCGGAACCGGAAACTTGACCGGTGTCGCGCTGGCGATTGCAACAGGCGGTCCCGGCGCAGTATTTTGGATGTGGATCGTAGCGATTGTCGGTATGGCTTCCAGCTTTGTGGAAAGTACGTTGGCGCAGCTTTATAAAGTGCGTTCAGGCGAAGATTTCCGCGGCGGACCGGCATATTACATGGCAAAGGGCCTCGGCGCCCGCTGGCTCGGTATTTTATTCGCCGTATTGATTACCGTTTCTTTCGGGCTTATATTTAATGCCGTACAGTCAAATACGATTTCCGTCGCGTTTGACGAAGCATTCCATGTGAATAAAACAGTTATCGCAATCATTTTAGCTGTATTAACGGCTTTCATCATATTCGGCGGTCTGAAACGTGTTGTATCCGTTTCACAATTAATCGTTCCCGTCATGGCGGGTATGTATATTCTGATCGCGCTGTATGTCGTTATTGTGAATATTACGGCGGTACCTGAGCTGCTGGTTACGATTGTGAAAAATGCGTTCGGTCTTGAGCAGATCGTCGGCGGAAGCTTAGGGAGTATCATTATTATCGGAGCGCAGCGCGGCCTGTTTTCAAACGAAGCGGGTATGGGGAGCGCGCCGAATGCCGCAGCAACTGCACACGTGTCGCACCCGGCTAAACAGGGATTCATCCAGACGCTCGGCGTGTTTTTTGATACTTTTATCGTTTGTACATCGACTGCTTTTATCATTTTATTGTACAGCGTTACGCCTAAAGGCGACGGCATCCAAGTGACACAAGCCGCACTGCAGCACCATCTTGGCGGCTGGGCGCCGACATTTATTGCGATTGCGATGTTTTTATTCGCATTCAGCTCAGTCGTCGGCAACTATTACTATGGTGAAACGAACATTGAATTTATTAAAACAAGCAAAACATGGCTTAACATTTACCGCGTATTCGTCATCGTGATGGTGGTATACGGATGTTTGGCTGACTTCCAGATTGTCTGGGATATGGCAAACTTGTTTATGGGACTCTTGGCTCTCATTAACTTAGTGGCAATCTTGCTGCTGAGTAATGTAGCCTACAAGATCTATAAGGATTATGCCGCTCAGCGCAAAAAAGGTCTTGATCCCGTGTTCAAAGCTGAGAATGCCCCAGAGCTGAAGCATATTGAAACATGGGCGGAAGAAGAAGGTACAAGCCCTGAACGCAAGACTGCTAACTAAGGAAATTTGCATATATTTTTCAAAACCCCTCACAGAAAAATGTGAGGAGTTTTTTATGTGAAAAACTGTTCTTGTAAACAGACTTTTTTGAATTTATTGTATTTTCATCTTGTATCTGTAAGGGTTTTCGTGTAAAGAAGGATCTCACATTGGCAACCCAAAATGGGGCTGATTTTCACCAATTTCTCTGTCGGATTTGCTATGTTTAACTGAAGATAAAAAGACAAAATCACTTATATATAAGTCAACAAAGTCACAGAGGCTCTCCTGCTGGAAACGGGATGGCCTTTTTGTTCTGCCGCTTTATCTGTTCCTATGATAATATAGGAATTGTTTACAAAAGAAGGGAAGAGGAGGGGGCATGAAACAGAAGCCGATATATGTCGAAATCAATATTGCATCTGATATAGAAACGCTTTGGGAATATACGCAAAACCCGCTTCTTCATAAGGAATGGGACCTGCGCTTTTCTGACATTACATATCTTCATAGGTTGCCAGGTGAACCGCAAAGATAAAGATTCCTATATGAAACACGGATCGGTTTTGGGCTGAAGGTATCCGGCACAGGCAAATCAATGGGTGACAAAAGGCCTCAATCGTCAGAAAGGGTCTCAGCGCTTGCATTTGCCTCTGATCACCCGCTGTCTCTGATAAAAGAGGGCAGAGGCTATTGGAAGTATATAGAGCGGGATAACGGAAACATACATTTTTGACTCAATATTAATATGAAACGGCCCGCGGTCTGCCGGGAAGATTGATAGACCGGTTTTTATTTCGTCCTCTGCTGGGCTGGGCTACCGCATGGAGCTTTGATGCGTTACGGCTTTGGATAGAACAAAACAGACATCCTAAGATATCCATCCGTTTTGGATTTGTCTATGTCTTGATGTGTCTGATATTCAGTCTGTATTGGTTTTTTCAAGGCTTTTATGATTGCTTTGCCGATGCAGAGATAGTGAGGGGCGCGCTGGAGACAGGGTTAGGGGTATTATGGCTGCTTCCCATGCGGAGAAAGCGGCTGATTCACGCCGGGCAGTCAGTCTTCTTTTGTATATCGGCAATGCTATATTCCGGCGGCGGATTCGCGATCCCGTTAGGAATACTTACGATAGCTGGTTTGATTCTTGAGCTTAAGCTGCCGAGCGCCGGACATACAAAACGAAAGAGAGAGAAGCGAAATGACGGATTCAATGTATGAAAAAGCAATTATTCATTATCAATCACTGCATCCAATGCTGCAGAAAAGGTACAGGCTTGGCGGATCAAGCACATTTTGCGGAGAAGGAGTTATGTCAGAAATTAAGGGAGGATCTTTGTTTGTCAGAATGCTTTTAAAGACCGGCGTTTTTTTCAGATGTTTTTTCTCAGAGAGGGGCAAAGATATCCCTTTTACCATCGAAAACAAAAACAGGCTAAATGGCGTGGAATGGAACCGTACCTTTTTCTTTAAAGGAAAAACGCGTTATTTTGATGCAGTCATGGAATATGACGAGCGGGAAAATAGAATTCTTGATTACTTCGGCAAGCCTCACATCCTTCTGTCTGAACTGCATTTAGAAGCGTCTTCAGCCGGAGGGCTTGTCATTACATCCGGAAAGCAGTGGCTCCTGATAGGCGGAAAGAAAATCCTGCTGCCGGCATGGCTGTGCGGCAGTTCAACCGTTTATGAGGCTTATGATGAGGAGATGAATTGCTTCAGCATAAAGGTACATGTGAAAAACCGGATACTCGGCACACTTTTCTTTTACCGGGGGACTTTTCGGGAAACAGAGGGAGAAATATGCTGAAACGTCATCTTATTGTAAGTGCGGTTTGCTTTTTGGGATTTGCGGCGGCTGAAGCTCCGCATCTATCAGCTGCTGAGACGTTTGTTTTATTATCCGTCCTTCTTTTCGTTCCTGCTGTATTCCCTTTTGCTTTTCGGTCTTCAAAAACTTTAGAGAACGTGTTATTACGGAGTTATCCTATTGCCGCTTTAAGTGCGGCGCTTGCGCTGATCACAGACTTCAGCTTTTTTGCCGTTGTGTGGTTCATTTATACGCTTGGTTTGGCGCTGTATGCTGTACTGCGGCTGGTGAAAACAAATATTCATAGAACAGAAGAGATGTCAGTTATGGCAGGCTTTGTTTATTTAGCCGGCGGCGGAGTCTGGTTTTTCGCATACGTTCTTCAGATTCCCGTCATGGATTTCAGTCCGCTTATCGTGCTGCTGACGGCTGTGCACTTTCACTATTCCGCATTTCTTATTCCGATCTTCAATGGTTTGCTCGGAAGGATCATCCGGGAGAACCGCGTCCTTTACAGGTGGAGCACGGTCATCATTTTGATTTCGCCGATTCTTATTGCCATGGGGATTACATTTTCAAAGACACTTGATGTGATTGCCGTCGCTCTGTATCTGGCGGGTCTGTATGTTAATGCGTATCTCGTCTTTAAGGCGCCGTTTGTTACGAAAACAGGCAGTATCTTAATCAGGGGCTCTTCAGCTGTGTTAATGATAACAATTGCTTTTTCTTTAATATATTCGTTCGGTGTCTTCCGCGGGGAGGCAACGTTTACGATCAGCCAGATGATTTGGATTCACGGGGCCGTCAATGCATTCGGCGTTATTCTGCCGGCTTTGGCCGGCTGGAGAATAGAAAACCCAAGACCGTTCGATGAAGGCAGTGAACGAACGTTCAGCCGTATTTACGGAAAGAGGACGATAGGCAAAAATTTTTTGAATGATATTCATGCAGCAAATGACATACATTATACCGGCCTTCTAGATCAGATGAGAGAGCTGCATTCTGAAGACTTTTCTGCCGAAAAACTGTCGCCGGCCGTTATTTCCTTTTATGAAAAGACAATTGATTATGACATCAAGGCGAAAGTGACGTGGAGCAGATGGTTTCGTCCGTTTGCGCGCATGTACGAGCCGTTCAGCAGAAGAGCGGGGCAGATCCATCTGTCAATGAATCCGGATTGGTATATCATGCACAGCGATATGAAAGGTGTTGACTCTGACAGAGACGGACGAAAGCATGTCCGTGCGTGGATCAGAACTAATGAAAGGCAGGAAACCGTCTTTACTGCACTGTATTCAGTGTACAGGTCAAATGGGGAGGGATACATAAATATTTCTCTCCCGCTGCCGTACAGCCAAATGACGGGCATTTTAAAGCCTTATGCGCATAAGCAGAATCTTGTTTTGACGAGCAGACGCCGAAAAAGCGGAGCGGGTGATGAAGGAATTTATCTTCAAACGAAATGGTGGGCATGTCATCTTCCGCTGGCAGAGACATTTCTTATTGCGGCCCAAAACGAAACAACACTAAAGGCCGTTCATCATATGTGGCTGTTCGGCCTGAAGTTTTTAACTGTGCATTATCGGATCACTCACGCTCCCTGAAGCAAATAACAAGCTGCAAAGCCGTCTGTTCATCAGGCGGCTTTTTCTCATCATATGGGAGCGGGAATATTCATATTGACTGAAAGCGCTTTTGTTATTGTGATGTACTCAAGCAGCCCAATGGCGCTTTATTTCGTTCAAGTTTGCATAGGCTTTCAATTGGCTTTATTTTTCCATTGCTGCTTGGAATGTCGATTGAAACTGTTCCGCAAGACATGAGAGCAACAACGATGGGGGCGTATCAGGCGCTTTATGGACTATGTGGGAAGCCGATGCGAGAAAATCGGCGGAAACGAGCAGGGAAGGTGCGGCAGAGTATTATCAGACATGAATTTTTCATTTGTGCGCGTTTTCATTGGATAATAAAATGCAGAAAACAGCAATGGTTTGCTTTTGATAATTTGAAAATTGCTTTTGTACCGTTTGCAGTGTCAGGTTTGATTCAGCTGTATCTACAACAGGTTAACAAAATGACCGCAAACGCAACAGACCGCTTATTTTGTTATAAATTTCTTTTCTGTCTCAATAACTAAAGTATACTTAAGTGTTGAGACACAGATTTTATTCTTTTGTGCAACTTCCTAGAATATATATTATGTAAACTAGAAAATGAAATTCATATTGGGTTCTTTTAAGCCTGGGTCTCCTTCCTCTGATTATTTAAGCGGTGCTTGTTAATTTAAGGTTGATGTAAGGTTCGGATTAATACAGGTTAAGGTTGAGATTGTACAATAGGTTTGTACTTCAGTAAGGGATTCAGTCAAAGGAATTCCCCTTCAATAAATGATAGAGGTGAAAAGTTTTGAGAGAAAATAAAATTTTGTCTTCATTATGTTACTTCAGTATATTTTTTGCGCCGTTTTTGTTTCCGATTATCGTCTATTTCTTAGGTCAGGACGATGTGAAATATCATGCGAAAAAATCTTTGTGGACGCATTTGATACCTTATTTAATTTTCGGAATTGGCATCATCGGTTCAGGTTTACTTGGTATGAAAGACATCAGTCATGCTGGGCCTTTCCTGCTTGCGACATATGCCGTTACATTTATTTTGGCGATCTATTTTTTCATCTGGAACATTGTCAAAGGAATCAAAGTGTTTTCGGAACAATAAGTAAAAAAACGGTTCTGTTATTGATGAGCAGAACCGTTTTTTTTGTGTGGCCATTAGGATAATTGGATATCTATCGTTGTCCCTTTCCCCGCGGTGCTGTGAATGGTGATGTCCCCGCCGTGCTTTTGGATAATATCCTTTGCTATGGCCATCCCTAGACCAGAGCCTGCATGCGCTGTTCCTGTATTTGTCCCTCTGTAATAGCGGTCAAACACTTTCTCCAGCTCCTCCTCTTCTATCCCTTTGCCGTTGTCCTTAATTGTCACATGGGTTCGTTCTTTTTGTTCAAGCTGTACAACGATCTTCACATCAGGATCATTGTGAACGAGAGCATTTAAAATGAGATTCGTGACCGCTCTTCTGATCAATATTACATCAAGGTTCAGAATCAGCTTTTCCAGGCTGGTTTGAAGCTCAATAGTCTTATCCGCATATCTGGAATCGTTTAAAATATCAATTAATGTTTCCCGCAGCAGCAAAACAAGGTTTACCTGCTCTTTATTTAACATCACATCGTTGTTTTTCAGCCTTGTCGTTAAATTTAAATCTTCCACAACTTCTTTCATATAGAGGGATTTATTCTCAATGATTTGGGCGTAATCTCTGATCTGATCGACTGAAAGATGGTAATTTGGATCTTTGATGATTTCTGCATAGCCTTGTATAGAGGCTAATGGTGTTTTAATGTCATGAGAAATATGACTGATCCATTCTTCACGCATTTGCTCTAATTTATCTTTTTCTTTTTTGCTTGACGATAGTTGTTCCGCTAAGTGATTGACATTATAGAACACATCTTTATAAATTCCTTTGGATGTCAATTTGATCGTGTAATCTCCATTAGCTAATCTTTGGATTCCTTGAATGACACTGCCTAGCGGTTTTGTGAGCTGCCGGCTGAATAGATATCCGATCAATAACGCGATCATTGCATCTATTGATAATAAAATGATGGTCCCTGCATTGAACTTCGTCACTAATTCCTTGGTGTCATATGAGAGGATATACTTTGCGAGAGAGGGATTTTTAAACCCTATAAAGTAACTGTACTCCTTGCCGTTCACTTTTTTTCCGCTGGCGTAAATGGTTGATAATAATTTCTTATCCTTATATTTATGTAAATTCACTATTTCTAAAGGCGTATATTTTTCCTTCAGGCCTTTAGGTGCTCTAGCATGATACACATCTTGTCCGTTTTCATCCAATATCTGAATCCAAGCATTCTGTTCTTTTAAGGCTTGTTGGCCCTCTTTGTTTACTGAAATTCCATTATTGGAAAATGTGACATATTGCTGAAATGATCTTGTGAAGGATTCTGGCGTATTTTCTTCCTCATGTTGACTGTTCGCTTGAAAAATGAGCCAAATCATGAAAACAAATAAATTAATGAAAACAGTAATGATGGTTACTATGATGACAGATACCATGTACCTGCCTGTTAATCGCCAATTCATACTTAAGCATCCTTTACAACAAATTTGTAGCCTAACCCTTTTACAGTGACGAGAAAGTCTGGTGTGGATGGGATGGTTTCTATTTTCTCCCGGAGTCTGCGTATATGAACCATCACCGTATTGTCAGAACCGAAGAAATCTTCTCCCCATACAGCTTGATAAAGTGTTTCTTTACTGATCACCCGATTGGGATGCTGCAAAAAATATGTCATGAGCATGAGTTCTTTAGGTGTTAACTCAATAGCCGCTCCGTTTTTGGTGAGCTCGGCTTGCTGCTGATGTAATTCAAAGGGCCCTGCTTTTATCAGGGTGTCGGTTTGAGATGGCTGTAAGTAAGAAGATCTTCTTAGCTGTGCTTTGACCCGATATGCGACTTTCTTAGGGCTGAAGGGTTTTGTAATGTAGTCGTCCCCACCGATGGCAAGTCCTACAATTTTGTCCGTTTCCTCTCCTTTTGCAGACAAAAAAATAATCGGAACATGTGAAATATCTCTTATTTGCTTACAGATATCATAGCCTTCACCGTCTGGGAGCATGATATCCAATATAACCAGATCTGGATTTTCTTGATGAAATTGAGCCAATCCATCACGGGCAGTAGAAGCTGTAATCACGCGATCAATGCCTTCTCTTATTAATACGGTTTTGATCAGTTCCAAAATTTCTCTTTCGTCATCTATTATTAATACTTTGCTTTGAGTCTGCGACATACATTGATCACTCCTTGAAGTCATTGTCTTTATTATACCCAATGTCCGTGCATAGTTAAAAAATCATTACTTCTCTTGTACCACAGAAAATAAGCCAATTTTCTTTTTTGTGTGAGAAAATTGGCTTATTGCTATGATGTTGTCTTTAACGCTTTACAACAAATGTTGTCACGCTTTGAGCTGGAAGATGAGCCCAGAAATGATTGTCGGTTACATTGAGGTCTGTTCCGGGTTGAAGATTGCTGCTGCTGCTCGTGACCCATCTGGACACTTGTGAAGCAGATCCGTTCTGCAATACAAAGTTTTGGTTGACCCCTGTATTGGTTTTGTTAATGGCCACAATCACGACTTTGTTGTCACCTTTATAGGCTGACACGTAAACATTCGGATTAGGGTTTTTCGTTGCATCAATCCTTACATAGCCGGGGCGCACAAACTTTGAGAAATGAGCCATATTGTAGCCTCGTTTGCTGATCGTGCCATCTTCTTTCATAGGACCGTATGATCTTCGGATGTACCACCAAACATAAGCTTGAAAATCCCCTTCTGTCATCGAATTGTGAATATGCTGTGAAACATCCAAGGCCTCGGGCCATCGATCCGCCGAGTTGTTATCACTGTTCGGATAGTATACTTCCGTCATCCAAAGGTCCTTCCCCGCTCCTTTTTGTTTGAAAAGAGGATAAGGAAACTGACTGACCTGCGTACCGTACAGGTGGGTTCCGAGAATATCCATATTCCTAAGCGCCTGCGGATCGTTCAAAATGGGGTCCGATATATTTTTCAAGTATTGAAATGATTCTGGCGCAATCACGCGGGCATTAATGGAACTGGCATTTTCTCTCATGAATCGAAGTATTTCTTGCGGCGTCCACCATGTCCATTCGTGTGCGTAATCAGGCTCGTTTTGCATAGAAATCGCATAAAGATTCACACCATTATTCTTCATGAAGGTAACAAAATCGTTAAGATGCTGCGCGTATGCGGCGTACTTATCGTATCTCAGCCGCTTAGCTGAAGTGTCACCATTATGATTGAAAGTCTCAACCATATCATTTGGCGGATTCCAAGGGGAAGCAAAAACGATTGCTCCATGTTTGATCGCACTCTTTGCAGTCTCTACCTCTTTGTACCAATTATTTCTATTTTCATCCACATGAATTCTTAAGATCGAAAAGCCTAACTGATTCTGTCCATTGCCAAATGCAGTTTCTCTTTGAGCAGCTGTCAAATCTCCAACCCAAGCAGGGTGGTTCATTCCCCCGAAACCGCGAATCACTTGTTTTTCTGCAGATACATTAACTGTTACATCACTTGCCGCCAAGACCTCAGCAGCGCCTGGGCCCATTAACAGTACTGACAGCATAGTGAAACATGCCAATAATAGACAAATTGGTTTTTTTACGCCCGACATCATTTTTTCCTCTCCTTCATCTGTCTTTTGCCGTATTAGAAAAATGTGTTCTGTCTGCTTTTATTTCGAAAACAAGCGGTGCCATAACTGGTGTTATCTTTGCGTAAACTGCCAGTAATCAAAATTAAACAAGTTTCCTGTACCTGTTCCGGTAAATACAAAGAATACGTTGTGTACACCGGTTGCCCCGCTTACCGCAGTTTCTATTTCTCTCCAATTTTGCGTTCCGCCTGTGGAAGGGACATTCAGTGTTCCTGCAAGCTTTCCGTTTACACTGTCAAGCCGCACTTCTATTTTCCCGCCAAGAGCGGATGCTACATTTGCTTTGAACGCCCTGGCACCGCCTGACCCGAAGTCTGCATTCCCTACAGCAATCCAGTCTCCGTTATGAATGTTTGTTATATGTTGATTATTTACCGGCCCGCCGGGTGCAGAGGAATTCTCGGTCAAAATCCGTCCATTCCAAGCAAACGTTTCAGCTTCTACCCGGTTATATGGATTCAAATTAGAAAGCTGTGTTACGCCTGTATAATTTGCCGCTACCTCTTGAATAGATCCGTCTGGATTATGCACCAGCTTATTAATATGGGGCGAACGGTATCCTTTCCCGGCTCCGAACAGAGCGGAGCTGACAGTTTGAGTATGATACACCACATACCACTCGTTTTTAAAATTGAAAACAGCATGGTGGTTGTTTCCGCCGCCTCCGAAAAATGATCCCGGATTTTTCAGGAAGTGCCCTCTATACGTAAAGGGACCCATGGGACTTGAGCCGGTCATGTAGCCAATCTCACCTGGAGGTTTATCGGCCGGGTGCGCGCCTCCGAAATTGAAGCAATAGGAATAGTAATATTTTCCGTTGTACTTATGCATTCCCGAATCTTCAAACATAAAAGGCGCATCAATCGTAGACGCACTTCCGACAACACTGGTCATATCAGGCCCTAATTTCATGACTCTTGCTGTTTTAGGATTGGCCCATTGCCCCTGTGTGGGATTTGAACCGCCTGGAACGCCTCCGCCGGCATATAGGTAACCAGTACCATCATCATCTACGAACACTGCCGGATCAAAAAGCCATACAACACCGGACATTCCTGGTGTACTTGGCGTTACCAGCGCTTTTTCGATCGGATCTGTCCATGGGCCGGTCGGGCTGTCTGCGGTGAGAACACCGATGCCTCCGCCGCTGTTTGCGAAATAAAGGAAGAATTTATCCTTGCCATTGATTTTTTTAACTGCGATTGATGGTGCCCATGACGCCCCTGCCCATTTTGCTATCCCACGGCCGCCATTAGCTCCATTAGCACCTGCTACTGGAATGGCTCCGTGGTCTGTCCAGTTCACCATATCCGCTGAAGAAATGACGAATACTTTATTTAAATTGGCAAATGAATTATCTTTAATCGTTCCGTTGCTATTATATTCATAGTCATCACTTGACATATAAATATAGACTCTTCCGTTATAGGTCAGCGCAAACGGATCTGCTCCCAAATGATGGTCGATAAGCGGGTTTGAATTCCCTGCTTGTTTTGCAATTGGAGTGCTTACCGCATTCGCATATTCCCCAGGTAAACAGCTCAATAATAAATCAAGAATCAATAAACATACGCTGCACTTTTTCATCAGCTTAACATCCTCCTGTTTCCACATATTTGGTTTTTAAAAAATATGACAACAACAGGTCATGAAGAATGCGTAAAATGAATGATTTTTAGAGTGAAAACGTTGCAAATATCTGACCCTCTTTTATAAAAAATGCCGCCGATTGCAGTCAGCGGCATTTTGCACTGGATCATTTACATTTTGTCAAACTTTGTGTCTCCCGCAAACGATCCCAATAACAGTTGTTCTTCAAGAACGAGCCCGTGCTGATGCCGTTCTTCAATCCTTTTGATAATAGATCGAATGGCATCCGTATTTTCTTCGATATTGTGAGGTTCAAAGATCGTCACATGGTCTCCTTTTAATTTGTATTCAAGGTAATGCTGTGCAGCGGATTGCGCCCAGCCTCTATCGGTCAAATCGCCGCATAACAAATGATGGATATTGGCATTAACGTTGCCGGAATTGATCAGTTCATTGTGATACGTGAGATAGCTTCTGATTTTATCCTTAATCGAAGGAATGGTTAATATTTCTCTGTAATAGTCCGGAATGATATCTATATTCAAATGGACGATCTCTTCAATTTCCGTTTCCGATAAATGCGTCACCGAATCGGTGATTTTAGAATCCAGCATCATCACATCAGATACGGTGCGTCCCCGATTCTCCAAAGCTTTGGCAACCTCAAACGCCAAATTTGATCCTGCAGAGTATCCAAGCAAAACAAAAGGTCCTTGTTCCTGAATGTTTATCATGCTTTCTGCATATCGGGCAACGATCTCCTTCCCATGAGCCGGCTCTTCTAAGAAATCAGCGGCATAGACGGTGCATTCGCCATCAAGCCTTTTCGCCATTTCATTATAAACCAGCCCGTACCCGATTAAAGGCGGGAAACAGAACACAGGGATTGAACCTTCCTGATTCAGCTTGACGAAAACGTTATCCGTCTTGGATTCAAAAACTGCCGCTTGAATGGCGCGTGCCATTGTTTCGATGGTAGGAAAATCATATACGGCTTGATAATGCATGTTGATTCCCATACTGGCGTTAATTTGATGAATGAGCTGTAATACTTTGAGTGAATGGCCGCCGGCGTCAAAGAAGTCATCTTTAATCCCCGGTTCAGGAAGTGCTAAAATATCTTTCCATATATCGGCCAGCTGCTTTTCAATCAGCGTTCCCGGTGCTGCGTATTCAGTTCCGGTCACTCTATTTTCTTCAGGAGCCGGCAAAGCTTTTCGGTCAATTTTGCCGTTAGCCGTTATCGGCATCTTCTCTACTTGTACAAAATAGGCCGGAATCATATACGCGGGCAGTTTGTTCAGCAAATGCCGCTTCAGCTGCGCCGTATTGAATGCTTCGTCCCCTGTCAAGTAGGCGCACAGTTGCTTGGAGCTCTCTTCTTCAATCGCGATGACGATCGCTTCTTTGACAGATTCCAGTTGCAATAAAGCTGTTTCAATCTCGCCGAGTTCAATTCTGTAGCCCCGGATTTTCACCTGATGGTCAATTCTCCCCAAATACTCAATATTGCCGTCGGGCAGCCATCTTGCTAAGTCTCCTGTCCGGTACATCCGCTTTCCTGCTTCAAACGGGTGATCTGCAAACTTCTCTGCTGTCAGCTCCGGACGGTTCAAATAGCCCCGCGCGAGCCCGTCTCCGGCGATACAAAGCTCTCCTGCCACACCAAGCGGCTGAAGATGTTCTGATTCGGGCTGTACGATATACAATTGAATGTTGGAAATCGGTTTGCCTATCGGAACTGAGGCATGCTTGTCTCCCTCTTCGCATTCAAAATACGAAACATCGATCGTCGCTTCGGTCGGTCCGTATAAATTGATGATTTGAGCCTTGCCTGCCGGTGTGATCAAACGGTGAAACCCGGAAACGTGCGCAGGCGTCAAAGCCTCGCCGCTTGCAAATACATATCTTAATGTTTCAAGCTTTCTTTTTAATTCCCCGGAGGATTTCTGCTCCATGGATTCAAGAAAAGCGTGCAGCATCGCAGGTACAAAATGCATAACGGTGATATCTTCCTGCTCAATCGTATCTAAAATGACGTCAGGGTTCTTTTCTCCTCCGTTTGGCAGCAATACCGCTTTTGAACCCGTCATCGACCACCAGAACAATTCCCATACCGATACATCAAAAGTGATTGGGGTTTTTTGCAGAATGGCATCCCGTTCATCCAGCGGGTAGTGTTCCTGCATCCAAACGAGACGATTGATGACAGATCGATGCTCAACCATAACCCCTTTCGGTCGGCCCGTTGATCCCGATGTATAGATGACATAAGCTAAATGATCCGGACCTGCCGTCTGTTCCAGGTTTGAAACATCTTCCCCGGAGAATCGCGGATCTTCCAGATCAAGCACTTTTCCTCTAAAAGGTAAGCCTTCCCTCAAATGACTCTGTACTAACAATAGCTTCGTGCCTGAATCCTCCAAGATATACTGAATCCGGTCGTCCGGATAACTCGGGTCAATCGGTACATACGCACCGCCGGCTTTTAGGATTCCAAAGATTCCGATGATCATTTCCAGTGAACGTTCGACCATCATTCCGACCGGCTGATCTGGCTGCACGCCTTCTGATTGCAATGTCCGGGCAAGTTGATTCGCCCTTTCATTCAGTTCCCGGTAAGTCAGCCGGCTTTTTCCGTATACGACAGCCGTTTGCTCAGGCGTTCGCTCAGCTTGTTCCTCAAACAATTGATGAAGCGTCTTTTCCTTTGGATAATCTGCGGCCGTATCATTAAATGCCTCTATGAGGAGCGAGTGTTCGTCCGCCGTAAGTATATTCAGGTCTTGGACGCGGGCCGCCTGATTGTTGACCATTTGCTTAATGATTTGCATCAAATGCTCTTCCATCCGCTTGACGCTTGCATGATCATAGACATTGCCATTGTAGACAAAATGAATGTCAATTTCCCCCGCCGGCATGACAATGAAATTGAAATCATAATGGGTATGCTCTTCCATATGGAAATTGATAATGTCCAGCGCGTCATGGTCCTGTTTCATATGCTCCATTTGCTTCTCGACCGGGTAGTTTTCAAACACCATGATGTGACTGATCAGCTGCTGTTTTTGTTCGGTTTGAGCCTGAATTTCGTACAACGGAAAAGTATCATATGCCTGAGAGGCCAATGCCTGCTCCTGGCTCAATTTCAACACTTCTTCCACGGTCATTTCAGACTGTGAAGTAATACGTACGGGAATGGTGTTGATAAATAAGCCGACCATGGATTCGATACCCGGAATTTCCGCCGGGCGGCCGGATACGACCGTTCCGAAAACCACATCCTGACTGTTGTTGTATCTTTGCAGCAACAATCCCCACGCACTTTGCATGAAGGTATTCACAGTGACGCCGTGCTTACTTGCGGTCCGTTTGATTTCTTCTGAGAGCTGCTTTCCGAGCGGGAATGCGAGCATTTGTTTTTGATATCCTTCAGCTTGGTTTGGAACTGATTCTTTCGGCAAAACGGTTTGCCCTTCATAACCGTTCAAATATGTTTGCCAATAGGCTGAAGCATTCTTATGATTCTGGTCTTCCAGCCATTCGATATAACGGCTGTACCGGGTGACGGTCTTCCGCTCGGGACTTCTTCTGTCAAGAATCGCATAATAGGTTTCAAATACTTCTTTCGTAATAAGCGGCAGACACCAGCCATCCATTAAAATATGATGGAAGCTCCATATCAATCGGGCTTGATCATCCTCTGTAAGAAGGATTGATACGCGCATTAACGCATCTTGGGTAAGATCGAATCCTCTTGCCTTATCTTTTTGTACAAAGTCGGTAATGAACTCGCCGCGTTCTTCATTCTCCATGCTTCGAATATCTTCTACGGTTATTTCGATAGGTTTTTTTCGGAATACGATCTGCAAAGGCTGATCTTTCCATTCGGTGTAAAAATGAGTCCGGAGTATCTCATGTCTTTCTGCCAGCTGTGACAAACTCATCGTAAATGCCTCGATATCCAAGTCGCCTTTGAGATCAAAAGCGGCTTGTTCAAAGTAAGCTCTGGAAGCCGAATCGATTAAGCTGTGGAACAGCATGCCCTTTTGCATGGGTGTTAAGGGATATATATTTTCAATCTCTCCGATATGCTGTGTTTGCTGAACAAATTGATCTAATTGCGCGATTGTGATGCCTTTCAGCGAAATATCGCTCGGCGTCAGCTGAATTTGTTCTTGAACTGCACAATGTTCGATGACTTCTTTCAGGCTGCTCTTTAAGAGATCGGCACATATTTCCATTGTTTCTCTTCGATATTGTTTACCGCAGTAACTGATGGCCAATGACAGCCGGCTGTCTGAAATCATGCCGTTGATGTCAAGCGTATAGGTAATGGGATGCCTGTCACTCGCAATTTTCCCGCCGGAGTAAGGAGATACCTCGATCCCTCCATTTTCGAGATCTTGATCAAATTGACCGAGGTAATTAAAGCTGATTTCCGGATGTCCGGTCCATTCAGATGCCTTCGGATGATCGGACAAATATTTAATCAGGCCGTATCCTATTCCCTTTTGGGGAATTTGACGCAGCTGTTCTTTCACCGTCCTAATCCGCTGTGAGACGTCTTGATCTGCCTGAATTTGAAGAGAAACCGGGTATTGGCTTGTAAACCAGCCCACCGTACGTGAAATATCAAGGTCTTGAAAAATAGATTCCCTGCCGTGTCCTTCCAGATGAACATGAATCTCTTCATGTCCAGTCCAGCGATGAACAGCTGTACCGAGTCCGGTCAGCAATAAATCGTTAATGTCAGTCGTATAGGCCCGGTTCGATCTTTTTAATAAACATTCGGTTTCTTCCTCTGTCCATTGGACGACGATGGTTTCCCGGTCTTCGGCCAGACCGGCCTCCTGCTCATTGTCCTTTGGCAATTTGTATTGCGGGATATGGCTCTGCCCGAACCAGTATTGATTTTCCGCTTCACATTCTGCACTTTCTGCATAACGTTTCAATCGTTCAGCCCATAGCAGGTAGGAATCCGTCTTCTTAGGAAGCCTGATCGCTTCGCCGTTTTGGAGCTGCCCATAGGCTGACGTTATATCTTCAAGTAAAATTCTCCACGATACGCCGTCGACGACCAGATGATGAATCGCAATCAGCAAATGATCTCCATCCTGACATTGAAACAATCCCAATTTCATGAGCGGTCCTTCGGCTAAATGGATGGATTGCTGAATATCATCGGATATCGTTTCAATCGTTTGGGCAGGGTTGTTTTCTTCGAGTAAAGAGATAACTTCGAGGCTGAATAAATCTCCTTCACCGATCCCCCGGTTTCGGGCTTGGTATCCATGATCTGCCGGAACAAAGACCATGCGCAAAGCATCATGATGTTCTGCAATCTTCTTCATGACTTCCCGAAGCTTCGATTCAACCAAACCCTCTTTAAAATAAAGCATGACGGCTTGATTATAATGGTGCGGATCAGGGTATTGCCGGGCGAAAAACCAATGCTGAACCGGTGTCAGTAAAGCCTGGCCTTTCATTTCCCCTTGTTCTGCGATCCGGGTGACCGGCTCTGCAAAAGGAGCAAGTCTGGAGATTGTCGGGTGTTTGAACAAGTGTTTGATATCAAGCTTATATCCGGCTTGATACAGGCTTGAGGTCACTTGAATCGACTTAATCGAATCTCCCCCCAGCTCAAAGAAATGATCGTCGATACCGACCTGTTCTGTGCCTAATACCGATTCCCACACCCCGGCTAGTATTTTTTCCAGTTCCGTCCGCGGAGCTGTATAGGTATTGCCAGTGAGATTTCCCGTTGGAGCAGGCAGCGCCTGACGATCTATTTTTCCGTTGGAAGTAAGCGGCATCGCTGTCAGCTGTACGAAATAAGCAGGGATCATATAGGCCGGAAGCTGCCGGGACAGATGTTCACGGATCTCACCCGCGGTTAAAGAATGCTGGGCGGTATAATAGGCGCACAAAGTCGTTTCCCCATTGGTTTCTTGTGCGATAACGAGAGCTTCTTGAATCGGCGGTATCTGATAAAATGCCGCTTCGACTTCCCCGATTTCAATGCGGTACCCGCGGATTTTTACCTGATGGTCGATCCTTCCGAGGTACTCGATATTACCGTCCGGCAGCCATCTTGCTAAGTCTCCCGTCCGGTACATTTTCGCCTCCGGTACAAAGGGGTTCCGCATAAACCTTTCAGATGTTAATTCCGGCCGGTTCAAATATCCTCTGGCGATGCCGTCCCCGCTGATATACATTTCCCCCGGGACGCCGATCGGCACCGGTTTCATGCTCTTATCCAGCACATAAATGTTCATGTTGTCCGCGGCGGTTCCGATCGGCACTGATTCCCGTCTGTCGTTTTGCGGGTCAAAGGAATAAATCATACAGCCGACGACCGTCTCTGTAGGACCGTATTCGTTAAAGATTTCGATTCTGCCGCCGAATTTCCCGGTGATGTTTCGGGCGAGACGCGTGCTTAAATTATCGCCGCCAACAATGAATTTCCGAATGGTGCACTCAGGAGAGATGTTCATTTCATTCAATAATTGCAAATGAGCCGGGGTCAGCTTGATTATATCCACCCTTGAATCCTGAATAATGGAATCAAGCAAGACCGCCTTGTTTTCTCCTCCGTAGACAATGATGGTATTTCCGGTAATAAGCGGAGTAAAAACAGACGTTACCGTCAGATCAAAAGCGATGGACGAATATAGCGGAAAATTGGTTTTTTCTCCTTTGACATATACCCCGCGGGCCCACCAAATATAATTGGTTAAACCCTGATGCTCAATTGCTGCACCTTTCGGCTTGCCTGTGGAACCTGACGTGTAAATGACATAGGCCAAATCCTTTGTACTGCTGATCGGTTCAAGGTCAGATCCGTCTTCGTGGTAAGAGCTTTCCTCATCGATGAAAACCATTGTGCCTGCAAGTTCCAATTGTTTTGAGAGATGGCTCTGCGTTAAGACGATATCAGCTTGGGAGTCATCTACTATATACTGTATGCGATGCTTCGGATAATCCGGATCAATCGGCACGTAGGCTCCGCCCGCTTTTAAAACGGCCAGTATTCCCACAACCAGTTCAATCTCGTGTTCGCTGATGATGGCGGTAAGCCGGTCCGCCATTACGCCCTTGGCCCTTAACGTTCGGGCTAATTGATTGGCACGTTCATTGAGCTGGCGATACGTGAATTGCCTATCTCCGCAAATAATGGCTGCTTGATCCGGTGTCCGTTTCACCTGTTCTTCGAATAACTGATAAATCGTCTTATCTCGCGGATATTCAGTTTTCGTATGATGATAGTCAACGAGAAATGTATTTGTCTCCGTTTCTGACAAAATATCCACTTCGCCGAGGGTGAGATCGGGCTGAAATAATATGACGGAAAACAGGCGGTTTAAATGCCCGAGCACCTGCATCATATACTGACGGTCATAGACTTGTTCATTAAAAAATAACTTTACATCAATCGAGTCTTCTCCCATAGCAAACTGAAACAAAGCATCTGAAGCAGCCGTTTCTATGAAACGATCAGGATGAATTTGCTCTAACGAAACAACTGTATGGACGTTCGGCAAATGATTTTCATTGTAGTTCAGCTGCAGCTGTCCGGCCATTTTATCAAAGGGAACGTCCTGATATAAGATCTCTTCATCCAGCGTATGTTTCAGTTCATGGAATATCGATTTAAACGTACTGTCGGCATTGATATGCTGTTTAATTAACATGAGCTGATCTGCACGAAGATCTTCATCAGTTTCGTCTTCAAAAGTTGGAACTCCTGTAATCACGTCCTCTTCCCCTGTGTATTTATACAATAGGGATTCAATACCGATCAGAAGAACCAGATAGACGGCCATTGGCGTTTGATGCGTCATGGTCAGGATGCGCCGTGATACATCCGCACTCAATGTACTGTGAATACAATCAGATGCACCCGTTACATCACGCTTTACTGTTGAGTCGGACACTTGAAACGAAGGGAATGCACTGGGGCGGTCTTCCGCATGAAACATTCGGCCCCAGAACAACTCCTGTTGTTTGAATTCTGACATTCATATCCCTCCAGTTGGTTTCATTCCTGTTTTGAAGAAGGCTGGCGGCAGCCGCGGCATTCGTGCCGGGACAGCCGCTGCCGGCCATGATTAAAAATCCAATTCGATTGTGCTTGCGAGATGTTTACTTTTCTTTACTTTTTCACTTAATTGAATCTCTTTTAAAGGAATGGATGGGTTTCGTAAAATCGCCGAAAGGATCATGATGTAATCCTTGGCCAATACAGCAATGGTATTCTTTTTAAATAGCTTCGTGCAGTAATCAAAGCTGCCTTGTATCTCATCTTGTTCCATTACGAAGGTCAGCTGTAAATCAAACTTGGCAGCCGTGCTCGTTTGTTCATAAGGTCGGACAGCGAGAGAGTCCACCTCAATATCCGTTTGTTCCGTATTTTGGAGTACGAACATCGTATCGAATAACGGATTGCGGCTTAAATCACGTTTCACTCCCAATTTCTCAACTAATTCTTCAAAAGGATACTCTTGATGTTCATAAGCCTTCAGCATTGTTTCTTTCGTTTCCGTTATATAATCCAAAAACGTCTTCTCCGCTATTGGAGCGGTACGGATGGCTAATGTATTGACAAACATTCCGATGATATGCTGTAAATCTTCATGCATTCTTCCCGCAATAGGTGTGCCGACGACGATATCATCCTCACCGCTGTATTTAGCCAGCAGTATGGAGTAAGCCGAAAACAAAATCATATAAGCGGTTGTACCTGTCAATTCTTCCAGCTGTTTTATACCTTCGATGACAGTCTTATCGAGCGTAAAATTGTGCCGCTTCCCTTCGAAGCTTCTCACCGGCGGTCTTGCAAAATCCTTCGGCAGCTCGAATGTCGGCAGCTCTTCTTCAAATACACCGAGCCAATACTCTTCCTGCCTCTTGATTCGTTCTCTTTGTTCTTTTTGGTGTTTCCATTCAGTAAAGTCTTTGTATTGAATACGGAGCGGAGCTAATTCTTTGCCGTCATACAATTGAATCAGTTCTTCGACAAAAATATTCATGGATGCTCCGTCCGTAATGATGTGGTGCATGTCAAACATAAAAATTTGCCGGTCTTGTTCTAGTTCGATGAGTCCGGCCCGAAGTAACGGAGCCCGGCTGAGATCGAACGGCCGCACGAAGGCGCGGAAAAGTTCCTCAACCTCGTCCGATGCTGCCTTGTCCCTTTCTATAGAGAAATTTATCTCCGGCTTGATCACCTGCATCAGTTCCCCGCGGATCATTTCAAATCCGGTACGCAGTGATTCATGACGCTGAATCAGTCTTTGAAAAGCGGTTTGCAAGCGATTCATGTCGATTTTTCCTTCTAATGTAAGGATTCCCGGCATGTTGTAGCTAAGTTCGCCGCCTTCAATTTGTGTTGACAGGTAAACCATCTTCTGCACGGAGGATACAGGATAGACATCTTTTTCCTCGGCTGCCGGAATGTAATCCGGCCTGTCGGCTTCAGCTTCTGCGATAGCCTTTGCCATTTCTTCAATGGTCGGACATTGAAATACCTCTCTTAATGAAATGTTTTTGCTGAATTGCTTATGAATTTTGGCGATGAGCGTCATCCCCCGTAACGAGTGGCCGCCCAGATCGAAAAAGTTATCTTTTACGCCAATTTCTTTTACTTTCAAAACGTCTTGCCAGATGCAAACCAGCTGCTCTTCCATACTCGTCCGCGGAGCAACGTAGTCGATTCCGGTTTGCAAACCGGCTTCAGGCATCGGTAATGCTCTTCGATTGACTTTTCCATTGGAGGTTAACGGCAGTTTCTCCAGTTGGATGAAGTATGAAGGGATCATGTAGCTCGGTATTTGATCAGCAAGTTTTTCTTTCAGCTGACTGATCGGCAGTGATTGCTCCATTGTAAAGTAGGCATACAAATCGCTTTGCCCATCTGCATTTTCTCTTGCCAGAACAACTGCTTCCTGTACAGGCTCGAGACTTAGCAGAGCGGCCTCCACCTCGCCGAGTTCGATCCGGTAACCGCGGATTTTGACTTGATGGTCCATCCTCCCCGCATATTCAATATTTCCGTCGGGAAGGTAACGGGCCAGATCGCCTGTTTTATACATCCGTTGCTTCTTGTCATATGGGTGCGGAACAAATGCTTCGAGCGTCAAAGGCTCTCTGTTATGATAACCGCGGGCTAAGCTGACTCCTGAGATACAAAGTTCACCGACGATTCCGACAGGCTGAAGGGTTCCCGATTCATTCAAAATGAAAATCTCCGTATTTGAAATCGGTTTGCCGATCGGCTGAAGTTCCTGATCTGTATCCGGGTCAACGGTATACATGGTCACGACATGCGTCTCCGACGGACCGTAATGATTATGCAATGTAACATGGTGGCGTACCAGCATGTCTCGCAGCATCCTTGTTACGATGAGCTGTTCTCCCGCAGCGATGATGTGATCCACGCACTCGGCAAACGGTTCGAAATAGTGTTTCTCCGAGGCAAGGAGCTTCAGGAACGCAGTCGGAAGAAATGCGGTTTGGATTCTGTGCATTTTGACAAAATCGTTGAGCTGGCGTATGTCCCGTTTTGCCTCATTGCTGATGATATAGAGTGTTCCTCCGCTTGAAAGCGCGGAGAAGATTTCTTGATAGCAAACATCAAAGCTCATTGCAGCAAATTGCAGCACCCTGTCAAAGCGCAGCTGCGTATGGTCCTCTTCATAAGCGAGCAGATTCGTCATGGTCTTGTGCTCCAGCTGAACTCCTTTTGGTTTCCCTGTTGTGCCTGACGTGTAAATGATGTACATTACATCATTCTCCGAATAGGAAAGATTAAGATTGTCCGCTTCGCCTTGATATAATAACGGATCGTCAAGCAAAAGCACTTCCCCTTCAAAGAGCGGCGGAATGGTGTGGCCCGCACCAGTCAAAAGCACTCCGGCGCCGCTGTCTTTCAGCATAAACGCCCGCCGTTCATCAGGAAGTTCCGGATCGATAGGAAGAAATGCTGCGCCGGCCTTTAATATGGCTAAAATGCCGATCATCATATTTGCTGAGCGATCCGTGAGAACGGCCACCACCTGATCAGTGCGTGCACCTTTATCTTGAAGGACGCGCGCCAGCTGATTGGAACGTTCATTCAGCTGGCGATAAGTCAGTGCCTGATTTCCAAACAGGACGGCTTCATGGTCTGGGTTAAGCTCAGCCTGCTGCTCAAAAAGCTGATGAACCGTTGTCGGAATTCGTTTATCTGCGGTATCGTTAAAGAGTTTCTGAATTTCACTATTCTCTTTTCGAGTCATCATATTTAACCTAGCCAGTTCGGCTTCAGGCTGTTTGATAATCGAATCAATCAGCTGTACAAAATGCCCCATCATACGTTCGATCGTTTCCGGTTTAAACAGAGACGTCAAGTATTCCATCGTAAAATGAATACCCGACTCTTCTTCCACAGCCGTTAAGGTTAAATCAAATTTCGCCATCGTATGTTCGTTTGGATATGGTTTAAAAGATACGTCTTTTATCTCTAACTGTTCCTGCTCCGTGTTTTGAAGCACAAACATGGTGTCGAACAACGGATTACGGCTTAAATCTCTGGCGATATTCAGTTGATCGATCAGTGCTTCAAACGGGTAATCTTGATGCTCATAGGCTTTTAGTGCATTCTCCTTCACTTCGGACAGATACTGAGTGAACGTCTTCCCTTTTTCTGGGTAATTTCTCATTGCCAGTGTATTGACAAACATTCCGATAATGGGTTCCAAATCCGCATGCGGTCTTCCCGCTATAGGACTGCCGACAATAATGTCTTCCTGGCCGCTGTATTTTGAAAGCAATAATGTATAAGACGCAAGGAGCACCATATATAAAGTAGATTCGGTTTGGGATGCCAGCTGCTTCAACCCGGCGCTTTTTTGCTTATCCAGCGTAAAATGCATCGTGGCTCCCGCAAAACCCCTTGCCGACGGCCGTATATAATCGGTCGGCAGATGAAGGACAGGAACGTCGCCGCTGTACAGCTCTGACCAATAGGCTTCTTGATTTTGCATCTCCTTTAATCTCGCTTCTCCGGTCTGCCATACTGCGTAGTCCTTGTACTGGATGCGCAGAGGCGGTAATGTCTCTCCTTCATAAATCCGGATAAATTCTTTGATCAATACGTTCATGGATGTTCCGTCAGAAATAATGTGATGCATATCAAACATCAGAATTCCGCGATCTGGTTGAAGTTCGATCAGCCCCACGCGAAGCAGCGGCGGCTCCTCGAGGTGAAACGGACGGATAAATTGGCGGATATAAAGATCCGCATCATTTTCTTCCGCCTGATACCACTCTGCTTCGAACGCTGCGTGATCCAAGACATACTGGACAGGTTCTCCGCCGGCCATTTTAAAACCGGTACGCAAAGATTCATGACGCTGAATCAGTGTGAGGAAGGCTTGTTGCAGCTTTTCACGATCAATCGTTCCTTCGACAGCCATCAGGCCCAGCATGTTATAACTGAGTTCTCCTCCTTCCAGAGAATTGAGAATGTACAACCGTTTTTGTGCTGAGGATACCGGATAATAAGGTCTTTTTTCAATTGCAGGAATAGCGGCATATCCGGTTGACTCCGTTTCTGTGATCATCCGCGCGAGCTGTTCAATGGTTGGAAAAAGGAACACGTCCCGCAAAGGAATTTGGACATGCATTTGCTTTTGTATTTTTGCTAGCAGCGCCGTTGCACGCAGGGAGTGTCCGCCGATATCAAAAAAGTTATCTCGAATCCCCACCTGCTCTAACCCGAGAACATCCTGCCAAATTGCCGTCAGCTGAATTTCTGCAGAAGTCCGCGGCGGCACATATTCTATGCCCCTGTCCCGCTTGTTGACCGGAGCCGGTAATAACTGACGGTTCAGCTTCCCGTTTGGCGTAAGCGGCATTTGATCCAGCTGCACAAAATAAGCCGGTATCATATATCCCGGTAAATGCCGGGCCATATTTTCGCGAAGTTCATTGATCTGTATTGGCTTGTCCGCAGAATAGTATCCGCACAGGTAATATTCTTCATCTGCATCTTCAAGGGCGATTACGGCGGCTTCTTGAATATCAGGAATGGTCAGCATCACCGATTCGATTTCACCGAGTTCAATCCGAAAACCGTGAATTTTCACCTGATGGTCAATCCGGCCGATAAATTCAATATTTCCATCCGGCAGAAGGCGGGCCAGATCACCGGTTCTGTACATTCGGTCTGTCGGGACAAACGGATCGGCAGCAAATTTTTCATTCGTTAGTTCCGGCAGGTTCAAGTAACCCCGCCCGACACCGTCCCCTGCAATATACAGCTCGCCTTGGACGCCCGCCGGTTGCAGCCGTTTTTTTGAATCAAGAATGTACATGCGGTTGCTGCCTAACGGCTTGCCTATAGGGACATGAATTTGACTGCGTATCCAAGCATCTGCAGAACATTCAATGTGGAACAGGGACGCGTCTACGCAAGTTTCTGTAGGCCCATATACATTGGTAATCCTTGGCGCAGCGCCATGGTCGCCGAATAATCGCATGAATTTATTTACCGTCATCTTGGAAAGAGCCTCTCCGCCGATTAAAAGGTGTTGAAGCGGGACTCCCTGCAAATCACCTGCAGCTATTAAGAGCTTTAAATGGGCAGGTGTTCCGTCGGTAATATCAATGCAATGCTCCCGATAGTAACGACATAATGCAGTACCGTCTGACACGACCTCTTTCGGAACAATAAACAAGGTATGTCCTAACAGCAAAGAAGCATATATTTGCTGAACAGAAGCATCGAAGTAATAGGGAGCGAGCATGGCTACATTCAGCTCCCCCTTATGAGCAGAGTAAACTTGGCGGCTCAGCCCTTCAATCAGGTGAATGACTTGGCGATGTTCAATTAACGTGCCTTTAGGCTTTCCAGTCGTGCCGGAAGTATAAATGGCATAGGCCAGTTGAGTCGACTGATGAGAGAGCGCAAGGTCGTTTCCTTCTTCGTGGCAGGCATGCTCCTCCAAGAGATCGATACATGTCCGCGGGCAGCCGATGTTATCCTGCAGTTTTCCGCGATAAAGCAATACGCTGATGCCTGAATCACTTAAAATATAACGGATGCGTTCAGGCGGAGAATCGGGATCTATCGGCAGATATGCGCCGCCCGCTTTTAACACTCCTAAGATGCCTACAATCATCTCCAGCGAGCGTTCAGTCATAATGCCGACAAGCTGATCCGCCCGCACACCTTTCGCCTGCAAGGTTCGCGCAAGCTGATTGGCACGCCTGTTTAATTCTTCGTAGGTTAGTTGCTTACCCTCGTATACAACGGCCGCTTGGTTCGGCGTACGGTGCGCCTGTTCCTCGAACATCTCATGAATCGTTTGTTCAAGGGAGTATTGCATGCCGCCAGATTGAAAATCGCTGAGCAGTTGTTCTTTTTCTTGCTGAGAGAGAAGCTCCAAATCTTCTATTTTGACAGACGGCTGCTGCAATACTTGCTGCATGAGCTGTTCAAAATGTCCGCGAAGCCGCTCCACATCAGATTTTTCATATTCGTTTTCGTTAAAACCGAAATGAACGGCCAGCTGTTCGCCAGGAATGACAACCACATTCAAATCATAGTGGGAGTGTTCCTGCATATGAAAGTTCGTGATGTTCAGCTCTGTATCATGATGGCCAGCCTCTTCGACCTGCTCCCCTATCGGATAGTTTTCAAAGATCATGATATGGTCAATCAGGTTTTGCTTTTGATCCGTTTGTGTCTGAATTTCATATAAAGGATAGGTATCGTATGCTTGGGAAGCCAATGCCTTTTGTTGAACCATTTGCATCGTGTCGGTAAAAGAGCTGTCCTCATCACAGCGGATGCGGACCGGAATGGTATTGATGAACAGGCCGATCATCTGTTCCACCCCAGGAATTTCCGCCGGTCTTCCGGACACGACGCTGCCAAAGACAACGTCTGGGGAACCGCTGTATTTCTGTAATAAAATTCCCCACACCGTTTGGATCAGTGAATGTAATGTAACTTGATGCTGATTTGAGATCTGCTGCAGCCGTTTTGTCTGTTCTCGGTCTAATTCGCAGATCACATTGGCATAGGCATAGTCTTTTTGTTCATGCTGTGTTCTTTTATGAAGAAGCCTGGTTTCACCTTTATAACCGTCAAGATACTCGCTCCAGTACCGTTTGGCCTCTCTGTGATCTTGTAGGTCAAGCCATTCGATATAGTCGCTGTAAGGAGCTGCAGATGAAAGGTCTGTTTCCCTGCCTTCTTGCAAGGCTCTATAATGCTCAAACACTTCCTTCGTGATAAGAGACAGGCACCAGCCGTCCATAACAATATGATGAAAGCTCCAAATCAAATGATATTTGCGGTCTTCCATACGGAAAATCGCTATGCGCATCAGCGGACCCCGAGCCAAGTCAAATCCTTTTTCCTTGTCTTCTCTTTGATAGGCTGCGATTTCATCCTCGCGGTGGTACTCCTCTTTGTCGCGCAAATCTGCAAAATGAATCTGCGGTTTTTGCGTTTTATAGACAATTTGTAAAGGAGTATCGTTCCAGCCGCTGTAAAAACGGGTTCTGAGCACGGCGTATTTTTCAAATAATCGTTCCAGGCTTGCTTTAAACCAATCAATCTTTAACTCTCCCTGTAAATCGAACGATGCTTGTTCGAAATAAGAATGCGAGTCCTCATCCAGCAAGCTGTGGAAGAGCATTCCTTTCTGCATCGGAGTGAGCGGATAAACGTTTTCAATCTCACCTGCATGCGGCAGTTGAATGAGGAGCTGATCCAATTCGTCAATGGACATGCCTTTTAACAAAATATCGCTTGGCGTCAGTTCCGATTGTTCTTTCTGCACGCAATGCGTAATAATTGTCCGCAGGCAGCTTTGAATCGTTTCCGCTAACCGCTTGATCGTTTCTCTTGCGTACTGTTTGCTGCTGTAGCTGATCGTAAGCGTCAGCCGGCCGTCGGTTATCATTCCGTTTATATTCAATACATATGGTCTGGCTTGATTCCCGCTTGAGTCTGAACCGCAGGAGTAAGAAGATAATTGAACCCTATGCTGCTGCAAATCTTGGTCAAACTGCCCCAGGTAGTTAAAACTAATCTCCGGATTCAGTTTTGATGGCATCCCGCCGCTTAAGTACCTTGCTATCCCATATCCGATCCCTTTATCCGGAATTTGGCGCAGCCCTTCTTTGGTCATCTTGATATAATCAGAGATTTCTTTGCCTGGCTGCGCGTGAAGCACAACCGGATACAGGCTTGTAAACCATCCAACCGTGCGGGAGATATCCATATCTTGAAAAATCTGTTCTCTTCCGTGTCCCTCTAAATGAATCGGAATGTGTTCAAGTCCTGACCAGTGTGATATGGAAAGACCAAGGGAAGTTAAAAGCAAATCGTTTATTTCAGTGTTATAGGCGCGATTCGCTTGTTTTAATAACAGCTCCGTTTCCTCTTTAGTCCATTCCACAGCTGCCGTTTCACTGTCTTTTGCAGTAGTCTGTGTTTCATGAAAATCTGTAGGCAGCGGTTTTACTTCGGTTTGTTCGATCTTTGTCCAATACTCCTGTTCTTGTTTTATCGTTTCACTTTGCGCATATTCTGAAAGTCTCTTGGCCCATAATTGGAAAGAGTCTGTTTTTTGCGGCAGTTGAACCACTTGCCCGTTCTCAGCTTGCCTGTAGCCGCTGACGATATCCTCCAATAAAATGCGCCATGAAACCCCGTCTACAATCAAATGATGAATGGCAATCAGTAAATGATCTCCATCTGCACATTGAAACAGCCCGGCTTTCATTAACGGCCCGTCACTTAAACGCATACTGCCTTGTATCTCGTCAGCCTTGGCCTCAATTATCTGCCCCGGGTCGGACTCTGCTTTCAGATTCAGGACTTCAAGGTGGTACAGCCTGCTTTGGCCGATCTCTGCATTTTGTGCCTCGTATCCTTTTTCTGTCTGCCGGAACGTCATGCGAAGCGCGTCGTGATGTTCAGCGAGCTTTTGCAGGGTTTGACGAAGCGGCGTTTCCTGAAAACCTTCCGGCGCAAACAGCATGACGGCTTGATTATAATAATGCGGATCTACCGTTATGTGATCAAAGAACCAATGCTGAATAGGAGTCAGGCTGACTTTTCCTTTGACTTCACCCTGATCGGCTATACGTACATTCTGCTTGATATGCGGACTCAATTCGGCAATCGTTGCATATTGAAACAAGTCTTTGATTTCCATTTTGTATCCGCTCTGTTTTAATCTGGATGACACTTGAATTGATTTAATCGAATCTCCGCCGAGATCAAAGAAATTATCCAGAATACCGACGTTCTCTGCGCCTAATACCGATTCCCAGACGGAAACTAATATTTCTTCCGCTTTCGTTCGGGGAGCCTTATACTCTGCTCTGTCCTGCAGCCCGAAATCCGGAGCCGGCAGCCCTTTTCTGTTTATTTTTCCGTTGGAGGTTAAAGGCATTTCATCCATCTCGATAAAATAAGCCGGAATCATATAACTTGCCAGGGTTTGAGACAATTGTTTTCGAAGCTTGGATACCGTTATTTGTCCGCAGCTCACGTAATATGCACACAATTGTTTGAACCCGTGGACATCTTCTCTGGCTGTCACGACCGCTTCTTTGATTGCTTCTTCTTGGTGCAGTGCCGCCTCGATTTCTCCTAATTCGATACGATAGCCTCTGATTTTTACTTGTTCATCTATTCTCCCCGTATATTCGATGTTTCCGTCGGCCAGCCACTTCGCCAAATCTCCGGTCTTATACATCTTGGCTCCGGGTTCAAACGGGTCATCGACAAATTTCTCTGCCGTTAATTCCGGCCGGTTTAAATATCCTCTTGCCACGCCGGCGCCGCTGATATAGATTTCCCCAGGGACACCGACCGGCACGGGTTTCCTATTCTCATCAAGGACATAAATGCTCATGTTTGCTGCAGCGGTTCCGATCGGTACCGATTCCCGCCTGTCCTTTACGGCATCGTAACGGTAAATCATGCAGCCGACAACGGTTTCAGTCGGCCCGTACTCATTGCATATTTCAATCCGGCCTTCGAACTGTTCATGAATACTTTGGGCTAACCGGGTGCTTAGATTCTCCCCGCCCACAATCATTCTTCGGACAGCCGTTTTATCGGCGAGGTTCATTTCTTTTAAAACCTGCAAATGGGCCGGGGTCAATTTAATGATATCCACCCTCGGGTCCTGCACAATTGATGCAATCAGTGCTGTTTTATCCTCACCGTCGTAGACGATGATCGTATTGCCCGTGACTAGCGGTGTGAAGATAGAAGTCACCGTCAGATCAAAAGAGATTGACGAATACAACGGGAAGTTGGTTTTCTCGCCTTTTACATAAACCTCTTTCGCCCACCAAATATAATTGGCCAAGCCCCGGTGCTCGATTAATACGCCTTTCGGCCGGCCTGTGGAACCTGACGTATAAATGACATACGCCAAATGGCTCGCATCACTTAGCGGTTCAAGGTCAGCGTCATCTTGGTGATACGAACTTTCATCATCCAGTAAAACCGTGACGCCTTCGCAGGAGAGCTGCTCCCTGACATCCCGCTGCATCAAAATGATTTCGGCTTGAGAGTCATCCAGCATATACCGAATTCGGTCTTGCGGATATTCCGGATCGATAGGGACGTAGGCTCCGCCTGATTTTAAAACGGCAAGGATTCCGACCACCGATTCGATACTGTTTCGGCTGATGACAGCCACAGGATGATCCGCCTGCACGCCCTTCGCTCTTAACGTTCTCGCCAATTGGTTTGCCCGCTTATTGAGCTCTCCGTACGTGAGCTGCCTGTCCTTATCGATCACGGCCGCTTGATCGGGCGTGCGCTGTGATTGCTCTTCAAATAATTGATAAACCGGTATTTGCGGAAATGGCGCAGACGTGTCGTTAAGCGTATGAAGAAGGGTTCTTTTTTCACCTTCCGTTAACAATTCCACTTGCTCCACCAGGATATCCGCATCTGTCACGACTTGATGCAAAATTTGCATGAAATGCTCCCGAATCCGTTCTATACTTGATCGATCATACACATTGGCGTTGTATTCAAAATAGATGTTCATCGCGTCACCCGGTATAACGGTCAAATTAAAATCATAGTTCGTCTGTTCTTCCATTTGCACGTTGGAAATGGTGATGGATGATCCGTTTTGCCGGCCTATGCTTTCCATATACTGATCAACGGGATAATTTTCGAATATCATTAAATGTGTAATTAAATCTTGCTTTTGCGTTGTCCGCGCCTGAATATCGTACAACGGGTGCGTCTCAAATTTTTGCGACGCTACTGCCCTTTCCTGCGCCTCTTTCATAAGCTCGGCAAACGTTGTTCCGGCTTCACATCGGATTCGGACGGGAATGGTGTTAATGAATAAGCCGATCATGGTTTCCACGTTTGGAATTCCAGCCGGTCTTCCGGAAACGACACTTCCAAAAACAACGTCTTTACTCCGGTTATATTTCTGCAGCAGAACCGCCCAAGCCGTCTGCAGCAGCGTATTCAGCGTGACGTGGCGCTTGCCGGCCGTCTGCTTCATTTTCAAAGTGAGATCAGAGCTTATTTCACACGTCACTTTCTCGAGAATGTATCGTTCATCCGCCGAATGGTGATCCTTGGGAAGGCCGGTTTGCTCTTCATATCCCTCTAAATACTGATCCCAATAACGCATGGCCTCTTCTGCATCTTGCCGGCCGAGCCATTCAATGAATCGACTGTAGGGAGTAATTGACGATTGCTCAGGCTGCTTTTGCTGAAGCAAAGCAAAGTAATGTTCGAATATTTCTTTTGTGATCAGCGGCAGGCACCAGCCGTCCATCAAAATATGGTGAAAACTCCATATAAAACGGTATGCCGTATCATCCGTACGAAGAATGAGTAACCGCATTAACTCGCCTTTCTCTAAGTCGAACCCCTGTAACTTATCTTCTCTGGCGTATTTCTGAATCATCTCTTCTTTTTGTGATTTTTTCATCTCACGTAAGTCAATGAATTGAAAACCGATCTTTTTCGTTTTTAAGATGATTTGCAGCGGCTGATCTTTCCAGCCTCTGTAAAAGTTCGTGCGAAAAATATCGTATTTTTGCGATAAGCCGTCCAAGCTTTTCGAAAATGAATCAATATCCAGATCTCCATGCAGATCAAACATCGTTTGCTGAAAATAAGCGCCTGAACTCGGGGCAAACAAGCTGTGAAACAGCATACCCTTCTGCATCGGTGTTAGCGGATAAATATTTTCCGCTTCGCCCAATTCACGTGTCTGCTCCAAAAGTTGTTCCAGTTCATCTATTGTGATGTTCTTTAACAGGATGTCACTCGGCGTCAGGGAAGTCTGCTGCCGGCTTACGCAATGCGCAATGACTTCTTGCAGACTTTCTTTCAAACTTCGGGCAAATTGCGCCATAGTCGATTTTTCGTATTGTTTGCTGCTGTAGCTCAGTGTCAGCGATAATTTCCCTTCAGCTATCATGCCGCTTACATCAAGCACGGCCAGTCTCTCTTGGTTTTCATTCATCGATAACCCAGTGGAAAAAGGCGATATGCGCAAAGCTTGATGCTTCAGATTTTGGTCAAATTGCCCTAAGTAATTAAACGATATTTCCGGATTCAGCTGAAGGGTTTCCGCTTCCGGACGCCCGGATACATATTTAATGATGCTGTAATTCATTCCTTTATCAGGGATACGGCGCAGCCCTTCCTTCACGGCCTTAATTCGCTGTGACAGGTCTTTGCCGGCTTCCATCCTCAGTACGACAGGGTACTGGCTTGTAAACCATCCTATCGTCCGGGAAATATCCGCATCCGGAATAATCGGTTCTCTCCCGTGGCCTTCCAAATTTACGACAATGTCTTCCATGCCAGTCCACCTGTGAACGGCGAGTCCTAATGAAGTCAGCAGCAGATCATTGATTTCCGTGTTGTATGCGCGGTTCGCTTGTTTTAATAATTGCTCTGTTTCCTCTTTTGTCCATTGAATCGTCAATTCTTCGCTGTCTCTTAATAACGAACCTTCGCTTATTTTGTCCTTAGGCAATGGCTGCGGCTTCGTGCTTGAAAGCTCGGACCAATAGGCAATCTCCTGCTCCAAGTCGGTTTCCTTCGCATATTTGGACAATTGATCAGCCCAGAATGGAAAGGAGTCTGTTTTTTGCGGAAGGCGGATCGTTTGCCCTTGCTCTGCCTGCTCATAACCGCTTGCAAAATCCTCAAGTAAAATTCGCCATGATACCCCGTCAATCACCAAGTGGTGAATCGCAATCAGCAAATGATCTCCGTCCGGACATTGGAACAAACCAAGCTTCATTAAAGGCCCCTGCTCTAATACCATGCTGCTTTGAATCTCATTCGCTTTTTCGGCAATTGCTTGAGCCGGATCTGTTACCTCTTTATAATTCAACACTTCCAGATGGTATAATTCATGTTCATCCGTTCCTGTGATTCGCGCGGTGTATCCATTCGGCGTTTCTTCAAAAATCATCCTTAAGGCATCGTGATGCGATGCGATGCTTTCCATCGTCCGGCGAAGCGGATCCTCTTTAAAGCCTTCCGCCGAATATAACATGACGGCCTGATTGTAATGGTGTGCATGCGGCATTTTTTGCTCAAAAAACCAATGCTGAATCGGAGTCAGATTTGTCCTGCCGCTCACTTCCCCTTGATCGGCCATTCTGCTGACCGGCACTACAAACGGACTTAGTTCAGCAATCGCGGGATATTTAAACAAATTGTTCATATCAACCTTGTATCCGGCTTGATACAATCTGGAAGACACCTGAATTGATTTAATCGAATCTCCGCCAAAATCAAAGAAATTATCCAGAATTCCTATACGTTCTGCCCCCAATACTTCCTGCCAGATAGACACCAGCAGTTCTTCTGTTGTGTTTCGCGGGGCTATGTATTCATTTTCCGTCCGCGTTTTTTCTTCGGCAGCAGGCAAAGCTTTCAAATCAATCTTTCCATTGGAAGTGAGCGGTATGTGTTCCAAATGGATAAAGTAAGAGGGAATCATATAATCCGGCAGTTTACGGGATAATTCGTCTCTGAACTGCGCGGCGGTCAAAGAAGGCTCGCCGACATAATAGGCATACAATTGCCTGGCTCCGTCTTCGTCTTCCCGCGCAACGACTGCAGCTTCACGAACGTTCTCCAGATTGAACATGGCTGCCTCTGCCTCGCCGATCTCAATCCGGTAGCCGCGAATTTTCACTTGGTGATCAATTCGTCCTAAATATTCGATCCTTCCATCTGGCAGCCATCTTGCGAGATCACCCGTTTTGTACATCTTTTGAGCGGGGAGATGCAAATGCTGAACAAACTTTTCCTCCGTCAATTCAGGCCGATTGAGGTAGCCGCGGGCCACTCCCGCTCCTCCGACATACAGCTCTCCCGGTACGCCGATCGGCTGGATTTGCTGGTGCGCTCCTAAAATATAGGCTTGATGGTTAGCCACCGGTTTGCCGATTGTGATCTGTTCATCAGCGGACTGAACAGGGTGAAACGTAGAAACCACGCTATTTTCTGTCGGTCCGTATTCATTATTGATTCGAATATGAGGCTGCAGAGAATACAGCTTCTCAACTGTATCTGTTTCCAGCTGCTCTCCGCCTACAACAACATGCTGGACATCAATGAAGTCCTCTGCGTTCATCTGTTCGATCATCGTTTTCAGAAGACGGGGAGAAGTTGAGAAATGTGTAATTCTCTCCTGTTTCATGACATTTTGAATGGCGAAAAGGTCTTTATTCTCTTCATTCGGCAAAAGATGCAAGGTTGCCCCCGAAATAAGCGGGCCGAAGAAATTTAAAATAAATGCATCAAAAACATAGGGGTACAAGACAAGCACACGGTCCTTGGCAGAATGCTTAAAAAACGCCTTCTTCCACTGCAGCGAGTTCGCAATGCCGCCGTGTTCAACCATAACCCCTTTCGGCTTTCCTGTTGTGCCTGAAGTATAGATGACATAGGCTAAATGGCTGTGTTCGGCTATAGGTGATAACAATGAGCAATCGGCATGGTAAGATGTTTCATCATTCAGATCAATCGTCGGACCGTCAAAGGTGAGGCTGTTTTTAAAATGATGCTGTACAAGGAGAACATCTGCATTCGCATCATGAAGCAAATATTGAAGCCGCTCATTTGGATATTCAGGGTCCAGGGGCACATAAGCGCCCCCCGCTTTCCAAACGGCTATAATAGACACGATCATCTCCAATGAACGATCAGCCAGAATAGCGACCAACGAATCGGCTTGAACCCCGCAGTTGCGCAATGTTCTTGCCAAACGGTTGGCTCTTTCATTCAATTCTCTGTACGTCAAATGGCAGTTTTTAAACTTCACGGCTGGATGCTCGGGCGTTCTTTCTGCCTGCTCTTCAAATAATTGATAAACGGTTCTGCTCCCGGAGTAATCTGCGCCGGTGTCATTGAAATCAAACAATAGTTTCTGTTTTTCCGTCTCGGGTATCATTTCTGCCGTATGGATTGCAGTTTGAGGCTGAAACAAGATCACGGACAGCAGCTGATCCAAATGGGCTGCAATTTGATCCATATAGCGCTCATCGTACAGATTGCCGTTATAAAAAAGCTTCAAGTGAACCCCGTTGTTCTCCATATCAAAGTGAAACAGCGTATCGGTTGCAGCGTCTTCCTTAAATTTTAAGGAATGAATTTCGTTAAGCGAAACGACGGTATGAATGAACGGAATATGCTCATCATTGTATTGCACGTTTAGATTCTGAACCATTTTCCGGAACGGCAGGTTTTGATTTTTCAGCGAATCATTAACGGCTTCTTTCAGTTGCTGGAATACGCTTTTGAACGTGCTTTCGCTTGTAAGCGTATTTTTTAAGAGGACGATGGTATTAACGGCTGACTGGCTGCTTTTTTGCTTCGATACCGTTGGAATGCCGAGAATCAAACTCGCTCGATCCGTATATTTATACAGCAAGCATTCAATACCAGCCAATAAAATCAAATAGGCTGCCATTTCGGAATGATTCGCCATTGTCATGATTCTCTGAGATACTTCCGGAGATAAGGAACGGCAGATGCATTTTTCCTGATAGCCGATACGGGCCAATGACGCATTATCCTCTGCTTTGAAGTAAGGGAATACGCTTAGGCCGTCATCTTCATCAAACAGGTTATCCCAGTACGTTTCTTGATTTCTAAATACCGACATTGGAGCACCTCGTTTTGTATAATTTAAGGAACTAAATAAATGCTTTTCCTAAAAGTTCAATTGAATAGAATCCAGCATGTTCTCTTCTTCCTCATCGCCGCCGCTCAACCCGATATATTCGATTGTTATGTTCGGTTGTTCTAGAATCGCTGATAGGATGTGTAAGTAGTCGTTTGATAAAGCCTCGATTCTGCTTTTTTTAAACAGCTTTTTAGAATATTCAAACAGACCGTGATAGTTGTCCTGGTCCGCCTGAATCGACAAGGTCAGATCGAATTTGGCAACCGGATGATGAAATTGATACGGCTTGAGCTGAAGGGAATCGAATGTCAATTCAGCCTGATCGAGATTTTGCAGCACAAACATCGTATCGAACAAAGGATTGCGGCTTGAATCTTTTGGGAAATGCAAGTGCTGAATCAATTCTTCCAACGGATAGTCTTGATTTTTATAGGCATTCAGCATGTTTTCCTTTACTTCGTTTAAGTAGGCATCAAATGTTTTACGGCCCGCCGGGTGATTGCGAATGACTAACGTATTGACGAACATTCCCACGACTGACTCTACATCCAAATGAGTCCGCCCGGCAGATGGCGTTCCTACGACAATATCCTCTTGTCCGCTGTATTTGGATAAAAGAATCGTATAGGCTGCCAATAAAATCATATACAGTGTTGCTCCTGTGTTTTCTTCAAGTTGGCTTAAACGCTGTTTCAAGTGTTCCGGTATAACAAATTCAAAGGATTCTCCTTCGTAATCGCGTATATCAGGTCTCTCGTAATCCGCAGGCATTTCCAGTACAGGAATGTCATCACGAAACTGATCCAGCCAATACGCTTCCTGGCTCTCGATATTCCGTTTCTGAATGTCAGATTGCTGCCAAACCGCATAGTCTTTATATTGAACAGAAAGCGGCTCCGGTTCGTTCCCCGCGTAAAGCAGGCTTAAATCCTTCATCAGAATATTCTCGGACACCCCGTCAGAAATGATATGATGCATATCAACCACAAGCACATGCCGCGCAGGTTCAACTTCAATCAGACCGGCCCGCATCAGCGGCGGCTTGGCTAAATCAAACGCTTGGATGAAATCAATCACACGGTCTTTCGCTTCTTCTTCGCTAGCTTGAATTCGTTCTATTGTAAATTCGACGCTCTGATGAATACGCTGTGCCGGTTCGCCTTTGTATAATTCGAAGCTTGTCCGCAAAGCTTCATGACGTTCGATTAATTTTTGAAAAGCGGCGTTTAACCGGTCGGGATCGATCGTCCCTTCCACACTCATGGCACCCGTCATATTGTAAGTCAGCTCGCCGCCTTCTGTGTGACTTAACAAATACATGCGCCTTTGAGCTGAAGAAACCGGATAATAGGGCATTTCCTTTGCGGCCGGGATCGGTACATATTGATTTTTGCCCATGTGTAACGCTTTGTCAGCCAATTGTTCAATGGTAGGAAACTTGAATATGTCTTTTAACGTCAGGTTCACATCCAACTCTTTATGAATTCGTGCGGCTAAGGCCGCTGCACGAATGGAATTTCCTCCGAGATCAAAGAAATTATGTTTGATCCCCGCACGGCTTATTCCGAGCACTTCCTGCCACAAATCTGTCAGTTTGGACTCGACCTCATTGCCCGGCGGAACATATTCAGCTGTCTGCTGCAGACTTGCTTCGGGTGCAGGCAGTGCTTTACGGTTTATTTTCCCGTTGGACGTTAACGGCATATGCTCAAGACGGACAAAATAGGACGGAACCATATAGTCCGGGAGCTCCGATGACAATTGTTCCCTAAGCTGCGCAGCCGCTATAGGTTTGTCGCTTACGTAATACGCGCACAATTGTTTTAAGCCGTCTTCTGCTTCTCTGGCTGTAACCGCGGCTTTTTGCACCGTTTCCACGTTATGCATCGCTGCTTCGATCTCGCCAAGTTCGATTCGGTGTCCCCTGATTTTGACTTGTTCATCGATGCGGCCCACATATACAAGATTTCCATCCCTCAATCGCTTAGCCAAGTCCCCTGATTTGTACATCTTCGCTCCCGGGATAAACGGGTTTTCAACAAATTTTTCTGCCGTTAAATCCGGGCGATTCCAATACCCTCTGGCAACACCGGGTCCGCTGATATACATTTCACCGATTACCCCGATTGGAACCAGATTTCTGCTTGCATCAGCCACATAAATGTCCGTGTTGGCAGCCGCAGTGCCGATCGGTACAAATTCCTGCTTGTCCCGTTTTGCGTCGTAACGGTAAATCATACATCCGACGACAGTTTCCGTCGGACCGTACTCATTGAATATGTCCAGCCGTCCTTTAAACTGCTTGCTGACACTTTTGGCCAGACGGGTGCTAAAATTTTCTCCGCCTACAATCATTTTCCGTATTGTGGTGTGACTTGCTATATTCATCTCCTTGATGACGTGCAAATGTGCCGGGGTCAATTTGATCATGTCTATTCTTGAGTCTTGCATAATCGCAGAAAGAACAGCGCTTTTATCTTCTCCGTCATAGACGATGATGGTATTTCCCGTCACCAGCGGTGTAAATATCGAAGTCACCGTCAGGTCAAAAGAGATGGAAGAGTATAATGGGAAGTTGGTTTTCTCTCCCCGCACATAAACTTCTTTCGCCCACCAAATATAATTGGCCATCCCCTGGTGCTCAATGAGTACACCTTTCGGATTGCCGGTCGAACCCGACGTATAGATCATGTACGCTAAATCATGCGCATCGCTGAACAATTCAAGATTTGAGCGGTCTGCATGATAAGAGTTTTCCTCATCCAGAAGCACAACGTCACCATCATACGGTAACTGAACTTGCAGGCTGCGGTGTGTCAACACAATCTCCGCTTTTGAGTCACTCAGCATATAATGGATCCGGTCCTCCGGATATTCAGGATCAATGGGCACGTATGCGCAGCCGGATTTCAGAACAGCCAAAATTCCAACAATCAGCTCGATACAATGCGGAGAGATGATGGCAACGAATTGATCCGCTTGTATGCCTATTGTCCGTAACGTCCGCGCCAATTGGTTTGCCCGTTCATTGAGCTGTCTGTACGTATACCGCTCATTGCCGAAAATAACGGCTTCATGATCAGGCCGCAGGTTTGCCTGGTTTTCAAACCACCGGGATACCGTTTCGTTATGCGGATACGGAGTCTTTGTGTCATTAAACTCCGTCAGCAATTGATACCGTTCGGTTTCAGACAGCATAGGAACGGAAGACAACGTCATCTCCGGCTGCTTCACAAGGCTCTTTAAAATACTGACATAGTGTCTTGTGATCTGTTCAATGGTGTCTTTTTCAAACTGTCCCGGTTTAAAATCAAAGTGCATCTCAATCTGTTGCCCGGCATCTTCAACCGTCAGCATCAAATCATATAAAGAGACCCCTGGATTTCGTTCTTTCACCTTAAATGTACATTCATCGTGCCGGATTTCATGAAATTCAATATTTTGAAACACAAACATTGTGTTAAACAGTGATTTGCCTGTTGTTTCCCGTTGTACATTTAATTTTTCCACCAGCCGGTCGAATGGATAGTCTTGGTTTTCGAAAGCGTCAAGCGTCTGCCGCTTTACTTCTTCCAGATAATCCGTAAACTTTCTATTAGCGAGCGGCTTCGTCCGGATTCCGATGGTTTGAATGAAAATCCCGATGATATTTTCGACATCCGGATGATTTCTTCCTGAAGCAGGCGTGCCTACGACAATATCTTCTTGTCCTGTATATTTATGAAGCAGCACTTTGTAGGCGGCCAGAAGCACCGTATAAAGCGTCGTTCCCGCCTTTTGCGCCAGATCTTGCAGCGAACGGATTACATCCGGCTGTAAGGAGCACGTTACGCGCTGCCCGTCGGAAGACCGTTCCGCCGCTTTTGAACCGTCTGTCGGCAGTTGAAGAACCGGGATTTCTTCTTGGAATTGTTCAAGCCAGTATGTCTCCTGCTGCTTCATGGCATCCTCATTCAGCCATTGGTTCTGCCATTCTGCGAAATCTTTATATTCAAATTCAATGTCCGGTAATGGTTTCTGATGATATAAAGCCAGCAATTCATTTGTAAGTATGTTGATGGAATAACCGTCCGAAATGATATGGTGCATATCGATGAGCAGCTCGGCCTGCCCGTTATCAATTTTGATCAGCTCCGCACGGACCAAAGGAGCTTGCTCCAAGCGGAACGGTTTTACAAACCGGTCTGCATAGGCATCAAATTCGTCCAGACTCATTGTCCGGACATGAATGTTAATATCAATTTCGTTTTCAAGTTTCTGGACAATTTCGCCATCTGAAATGTCAAAATACGTGCGAAACGCTTCATGCCGCTGCATGACTTGCTGAAGAGAAGAAATCAGGGCTTGCTCATCGTATTGCCCTATAATTGATATTTGGCCGAACATATTCTGAGCCAGCTGATCCGGTTCCATTTGGTGAAGGAAATATACTCTTTGCTGCGCCGGTGATGTCGGGTAATGCGCTTTTTTCTCAGCCGCCTTCATCGGGAGGTGCATGACTTTCTTTTCATTCTGAATGAAACTTGCTAATTCCTTAACAGTCTGGTGATTGAAAAATTGTCCGATGGAAACCTTTTGATGAAATGTCTTCTGAACTTTGGAAAGCATAAGCGTCGCTTGGAGTGAGTTTCCTCCCAATGCCAGGAAGCGATCTGATCTGCCAACCCGGTCAAGGCCGAAAAGTTCCTCCCAAATCTGCGCCAGCTGCCGCTCCGTTTCATTTGCCGGCGCCTCGTAGGCGTCAGCGAAGTTTGCCGTATTGCTGACTATTGAAGAGATCCGATTTTGATGGTCGGCATACAGTTGTTGTAAATCATGCTGTTCTTCATCGGAAAACATCGTCAGGGCGTCAAGAGGGACTGAATCCCCCTCAACCATTTTTTGCAGTAATTTCGTAAAGCCTGCTCCCCACTTTTTCATGATCTCCGGACTGATGACATTCGTATTAAAGTCGAAATCAAGAACATATTCTTGGCCCACATCCGTAGCATTAAGAAATAGATCATATGAAATGCATTTCATAGGGTAAGCAACGAGCTCGGCTTCCGCCTTTCCGAAATGAAGCTTTCGAAAAGGCCTGTCCAAATTAAAAATAATACGCATTTCCGGCACTTGATCGTGCGGAAGTTCTCTGGCTATCAGTGTCATTGGAACGGCCTGATGAAGCATTGCATGGTTCACGCTTTCTTTCATACTGCCAAGATAACCGGATAAGGTGCTTTCTGAAGAAGATGTGGTCTTTACCGGAATCATATTGACGCAATTTCCAATCAGATCATGCTGTTTCATATGCGATTGACCGGCTGTAGGAATTCCGATCACAAGACCGGACTGTTTGGTAAGCTGGTGCAGAAAAAGATGAAATGCCCCCAGCATCGTCACAAATACGCTATTTTTCCTCCGAATGCTTAATGACTTTAAAGCCTCGCTTAAAGGCCGCCCAAGCCTGACGGTGAACCGGTCACCCTCATACCCGTTCGGAAAACGGGCAGAAGCGATGCTCGGCAGGACTGCCTGCTGTATCGGTTCAGAGAAATGGTGACGCCAATAACGGACTCCTTCATCATAATGGCCGCTGTCAATCTGGGCCTGCTGCCAGTCTAAATATTGGCGAAATGAAGCAGCGGCCGCTTTCGGAGGAATCGGTTTTCCTTCTGCCATTGCCGCATAGCTGCTCTCCAGCTCTTGAACAAAGACAGCAATTGACCATCCGTCGGCAATGATATGATGGAATGTAAGCACAATCAGATGTTCGTCTTGGCCCGATGTAAGCACATGGATTCTAAACAAGGGTTTTTGTTCTTGGAAATGAAACGGCCGCTTGGCATCTTCTTGCAGCCATTTCTGAATTTCCGGCTCCCGTTGCTCTTCCGGGTAACCGGTAAAATCAATGACAGGAATTTCTACATTTATCCGCTCCTGCACTTGCTGTACTTCGTCATCAACATGGATCACCGTACGTAAAGCCTCGTGGCGGCCGACGATATGCCGGACTGCTTGTTTTAAGGGCGTATGCTGCAGTTTCCCCTTCACTTTCAGCATAATGGACTGGTTTAAGGCTGCAGAAGCTTCATTCCCATAATGTGATGCCAGAACCAATTGTTTTTGTTCAGGTGAAAGCTCGTGTATTCCGGTTTTGTTATGGCCTCCGTCATCAGGGGAATCCGGGCCACCCGGAATAAATCCGCCTCGGCGAAGATCCTTCACCGTGTCTTTAACGGCTTGAATGATGTTTTCAATATCATCCGCGGTATGCGCCGTGGACAAGAAGCAGTTGCGTCCTTCCCATACATAGATCCCTTTAGGATTGAGGTGGTAAAAGAACAAGTCGTTATCAAGCGATGAAACAAACCGGAATAAAGAACCGAATCGAACCATGCGGATAGGCACTTCTGATTGTTCAAAGCAGCGATTTAGCTGATCGACCAGATAGGCTGTTTTTTGATTTAACTGCTCATACAGGTGTTCTCCCTCGGTTTGTAAATGGCGAAGCACGGCTAATGACATTCTCATGGTAAGCGGGTGAGTATTGAAGGTGCCGGCCACAAAGGTGCGTTTCGCCTCGTCTTGCGGATAGGAATCATCCCCATACTGCCAGGTTCCCCCATCGATCGCATTCATGAACTCAGCTTTTCCGGCAACAATCCCTAACGGCTGTCCGCCTCCGATGATTTTTCCGTAGGTCACTAAATCGGCTTGAATGCCAAACCATTCCTGCGCGCCGCCGAGACCGATCCGAAATCCCGTAATAATTTCATCCATAATCAGAGCCGTCCCGGATTGCTGTGTAATCGCCCGCAGTTCTTTCAGAAATGCTTTCGGCTGCAAATCCGGTCTGCGGCTTTGTACCGGTTCCACCAGTACGGCGGCCAATTCATCCCCGAGACTGCGAATCACGTCCAGCGAATCTGGATTGTTGTAATGCAAAATAATCAAATCATCCATAAAGCTCTGCAGTATGCCCGGAGCCAGCGGATTCGCAGACGCAGCCCCGCCTTTTGTGCTCGCAACTCCCAATACGCCGTCAAACGTCCCGTGATAAGAGCCCGAGAACGCCACAACTTTCTTTCTTCCTGTTGCCGCCCTTGCCAAACGTAGGGCAACCATGACGGCCTCTGTTCCGGAATTATAGAAAGCGACCCTTTCTACGCCAGTGCATGTGCGGATTCGGTCGGCAACTTCCCCGGCGACATCCGACATCGGTCCGAGCGGTGGCAAGGATGAGCGGGTTGAATCATCGATCACCTGTGTAATAAACGATGGATGATGTCCGAAAAGATTAACTCCGAATCCCATGGTGATATCGATATATTCGTTTCCGTCAATATCCCACATCTTGGAACCGTCAGAACGTTCGGCAATAATCGGGTACACGATTTCCTTCCAATATGAACGGAAGCTGGACAGATTACGGTTGTTTGCATGAGCAAATCGTGTTTTGTCCGTATATTGTTTGGAACCTTTCGTTTTGTCTGCGTATTTCCTGATGAAATCTTCTAAATATTGTCTTTGCTGTGCGGTATAGTGTCCCTGTTCATGCAGGCTCTGAGGCTGAAAAGGAACATAGGGTTTCGCTTCTTGAGTCAATTTCTTTTCTCCGGCAGCAGCAGGAGGCCCCTGCTCGACTGAAGAAATTGATTTTTTTTGCGCTTTAGAGTATTCTTTCACATCGGAATGATGCCCGCTGGTTCTCAGTAAATTAAAGCTATTTAATTGAGCCTGTAAGGTATCCTGAATTAATTGATTCTGAGAAGCGATTATTTTTTCGAGCATATGCTCTTGGCGGTCTTCTCTGTGCTCCGACTCAGGCTGTGCTTCTGAAATGACCGGTTTTTCTCGCGCCGGAACATTTTCTTGAGGCGGAGCGGATGCAAAGGATGTTGGAGCGGTCTCAGCCAAGTAATCTATGACACTTTGAAGGTTGTTCATCGTATCAAAAAAACGATCCATCGGGATGTCTTCCCCAAATTCGTCCGCAATGGCCTTTTTGACCTGTGACAGCATGATGGAATCCATTCCGAGTCCGATAAAATGGGCATTCAGATCGATTTCATCCGCTCTGATCCCCGAAGCATTACTGATTACAGTTTTCAGGAAGGATTCAATATGCGCCTTCGATTGATTGATATTCAATACTGCTTCTCCTCTCTCTTCTCCCTCGTTTACGCTCAAAGGGGCAGCTTCAGCCCAACAGCGATTCCGTTCAAACGGATACAAAGGCAATGGCGTTTTTTGTACGGTTTCCCCGGAATAAAACGCGCGCCAATCTATAACGGCTCCTTTCACAAATAATTCGGCGGCGCGATTCAGCCGTGTGTTTCGTTCATCCTGTGTATGTGTACTCCGCTTGATCAGATCAGCGGTTTGTTTATTCAGCTCTTCTTTATGAGCAGGCAGCATTTCCTTCATATTCTGATAACCAACGTATGCTCCGGGGATATTTCTGTCTCCCTGAACCAGACAGGTCAGCTTATCAGATAACTCTTGTTTACTTGATACAATCATGGCAATCCTATGATCCAAATGAGCCCTGCCCGTACTGGCTGTATAGCAAATGGACTTCAATGAGGCTTGGCTGTCATTCGATACATATTGCCGGTACTGTTGTACGAGCTCATAGAGTGAATTTTCTGTTTGAGCAGACAAAACAAATAGGTGCGGCTCATTTTCGTCCTCGGGAGCATACTCATTTTGGGCAGTATATTCCTCCAACACCACATGCGCATTCGTTCCGCTAAAACCAAACGAGCTGATTCCGCCCCGCAGAGGCCCGTCACCAGGTGTGAACTCCGCAGCTTCCTGATTTACATAAAAAGGTGAAGAGTGAAAGTGAATGAGCGGATTAGGTTCATTAAAGTGCGCTAACGGCGGGTTTTTCTTATGATTCAGCATGAGGACAGATTTGATCAGCCCCACGATGCCTGCCGCTTCAAACAAATGACCGATGTTTGATTTAACAGAACCAATCGCACAAAATTGTTTTTTTGACGTATGCTTTTCAAACGCTTTACAAAGTCCGTTAAATTCAACCGGATCGCCGAGTTTGGTCCCGGTGCCGTGCGCTTCGATGAAAGACAGCGTTTCAGGAGCAACACCCGCGTCTTTCCAAGCCGTCTCAATGACCTCAGTCTGAGCTGCCGGATTCGGGGCGGTAATGCCGGCAGTTGTTCCGTCTTGATTCATCGCGCTTCCCTTGATCACACCGTAAATATGGTCTCCGTCGCGAACCGCATCCTGCAAAGGTTTTAACAGGACTGCAGCCGCCCCTTCTCCTGTGCCCGTGCCGTCTGAATCTTTGCTGAACGTTTTGGTGTACCCGTCCGAAGATTCCATATCAAGCCCGATACAGATCGGCAGGAGCGATGTTCGGACACCTCCGGCAATAGCCATTTCACATTCGCCGGAAATGATAGATTTGCATGCCATATGAACGGCGGCAAGCGATGAAGAGCAGGCCGTATCCACTGTGACCGCCGGCCCTTTTAAATTTAAGAAATAAGCGATTCGGCTGGCTAACACGGAAGGAAGATTGCCTACAATATATTGATGAAGTTCCTCCGGGTAACTCGCAGAAAGGAGGCGTTCATAATCGTAGCCCACCTTCGAATACCCTGCATATACCCCGACCTGACTCCCGTTCATACTGTCGCCGGCATAGCCCGCATCTTCAATCGCATGCCATGCAGACTGTAAAAACAGTCTTTGATTAGGGTCCATAAACTGAGCCGTTTTAGGAGCTAACCCGAAGAACGAATAATCAAATCGGTCGATTTCATCTAAATAGCCGCCCTTCACAAACTGATTCTCATTGAAATCACTTTGGATGGCCTTTACATAATCCGCCGCATCTTTCATCCGAGATACAGGGTATTCTCGAATGCTGTGCTCCCCTTTTTCAAGGAGATTCCAAAAATCACTTTTAGTCGATGCTCCCGGAACATTGAGCGACATCCCGATAATGGCGATATCTTTCGGAGAAACATGGTTTGGCTCCGCTGTCACATCAGGCTTGATTTCAGCACGGCCTTCAGACAGATATGCCGCTAAATCAGTGATAGAAGGATACGTAAAGAGGTCGGAAACGGCAAGCTCGCGTCCGAATTTCTGTTCTATGCGCTCGGCAATCTGCGATAACTGTAAAGAATTTGCGCCCATATCAAAATAACTATCAGTAAGGTGAACCTTTTTCCCGGCCAGTACTTCGGAAAAGATAGACAGCAATTCCGTTTCTATCTCATGAATCGGAGTCTGTCCTGATTTTTCCGGGCTGCCCTCTAAAAATTCATTGATGGCGGCAGACTCTACCGAGAATTCCCCTGCTTCGTACTGTCTGGCCAGTTCATATCGCTTCACTTTTCCGCTGGTTGTTTTTGGAAGCTTGCGGATCGGAAGGACTTCTTTTATGCTCCAGCCGCCCCGCTGGTACAAATGCTTTTTAATCTCTTTGACAAGCGGCGCAAATTTTTCAGGTGATTTTTTGAAAACAACAAAGAGCACGATTTCTCCGCTTCGCGTATTTTGATCATATACACCGCAGGCGGCAACCCTTCCTAAGTCAACCTCTTCCATTTCAATCGCAACCCGTTCAATATCGTGAGGGTAGATATTTTTTCCGTTCACGAAAATAATGTCCTTTTCTCTTCCGGTTACGACTAAGTTGCCACTTTCACTAATGAATCCGAGGTCTCCCGTTTTTATCCAGCCGTCAGAAGTCAGCGCTCTGTCCGTACTTTCGGGGTTGTTATAATACCCTTGAGTCACGTTGTCTCCTTTGATCTGGATATGGCCGATGATTCCGTCTTCTATTCTTTCATTTTCTCCGTCGGAGATTCGAATCTGACAATAGTCAATAGGCTGTCCCACTTCGACGAATGAAGCGCAATTTTGATCCTCTTTGCTGACTTTTACAGCTCTTTCACCGAGGTTTAAATAGTCGCGATGCAGATAAACGGGAACGAATTCTTCTCCTGTTTTAGAGAACGCTGCGCCGACCGAAGCTTCCGCTAAACCGTAAACATTCAAAATGGCCGATCTTTTCATATTGAATGCTGCGCATCTTGTTAAAAATTCGTCACAGAGCTCCGGCAATATCGGTTCTGCACCGTTTGCGATGACTCTGATGTGGGATAAATCCCAGTCTGGTTCGTTTTTCAAAAATTTAAGGAAGTAGTTGTATCCGAAATTAGGAGAGGATAGAATACTGGCTTTATGTTCATGAGCTTTTTTCATCCAAAGAATAGGTCTGCGAATAAATAATTCTGTAGGCATTAGATTTTGATTGATTCCGACTATGAAGGGAACTAGGTGGCAGGCGATGAGCCCCATATCATGCGTTAAGGGCATCCAAGATAAGAAAGAGTCTTTTGAGTCAATGGACAGAGCATTTCGAATGGCGCACGTATTATGTATTAAGTTATGATGCGTTAACATGACTCCTTTTGGATCTCCTGTCGATCCTGAAGAAAATTGGATAAAAGCCAGTTCATCCGCATCAGGTTCATAAAACGAAGCGGGGTAATCGTAGGTTTGATCTTGAATAATGTCAGATTTCTCGTTTAATTGATGATGGAAATCCTGTAAATCGTGTTCTGCAGCGTATTTCTTTATTTTGTCCAATACTTTTTCAGAGGCAATCAGAAACGGATGATTTAATATATTCCAAATCCGCCAGACCTTCAGCTTATGGTCATCATCTTCTCCGATACTGACCGGAACCGGGATCATTCCTCCTAATAAACAAGCCCAAAAAGCAACGACAAATGATTTGTTTTCCTGGATTTGAAATACAATTTCCTGCTTCGGCTGAATGCCGATATGCTGTAAATAGCCAAGAAACCCTTGCGCCTCTTCAAACAATTGGCGATAAGAGACAACTGTCTCGTTTTTATCGGATTCGATAAAACGGATTCCGCGATCAGAAATATTGCTTCTTTCCCGAATGACATCGACTAAGGTTTGGAATTGACTGGTATACATAGGTCCCCTCCTGGGCGCTTTATTTTAAAATCCGTAATTGTTCCTGAGCCGGAAGCTGTTTAGCCTCGCAAATTAATTTGCACAAATGGATTGAATGTTCGAGCTCTTGTTCTGAAAGCTCATCTTCATTTCTTTCCATTCTCTTTTTCAGCTCTTGGATTTGCGTAAATAATCGCGTCGTCATGTTGGAATAAGCCAATGAATCTTTGTTGTAATTTCGCGAAATGACGGATTGAATCATCAATTTATTCAGTTGTTTTTTGCGTAAATGGACAATATTTTTATTTCTTTCCCCTGAATTCGACAGCCGGTGAACATCAGATGTCTGTCCTAAAGGGTAAGGAGCAATATGATTCGTTATTTTTTTCAGCAGACTGCCTAAAACATTCTTCGGGCCCATTTCGATAACTTCCGTGACTCCGTGTAAAAGCAAGTAATGCATTGATTCCGCCCATCTTACCGGCATCGTCATGTGCTGCTTGAGATGTTCGTTGACCGAATTGCCGGTGCTGTAAGGCCGTGCGGTGACATTCGAAATAATCGGCCATGCGGCATCCCGAAAGGAATACTGGTGTAGTACGGTCTGGAATTGTTCGGATGCCGATCGTATCATCAGACTGTGAAAAGGCGCACTGACATTCAAATAAGTGTATTCAGCTCCCTTTTCCTCAGCCATCCTGATGACACGTTCCACAGCTTGCCGGTGTCCGGAAATCACATGCTGCTGATCTGAATTCATACAGGCTACACCTGCCGGAAAGTCTTCCGTCGACACTTTCGAACATATTTCTTGTAATGTTTGGAGAGAGAGATGCGTCACGGCGGCCATTGTCCCCTGCTGCTGAGGATCCGCATTTTGCATAAGAATACCCCGCCGCCTTACAAGTGTAACGGCATCATGAAAAGAAAGGGCCCCGCTACAGACGAGCGCTGAGTATTCTCCTAAGCTATGACCTGCAAGAAAGCGCGGTTTAACCCCTATTTCCTGCATATACACTTGAAAAGCAATCACACTGACTGTTAAAATAGCGGGCTGCGCATTCATTGTCTTTGTCAATTCATTCATATCACCGTTAAAGCACAGCTTTTTTATATCCAAGGAGATCGCATCGCTCGCTTCTTCAAATAATCTCTTTGCAAGCGCAAATTCATTCCAAAAATGTTTGCCCATTCCTACAAATTGAGACCCTTGTCCAGGAAATAAAAAGGCAAGATTGTTCATGAGTTCCCTCCGATCGCATCGAGATCCAATATCATACAATATATCCCTTTATCTAACATCCTAGCATGATTATAACAAAGGTGTATAGAATACTTTCGGAGGAGTTATTGTTCGATTTTACAAACGAACCGGTTACAATTATTCATAAAATATAAGTTGGGGCTGACACTGAAAAAACAGTCTTAAAAAGAGGTGATAAGAGCCGGAATGGAAGCCGGTTACCGACTCTTCTTCACTTAGTGCACGCCCTTGATGCTGCTTATTTTTTAGGTCTATTGGCATAATTGTGTCAGAAATTACATATTTTATGTTTATTGTAAACATTCATTTGTATATCTGTGAAGGATTGTAAACTGATGCGCTTTGATGCGCAAGGAATGGATCTGGATGAGGAAAATCTGTAAAGATAAAACGCGATGCAGAATATATGGATGACCTGCCCGGATACCGATTGCCGCAGTAAATCGGCCCATCACACAGCTGAATACGAGCTGCTTCATCATAAGAGGAATTTATCGGTAGAAGCAAAATGTTTTTGGTTGAGTCTTGCTGGAGGCTCATATGGAATCATGACGCGGAACTTATCAATCTATTGAATTCCGGCTATTTCTTCTGCTTATCGTTATTTCGTAAATTCCTTGTGAAAACCGTCATATGTTGTCATCTTGTTTCTCACGAAACCGCTTTATCATAAATTCCGTTTTTTCATCGCGTCGGTATTCGTCTCTTCAGCCAAACTGAAAATCAGGTCACGGGAGCGGGGTTGAACAGACATAAATCATTGTGAAGCCCCCAATGATCCGCCCATGTTTGTTTGCGGCCGCTGGCGATATCAAGCACCATTCGGAAGATTTCAATATGTTTATTTTAAGGCACAAAAAAACAGCCGTTCAGTGCGGCTGTTTTTTCAAACGAACTATTGAGCGGTATATCCTCCGTCCATGACGACGGCCTGACCGTTGACGCCTTTTGCTTTGTCGCTGGCCAAAAACACGGCGTAATCAGCGATTTCCTTCACTGAGAGCAGCCGTTTTTGGGGAACGAGCGGAAAGATGACGTCCTCCAGAACACGTTCATACGGCACATTTCTTGTGTCAGAAATGTCCTTCAGCTGATTGTGGACGAGCTGTGTGTCAACATACCCAGGACAGAGGGCATTGACGGTGATGCCGTCAGCCGCGCCTTCAAGTGCGCCGACTTTCGTTAAGCCGATGACGCCATGCTTGGCGCTGTTATATGCGGCTTTTCCGTAAAAACCGATGAGCCCGTTGACAGACGCCATATTTATGATTCGTCCGAATTGCTGTTTTTTCATGACGGGAAATGCATGTTTCATGGCGATAAATGGCGCGGTCAGCATGACACGGATGAGCCGTTCAAATTGTTCCGCGGGAAATGCCTCAATGGGGGCGATATGCTGAATGCCCGCGTTATTCACGAGAATATCGAGTCGCCCGAATTCTGTCACGGCTTTTTGAATCATATCAGCCGTTTGCTTTTCATCGGTTACATCACACGTGATGCTTTTGGCATGAGCGCCTTCTTCACTGAGTTTTGCTGCGGCTTCTTTTCCCGCCTGTTCATTGACATCCGCTATGATTACGGCGGCTCCTTCACGGGTGAATTCTTGAGCGATTTCAAATCCGATTCCTCTGGCTGCTCCTGTCACTACAGCCGCTTTGTCTTTCAGCAATGGGTCCATGAAAATGCCTCCTTATTTCCGCCCGGACGTTAATGCTTCACTGACAGTGAAACGGCCTTCTGTTTTCTCAATGACTTCCTCTAATGACGCACCTTCCTGCAATTCTGTCAGCATCATGCGGCCTTGGTGAAATTCGAACACCGCCAAATCTGTTATCAGCCGATGGACGACTTGTCTGCCGGTCAGAGGCAGAGTGCATTCCGATTTCACCTTAGATTCACCGAATTTATTTACGTGCTCCATAATGACAACGATCCGTTTTGCTCCGTGAACCAAGTCCATAGCCCCGCCCATTCCTTTGATCATTTTTCCGGGTATCATCCAGTTGGCCAAGTCCCCTTTTTCGGATACTTCCATGCCGCCGAGGATGGCGACATCTATATGGCCCCCGCGAATCATAGCAAACGATTCGGCACTGTCAAAATAAGAGGCTCCTTTAACTTCGGTGATGATTTCTTTGCCGGCGTTAATGAGATCCGGGTCCTCCGCTCCCGCAAGAGGATAAGGGCCGATTCCGAGCAAGCCGTTCTCCGACTGAAGCAGCACGTTATAATCTTCCGGTATTTCATTTGCGACAAGCGTCGGCATGCCGATTCCCAAATTCACATTCATTCCGTCCTTAATTTCTTTTACTGCCCGTGCGATCATTCGTTTTCTGCCATCTTTCATTTGATCAGCTCCTTTCTTCATGCTTCCCGGACGGTGCGGCGTTCGATCCTTTTTTCGAGATTCGTGCTTTTGAGCACATGCTGGACAAAAATACCCGGCGTATGAATGTGATCCGGGTCAAGCTCACCTGCCTCGACGATTTCCTCTGCCTCGGCAATGGTTACCCTGCCTGCCATAGCGGCGAGCGGATTAAAATTTCTTGCCGTTTTTCTGAAAATCAAATTGCCGAGCGGATCAGCTTTCCACGCTTTTACAATGCTGGCGTGTCCTTTAATGCCTCTTTCCAAAAGGCAGGTCCGTCCGTCAAATGTTTTCTGCTCTTTTCCTTCAGCGACTGAGGTCCCCGCGCCGGCCGGGGTATAAAACGCCGGGATACCCGCTCCTCCCGCGCGAATCCGTTCGGCGAGCGTACCTTGGGGAACCAGCTCAACTTCCAGATCTCCGTTTAAAAATTGCCGTTCAAAAGTTTTGTTTTCTCCGACATAGGAAGCGATCATCTTTTTAATCTGACGGTTCGCAAGCAAGAGGCCCAGCCCCCAGTCGTCAACGCCGCAGTTATTACTGACGACAGTCAGGTTTTTTGTCCCCCGGTCTCTGATGGCGAGAATTAACTGCTCGGGGATGCCGCAAAGACCGAAGCCCCCTGCAATAAGAGTGTCACCGTCATTGATCAGCTCCGCGGCTTCTTTAAATGAATCCATGATTTTCCCTTTTCCCATATTCACTTCTCCTTTCAGTTATATCTTCATAAGGACTGTCAGGCGGCAGATCTGTAAGCGGTTGCAGTTATATTGAAGGGTTTGAGTGCAGGTGTGTTGTGACATGTTTCCGGTACATGATAAGAGGAACTGTTTCATCTTAGAGAAGGGGCTTGATAAACCTGCCCCTTCTGCAATGTCATCAGCTGAGAACAACCGGAAGCGCTGAAAGCGACCTGAAACCGAAGAGTTTGCGGTATGTAACATCTGTTTTCACAAGGCGAATATCAGGGGCCCGCTCCAGCAGTGTGAGGATGGCCGTTTGGGCCTCAATCCGCGCTAATGAGGAGCCGATACAGACGTGGGCGCCTTTTCCGAATGCCAGATGCGGATTGGGATTTCTCGTAATGTCCAGCTGATGGGGACGATGAAATACCTCCGGGTCGCGGTTGGCTGCGCCTAACAGAATATATACCTGCTCTCCTTTTTTTATGAGGTGCTGATTGATGACGCAGTCTTCTGAAGCTGTACGAGCCGTCAGCTGCGCCGGGCTTTCAAAGCGTAGAAATTCCTCAGTTGCAGATGCAATCAGCTGCGGATTTTCCAGCAATTTGCTGAGCTCGGCCGGATGTTTCAATAATGAAAACACGCCATTGCAGATCAGATTCACCGTCGTTTCGTGTCCGGCGATAATGAGCAGGATGCAGGATGCGAGCACTTCTTCTTCTGTAAGCTGTTCTTCGCTGATAAGTGTGGTGATGACGTCTTTTTGGGGCTCTGTTTTCCGTTTTTGAATCAAATCTTTAAAATACGCCGTCAGCTTGCCGGCTGTACCGCCGGCTTTAAGCAGCGACTTTTTAGAGCGTGTCAGGTCAATGGCCTGAATGACGTCCGCGGTCCACTCCCTGAAGCTTGCTCTGTCTTCTTTCGGCACCCCGAGTATGTCCGCAATGACGAGACTCGCCACTGGGAAGGCGAAGTCTGATACAAGGTCTGCGGTTTTACTGTGATCTATTTGGTCTAACACATCATGAACCGTTGCTGTTATAAAGGGTTTCAGCCGCTCCGCTTTTTTCAGAGTGAATGCTTTGCCGATCAGCATGCGAAGCCGCTTATGGTCTGAGTGATTCGTAAACAGCAGCATATCCTTCTGCAAGTTTTTCAGGTGTTTATATTTAGCTGACGCTTCAGGCATCGGAATGCGGTTTTTAAATCTGGTGTCTTTCAGGACGGCTTCCGCTTCTTGATATCCGGTGATGTAGCGCCCCGGGTATTTTAAAACGGTTCCTTGATACACGGGATCAACGGCCCGCAGTTTGTCATAAAACGGATAAGGGTTATTCCAAAAATCTGAATCCGCATGGAGGGACGGATGTGCAATCGATAGGCCCGCCGTCATTTTATATCTCCGTATTGCAGGCGGATTGTAAGTCGGCTTTCATTTCTTCAACGGATTCGACTTCAAACCCTAAATCATGGAGCATTTTATGATCCTCTGTTTCGTGCTGCCCTGAGGTTGTTAAGTAATCGCCGACGAATATGGAATTTGCTGCGTACAAACCGAGCGGTTGCAGTGAACGAAGATTGACTTCCCGGCCTCCTGAGATGCGGATTTCTTTTGCCGGATTGATAAAACGGAACAAAGCGAGCACTTTCAGGCAATATACCGGGTTTAATTCGCTTACCCCCTCTAACGGGGTTCCGTCAATCGCATGCAGAAAATTAACAGGGATGCTGTCGGCGTCAAGCGCTTTTAAGCTGTTCGCCATATCAACGACATCCTGTTTCGTCTCTTTCATGCCGACGATGACACCCGAACAAGGCGACATCCCCGATTGTTTGGCCGTTTCCACCGTATTAACCCTGTCGTCATACGTGTGAGAGGTTGTAATGTTTGAGTGATTCCTTTGTGATGTATTGATGTTATGATTGTACCGGTCTACTCCTGCCTGTTTCAGCCGCTCTGCCTGTTCCGGCTTCAGCAGACCGAGGCATGCGCAAATTTTTAAACCGTACGTTTCTTTAATTTCTTTGACGGCATCAACCACTTGGTCTACTTCTCTGTTTGACGGGCCCCGTCCGCTGGCGACGATACAGTATGTTCCTATATTCAGGTCATGGGCGCGTTTTGCCCCCTTAAGCAATATATGCTTATCCACCATCCGATAAGACTCAATCGGCGCTTTTGATATTGAAGATTGTGAACAGTACCCGCAATTTTCCGGACACAGCCCTGATTTAGCATTCATAATCATATTCAGCTTTACTTTTTTTCCGTAAAATCGTTTTCTGATATGGAAAGCGGCATGCATCAGCAATAAAAGATCATCATCAGGACAATTTAAAATGGCAAGCGCTTCCTGATTCGTTACTTCCGCCCCGTCCAGCACTCTCTCTGCAAGATCCATCCATTGATTCATGTTTATCTCCCCATTTGTGTCAGATTCATGAAAGTAGAAACATCTACATGTTTCTCAATCATGTGTTGAATGTTTTCCGCTGAAACGTGTTCCAGCTTCGGTGTGATTCCTAAAATCGGAACTCCGCACAGCGCTTCAATTATGTTCGGGTTTGTCTTTTCATCCAGCCCCGGCCGGCTTTTTACGCCGTTGATGATGATGCCGATAATGTCTATTCCCATGTTTTTCGCATATTCAACGGTTAAATATGTGTGGTTGATGGTTCCGAGATCAGGCCTGGCCACAATCACCGCCGGCAATTCCAGGGCTTTTATCAGATCACTGACTAAGTAATTTTCACCGAGCGGTACGGAAATGCCGCCTGCTCCTTCGACGATGAAACACTCATGACGATTTTTAATCTTTTTCCAGTGAACCGTGACCTCCTCCATACTTACGGATTTTCCCTCAAGCATGGCGGCCGTGTACGGTGCAAGCGGCTCTTTCCATTCAAATGGCGTAATTTCTTCATGAGACAGTGCGGTTTGTGACATATCTTTCAACAGAGAAGTGTCACTTTCCGGATGAGTCCGCGGCACTCCGCTTAAAAACGGCTTAAATACTCCGACATCCGCCTGTCTCTGCCTGAATGCCGCGGCAAGTCCGCAAGAGACGATGGTTTTTCCGACGCCGGTATCTGTTCCTGTGACAAAAAAACTTCTCATTGGTTGATGTTCAGCTCTTTTCTAATGGAATCAAATGCTTCTGTCAGCTCATCTATGTCCTGTAAGCTGCGGTCCGCCGTGACGGTCAGCCTGATTCTGCTTTCACCATCCGGAACGGCTGGCGGGCGGATGGCAGGGGCGCAGATCCCCTTTTTCTCCAGTAACGCAGCGGCTGAGACCGTTGTTTTTGCATCACCGATGATGACGGGGAGAATCGGTGTATCTCCGCCTCTTACGGTAAATCCCATGTCGGCGAGACGGGTTTTTATCGTTTTGATAGATGACAGCAGTACACGGCGTGTACCGTGCATGCCCTTTATGATGTCAAATGCCGTATGCGAAGCCGCACAAATCGCCGGCGCGACGGCCGTCTGAAAAATAAACGTCCGCGCATGATTCAGCAAAAAATCAATGAAAATGTTTGATCCTGCGGCAAAACCGCCCTCCGTTCCGACAGCTTTACTTAATGTGCCGATGACAACATCAGGCCTAACACCAAAATATTCACTGGTTCCTCCGCCGTTTTCCCCGAGTACCCCGGTTGCATGCGCGTCATCTACTATTACAAATGCCTGATACTTCTTTGCAAGCGCCATTATGCTGTCAAGCGGGGCAATGGTGCCGTCCATGCTGAATACGCCGTCCGTGACGATAAAGCGGCGGTTCCGAGACTGGACGGAGGCAAGTTTGTTCTCGAGATCTGCCATATCAATATGTCGGTACACAATGGTTTCCGCTTTTGATAAACGGCAGCCGTCCACAATGCTCGCATGGTTCAATTGATCGCTTAAAATGACATCGCCTTTTTGCGGCAGTGAAGCAAGCACGCCGATATTTGCCAAGTAACCGCTTGAAAACAATAAAGCAGCTTCCGTCTGTTTAAAGTCCGCGATTGTTTTTTCAAGTTTTTCGTGCCATAGCGTATTTCCGGTGGTTAACCGTGAGCCGCTGCTTCCTGCCCCGAATCGGCTCAGCGCCGTTTGCGCGGCTGTGATCAGCCGTTCGTCTTTTGACAGACCCAAATAGTCATTAGACGCCCAGATCTGCCGCTTTTGCCCCTTGGTTTTGAGAGCGGTTTCCTGTGTTCGCAGCGTCCGATACAGCCCGTCTGTTTTCACCGCATCGAGCCTTCCGAGGAGCCATCCGTCAAAATCCACGGCCGGTCACCTCGGCTATCGCTTCTTTCATAATGGAGATCATGGCTTTTAACTGATCAGCTGTGCTGGCAAGCGGCGGAAGAAAGGCGATTACGTCTCCGAGCGGTCTCGTCAGCATACCAAGCTCTCTCATTTTTAAAGATACCTCGTATCCTATCCTCTTTTCAGGCGGATAAGGCTGTTTCGTCTCCTTATCCTGCACAAGCTCTATGCCGCACATCAAACCGAGCTGACGGATATCGCCGACATGAGGAAGCTGCTTCAGATCATGAAGAAACATCGCTGCTGTTTTTGATTTTTCGGCGACCTGTTCAACGATGCGCTCTGATTCAAATAAACGCAGATTTTCAATTGCCGCGGCACAACCAAGCTGATTTCCTGTATAGGAGTGCCCGTGGAAAAATGTTTTCATTTTGTTATAGTCATCGTAGAAGGCTTCATAAATCGCTTCTGTGGCAAACGTCACGGCAATCGGCAAATAGCCTCCGGTAATTCCTTTCCCTGCCGCCATCAAATCAGGCTGGACATTTTCATGCTCACAGGCAAACATTTTTCCGGTACGGCCGAAACCCGTCGCCACTTCGTCAACGATCATTAACACATCATATGCCGTACACAGCTTTCGTACGCCTGCCAGAAAGCCTTCAGGCATGACGATCATGCCGGATGCCCCCTGCACCATCGATTCAATCGTAAGTGCCGCAATCTCTTCGTGATGCTCCGCAAGCAGCTGTTCGAGCGCGCTAAGACATTCATCCCGGCACTGAACGGGGTCGCCGTTTTCAGATCTGTATACATAAGGAATCGGGGCTTTGTAGCTTTCAAACATCAGCGGGCCGTACACATGATGGAAAAGTTCAATAGAGCCGACGCTGACGGCTCCGATCGTGTCGCCGTGATAGCCGTTCTGCATAGAAATGAATGTCTGCTTCTCAGGCCGCCCTATGTTTTTCCAGTATTGAAAGGCCATTTTCAGAGCGATTTCCATCGCTTCCGCTCCGCTGTCAGAGTAAAAAACGCGCGTCAGCTTTTCCGGTGTGATGCTCGTCAGCATCTCGGCAAGTTCTGTTGCGGGAACGTTCGTCATGCCCAGCAAAGTAGAATGAGCGATTTTTTCAAGCTGTTTTTGAATCGCCTCATCCATTTCCTTTTTGCGGTGGCCGTGTACATTGAGCCATACTGAAGAAAAGCCGTCATAATATTCTTTGCCGCTTGTATCTTTCAGCATAATTCCGTTTCCGCTTTCAATGATTAACGGATCTTCATCGTAATCTTTCATTTGTGTGAAGGGCAGCCAAAGATGCTTTTTGCTTTTTTCAATCATTGATTGTTTCATATTTTCCCCTCCCTCTGAATGAATACAGGCTGCTTCTCTAAAAAATGTATACAGCTCTCTGTATCTATGGCTCCATCTGTAAAGAAAATCCGGCAGCCGCTTTCATCTCCGGCATTCTTCATCTTGGTAATCCGCTGATAGCCCAGCTTCTTTGCGGCAACGTAGCCTGTTATGTAATCAGGGTCATCCGACCAGCACAGTTCAGCTATGATGCCCGGATGCGCACAAACCTTTGCCGCGATGGCATGCGCTTCTTTTATTCTTGGATTTTCCGGCATTTTGTGCTCGAGAGTCCATTTTTGAAAATCGTGTGCCGGCCAATCCATGCGGGATACCCGTACACCTCTTTCCTTTCTGCCGTCAATGCGTTTTCCCGTCTGAATGTCGAACAGGACCGCTCCTCTTACTTCTGCATATTCCGCGATATTTTGATAGGCTTTCTCTATCATGTGCGGAGGAATCCCGGCTTTTTGCAGAAGCTTCCGGGCGACTGCTTGTCCTTTCTCTGCCGTATCTGTTTGATGTACGGCAACCGGTAACGGGCGGATCGTTTTGATCGGTTGATTGATGCTTTCAAGCTGTATCTGCATAAAATCAGGTGTCCCTCTTGAATGCGAGAAGCCTTTATGTAATAAGCCATTCACCGCTTCTTGTAATCCGCTGTAAGTGATGAGCCGTTCTCCGCCGGAAATGTGTTTTCCTCCCTGCTCATGAGGTGCGTCCCGGGAAGCTCTCATTCTGACGCTGTAATATATCTCTTCCTCCATTCTCTCCCCTGCTTTCTCTTACCTTGAAAATTAATGTAAACCAAAATAAATATAGGTTAACACTTATACAGAATATTAGTGTCCCTCACGAAATATGTCAACCAAAACTATTAAACTGTTAACATAATGGAACGGCAAGGCCTCATTACGTTTTCATGTTTTGTTCATATTTTAGTAATTGTTTATTCAACACTGTCCGCTAAAGTAATCCCTATCAACAACTATGACAGCCATCCGCATTTTATTATGAAGGGAGGTCAAAACCGGGTGCCGTTATGCTGAAAGAAAAAATAAAGACGTTAGGCCGTTTTTGCACCGTGGGCGTGGGAAATACGCTAATAGATTTTGGTGTCTTCTTCCTTCTCACCGCTTGCCATGTCCCTTATCTGCCGGCTCAGATCTGTTCCTATTCGGCGGGGATCATCAACAGCTATGTGTGGAACCGAAACTGGACGTTTCGTGTAAAACGCAAGGCCGACGGGAAAGAGATCGTGCGCTTTCTCATGATTAATGCCGCCGCGTCGGTGATCACCTTTTTATTGCTTTACGCGTTTCAAAAAAGCGGCTGTACGCTTTTGGTGAGTAAGCTTGCCGCCACTATCGGCGGAATGATGATGAATTTTATCGGAAACCGAATCTGGGTATTTGGGGATTCGCTGAAAAACATACAGGATCAGGAGTGAAGATGAATGAGAAAAAAAGTGAGAAAAGCGGTCATCCCCGCAGCGGGTTTAGGCACGAGATTTCTGCCGGCGACAAAGGCGCAGCCGAAAGAAATGCTGCCGATTGTCGACAAACCGGCAATCCAATATATTGTAGAAGAGGCCGCAGAATCAGGAATTGAAGATATACTGATTATTACGGGGAGAAACAAACGCTCGATTGAAGATCATTTTGACCGGTTGGCGGAATTGGAATTCAATCTGCAGGAAAAAGGCAAGACGGAGATGCTTAAGGAAATGCAGCAGATTGCCGATTTGGCCAATATTCATTACATCCGCCAGAAAGAGCCGCTCGGCTTAGGACATGCGGTATTGTGTGCGGAGCATTTTATCGGAGATGAGCCTTTTGCCGTTCTCTTAGGAGATGATATTATGGTATCTGACACCCCCGCGCTTTCGCAGCTCATAGACGTCTATAACCAGCACGGCACAGAAACAATCGGCGTACAGCCCGTCGAGCCTGCTGATGTCAGCAAATATGGTATTATACAGACGGGGCGGCAAAGCGGTCATGTGTATCAGGTTGAAGACCTGATTGAGAAGCCGGCTGCTGAAAAGGCGCCCTCACGTATTGCCGTGATGGGCCGATACATATTAACCCCTGCCATTTTCCAGGCGCTCAAAACGATCGGACGAGGCGCGGGCAGCGAAATCCAATTAACTGATGCGCTGCGCAAAGTGTGCCGCACCCGGAGCATTTACGCGCGGGAACTTGAAGGAAGCCGGTTCGATATAGGCGATAAGCTCGGGTGTTTTAAAGCCGGGACGGAGATCGGGCTTCTGCGGAAAGAAATGAGACCGAAACTTTTAGCTTATTTAGAAGAGGTGTTAAAAAGAGAATCTGAAGAAATGACGCATTAAAAAATAATTTGTAACCATTTTGCTTGTCAATCAGTCATATAATTGGGTAAAAAGATAGTGAGGTTGTGAACAGTGTGGGCAATTTTATTAGTGAAATATTATCCTGGCTGACAAGTATGGGCTATTTAGGGATTGCGCTCGGGTTAATGATCGAAATCATTCCGAGTGAAATCGTTCTGGCTTACGGAGGCTATATGGTGTCAGAAGGTACGATCAGTTTTATCGGCGCCATTATCGCCGGTGTCATCGGGGGAACGATCGCGCAATGTTTTATTTACTGGATCGCCCGTTATGGAGGACGTCCGTTTTTGGACAAGTACGGCAAGTACTTACTGCTGAAAAAGCATCATATTGATGTTGCGGAAAACTGGTTTCGCCGTTACGGCGCGGGCGTGGTATTCTCGGCACGGTTTATCCCGGTCGTCAGACACGCGATTTCCATCCCTGCCGGACTCGCGAAAATGCCTCTTTCCAAGTTTGTCACCTTGACGACGCTTGCGATTATTCCGTGGTCTATCATTTTCGTTTATCTCGGGTATCAGCTCGGCGGACAGTGGAAAGATGTAGACAGCTATGCCGGAATGTATACGACTCCGATCATTATATTGGCTCTTGTATTTATTGTTGTTTATTTTGTCGTGAAAAAGATGAGATCAAGACTATGAAAAAAAGACTGCATAGAAGAACGGCCGCGGGCCGGATCTATGCGGTCTTTTTTCTTTATACCGGGTATACGGGGTGTTTCCGGTGTGTGAATGTCAGTTGTTTGGACATGTAAGCAGTGAGGCGTTTATTGAGTTCTTCCCGCAAGGAATCAGCGGGAACGATGCCGTCAATCACCATTTCAGAGGCGAGGCGGTAAAGGTTGATGTCTTCCTTGTATTCATCACGCTTTTCTTGAATAAAAGCCGATCTTTCTTCAGGAGCGAGTTCGCTGATTTTGTTTGCATATACCGCATTCACCGCTGCCTCAGGCCCCATAACGGCAATTTGCGCAGTCGGCAGCGCTAAGCAGCAATCCGGTTCAAAAGCCGGGCCCGCCATCGCATATAATCCGGCACCGTAGGCTTTTCTGACAATAACGGAAAGCTTCGGAACAGTCGCTTCGGCCATTGCGGAGATCATTTTTGCGCCATGTCTGATGATGCCCGCCTGCTCAACCTTCGTTCCGATCATAAAGCCGGGGATGTCTGCCAAAAACAGAAGCGGAATATGAAATGCGTCGCACAAAGCGATGAATTTTGCGGCTTTGTCCGCCGAATCGAGAAATAAAACCCCGCCTTTGACACGCGGCTGGTTGGCGATAATGCCGACCGGCTGTCCGTGAATCCGCGCAAGCCCCGTTATTAATTCCTGCGCAAATAATGGTTTGATCTCAAAAAAGGAGTCTTCATCGATGACACGTTCAATTAAATCCATCATGTTGAACGGCGCGTTTTGATGTGCCGGAATGACATCTGAGAGCGGTTTTTCAAAAGCTTTCGGATTCTTGGATGTGTTGACGGGTGCTTTTTCAGTATAATTTGCCGGAAAATAGCTGAGATATGTCTGCGCCATCGTAATTGCTTCCTGTTCCGTCCGGGCGAGAAGATCACCGCAGCCTGATACGGAACAATGCATACGGGCGCCGCCCATTTCTTCAAGCGATACCTTTTCGCCGATTACCATTTCCGCCATGCGCGGAGAGCCTAAGTACATGGATGCATTGCCTTCAACCATAATGACGATGTCGCAAAATGCCGGGATGTAAGCGCCGCCCGCAGCGGAAGGACCGAACAATAAGCAGATTTGCGGAATGCGTCCCGACAGCTTTACTTGATTATAAAAAATGCGTCCGGCTCCCCTCCTGCCCGGGAACATGTCGACCTGATCCGTAATTCTCGCACCTGCTGAATCGACTAAGTACAGAAGCGGACACTGCAGCTTTTCCGCCGTTTCCTGAATGCGGATGATTTTTTCCACCGTTTTCGCGCCCCATGAACCCGCCTTTACGGTTGAGTCGTTTGCCATCACACAAACGGTTCTGCCGCCGATAGTTCCGATTCCGGTGACGACCCCGTCAGCCGGCAGTCCGTCTGACATACATTCGGCGAAAAAAGCATCTTCTACGGATATGCCGTCATCGAATAGAAGCTTCAGCCTGTCTCTTACAAACAGTTTTCCCTTTTTTTCGTTGCTTGCGTGATATTTCTCCGCTCCTCCTTTTTCAATCGTTTTGCTGCGTGTCTGCCGTTCTTTTTCGTAATCCATCCGAGTCCCTCCATGTTTTATTTTCCTTTGTATTCAGGGGGTCTTTTTTCTTTAAAGGCGCGCAGGCCCTCTTCTCTGTCAAGTGTCGGGATGACTTGTTCATATGCTTTTCGTTCGATGGTGAGCCCTGTATTGAGATCTGTCTCCAGACCCTTGTTTATCGCGAATTTTGCTTGTCTGACGGCGATCGGTCCATTGGCGGCGATGCGTCCGGCCAGTGCTTTTACTTTTTCCATAAGCTCCCCGGCTTCACATACATGCTCGACCAGCTTCATGTCTTTTGCTTCTTGAGCCGTGAGTCTTCGGCCGGTGTAAATCAATTCTTTTGCAGCGCCGGGACCGATAAGCCGCGGCAGTCTCTGTGTTCCCCCCGCCCCGGGAATGATCGCAAGGCCTGTTTCAGGTAGGCCGAGACCCGCCCGGCTGACGGCTGTTCTGATATCGCAGGCGAGAGCAAGTTCAAGACCTCCTCCTACAGCAGTTCCGTTCAGCGCTGCAATGACCGGCTGCGGGAGAGCTTCAATTGAGGCGGCTGTTTCGCCGATACGCCTGACGCTTTGCTTGACTTGTTCATGATTCATTCCTGCTCTTTCTTTTAAATCAGCACCGGCGCAAAATGTGTTTCCGGAGCCGGTGAGAATGACGCAGCGAATAGCCGGCGAGTTTCTGATGTCTGTAATTACACGCTGTAAATCATCAATCATTTCAGAAGACAGCGAGTTGGCTGCATGCGGGCGGTTCAGTGTGATCAGACCGATCGTTTCTTGACAGACGGAATACAAGACACAATCTCCCATGGCTTCTCCTTTCTCATTTCGTTCTGAATACCTGCAGGTTTCTGCTTGGCAGGTCTTTGCCGATTTTGTCCCCGATCCAGCCGGCGGCCTCAAGAAGTTTATTCAAGTCCGTCCCGGTATCAATCCCCATTTGTTCAAGCATATAAATGACATCTTCTGTGGCGGCGTTGCCTGCTGATCCCGGGGCATACGGGCAGCCGCCAAGCCCGCCTGAGGAGGTATCAAAGGATGTAATGCCCATATCAAGGGCGGGAATGATATTCGCAAGAGCCGTGCCTCTTGTATCATGGAAATGGAGTGCGATGTTTGATGCCGGAATTCTCGGCAAAAGGGCTTCAAGCACGGCGATGACCTGCAAGGGATTCGCCGCGCCGATTGTGTCGCCGAGCGATAATTCATCAACACCCATTTCGATCAGGGTGTCTGCCAGGCGGACGACTTGTTCGACCGGCACGTTCTGTTCGTACGGGCAGCCAAATACAGTGGACAGATACGCTCTCGTCGCCATTTTTTCAGCTTTTGCTTCAGTAATGACCCGCCTGAGTTCTTGAACGGTCCGGTCAATCGGTTTGTTTACGTTTTTTTGGTTATGGGTTTCGCTTGCTGATAAAAACACACAGGCTTGATCAATTCTGCCTTCTGCTGCATGTTCCAGTCCGATGAGGTTTGGAACGAGAGCCGCGTAGACCGTATCTTCTGATCTGGCAATCCCCTTTGCGACATCCAGACTGTCACGAAGAGCCGGAATCCATCTCGGATGCACGAATGATGTCACTTCGATATAGGGAAGTCCTGTCTTTGACAGCATATTGATCCACTCAATCTTATCTTCTGTATCCACCCACGCCGATTCATTCTGCAGGCCGTCACGAGGCCCTACTTCGTTGATGCGGACATGCTTCGGACAGTTCATGCTGCACCTCCCGTTTTATTGAAGCTCAATCAGGACCTCTCCTTCATCAGTGAAATCGCCTTCCGTTTTTTTCACTTCTTTCACCGTTCCGGATGCATCAGCGATGATCGGAATTTCCATTTTCATAGATTCCAAGATAGCCACTTCCTGTCCTTCCTCAATGACATCGCCCGGTTTCACATGAATTTTCCACAGGTTACCGGCCATTTGAATTTTTATGACGCTCATTTTGACGCCTCCCCGTTTATTGTTTGTAAAAATCCGGTTGTCGCTTCACCCTTTTCAAACGCTTCTGAACAGGCGATTTTTGTCAGCAGCGGAATATTGGTTTTAATTCCTTCTACATGATATTCGCCAAGGGCGGTTTTCAGTTGTTCAATGGCTTGTTTTCTCGTTTTTGCCGTAACAATCATTTTGGCAATCATCGGATCGTAAAACGGAGAAACGGTGCTGCCCTTTTCAACGGCGCATTCGTGTCTCACTGACGGATGCCGTAAAACGGAGAAAGAGGAGATAGTGCCGGGTGACGGATAAAAGGTGACCGGATCTTCCGCATAAATCCGCACTTCTATCGCATGCCCGTGATGGGTGATGTCTTTCTGCGAGAAAGTCAGCGGCTGTCCCGCGGCAATTTTCAGCTGTTCTTCCACAAGATCCAGTCCCGTAATTTCTTCTGTCACCGGATGCTCTACCTGCAGTCTTGTATTCATCTCTAAGAAATAGATTTGTTTCTTTTGGTCGACAAGAAACTCTATTGTGCCCGCATTTTGGTAGCCGATAGATTTAGCGGCTTTAACGGCGGTTTCACCGAGTCTTTGTCTTAATTCCTCATCAACAAACGGCGATGGCGCTTCTTCTATCACTTTTTGATGGCGCCTTTGCACTGAACAGTCACGTTCAAACAGGTGAACGGTATTGCCGAAAGAATCTGCGAGAATCTGAATTTCAATATGACGGGCGTTTTCAATGACTTTTTCCATATACATTGCGCCGTCGCCGAAAAAAGACGCGGCCCGCTTTTGATTGCCTTCAAACGCTTTTGCCAGTTCTTCTTCCGAATGTACGATCTGCATGCCGATTCCGCCTCCTCCTGCGGACGCTTTCAGCATGACCGGAAAGCCGATGGCACGGGCTTCGGCTAAGGCCGAGTGAACATCGGGCAATGGCTCTGAAACACCGGGAACGATCGGGACTTTTGCCTGCTGCATCGTTTTTCGCGCTTCTATCTTGCTTCCCATCTTAACGATGATGTCACCTGGCGGGCCGATGAATGTGATGTGTTCCTTTCGGCAGCGTTCGGCGAACCGGCTGTTTTCTGACAGCAGCCCGTAGCCGGGATGGATGGCGTCGGCTCCGGCGGCTTTAGCGGCTTCTATGATTCTGTCAATATGTAAATAGCTTTCATTTACTCTCGATTGACCGATCAGGTAGGCCTCATCAGCCGCTTTTACATGGAGCGCATCCCGGTCGGCTTCTGAATAGACAGATACCGAGGGGATGCCGAGACGTTTGCAGGTGCGGATTATTCTTAAGGCGATTTCTCCTCTATTGGCAATCAGAACTTTTTTAAACAATTGTGAAGCACTCCTTTTTCATTAAATTAACTTGAGCTCTTCAATCGTTTTTTCCCGCAGTTTGAATTTCTGGATTTTTCCTGAGGCTGTCATGGGATATTCATCTGTGAACAACACATACCGGGGGACTTTATAGCGGGCTATATTTTCTTTGCAAAAGGTTCTGATGTCTTCTGCAGAAGCGGTTTGTCCGTCTTTGAGCCTGATCCACGCCGCGGCCTCTTCGCCGTATTTCGGATCAGGGACACCGACGACCTGAACGTCTGCTACCGCTGGATGCCGATATAACATTTCTTCAATCTCCCGGGGATAGATATTTTCGCCGCCCCTGATCAGCATGTCTTTCAGACGGCCTGTGATTTTGCAGTACCCGTCCTCGTCCATGACCGCCAAATCACCGGTATGCAGCCAGCCGTCTTTATCTATCGCTTCTTCGGTTGCTTCTTGATTTTTATAATAGCCTTTCATGACATGGTATCCGCGGGTGCAGAGCTCTCCCTGTTCGCCCCGTGCAGCCTCCTCGGATGTTCCGGGCCGAACAATTCCGACTTCGATATGGGGAAGCGCGCGCCCCGCTGTTTCCACTCTTCTTTCAAACGGATCATCCGTTCTAGTCTGCGTAATGACAGGTGATGCTTCAGTCTGTCCGTAGGCAATGGTAATGTCGGTCATCCCCATTTTGCCGATTACTTCTCTCATGACTTCCGCCGGGCATGGCGAGCCTGCCATAATGCCGGTTCGGACGTGAGAAAGGTCATAATCAGAAAAACCGCTGTCATGAAGCAGGGCGATAAACATCGTCGGCACACCGTGCAGAGCCGTGCAGGCTTCTTGTTCCACCGTTTTCAGAACGGATGGCGGAGAAAACTGCTCGATCGGAATCATCGCCGCCCCCGCGGATACACATGCCAGCACGCCGAGCACACACCCGAAGCAGTGGAAAAATGGCACGGGGATGCATAAACGGTCACTTGAGGTAAGCTTCATACATTCTGCGATGTTGGCCGCGTTATTTACGATATTAAAATGTGAGAGCATGACGCCTTTCGGAAATCCCGTCGTACCTGACGTATATTGCATATGAATGCAATCATCCTTTTTCAGGCTGTCCATCCTTCTGTCAAGCTCTGCATCCGTTACGGTTTCTGCATCCTTCAGCAGAGCATCCCAATGATGCATTCCGGGCGGGCTTTGATCACCGATATATAACACTGTCTGTAAAAAAGGATAACGTTTCGAACGCAGTCTGCCGCGCTCACAAGTTTTCAGCTCCGGAATCAGTTTATTCACCAACTCGACATAAGATGTCTGCCGGTAGGAGTCCATGATTATCAGGGCCGAGACGTCTGAATGGGTCAGCAGGTAATCCAACTCTGCGATTTGAAAATTCGTATTGATGGTGATCAGAACGGCGCCGATTTTCGCCGTTGCAAATTACGCCGCGAGCCATTCCGGTATGTTGGATGCCCATATGGCCACATGATCTCCTTTTTCAATTCCCAGCTTCATCAGCCCTTTTGCGGTCTGCCGGCATAACCGGTCAAACTCGGCATACGTATAACGGAGGCCGCGCTCAGGGTAAACAACCGCTTCATGGTCCGGGAAAAGCTCCACGGTCCGCTCAAGCAGCTTTCCCGCTGTTAAATGGATAAGTTCAGCCATATGACCTGCCTCCTTCCATCATTGCTTTGGTAAACGTTTTCATTTCACTTCAACAGCTGTCTCGCGATGACCATTCTTTGAATTTCTGACGTTCCCTCGCCAATCTCCATCAGCTTTGCGTCACGAAGCATGCGTTCGACCCCGTATTCCTTCATGTATCCGGAACCGCCGTGAATTTGAATGGCCTGAAGGCACGTTCTGACGGCCATTTCTGAAGCATAGAGCTTGGCGAATGCCGCTTCTTTCGTAAATGGCAGGTTTTGATCCTTCAGCCATGCCGCTTTAAGCACCATTTGTCTGGCAAGGTCAATTTCCATCGCCATGTCAGCGAGTTTAAATTGAATGGCTTGAAATGATGAGATCGGGCTGCCGAACTGCTTGCGTTCTTTCGCATATGACAGAGACGCCTCCAATGCCCCTTGAGCGATACCGACAGCAAGCGCCGCAATTGAAATCCGTCCGCCGTCTAACGTATATAAAAATTGTTTAAACCCCTTCTCAGGATCGCCAAGCAGGTTGTCGGCAGGCACCCTGACATCTTCCAGCACAAGTTCGGCCGTATCCGATCCTCTCACACCCATCTTGTCGTACGGGTTTGTGATCGTAAATCCCGGTGTGTCTGTCGGAACAATGAGGGCTGAGATGATCGGTTTTCCGGCGGAGTTCTTTCCCGTCACGGCGGTGACAATGACCGTGCGGGCGTAATTGGCGTTTGTGATCCAGCATTTCTCACCGTTTATTACATAGTCATCGCCTTTTTTCTCGGCTTTTGTCTGTGTTCCGCCAGCGTCTGAACCGGCATTTGGCTCTGTCAGCCCGAATGATCCGAGCGCTTTTCCGGAAGCAAGCGGAGTAAGGTGTTCTTGTTTTTGCTGTTCAGTACCGAAATAGTATAATGGGCTTGCGCCGAGTGACACGGCCGCCGCGTAGCTTAGCCCCGTGCTTCCGCAGGCTTTTCCGATTTCTTCAACCGCTATTGCATATGAAATGGTGTCACCGCCCGCCCCGCCGTATTCTTCCGGAAACGGAATTCCGAGCAGACCGAGTTCGCCTATTTTTTTAAATGTGTCTGCCGGGAAGACGGCTGATTGATCAACCTCATGGGCTTTCGGGGCAATTTCATTTTTGGCAAAATCTCTGACCATTTCGCGCACCAGCTGCTGTTCTTTTGTCAGTTGAAAATTCATTAATCTTCCTCCTTCTGCTGCTTTCTACATTTTATTAATGGGGGTCTTTATTCATTCCATTCAAATAAAGTCTGAACATTCCGACTCATCTGCAAAAAAACTGACAGCTCAGGAGCTGTCAGTTTTGTAAAAATGTTATTTAACCGTCCGTTTTGCGGAGGGACGGCTCTCATGGTGGAGCCTGTCAACGGAAGTAACGATATAGGTGCAGGCGCCTTTCGCCCGGATATCAGTATCAGTATCTGAAAATGTTTGCGTCCGTGACGCTGTTTTTCTGACTGTATCCACTAAATAAGGCTGCTTTCCCTTTTCTGCGCGGTAAATGGCGTAATAAGCCGTTTTCTTACCGTTGGATTTCGCATCTTCGATATAGAGTGTATTGCCTGAAGCATTTTTTTCCGCTCGTTTGACAGCCGGCTTTTTTAAAGCGGAATGTCCAAGCCATGGCATCTCGGGAATTAATGCTGGACGGCTGTACATGTCTTTGAGCAAACGGCTTTTCACATTGAGCGGATTACGGTTCAGATCCTTTAAACTGAAATGCATGCTGCCTTTAACCCATGCCGATCCCCTGTTAAGAGCAATCTGTCTTCCGTATTCCTCCGGGTCGGCCCAGGCAGGATCAGCGTTGTTATTGATTTTATAAGCCGCCTGCCCGATATATAAATGCACCGGGCGATTGTTCACTTCTTTCCCCCACCAATCCGTCAAGACGTCATATGCTGCTGCTTTAAACCCGATGCTCCAGTAAATCTGCGGTGCGATGTAATCAATATATCCTTTTTGGATCCATTCTCTTGTGTCAGCGTATAAGTCATCGTAGTTCCGCACCCCGGCGGCCGTTTTGGAGCCTGTCGGGTCATCTGCGGCGTTTCTCCATACGCCGAACGGGCTGATTCCGAATTTGACATAAGGTTTTTCTCGTTTAATGGTCTGATTGATCTCTTTTACAAGACGGTTGACGTTATCCCTGCGCCAGTCATCAATTGATGCAAAGTGAGCTTTTCCGTACCGTTCGTATTCCGCCTGATCGGGGAATTCCTGTCCGGCAATTTTATAAGGATAAAAATAATCATCCATATGAACCGCATCAATGTCATAACGGCTGACCACCTCTTTGATCCCATCCGTTATAAATTGCCTTACTTCCGGAATGCCCGGATTATAATACAGCTGGTTTCCATATGCAGCGACCCAGTCCGGATGGGAACGGGCGGGATGATCACTTGAAAGCGCATTCAAATTTGTGTGATTCATCGTGATCCGGTAAGGATTGAACCAAGCATGGAATTCAAGATTCCGTTTGTGTGTCTCTTCAACTAAAAAAGCAAGCGGATCGTACCCCGGATTTTTACCTTGAGTTCCTGTCAAATACTCTGACCAAGGTCCGTAATCTGATGGATAAAAAGCATCAGCCGTCGGCTTAATTTGGACGATAACGGCGTTCATCCCCATTGCCTGAACGTCATCCAGCAGCTTGCTGTATTCTTTTTTTTGCTCATCAGGTGACAGCCCTTTTTTAGAGGGCCAGTCGATATTGGTGACAGACGCGATCCATACGGCTCTCATTTCTCTCTCCGGCTGAGTGCCGCTTGCTTTTGCTGATGCTGACATTGTAAAGATGCCGGCTGTCAGTAAAACGGCCAAAAACCATATCATGCTGGAACGGCAGCCTTTCATGTTTTTCCCCCTCTCTGCTTTACGGTATTCCGAAGCATTCCGGGCGGTGAATCAGAAAGTCTTCTTTGCTCCTCTAAGACTAAAAGAGAAAGAAAAAAGTCCTAAAGCGAAACAAATCGCTTCAGGACTTTTTATGTTTTATGGCGGCCAGCACGTCAATGACCTTCGTTCCGACGCCGACGCAAGTCTCAAGAATGGCCTGCGCTCCGGCAATGGACAAAATGAAAATAACCGGATGAGCAAAGCGGGGCCAGACCAAATAGCAGATGCCGATTAATATGGCGCACCAGACACCCGCACACCAATAACATTGCAGCATATAACCGAATGTGGAGGACGGGACTTTTTTTTGCACGGTGCGCCCGTTTTGATCGACGGTTTTTTCTTGCTTTAAAAAGGGTTTTCTTATGAATTCCGTAATCTTATCAAATACAATTAAATGGGTCAGCCGGTAGCTGGCAAGGATGATCATTACATACGTAAGCCAAGATAGGTTCGTCATGACAAGCCTCCAAAAAACTGGGTTTGATTCCCCTATCTTGCCCTCTGTCTTCTTGAACCATTCTGCCGGATGTTACAGATTCCGTTCCAAGCGTCTGCCGCTGTTTGCAACGATCTCCAGTATGACCTCAGCATTTTGGTGTGCAAAGGCCGGTTCAAACATATCTTTATGGGCGCCCTCGCCTTGATATTCCTGATAGAGACCCGTTGTGGCGCCTTCCCATTTCTTCGGCTCGGGCTTATCGCTGTGCTCTTCCTTTATGCCGGCCTCAATAAAGTGGAGGTTTGCCGCGATTTGGCCGTCATTTATCAGTTCCGCCCAGTACGTTTGATAGCCCTCTGTCTTTTTGATGACCGCTTCTCTGACCGCTTCCGGGACATTTTCGGCTGTTGCGTTCATTGGCTGCGGCGGAAGTGCGTCAAGCTTTCTGTACGCGTCTGCGATAATGACATCGCTGACTTTTAAGCCCCGTTTTTCCATCGCTTTTGCCGCCTCAAATGCCGTATTGCCGCCTGCCGAATATCCGAAGAGGATATAAGGGCCTTCCGGCTGGATTTCCAGCATTTTATCAATGTATTGTTCCATTCTGCTGTCTTCTTCAATAAAGTTAAAGCCGTACACAGCAGCCCGTCCATTTAATGCCGCCGCAAGATCTTTGAAGAAAATCCCGAAACCTGAGATAGGCGGAAAACAGAAAAGATTGCGTCCTTTCGGCTGATTCAGTCTGCTGATATGCTGTTCGGCAGCTTCTGATAGTTTGCTGGAATACAGTTTTTCAGCCAATTGCTCAATTGTCGGATATTCAAATATCATTTCAATCGGCACATCCATCTGCTGCCTCGTCTTCAGCTGATGAATGACTTGCAATGCTTTTAAAGAGTGGCCGCCCAGCTCAAAGAAGTCATCCTGTATGCCCAGCTCCCCGCAGCCGAGGATCGGCGTCCAAATGTCGATCAGCTCACGCTCGACCCAGTTTCGGGGCGGAACGGCTTTTGATGAGGCTTTTTTTCGTTCTGGCGTAGGCAGTCTGCGGCGGTCCACTTTGCCGTTTGCGGTTAGCGGCATACGGTCAAGCTTAGTCACATACTGCGGAATCATATAGTCGGGAAGCGACCTTGCCAATAGGGATCGAATGGTCCTTTCTTCAATATGTGCGCCCGTATAATACGCGCATAGAATGGCTTCTTGTCCTTCTTGTGACACGGTGACAGCCGCTTCCCTGATCCCGTCAATTTCAGTCAGCCGCGCTTCAATTTCGGCCGGCTCGATCCGCTTCCCGCGAATCTTGAATTGGCGGTCGATACGGCTGATGTACCCGATGCTTCCATCAGGCAGCCAGTGCGCCAAGTCGCCTGTTCTGTAGATTTTTTCTTCAGGGTGAATCGGGTGGCTGACAAATGCTTCACTTGTTAATTCAGGCCTGTTTAAGTAGCCTTTGGCAACCCCGTCACCGCCGACGCAAAGCTCACCCGGCACGCCGATCGGCGCAAGCCCGCCATTTTTATCGATAATGAATGCGGTTGAATTGCTGATCGGTTTTCCGATTGGGATCGGCTGAGAAAAATCATGCGTGATTTCGTAAAAGGTGGAAAACGTCGTATTTTCCGTCGGTCCGTATATGTTATAAAGGCTGAGATTCGGGCAGCGGTGTCTGACCTTATTGATGAGTGCCGGCGACAAAGCTTCTCCGCCGACATATAAGGTGTGCAATCCGGAAAACATCTCCGGGTCTGCCTGGGCGAACTGGTTAAAAAGCGCCGTAGTCAAAAACAGAATCGTAATACGGTTGGCAGAAAGATAGCTGCCGAACCTCTCAGGGGCAAGCATTGTCGAGCGGTCAACCACATGAAGGCATGCCCCGTTTAAAAGCGCTCCGAATATTTCAAACGTCACTGCGTCAAAACCGATGGACCCTGTCAGAATGAGACGATCCGTCGTGCCGGCCGACGAGTAATTGCTGTTTGACACGAGTGATACGACGTTTCGGTTGGAAATCATCACGCCCTTTGGTTTTCCTGTTGAACCGGATGTATACATAATATAGGCAAGGTCATCAGGTGCTGTAACGGTATTCAGCTTTCTCATGTCAGCGGTTTGTTTCTCAGCTGCAACCGGGATTGAAATGATACTGGAAAAGTCAATGTCAGTCTCAATCCCTTTTTGTACCGTTAACAGCTGTGCCCCGCTCTCACTGAGCATATCGGCGATTCTGTCGGAAGGCAGATCTGCATCAAGCGGAAGGTACGTCCCTCCCGCTTTTAATACAGCGAGAACAGCGATGATAAATTCCGGTGAGCGTTCGGCCAGAATCCCGGCGATTCCCTTTTGCGTCAAACCGTTTTCCAGCAGGATGCCGGCGAATTCAGTTGACCGTTCATCAAGCTCCCGGTACGTCAACGTCAGCCCGCCGGCGTGCAGCGCCTGATGATCCGGAGTTTTTTCCGCCTGCCGGCTGAACAGGCTGATGATGCTTTCATCTCTTTCATAAGTTGTTTTCGTATCATTAAATTCGCCGATTATTCTTGATTTTTCCTTTTGTCCGAGCATCGGAAGCCGGTCAGCCGGAACATCGGGATTGAAGGCGGCGCCGCGCAGGGCTTCTTCTAAATGTCCTTTTACGCTCTCTATCCATACTTCATCATAAACATTCGCATTGTAGCTGAATTTGATGAGCAGCTCATCGCCGGGCGCTATGATCAGGTTAAAATCGTAGCCTGATTGTTCCGACACGTTGACATTCCCGATTCGAAACGGTGCATCCGATTCCTTTTCCGCGTCTTTCATCTGCTGCTGAATCGGATAATTTTCAAACACGATGATATGGTCGATTAAATCCTGTTTCAGCTCAGTCTGAGATTGGATGTCAGCAAGCGGATGGTAGCTGAACGCCTCTGAATCAAGCATTTCTTTCTGGCAGCGGCCCAGCAGTTCTCTAAAGCTTTCATCACCGGTTTTGATGCGTACCGGCACGGTATTGATAAACAGCCCGATCATGTTTTCCACTCCGGCAATAACGGAAGGCCGCCCTGATACGACGGCTCCGAAAACGGCATCGTCCGTCCGATTGTAGCGCTGCAGCATCAGGCCCCATACGGTCTGCATAAGCACCGCGAGTGTAGCACCCTCTTCTTTGGCAATGGTTTTCAGCTTGGCTGTCAGGTTTTCGTCTAAAGAAAACAGCAGCTCCTTCTTCCGGTAGCCTTTTTCCTCCGGGGGACGGGCCGATATTTTCGGGAGTCCTGAGGGTGTCTCACAGTCCGATAAATATCCTTTCCAATAATCAGAAGCTGCGTCTTTGTCCTGATCAGTCAGCCATGTAATATACGTGCTGTAAGGCTTTGCGGGCGCCAGTGTGACGGGCGAACCTGATTCAATCGTCTTGTAAATATGCATAAATTCTTGAAGGACGATGCCGAGGCACCAGCCGTCCATGAGGATGTGATGATGGCTCCAGACACATACATATTCTTCGTCTGCCGTTTTAAACAAAGAAACACGCATCAGCATATCCTTTTGCAAATCGAAGCCTTTTAAGCGGTCACGTTCCTTAAACTGCTGTATAAAGCTGTTTTGTCCCGCTTCATCCAAATGTGTAAGATCTTCGCTGCGCAATCGGAATTCCCGCTCACGCAGCACGACTTGGCGGGGTCCGTTCAGCTGAGCGACATGAGGTAAAAAAACCGTTCTGAAAATGTCATGGCGGCTGATGACAGACTGCACGCTTTGTTCAAACAATTCCGGACGAAGCCGGCCTTTTATGGTGAAGACGGATTGCTCGATATATGCAGACCCCTCCTTTTGCAGAAAGGAATGGAAAAGCATTCCTTCCTGCATTCGGCTGAGGGGATAAATGTTTTGGATATTTTTCGTTTTGTCCATGTTTTCCTCCCGCTCGGTTTTAGTGAAAGCTGAGTAAGTCGGCAATATCCTGTAATGCTTCCTCAGTCAGCTCCCGATCATCAAAATCAGTGACCGTTTTCTCCGTATCGGTTTTGCCGAGGCAGTGTTCCGACAGTTTCAAGAGAAAATACCGGCAGCTTTCGGACAGCCGTTCGATCGTATCTTGCCGGAAGCGTCCTGTATCATAGGACATGTTAACGGTTATCCGGCCTTGTGCCGCAATCGCGCTGATCTCAAGTGACTGCTCCCGTTTCCATGTATCCGTCATATCATCTCCGCCTCCCAAAGGAGAAAACAGAAATGCGTCAGGCTGTTCGGTTTCTGCCGGATTCCCGCCGGGCGCATCGAATTGTCCGAGATAGTTAAAGCTGATCTCAGGTGCTTTCCCGAAGGTCATCCCGGCAAGCTTCGGCGGGGTCAAATATTTGAGGACGCCGTATCCGTTCCCTTTCTCCGGAATGCGCCGCAATGTGTCTTTGACAGTTTTCAATGTGCGAATTTCATATTCTTCAAGAGGTTCATAAGCCCCGCTCCGGAAAAGCACCGGGTAAATGGAAGTGAACCACCCTACCGTTCTGCTGATATCCGCACCGCCCTGCTCCGTTTGGCGTCCGTGTCCTTCAAGGGCAATTTTCAAAGCATGCCGCGGCGACCATTTTTGAACAGCCAGTACGGCGGAAGCCAAAAGTATATCTTGCGTATCCGTATTGTAGGCGCTGTGCACATCTCTCAGCAGGGCGTCTGTTTCACTTTCCGTCAATGTGAAAGATACCGTGTTTCGTTTTTTCGCAGAAGCTTGATATAGATCTGCCTGCTCGTAAGGGAGACTTTCTGTTTCATAGTGTTCAATCTCCCGCCAATACTCCGCCTGCTGAAGCAGCTGCCGGCTTTCGGCGTAATCGGCCAGCTGCTCCGTATATGTTTTGAATGACACTGTTTTCGGAGGAAGATTGATTTCCTTTCCTGAAGCCGCCTGTTCATAGACAGAAGCCAAGTCTTCCAGTAAAATCCGCCATGACATCCCGTCGACGGCGAGATGATGGACGGAAAGAAATAAGTAATCTTCCGATTCAGAGCGGAACAGCCCCGCCTGTACCAGCGGCCCGTTCTCTAAATCCATGTTTCTTTGAAGCTCTGAAACGCGGCGCTTTATAAAACGTTCTTTTTCATGCTCTTCGCCTGACACTTCTAAAATAGCCAGGTTGTAAAGCTGCTCATCTGCGAGATCAGCCGGTCTGTTGAAGAGGAAAAAGCCTTTCTCTCCATCTTTTTTGCACACAAGTCGCAAGGCATCATGATGAACGGTAATGGCTTTTAACGTTTTCCTTAAGGCCTCTTCATCTATTGGATTTTTTCTCGTCAGCATAACGGATTGGTTAAAATGGTTTGCTTCCGTCATGTCTTGTGTGAAGAACCATTTTTGAACAGGCGACCACTTCACTTCTCCTTGTGCGGGAGCTTGGCTGACCGGCTGCCGCTCTGTACGGACATAAGGCGCCAGCTCTTTAATTGTAGGCCGGCTGAAAATGTCTTTTACAGCTATCTGTTTTCCTGCCTGGTGTAATCGTGCCGATACTTGCAGGGCTTTGTTGGAATCGCCGCCAAGCTCAAAAAATGATTGATCCGCTGCAATATTTTCAGTTCCGAGCACTTCGCTCCAAATCGCTGCCAGCTCTTTTTCAATGGCGCCGGCAGGTTCCGTAAACGCCCGTCCCGTCTGTGCTTTTTTCCGCGGCTCAGGAAGCGCGCGGCGGTCAAGCTTCCCGTTTGGTGTGACAGGCAGTGACTCAAGCGTTTCAAAGAACGCCGGCACCATATAAGCGGGCATTTCATTTCTGAGCGCCTGCTGCACGGTTTCGCTGTCTGTTCCTTCTTCTGTCACGATATAAGCGCATAGTTCCGTTTGGCCTGCTGATGCGGGCTGAGCGGTGACGGCTGCTTCTTTAACGCCTTTTATGCCTGTTAAGGCGGCCTCAATTTCTTTCAGCTCCACCCGGTAGCCTCTGATTTTGACTTGCTCGTCCATTCGGCCGATATATTGCAGCGTGCCGTCCGGCAGCCATTTTGCCAGATCGCCCGTCCGGTACATGCGCTGATTCTTACGAAACGGATCTTGGACGAAGGCTTGAGCCGTTTGCTGAGGAAGATTACGGTACCCTCTTGCAAGGCCGGAACCCGAGATGCAAAGTTCCCCTGTTACACCGATCGGCTGCGGATGATCTCCGTTTAAAATATAAACTTGTGAATGATCAATCGGCCGGCCGATCGTAATGTCCTCATTTTGTTCTATATGCCTTGCCGCTGTAGTAGCGACGCTGTTTTCCGTCGGGCCGTACTCGTTGGCAAGCTCCGTATGAGGACAAACCGATAAACTGCGGCTGATAATGTTTTGATCGACAGCTTCTCCCGCTAATGTGACAAACCGGAGAGACTCGGCATCTCCCGGCTCTAGTACGTCAAGCAGTGTACGGTACAGCACAGGAACAATAATCATGTGTGTGATGCGCTGCGAAGCGAGATAGTGTTTAATGGCAAGAATATCTTTCGCTTCATCTTCAGCTAAAACGGCCACTTTCGCACCGGAAATCAGCGGTGTGAACATACTTGTTACAAATCCGTCAAAGGAAAATGAAAAGAGCTGAAGAACGGTATCTTTCTCATTCAGATCATAAAAACTGCTTCGCCATTGAAGCGTTTGGCTGACGGATCGATGTTCAACCATCACCCCTTTCGGCCTTCCTGTCGTCCCGGACGTATAAATGATGTAAGCCAAATCCCCCGGCGCTGACAGTGACTGAACCGGTGAAGCGTCCGATTCTTTTATATCTTCCAGCGCGAGTACTTCACCGTTGAAACCGTCAGGCACTTGATCTATCGCATCGTCTACGGTAAGGAGAAGCGCTGTGCCGCTGTCTGCGATGATATATTGCTTGCGATCCTCAGGATATTCAGGATCTATCGGGACGTAGGCGCCTCCTGCTTTCCAAACTCCGAAGACTGCCGCGGCTTGTTCCGGTGATCTTGGTATCACAATGCCGACGGCGGCATCTGGTCCGATCTGCCGTTTTTGCAGAGCTCTGGCGATTTTATTCGACCATTCATCTAATTCTTTATATGTGACTGACTTATCCCCGCTGATAAGAGCCGCCCTATCAGGTGTTTTTCGCGCCTGGGTGATGAACAGTTCATGAACTGTGTTTTCCGGCAGCTGTTTATCCGTCATGCCGTTAAAGTCTGAAAGAATCCGGTTTCGTTCCGGGACAGTCAGCATATTGATCTCCCGTAAAGAGGATTCCGGTTCACGGACAATGTGTTCAAGCATCGTCAAAAAGTGGGAAGCCCAGCGCTCCATCGTTTCTTTTCGGAATAGAGCCGACGCATATTCAAACAGAAAATGAATCTGTCCCCCGCCTTCAGAAGCCTGCAAAGTGAAATCAAATTTGGAAACCGGGCGGGACATGTCCGCAGGCTGAATATGCAAATCGTCCAGCAGCAGTTCCGCATGCTCCATATTCTGAACGACAAGCATCGCATCAAACAGCGGATTGCGGCTTGTGTCACGCTGCACGCCGAGCCGTTCCACAAGCTCTTCGAACGGGTAGTCCTGATGCTCGTACGCTTCAAGCGCGGCCTGGCGGACTTCCGCCAAGTAATCGGTGAACCGTTTGTCCGCTTTCGGCTCCGTTCTGATGGCGAGCGTGTTGACGAACATCCCGAGAATCGGTTCAAGGTCTTTGTGCGGGCGCCCGGCAATCGGCGAGCCGACGATAATATCTTCCTGCCCGCTCAGACGCGCGAGTAACGTATTGTACGCGGCAAGAAGCACCATATACAAAGTGGAGCCGTGATCCCGGGCGATGCGGTGAAGTCCGGATGCCGTTTCAGCGTCAAGCGCGCACGATACCGTGCCGCCCGCAAAGCTTCTGACAGCCGGACGGGGCTTGTCAGCCGGCAGTTCAAGCACCGGAAGCTCTCCTTCAAGCCGCTTCAGCCAATAGTCTTCCTGTTTCCGGTACCCTTCTTTCTGTTGAAATTCCCGCTGCCAGACGGCATAGTCTTTATATTGAAGGCGCATCGGCGCAAGCGTACGGCCGGCGTACAGCTCGCCGAATTCTTTAATCAGGGTGTTGACGGACACACCGTCTGAAATAATGTGATGCATATCCGTCAATAAAAGATGGCGTTCATCCGATTCTTTCACGAGGGCCGCACGGAAGAACGGCGCTTCATCCAGACGGAACGGCCGGACAAATGCGTCAGCTGACCCGGCATCCTCCAGCTGAAACGGCACGCTGGCATGGATGCGCTGCACCGGTTCGCCGTCAGGCCCCGTTTCAAAGGACGTTCTGAGCGAGTCATGCCGCTCAACAAGCTGCCGGAACGTCTCCTCCAGCCGCACGCGGTCAAGCGGGCCCGTCAGTTCCAGCACAGCCGGCATATTGTAGCCGACACCGCCGTCTTCAAGCTGCTGGAGCACATACATCCGTTTCTGTGCCGAAGACACCGGATAGATGGCCTGTGTTTTTGCAGGCTGAATCGCTTCATACGGGCTCTCTTCGAGGTCCTGAATGACCGAAGCGAGCTCTTCCACCGTCGGCCGGGCGAAGATGTCCTGTAACGGCACCTGAACGCCGAACTCTTTGGCGATGCGGGAGACGAGAGCCGTCGCTTTCAGCGAATGGCCGCCCCGCTCAAAAAAGTGATCCCGGATGCCGACGGGGCCGTTTTTCAGCACCTCTTCCCAAAGGGCGCAAAGCTTCATTTCCGTGACGTTCCGCGGTGCGGTGTACGCCTGTCTGTCTGCCGCTCCGTCAGGAGCCGGCAGCGCGCGGCGGTCAAGCTTTCCGCTCGGCGTGACCGGCCACTCGGTCATCTCTATGAACTGAGCCGGCATCATGTAAGCCGGAAGGCGTGCCGCAAGCTCCGCCCGCACGTCATCGCTTTTTCGGCCTTCGATATAAGCGTAAAGCGCGGTATCGCCGTGGTCGGTCCGGGCGGTGACCGCCGCTTCACGGATGCCGTCAATACGCCGGATCGCCGCTTCGATTTCTCCCGGTTCAATCCGGTAGCCGCGGACTTTCACCTGTCCGTCTGAACGGCCGAGCCATTCGACAAGCCCGTCTTCTGTCCAGCGGGCGATGTCCCCTGTCTGATACATGCGCTCCCCCGGATAAAACGGATCATCGAGAAAACGCTCCTCCGTCAGCTCAGGGCGGTTCAGATAGCCCCGCGCCACACCTGTCCCCGCGATGTACAGCTCTCCGGCCACACCCGCAGGCTGAACGGTTCCTCCGCCGTCTAACACATACAGACGGGCACCCGGAACGGGTTTTCCGATCGGAAGCCTTGTCCTGCCGCTGTCCCGTTTTCGGTCACAGACGTAAAAGGCCGCATCAACCGTCGCTTCTGTCGGCCCGTAGCCGTGAATGAGCACGGTCTCCGGCAAAAGATCGGCAAAACGGGCAGCCGTAAGCGGTGAAAGTGCTTCCCCTCCGGCAAACACGCGAGTCAGTGTTTTGCCGAGGCGGATTCTTGTTTCCTCAGGCTCCGTTTCCAGCGCGTCTAAAAAGCTGTTGACCATCGCCGGAATAAAATGCGCGGTCGTCACCTTTTCAGAGACAAAGGCTTCAATCATCAGGGCAGGATCTTTCTCCCAGCCGGACGGAAGCAGATACACAGAAGCGCCTGACATCGTCCACCAAAACAATTGCCAGATGGAAGCGTCGAAAGAAAAGGATGATTTCAGTACGATGATATCCTCTTCCGTTAACGGAAACTGCCCTTGCATGCCGGATAAAAAGGCTGCGGCCTGTCGGTGTTCAACAGCCACTCCCTTCGGTGTTCCCGTCGAACCGGACGTGTAAATGATATAAGCGAGCGAATCGGCATCCGCTTCTTCAGAGACAGCCCCTGTCTCCGTTTCACCTGTAAGAGCAGAAAGAGAAACGTCAAGCGTCTCACCGGAAAAACCGGAAACGGATAACCCGGACTGTGCAAGCAGGAGACAGGCTCCGCTGTCAGCGAGCATATAACGCAACCTTTCCTCAGGATATTCCGGATCAAGCGGCACATAAGCGCCGCCCGCTTTTAACACGGCAAGCACAGAAATCACCATCTCCGGCGAGCGTTCAGCGAGCACGCCGATGATGCTTTCTTTACAGACGCCTTTTTGACGAAGCTGGACAGCGAGTCTGTCTGTGTACTGATCAAGCTCGGCGTACGTCAGCATACCGCCCGGAAACCGGAGCGCCGGACGATCCGGCGAAAGCGCGGCGCCTCGGGTAAACAGCCCGTGAAGCGTCGGGGCCGGCGGTTCAACCGTTTCTGTTCGGTTAAACTCAGTTAACACCCGTTGTTTTTCTTCTTCATCCGCCATATCAATATGCCGAATCAGCTGATCTGGATTTCTAACGGCATTTTCGACGAGGGTCAGCAAATGAGTTTGAATGCGTTTGATTGATTTTTCAGTAAATAAAGCGGATTGATAATCAAAATTCAGCTCAATCAATCCCGTATCTGTCCGCTCCTTAATTAAAATGGAAAGCTCGTTTGCGGTATGCCCGCTGAAAAACATGGCCGTTTCAAAATCGAAGCCCTCTGCCTGACGCCATTCAAGGGGCTGGTACTGCATCGAAATACCGATGATATTTTGCAGGTCGTGATGAACCTGCCTTAATTCATTGACAAAAAGATTGTAAGGATATTTCTGGTGCCGCATAACAGACAGCTGCTCTTTTCCTACACTGCGGACAAAGGACAGGAACTCCGCATCAGGATCTGCCGTCATTCTGATCGGCAGTGTGCTGACAAACATGCCGAGCATATCCTTTTCGAGCTTGGAACCCCGGTTTCCGTAATAAGTACCGATGGCAATATCCTTTTTAGCCGTCAGACGGCTGATGCATATGTATAACGAAGCCATAAACAGAGAGATGATGCTGAGATTATTTTCTTTGCAAAAACGCCGGATTGATTGTTCTAAGGAGTGAGAAAGAGTAATTGTATCTCTGGAAGCTGCAGTGCTTTGTCTAAGGTGAGAGGTTCGTTCCGCCAATGAAAGGTGTTCCGGAACAGTTCGGTACGTTTCAGTCCAAAATGAACGATCTTTTTGAAAACGGGAGGACTGTAAATATTGCTGTTCTTTTTCCATGTAGCTGAGATAGGAAGGTCTGTGATGATCAGTTAAATCCTCGCTCCGCATAATCTTTTGGTAGATATCAATAAGCTGGTTGCCGAGCAGATTGAGCGAGATGCCGTCCATGATAATGTGGTGAAATTTTGAATAAAGCCAAACTTCTTCGTCTGACATGACAAGCAGAGTAAATTGATACAGAGGTGAATGAAACAGCTTGAACGGAACACGCGTCTGTGTGTCAATCCATGCATCCTGCTCTGATTGATCAGTATGAGTAAAATCAACGGTTTCTAAAGAAATCGGCGAATGCCCGGTCAAATACAGCTGGGGTTCTGACCCGTCGCCTTCCGTCAGTTGAAACCTGAGCGAATCATTTTGCAAGATAGAGAAATCTAAAGCACGGCGCAGTACGTCAAAATCGATGTTTCCCCTGAATTTGACGCACGCCGCAAGATTGCAGATACTTGTGCCCGGCTCGAGCAGCTCCGTAAACCACACTCTTCTTTGGGCGTGAGTTAAAGCATAAACAGTATTCTTCAATGGAATCCCTCCGCTTCAATTTAAGAGGATAAGAAAGTGAAATAATTACAATTAAAATTCGACAGCATATGACTAAATCATCCATATAAGCATTATTTTAAAACATATTTTAGAAATCACAATAAAAAATTAAATTTTTTCTAACATTTTTTAGAATATAGTATAATCTCCTTACTTTGATTCTTCATTTCTATTATCTTTATACCATGTAAAACGGTATGTATGCACAATGCAAACCAGTTCTTAAACACTATAATAAGGAATAAAATGTATAATTAATCGCGTCTTTAAAAAGATTTTGCCTCCCGGAAAGAAGTTTTTACGATAAAAATGAAAAATCGGTGAACATATAAGTAAAGAAAGCATAAAAAAAAGCCTAATTTTGCAGATATTACTTTTTGAAAAGATCGATTCATAATGGCAATATAATGTTTTGCAGATCTCGTTCTCCATCAAAAAAAGCCGGATCCTGTAAGGATCGGCTTTTCTTATTGATTTGCCAGCACGACTGCGATTTTGTCTTCAATGTCTTTTCCGTCATCTTCGTCTAGCAGCCCATTTTGAAGCACGGAAAAAATAAGAGTATCTCCTGTTTTTGTATCTGCATAGCCGGCTATCGAACTGACTGACGTTAATGACCCGGTTTTCGCTTTAATTTTGCCTTCTGCCGGAGTATCCTTCAGCCGATTCCGAAGGGTGCCTCCCGTCATTCTGTCACTCGCCCCGGCGACGGGAAGAGAACGAAGGAAAGCCGGGTACCACTTTTCTTTTTGAACCGCATACAAAAGCTCTCCGATTTGGCCGGCGGATACACCGTCAATATGAGAAACACCGGATCCGTCTCTTGCAATCAATTCATCCGGATTCAGCCCGAACGATTTCAGCTCTGATTTCATCACATCTAAGCCCTTTTCCCAGCTGCCCTCGCCTTTTTTCACTTTTCCCATTTCCTTGATCAAAATTTCGGCGTGACCGTTGTTGCTCAGTTTCATAAACGGAATCAATAATTCTGAAAGAGGCATGGATGTCCGTGATGTGACTAGCTTGGTGTGACGGGGCATGCGCCCGGTTTTGACCTTCCCTTTTATTGTGATCCCCTGTTTTTTAAGCGCTTGTTTCCATAAATCTAAAGCATAGGACGACGGATCCCACACTGCAGCCCATTCTTTTGCCTTTGCCGCACCCGCCGGTATGGTTCCCTTTACTGTAATCACATTGCCCCCATGCTCCCGTTCAATGGTCAAATCTTTCTTTTCATCAGAAGCGACGGTCTTCACTTCATTTTTCACGCGAACGACGTCCGTATTGGGGGAAATCGAAATACGCGGTTTTTTACCGGGCTGTTTTGCCGGGCTGATTTCCGCCATCACCGTTCCGGTATCATAATCCTCGTTTGGGGAAGCGGTAAGAGCTGATACTTGCGCGCCATAGTATTGGCCTTCATCGCTCCACGGAAGATCAACTGAATACCTGGTATCGTCATACCACGAATCATCCCCGATCAGTTCTCCTTTAATGACGCGGATGCCTCTTTCTTTGACCTGTTTTGCCATCTTCTCAAAATCAGAAGCCAATAGAGTCGGATCGCCTTTCCCTCTCAGATAAAGGTTTCCGTGCAGCTGTTTCCCTTTCACGGCGCCATCTGCCCGTACTTCTGTCTTAAACCTGTAATCTTCTCCGAGCACAGAAAGCGCCGCAGATGCCGTCAGCAGCTTCATCAGTGATGCGGGCCTCAGCCGCATATCTTCCCCGCTTGCGAACAGCACTTCTCCCGTTTTTGCTGATTGTACACTGACACCCGCTGCAGCGCCTTTTAAAGCAGGCTCTTCATTCAGAATTTGTTGCAGCTCTTTTTGCAAAGCATTTTTTTGTTCGGCCGCTTTGGCGGAATCATCAATATAAGGAACTGCGGCTATAATCAAAAGCAGAATCACCGCGCTCAAGCGTTTGACATATGTTTTCAATATTATCCCGCCTCTTTCCTATTCTTCGTCATGCAAAATGGTGATCCGGGATGTCGCAGCCACTTCTTCGCCCGGTTTCAGAATCTGAAGCCCTGTCAGTGATGCAGGCTGATTCAGATTAAACGCATCTGTGACGGAAGTATAAGGCTCGAGACTGACAAACCCTTGCTTACCGTCACCGTTAAATACCACCCAATGCTTGAAAGACGTGTCTGCCTCATACAAAACGGATATCTGCTCATCCGGATGATAAATAACCGCTTCATTATTGCCGCCATTCCGTCCGGAAGAAAGAAAAACATCATCAAATTGCTTATTTTTCAAAGACATCCCCTTACGGAACGCTTCTTTATCAGGAACATCCAATAAACGGCCCGTCGGCACGAAACGTTCATTTAATTCCCACATGCGGTCAGCCGTCAGAAAAAGGCGTGCCCGCTCTTCATTAAAAACGAATGAGGAGTGATAGCCGAGCCCCCACGGAAAAGCCTCCGTTCCCTTATTGATAATCAGCGCGCGTTGGGTAAAGACATTGTCTTTTAATGTATATGTCATCCGCACAATAACATCGTGCGGAAATTGTTTATGGACACGCGGAATCTTTGATAGGTCAATTTCTGTTTCGACTGTCAATTCATCCCCCTCTTCTTTCGCACCCGCCAACTTCCAATGCTGATTGTAAAGAAAGCCGTGAATATGATTATGTTTATCCTCTTCATTTATCTCAAATTGATATGTGCGGCCGTCAAAACGAAACGTCCCGTCCGTAATCCGGTTCGGCGGAAATAAAACGGGAATACCGTACAGCATCGGTGTTTCACGGAATTGTTCCGCAGTTTCCGGTTCTCTCAGAAGCCGCATACCTGTTCTTTTATCCCGAATCGATATGACATTTGAGCCCCATTCAGGCACAATGATACATTCAGCCTGGTCAGTCTCCGCTTTTACAGCTGAAACCCCTAAATAAGTCGTATGTTCAATCTTCATAAGCACCTGCCCTTTCCTTGTTTTCTAGCATGTATAGGAATTCCATTTTCTAAACTCATTTTCCTTCTATAAAAAAACATCGCCCGTATGAACTGAGCGATGTGCTTTATTGAATCAGCCGGGTAATCTGCTTTTTCTTCCATACAAATCGGTAATACCCGTATTGCAGCAGCAGGCTGACGACGAAAGCCGCCGGATAACCGACCCAGATGCCGAGAATACCGAGTGTTGTGTAATGAGAAAGAATAAAGGCGACAGGCACTTCAATTCCCCAAATTGTAAAAATGCTGATAATCGTCGGCCATAACACCGTACCGCTCGCCCGCATTGTCGCTGAAACAATCTGAGCGTGACCGAAAATCAAATAGCTCCAAAGTGTAATCATAATAAGATTGCGGGCAATATGCAGTGTACCCTGATCTGTTAAAAACAAGGCCAGTATCTGTCGGGTGAAGGTGTAGATCAGCAGAATCAATACCCCGCCAATCAAATAATTCAGGCCGATGCCGACTTTGATGACCTGTTTCAGCCGGCCGAATTGATTAGCCCCTATGGACTGGGCGGCAAAAATTGAAACGGCGATACCGAGGCTTACCGCCGGCATCTGCACATAACTCGCCACTTGGTTGACGACCCCGTAAGCCGCCGTCGCGTTTGATCCGTAATGATTAACAAAAGAGATGACCGCGATTTCAGAAAGTGATACGAGAATCATATTGATACTCGACGGAATACCGAGCCGCAGTAAAAGCGCAAGCAGCTTTCTGTCCATTTTAAGAGAGCGGAAAGCAGCCCGGTCAAATGCCAATGGATGCTTCTTTTTCCTCAAATAAACCATGAGTACGATAAATGTCACGATGTTTGAAATCACCGTTGCATACGCCGATCCGTAAATGCCGAACTTCGGAAGCCCGAAAAGTCCGAGAATCAATAACGGCAATAGCCCTATGTTAATGACTGTACTGACGATTAACGTATAAAACGGGGTCTTTGAATCTCCCGTTCCGCGTAAAAATGTCGTATAAGCAAAATATAAAAACATCAGCGGCATTGCACAAAACAAAATGCGCGCATATCGGACACTGACATCTATTACATTTTCCGGCGTTCCCATCAGCCGTAAAATATCAAGTGTAAACACACTGCCGACAACTGCCAGCACAATCCCGAGCATAAAGGTAAAAGTCAGTGTCGTGCCGACAATCGCCTTCATCCTCTCTTCGTTTTTCGCGCCGTAAGCCTGCCCGATCAGAATGGAACTTCCTGAACCGATTCCGATCGTAAAGGAAATCAGCAGAAAAAACAGCGGAAAAAAAGACGATACGGCGGCAAGCGCATCGACTCCGAGCCACCTTCCGACGAATACCATTCCGACCAATTGGCCGACAGATTGCAATACATTGCTTAAAAGCAGCGGCACTAAAAACAGTGACATCGATCGCCAGACAGATTGGCCGCGGCCTTCCGCTGTCTCCAGATTATCTTGTACTTCCATATGTAGGACTCCTTTTTTGATTTTCTTCCATTTTATTATTCAGCAGACAGCTTGTAAAAACCTTTTGTTCAATGAAACTCTTTATCTTTTTCTTGCGTCTTACATGGAAATAAATCATAAAAATAAAAAGTTCGGAAAATATTTCTGAAAAGGTATTGTAATCTTAACGTAATTATTGTAACATTTGTAACATAAGAGAAAGAGATTCGTTGAAGGAGAGATTAAATCATGAAAAAATGGCTATTATTCCTTACTACTATTACATTGATTCTATCACTGGGCACTGCGGCGACTGCCAAAAATACGCCCAATGACCTTACACAAAAACAAGCACTGCAGCTGGCTCTGTCAGCAAGAGAACATTTCTGGAACACGATGAGCGGAGGCGCGCTTAAATCAAACACAAACTGTACATCTGAACAGTTCGAATATCAAAATATGCAATATGTGTTCATGTGCAAAGAGCTCGGAACAAAAGCGAAAGCCGTAAAATACCTGACACCCGCCTTTACAAAGCAAGCGATTGATAAAGGGCTCAAAGATTACCACTTCACTGTAAAAGACGGCAAATTGGCTGTTCCGGTCGGCGACGGAGACAACCTCCTGAATTGGAAAAAAGCAAAAATGACCCTTCTTTCTAAAAAAGGAAGCGTCCAAACATACCGCTTCACTGTACCGACTCTTGACGGATCTCCGTCAGCAAAACGCGACGTTACATTTGTAAAAGAAAACAACGTTTGGAAAGTCAACCAATTTGATGCTATTATATAAAGAAAAGCCCGCTTACAGCGGGCTTTTTTCCATGGGTTCTTACCCAGAACTCACAAAAAAAGAAAAACCCCTGTATAACAAGGGTTCTTTTCTTTTTAGACTATTAATCTGCACCTTTTTATATAAAAAAAACGCTCTAGGAGAGATTCGAACTCCCGACCTGCAGTTTAGGAAACTGCTGCACTATCCGCTGTGCTACTAGAGCCTGCTTCTATTATAGTAACGCTGGCGGCTGTTTTTTTCAAGCCTACAGTCCTCCGAATACTTTATAGGCGGCTCTCGTCGTATCTTCATCTATTCCGATATAACGCATCGTAATAGACGGAGAAGAATGGTTTAATATCCGCTGGAGTTCAGCAATATCTTTCGTCCGCTGATAAAAATGGTACCCGAACGTCTTTCTCAGCGTATGCGTCCCGATTTCCTCCAATCCGCACGCAGCAGCTGCTTCTTTTAAAATTCTGTATGCCTGAATCCGGGAAATGGGCTTGTTCGTCCGTTTCGATTTAAACAAATAGTCATTCTCTTTCATGTCTTTTGTGTAAGCGTATATGTCTGCCTTTAGAGACTCCAATATCAGAATTTTTCTTTTCTTTCTCGTTTTGCTTTCGGTTGCCCAGACATGATCTTTGTTCCTGACATCTCTCACACGAAGCGGCAGAACGTCAGAAATCCTCAGTGCGCTGTTCATGCCGAAAATAAATAAAAAATAATCACGTTCACTTTTCTTCTTTAAATACTGTTTGACTTCCTGGATCTTCTCCAAACTTCGGATCGGCTGTACGATGTGCATCAAAAAACCCCTTATAAATGGTAAAGTAACATATTGAGCTTTATGTTACTATTATAGCCGAAACCCATTGAATGATAAAGGATAAAGCCCCTTATGTAACATAATATACATAGTGTTACATAAGAAGAAATAGACACGTATTTTCAGCGCGATCCTCATAAACACCATTTTTACCCCCGTGACGGGATTTTAACCAAATAGATACACATGGTATTAAAAAATAAAAATAACGCCCTTAAAACGAAATCTGAGCATCCGTTTTTTGAGAACAACCGAAAAAAAGATACAAAAAAAGACACAATATGAAATTGTGTCCTAATCCTCATCTTTTACATCAATATCTTCAGGGAGCGGTTCATTTAAAAACTCCTGAATCATTTCCTTATATTTTTCCAGCTGTTCGAGATGGGTGTGAAATTGTTCCTTGTTGATTAAATATTGCTGTCCGTCATGGACGGCCCTTATTTTATTCGTTAAAACAAGATTATGCACATATTCTTCAGGAAGATTGGTAAACTCCGCTGTCTCTTTAATGGTTAAATACATGGCTCACGTTCCTTTCATATGTCATGTGAGTGAATTCTGTTTTGTTTATTGTAGCTTATTTTTTGTCTTTATGCTTGTTTCACAGCTTTTACTGTCCGGTTTCCCATTTATCCCATTCCCGACTGATTACATTCACACAGAAACCCTGACTTTTTGCACACCGGACTATTCCGTTTGTCACTTGTGAAAACACCACATTTTACTTACTCTATAATTGTAAGCGGAAAACAAAGGAGGCAGACTATGAAAAAGAAAAAGTTTATGAATTTCTGTTTTATCGTTCTGCTCAGTGCTTTGCTCACGGCCGGCAGCATCCCTTATCACGCCCAGGCTAAGAAACACCCGTTTTCCTATGATGACTACAAACAGGTGGATGTCGGCAAAGACGGCATGGTCGCCACCGCCCATCCTCTCGCTTCACAAATCGGTGCTGACGTGCTGAAAAAAGGCGGCAATGCAATTGACGCTGCGGTTGCTATTCAATTCGCATTAAACGTAACTGAACCGATGATGTCAGGGATCGGCGGCGGCGGATTTATGATGGTTTATGATGCGAAGACAAAAGACACCACCATTATCGACAGCCGGGAACGCGCACCGGCAGGCGCAACACCGGATATGTTCCTTGACGAAAACGGCAAAGCCATTCCTTTCTCTGAACGGGTTACAAAAGGGACTGCCGTCGGTGTTCCGGGAACATTAAAAGGCCTTGAAAAAGCGCTCGACAAGTGGGGCACACGCTCCATGAAACAACTCATCACCCCTTCCATTGCACTTGCCTCAAAGGGCTTTCCGATTGATTCGGTTTTAGCTGATGCCATCTCAGATTATAAAGACAAATTATCACACACTGCTGCAAAAGACGTGTTTCTTCCGAACGGAGAACCTCTGAAAGAAGGAGACACACTCGTCCAAAAAGACTTAGCCAAAACATTCACTGCCATTAAGTATAAAGGCACAAAAGCATTCTATGACGGAGCATTCACCAAAAAGCTTGCGGAAACAGTGCAGGAATTCGGCGGCTCAATGACAGAAAAGGATATTAAAAACTTCAACGTAACGATTGACGAGCCGATCTGGGGCGATTATCAGGGCTATCATATCGCGACTGCTCCTCCTCCAAGTTCCGGCGGTGTTTTCTTGTTACAAATGCTGAACCTCCTGGATGATTTTAAGCTTTCTCAATATGATATCCGTTCTTGGCAAAAATATCAGCTTCTCGCTGAAACAATGCATTTAGCTTATGCTGACCGGGCTGCATTTGCCGGAGATCCCGAGTTCGTCAACGTTCCTCTCAAAGGTCTCTTGAATCCAGATTATATCAATGCCCGCAGACAGCTGATAGATATTAATAAAGTGAATAAAAAACCGAAAGCCGGCGATCCTTGGGCCTATCAGGAAGGTTCTGCAAACTATAAACAAGTGAAGCAGCCGACTGACAAACAAGAAGGCCAAACGACTCACTTCACGGTAGCCGATCGCTTCGGAAATGTCGTATCTTACACGACAACGATTGAACAGCTGTTCGGTTCCGGCATTATGGTTCCCGGATACGGCGTTGTTTTGAACAATGAATTAACAGACTTCGATGCGGTGCCGGGCGGCGCAAATGAAGTGCAGCCGAATAAACGTCCGCTAAGCAGCATGACCCCGACCATTTTATTTAAAAATAACGAACCTGTCCTGACTGTCGGCTCCCCTGGCGGAGCAACGATTATCTCTTCCGTTCTGCAAACGATCCTGAACAAAGTCGAATACGGCATGGATCTGAAAGCGGCGGTCGAAGAGCCGAGAATTTACACAAACAGCATGACATCCTATCGATATGAAGAAGGAGTGCCGGAAGCCCGCACAAAACTGAACGAAATGGGACATAAATTCGGCGCAAGCCCGGTTGATATCGGAAACGTGCAAAGCATACTAATCGACCGTGAGAACGGCACCTTCACCGGAGTTGCCGACTCAAGCCGAAACGGAGCCGCAATCGGTGTAAACCTGAAAAAATGTGAAAAATAACAAGACAAAAAGCCTCGTTTCTCAAGCTGAGAAATGAGGCTTTTGTTTATGCTGCGCTGTATTCAGATGAAGTTTTTTCAGATGCTAACGATGCAAGCGAAAGCACGCTGCACATCGCAACGATAACACCGGCTGCTCCGATCCATGTCACTGACGCAAGAGACAGATGAGTGACAACAACGCCTCCAATTCCGGCCCCCGCCGCCATAGCCAGCTGCATCACAGACTGGTTAAGGCCAAGTAATACCCCCGATGATTCAGGCTCCATCGTTGCCAAATGATACTGCTGGGCAGGCCCTGATGACCAGGCGGCAAAGGACCAAAATATAAGCACGGCCGCCGCTCCGGCAGCAGAATGTGTAACAAACGACAACAACATGAGCATGATAGCATGAAGCGCCATTCCGCCGGTTAATGTGACACGCGCCCCCCCTCTGTCTGCGCTGAAACCGCCGGCTTTAGAACCGGCAAGACTGGCGACACCGAAAATAAGCAGCAATGTACTCAGCATTCCGCTGCCGATATGAGTGACGTTCAGTAAATACGGAGAAAGGTACGTATACGCAACTGAATAGCCTCCGAGCCAAAAAAACGTGATGGCCAGGCCGACAGCCACCTTTCGTCTCTTTAAGAGAGAGAATTGCTTGATGAGCGGCACGGGTTTATCCCCTTTTATCTCAGGCAATGCGAAACGTATAATGAACATAGCAATGATTCCGATTGCCGCAATACCGGCGAAGACCATCTTCCAGCCAAAAGCTTCCGACACGGTTCTTCCGATCGGCACACCGATAATAAGTGCTGCCGTAAATCCCATAATGACTGTCGCGAGAGAGCTTGCCTGCTTTCCCGGGGGAGCGATTTTTGCTGCGATCGTAAGCGCGGTAACCACCACAGTTCCCGCTCCAAGCGCCATGATCACCCGAGCTGCAGCAAATAAGGCGTATCCCTGCACAAGAAACGAACTTATATTCCCGATAACAAACAGTCCAAGAGCATAGATCATGAGCTTCCTTCTGTCCAGCCTTGCTGTAAGAGCCATCATGACGGGCGTTCCGATTGCATAAACGAGCGAAAAAATCGTAATCAGCTGCCCTGCCGCTGCTACAGTGACTCCCAAGGAACCAGCAATTTTATCAAGCACCCCGGATATCACATATTCAGACGTCCCCACCAAAAAGCTGATAATCGCCAAAATATAAACCTTCCATGTATTTTGCACATGACACACTCCTTCATAGATGTTTTATATAAAGATATATCGGAATATATCGATATAAAATATTAAAGAAACAAATCGCAATATGTCGATGTAATGTTGGAAAAGAAAACTGAATCCCTTTTCTAAAGGATTCAGCCCTACATTTCGCGCTGAAAATAATCGGCCATCGCCTTTATCGCTTCTTCATCTCTTTTATAATAGGTGTATTTGCCAATCCGTTTTGTTTGGATAAGGCCCGCCCGCTGAAGGATGGAAAGATATTGAGACGCCGTTGACTGTGTCATCTGAAGCTTATCGGTGATCTGACTCACACATACTCCGATCTCATTCATATCAATGCCATCATGCGGGGCGAAATGACGGTCCGGCTCTTTCAGCCATTGTAAAATCTCAAGCCGCGACTCATTAGACAACGCTTTAAAAACATCAATAGGTTTCATACGTATTATTATATCGTGATTTTACGATATGTCAATGTCGATTTACTTCTATCACTTGTTTTGTTTCATTTATGATCCGGGAAATAAAATCACTCACACTCTCTTCAAATGTGTTTTCCTGCCCGTATTGTCTTACGTGTACAGTATGATGACGGCACTCTTGATCCCCCACAACAGCAATATACGGTATTTTTTTCATTTGTGCTTCTCTGATTTTATAGCCGAGTTTTTCATCCCGCTGATCAAGCTCAGCACGGATGCCCGCTTTCTTCATCTGCCGGTGCACCTGTTCTGCGCAGTCCCGGTGTGCGGTGTTTGACACGGGGATGATTTTTGCCTGTACCGGAGCGAGCCATAAAGGGAACGCTCCCCCGTAATGTTCGGTAATGATTCCGAGGAATCTGTCGAGAGATCCGAATACTGCCCGGTGAATGACAACAGGACGCACTTTTTGGTTTTTTTCATCAATATATGTTAAATCAAATTTCTCCGGCATTTGAAAATCCAGCTGGACAGTGGCGCATTGATGGCTTCGGTTCAGCGCATCTTTTATATGAATATCAATTTTCGGTCCGTAAAATGCGCCATCCCCCCGGTTAAACCGAAAATCATATCCCTGTTCTTTTAATACTCTTTCTAATGCGCTCTCAGCCCGGTCCCACAAGTGTTCGCTTCCCATGTAATCTTCCGGTCTCGTTGACAGCTCAATATCATAGGAAAAACCAAATGCGGTGTACACCTCGTGAATCAGCTGCAGCGCTGAAGCGATTTCACTCTCGATCTGCTCCGGCGTTACAAAAATGTGTGCGTCATCCTGGCAGAAAGACCTGACGCGGAGGAGGCCATTGAGCGCCCCGCTGAATTCGTGGCGGTGCACCTGGCCGAACTCAGCCATCCGAATCGGAAGTTCCCGATAAGAACGAAGCCTTTCTTTAAAAATGAGCATGTGGCCGGGGCAGTTCATCGGCTTTAACGCGAAGCGCTGTTGATCGGCTTCAGAGAAATACATATTCTCTTTATAATGATCCCAATGGCCGGATTGCTCCCACAAACGCTGATTCATCATCATAGGGGTGCGCACTTCCTGATAATGATAGGCATCCTGCTTTGAACGCAGAAATGATTCAAGCGTATTTCGGATGAACTGACCGTTCGGCAGATAAAAAGGCATACCCGGCGCTTCTTCTGAAAACATAAAAAGTTGTAATTCCGCTCCCAATTTCCGATGATTTCTCTTCTCAGCCTCTTTCAACAGCTGAAAATGCCTGTTCAGCTCCTTTTTTGAAGCAAAGGCCTTTCCATAGATTCGCTGCATCATTTTTTGATTGCTGTCGCCGCGCCAATAAGCCCCTGATACATGAGTGAGCGAAAAAGCTTTTATCTGTCCGACAGACGCCAAGTGCGGTCCCCGGCATAAATCCACGAATTCGCTCTGACGGTATATACTGACTGTATCAGTCTGCGGAATATCTGCTAAGAGCTCGAGCTTCAGCGGATCGTGCGCAAACAGCTGCTCTGCCTCTTCTCTGGAGATTTCTTCTCTAGTGATTTTCGGATTTTCTGAAATAATCCGGTTCATTTCTTTCTCAATGACGGGCAAATCTTTTTCAGTAATCGTATCATCCATATCAAAATCATAATAAAACCCATTTTCTATAACGGGACCGATTCCTAAACAGACCTTCGGATACAGACGTTTTACAGCTTGCGCCAATACGTGCGCTGCTGTGTGTCTCATCACTTCCAGTCCTTCTTCAGACTGAAAGCTGCACAGTTCAATTTCAGCGTCTTCATGGATGCTTCTTCCAAGGTCATATAACGATCCGTTTACCTTGCCGGCTGCTGACGTCTTTTTCAAACCCGGACTGATGGATTGGGCAATCTCTTCTAACGTAATGCCTTTCTCGTATTCTTTTTGTTTCCCGTTAGGAAAAGTAATCACAATATATGGTTTCTTCACGGTCTGATCTCTCCTTTATTTTTGATAAAAATAAAAACACACTCATCCCAAAGCAAGGGACGAGTGTGTGTCAGACCCGCGGTTCCACCCAAATTCCCGTCACTTCAAGTGACGGCTCATTTTTGCCGTAACGCGGCTATACGGTATCGGCTGCTTTCGTTCACCGATACAGCTCAAAAGGCGGTAAGCTCATTCTTCGTGCCGGGAAGGTCTCAGCCGCGCCCTCCCTCTCTGTATGCCGGTTAGAATGACTCATGTCCTTATCATTGCAGATTCTTTATCAGAAAAAACTTTCTTTTATTATACATAAATTTTCGGAAAAAGAAAGTTTTTTTGAAAAATATCGGTAAGAAAAGGTTGGCGTCTACAGCTTTCCGGTTTTCTCATCTTCCGTTCTGTAATGCTTTTAATCCATTCAGCAGTTCTTCAAACGCCGTAAATGAATGATATCTTCATATCTCTGACTGCTGATTGATTTCTATGAAAATAATCTCTCCAAGCTGTAAAACGAAATTCCATTTGTTATCCTCCATTTCCATCATGTTACCCTTATATGACCAACGCAGGAAGAAAGAGGTTTCGTTTCAATGCAAAAAACCGGCTGATTCCAGCCGGTTTTATAAATAATCCCCTTTGTTTACGGTAAAACAGTGCTCCCCATTAAATAACTGTCGACTTCGCGCGCTGCTTCCCGGCCTTCATTAATCGCCCATACAATCAGGCTTTGGCCCCTTCTCGCATCCCCTGCGGCGAAAACGCCGTCAACATTCGTTTTATAATCCCCATATGCTGCCTGTATTTTATGATTTGCCGAATCGACACCGAACTGTTTCAATAATGGCTGTTCGGTTCCTTCAAAACCGATGGCGATGAACACCAGCTGAGCAGGCCATACTTTTTCCGTTCCCGGCAGTTCATGAAACTCGTACTTTCCGAATTCATTTCTTACTTTTTCCATTTGAACGGTGTGAATCTCTTTTAAGCGGCCCTGTTTATCGGCCACCATTTTTGTCGTCTGAATTGAATATTCTCTCGGGTCTTTGCCGAACTTTGCCTGCGCTTCTTCATAGGCGTATTCAAGGGTAAAGACGTGCGGCTGTTCAGGCCACATATTGTCGTTCGTGCGCGTCTGCGGAAGCTTAGGATGTTTCCCGAACTGGTGCACACTGCGCGCTTTTTGGCGCAGGGCGGTTGCTACGCAGTCAGCTCCTGTATCCCCGCCGCCGATCACGATGACATCTTTCCCTTTAGCGTCTATAAATTGTTTATCTTTGAAATTAGAATCTAAATAGCTTTTCGTCGCCAATGTTAAATAGTCCATTGCGTAATGAACGCCTTTTGCGTCCCGGCCTTCAATCAGCAGATTGCGCTGTTTTTGGGCGCCTGTGCACAAAATGACGGCATCAAATTGTTCTTTGAGCTCATCAGCTGTTATGTCTACGCCGATTTCGGTATTTGTCACAAAATTTATGCCTTCCTGCGTCAAAAGTTTAATCCGGCGTTCGACGACATTTTTCTCAAGCTTCATGCTCGGAATGCCGTACATCAGCAGGCCGCCGGCTCTGTCAGCACGCTCATAGACCGTCACGGAATGTCCCGCTTGGTTCAGCTGATCAGCGCTTGCCAGACCTGCCGGGCCTGAACCGACGATTGCGACTTTCTTTCCTGTGCGTTTCGCAGGAATTCTCGGCTGAATCCATCCGTTTTCAAAACCTTTGTCAATGATCGTCCGCTCGATGTTTTTAATTGAAACAGCCGGATCTGAAATGGCCAGCGTACAAGATCCTTCACAAGGAGCGGGACAGACCCGCCCTGTGAATTCAGGAAAGTTATTCGTTTTCAGAAGACGCTCCAATGCTTCTTTCCAGCGCCCCCGATAGACGAGATCATTCCATTCCGGGATCAGATTGTAAATCGGGCACCCGGATGTAAAACCGTTGATATCAGCGCCGATTTGGCAAAACGGTGTGCCGCAATCCATACACCGTGACCCCTGCCGCTTGGACGCTTCATCTGAAAATGGAGCCGAATATTCTTTCCAATCTTTTAAGCGAGTGAGAGGGTCCCGCTCAGCCGGTTTTTCTCGTTTTTCTTCCATGAATCCAGTTGGTTTCCCCATGTTCCTCTCCCCTTTCTTACTGCACTACCGCTTGTTTTTGATCTTTGGCCGGCGTTTGCTGAGCCTTTGTATTGGCTTCAAAAGCATACATAATTGCGTCTTCTTCTGATAAACCCGCCGCTTTTTGTTCTTCGATGCTGAGGAGCATTTGTTTATAGTTTTTCGGAATGACTTTGATAAAGGTTTGTACGGCTTCTTCCCAATTGTCCAGGAGACCTGCTGCTTTTTTGCTGTTTGTCAGCGCCGAATGCCGTTTCACCATCTCTTTCACTTCTTTGATCTCCGTCTCATCCGTCAGTTTTTCAAATGAAATCATTTCTGTATTGCGTTTGCGTTTAAATGCCTTGGCATCATCACAGAGGACGTATGCGATACCGCCTGACATCCCCGCTCCGAAGTTTTTGCCGACCTCACCGAGGACGACAACCCGGCCGCCTGTCATGTATTCACAGCCGTGGTCCCCGATGCCTTCAACAACGACATTGACACCGCTGTTGCGGACTGCAAAACGTTCACCGGCACGCCCGTTAATGTAAGCTTCTCCGCTTGTTGCCCCGTAAAAGGCGACGTTCCCGATAATAACGTTATCATGTGTTTCACAATTGAAGGCATCAGGTGCTTTTACGATAATTTTTCCGCCTGACAGCCCTTTTCCTACGTAGTCATTTGAATCGCCATTCAAATGAAGCGTCATCCCTTTAGGGACAAATGCCCCGAAACTCTGGCCTGCTGACCCTGTGAAATGAAGTCTGATCGTATCATCCGGCAGTCCTTCCGCTCCGTAGCGTTTAGAAATTTCGCTTCCCGTCACGGTTCCGGCTACGCGATTTGTATTATTGATCTTGATGTCAGCTTCCGCTTCCTGACCGGCTTCAATTGCAGCCTGCACTGCCGGAAGAATATCCGTCATATCAAGCGACTGGTCGATTTTATGGTTTTGCGCCGTGCGGAAAGTGCGAATGCCTTCAGGCTGATACAGCAGCGTGGATAAATCAAGCTGCCCCGCTTTCCAATGCGCTTTTGTACGTTCACTGACACGAAGAACGTCAGTACGGCCGATCATTTCATCAAGCGTTTTAAACCCTAACTGCGCCATATATTCACGCACTTCTTCCGCGACAAACAGCATGTAGTTTACGATATGGTCAGGATCGCCCATGAATTTTTTCCGAAGCTCCGGATTTTGCGTCGCGACCCCTACAGGACATGTATCTAAATGGCAGGCGCGCATCATGACGCAGCCGAGAACGACGAGCGGCGCTGTCGCAAAGCCGAATTCCTCCGCTCCTAGCAAGGCGGCCATCACGACATCACGCCCTGTCATCAGCTTACCGTCCGTTTCCAATACCACGCGATCCCGTAAACCGTTCAGCATCAGCGTTTGATGAGCTTCTGCAAGACCCAGCTCCCACGGGAGACCGGTATGTTTAATACTCGTTTTCGGGGAAGCACCCGTTCCGCCATCGTATCCGCTGATGACAATGACATCTGCGGTGCCTTTTGCCACACCGGCTGCAATAGTGCCGACGCCGGCCTTTGATACGAGCTTGACACTGATTCGCGCGTTTCGATTGGCATTTTTCAAATCATGAATCAGCTGCGCCAGATCTTCAATTGAATAAATGTCATGGTGAGGAGGCGGTGAAATCAGCCCGACACCAGGTGTAGAACCGCGGACATCCGCGACCCAAGGATATACTTTGTTGCCCGGAAGCTGGCCGCCTTCTCCCGGCTTCGCTCCTTGCGCCATTTTGATCTGCAATTCATCCGCATTGACGAGATAATGGCTCTTTACCCCGAAACGGCCGGATGCGATCTGTTTAATCGCACTTCTTCTGTCGTCACCATTTTCATCCGGAGCAAAACGTTTCGGGTCTTCGCCGCCTTCTCCGCTGTTGCTTTTTCCGCCAAGCCGGTTCATCGCTATCGCCAAAGCCTCGTGGGCTTCCTTGCTTAATGAACCGAATGACATCGCCCCTGTTTTAAAACGTTTCACGATGGACGCAGCTGATTCAACTTCTTCTAATTTCAAAGGTTTGCGGTCTTCTTGGAAGGCGAACAGATTGCGTAAAAATCCGATTCGTTCTTCATCCGCTACATGAGAATACTGCTTAAACAGGCTGTAATCATTCTTGCGGCACGCCCATTGCAGAGTATGGATGGTTTTCGGATTGAAAGCGTGATGCTCTCCTCCGTTTCGCCATTGGAATTCACTTCCCGGCTCAAGCGTTTGGCTGTAATCATCCTTATATGCCGCTTGATGACGCTGTTTAGCTTCTTGCGCGATAGTTTCGATATCGATTCCGCCAAGCTGGGATGCAGTCCCTGTAAAGTATTTGGCGATCACATCTTCACCAATGCCGACCGCTTCAAAAATTTGCGCGCCTCTGTAACTTTGCACAGTTGAAATCCCCATTTTTGACATCACTTTAACGACGCCTTCTGTCACACTCTTTCCGTATTTGCTGACTGCTTCTTCATACGGAATGTCAAGCCGGCCTTCATCGATTTCCTGCTTATACGTAGCGTAAGTCAAATACGGGTTGACAGCATCGGCCCCATATCCGATGAGAGCCGCAAAGTGATGAACTTCACGCGCTTCGCCTGATTCAACGATAATGCTTGCTTTTGTACGCAGGCCTTGGCGGATCAAATGCTGATGCAGCGCACTGACAGCCAAAAGCGGAGGAATCGGGTACAATTCTTTACTCATTGCTCTGTCAGATAAAATTAACAGAGATACACCTTGCTTGATCGCTTTTTCCGCCTGTTGAAACAAATCCTTCAGGCCTTTCTCAAGATCATCGGAAAACAGCGTGCGGATGTTCTGGCTCTTAATATCTGGATGCACAAGTGTTTTCAGCGCATTAAACTGTTCATTTGATAATACAGGAGTGTACAGTTTTATGCGGCGTGCATTTCTTTCATTCGGATGCAGCAGATCGCCTTCAGCTCCCAGCCAGGTTACCGTAGACGTCACAAGCTGCTCGCGGATCGCGTCAATCGGCGGGTTTGTGACTTGCGCAAACAGCTGTTTAAAGTAATGAAACAGTGATTGGGCGCGGTCGGATAAAACGGCGAGCGGCGCGTCATTTCCCATGGAGCCGAGCGGGTCCTTGCCTTCTTTAATAATAGGAATTAAATATTTCTGAATATCTTCATACGTATAGCCAAACGCCTTTTGACGGACGAGAAGATCATCAAATTGTTCCTCTTCCCGAATTTCCGGATCAGGATTCACTTGAACCAATTCTTCTTCAAGCCATTTTTGATACGGGAATTCATTGGCGATTTCTGTTTTCACTTCTTCATCTGAAATAATCCGGCCTTCCTCTAAGTCAATAAGGAGCATTTTCCCAGGTTCCAGGCGTTTTTTATGAAGAATGTTCTCCTGCTCCACTTCAATAACACCGACCTCAGATGAGAAAATAATATGGTCATCTTTTGTCACATAGTAACGCGCCGGGCGCAGGCCGTTACGGTCAAGGATGGCGCCGATTTGTTTTCCGTCCGTAAATGAAATGGCGGTCGGTCCGTCCCACGGCTCCATTAAAGAGCTGTGATATTCATAAAAAGCCCGTTTCGCTTTAGACATGTGAGTGTTTTCCGTCCATGGTTCCGGAATCAGCATCATTGCCGTATGTGCCGGTTTCCGCCCTGCCATCACGAAAAATTCAAACGCGTTATCAAGGATGGATGAGTCACTGCCCTCGGCATTTAAAATCGGCAGCACTTTATGAAGATCGTCTCCGAAGCTTTCTGAAACGAATTGCTGCTCTCTCGCTCTCATCCAATTGATATTGCCACGGAGCGTATTGATTTCTCCGTTATGGATCAGATAGCGGTTCGGATGGGCCCGTTCCCAGGTAGGAAAGGTATTCGTGCTGAACCGTGAATGCACGAGTGAAAATGCAGATACGAATGTCTCATCCTGCAAATCCAAATAAAACGCGTCAACCTGCTCAGGCGTTAACAAACCCTTATAAACAATAGTCTGGCTTGACAGGCTTGCGAAGTAAAAATCAAGCTGTTCTTGAATGCCCCAATTTTCCGCCTGTTTCCGGATGACATACAGTTTGCGTTCAAAAGCTAGGCTGTCCTGCAAATCGTTTGCGGCACCGATGAATACTTGGCGAACATACGGGCAAGTACTTTGTGCCACTGTTCCGATTTTTCCGACATTAACAGGGACGGTTCTCCAGCCGAGCACGGTCTGTCCTTCCTGCTCAATGAATGTATTCACCTGTTTTTCTATCTTTTTTCTTTCTTCTTCATTTTGCGAGAAAAAGACCATTCCTACCCCGTAACGGCCTTTTTCCGGCAGCTTCATTTCTCCGCACTCTGTCTTAAAAAAAGCATCAGGGATCTGAACCATCAGGCCGGCGCCGTCACCCGTATTCGGGTCACTGCCCTGCCCTCCTCTGTGATCCAGCTGGCAAAGCATCTGCAGTCCTTTTTTGACAATGTCATGTGAAGGTTTCCCTTTTAAATGGGCATACAAGCCGATTCCGCATGCATCATGCTCAAATTCCGGACGGTAGAGACCTTGTGCTTTCGGCATTTGATTGTAAGTCATAATTCCTCTCCCCCGATCAGTTTCCGTTAATTATCGGTCATAAAATCTGACAACTTTAAATTAATTGTAAGTTTTCAAAACAATATAAACAATATATAATTTAGATCAAATACATCTCAAAATGAGATAGATGGGTGTGGACGCAATGGAATTACGCCAGCTTCGGTATTTTATGGAGGTAGCAGAACGGGAACATGTGTCAGAAGCGGCTGATCATCTGCATGTCGCACAATCCGCCATCAGCAGGCAGATTGCAAATCTTGAAGAAGAGCTGAGGGTCACTTTATTTGAACGGGAAGGCAGAAATATTAAATTAACGCCGATCGGCAAACAATTTTTAGAACATGTTAAAACGGCAATGAAAGCAATTGATTACGCGAAGGAACAAATCGATGAATACCTTGACCCGAATCGCGGAACCGTCAAAATAGGATTTCCGACGAGCCTTGCGAGCCAGCTATTACCGACGGTGATTTCGGCATTTAAAGAGGAATACCCGAATGTCGAGTTTTTGCTCCGCCAAGGATCTTATAAGTTTTTAATTGAAGCCGTAAGAAACAGGGATATAGATGCGGCGCTGCTCGGCCCCGTTCCGACGGAATTTCCCGACATAACAGGCAATATCTTATTCACGGAAAAGATTTACGCGCTTGTTCCGCTGCATCATCCGCTTGCAAAACAGAAAAATATCCATTTAATTGATCTGCGCGGTGACCAATTTGTTTTATTTCCTGAAGGATTTATTCTCCGCAACATGGCAATTGACGCTTGCAGACAAGCCGGCTTTGCGCCGCTAGTATCAACGGAGGGCGAGGATTTAGATGCCATTAAAGGATTAGTCTCCGCCGGGATGGGAGTTACTCTATTACCTGAAAGCACTTTTGCAGAAATCACACCTCGGTTCACGGTCAAAATTCCCATTGAATTTCCTCAAGTGAAGCGCACCGTAGGCATTATTAGACCAAAAAACAGAGAACTGGCTCCATCTGCGAATGATTTCTATCATTTTGTCATTCAATTTTTCTCCAAACTTGAACAATATCAATAAAACCCGGGCTTCAAAACGAAGCCTCGGGCTTTTTTATGTTTATATTGAATTTTGTCAGCCGATCGGGATGGACAGTTCAACGTGGCAGACAAACGCTTCTGGATCAATAACCGATTGCTCGGTCTGTTTGTGCGGCGTTTCTTTAAATGTCATCAGCTGGGCCGAGGAATAATTGACGATGCCGAGCCCGAGCTCTTCTCCCTGCTGATCAAGCAGTCTGACAACCGCCCCGCTGCTGAATTTGCCCTTAATCTGTTCAATGTCCTGCGGTGACAGCGCCACATTTCCGTTCGCTACATCGCGGCTGCTTTCCTTTTCCATTACAATTTCGCCCTCGGGGCCGGAATTAAATGCAAGCCATTGTTCTTTGTGGCTTAACGGCAGGGTTCCTTCCGCTTCAAAATAAGTTCCTTCAGCCGCCTCTTCTACCGCCTCCAGCAGTATGTCCGGAGCGTTAGCCTGCCCGAGAAAGCCTTTAATACCGGAGGCCATCACAATTTTAAAAGCATCCAGTTTTGAGCGCATTCCGCCGGTTCCCATCTCACTTCCGGCATCTCCCGCGCTTGCTTCTATTTCCGGGGTGATGTCACTTACATGCCGGATTCTTTGCGCTTTCGGGTTGCTGCGCGGATTATCATTATATAATCCGTCAATGTCTGATAAAATCACAAGCATGTCGGCATCAATTAAACCTGCCACCTTTGCTGCGAGTGTATCGTTATCACCGAATTTCAGCCGGTTGACTGTGACGGTGTCATTTTCATTAATAATCGGAATAATGCCTCGTTCCAAAAGGACGTTCATCGTATTGCGGACATTGTGGTAGCGGTATTCATCGGAAAAGTCGCTTCTTGTAATTAAAATTTGTGACGCGACATAACCGTGCGCTAAAAACAGCTTTGAATAGGCCTCCATTAATAATCCCTGCCCGATGGAAGCAGAAGCCTGTTTCTCAGGGAGGCTTTCCGGTTTCTGAATAAATCCGAGTTTTCGATAACCTGCCGCCACCGCCCCGGAAGATACTAAAATCACTTCATAGCCTCTGTCTTTCAGCTGTGCGATTTGATCCACCAAAGTTTCCAGTTTTCTTCTGCTGATTTCTCCGTGCAGGCTCGTCAGTGAGCTGCTGCCGATTTTCACCGCGACTCTTTTGATCTCTGTCCGAGACGTCACTGTATCACTCCTGTTATTGTCTTTTATAGTGCTGCTGTTTTTTCAAATGTTTTACTGATCTCAATAGAACGTTCGGTTGCGTGTTTAATGGCTTTGGCGATTGCTTCCCCGCCGCCTTCTGACCTGAGCGCATCGAGGCCGGCTGCCGTCGTGCCGTTTGGAGAGGTAATGTTTTCCCGCAGCACATCCGGCTTTTCTCCCGTCTCCATCAGCATTTTAGCTGCGCCTAATAACGTTTGCGCGCCGATTTTGCGGGACAGCCGTTTATCTAATCCTGCATCTTCACCTGCTTTTTCGATAAACTCCATTAAATAATAAAAGTACGCCGGACCGCTGCCTGCGATGCCTGTGAAAATGTCCATCTGTTCTTCCTTGATCACATACACTTCTCCGAGACATTCCAGAAGGGATACCGCGGTTTTTGCTGCACTGTGAGAGACATGGTCTCCGAAAGCCGCAGCTGTTGCCGATTCGCCGATCATGCTGGATGTGTTCGGCATGACTCTGACAACAGGCTGGCGATCATGTAATGATTGTTGTATAAATGAGGTCGTTATGCCTGCCAGGACAGACAGAATGATTTGATGGGGTTGAATACGCCGTTTCAGCGTCGTCAGAGCGATTGCAGCATCCTTCGGTTTCATGGCTAAAATAAAAACATCAATGTCTTCGGTTTTCATGCTGTCAAAAGGCACGCCTTGAATTCCGTATTGATGTTCCAATTCAGCGAGACGCTCTGTATTGCGGCGGTTTGTCACGCAGATATTTTGGTTGGGAATTTTTTTTGCTCGGACCATGCCTGATATCATTCCTTCAGCCATTGATCCTGCTCCGATAAAAGCAATTTTCTTTTGATCAAAGATCGGTAACATCTCCCTTGTTCGTATTTTGTTCGTATTTTTCACACGTTTTTTATGTTACCATGTCAGGACTCGATGTCAAGTTTGAGGTTTTATTAAATGTATTGTCCCCTGCCTGTCATTATGTATAATGAAACACAGAACACACCGTTTGAGCCCGGGAGGCCGATGTGTTCCGGACGGATTTAAAAATTATCGGAAATGGCTTTTTCTATCAGCTTTTTGCAGCGGTCGAGCTCAACTTTCAGCTGCTTTTTATAAAGCTTCGCAGCTTCATAGTCTTTAAATTGATAGAGAACGACTTCCTGGAGTTTGGCTCCTTCTTTTTTGACTTTTACCTGCTTTAAAATCCCGTCATCCAAAAGTTCATGGAGTGAACGGTACACCTCGGTATGATTCGGCTTAAAACCGATGGGTTTAAATTCAGAGCGCAGCACCTCAAGAAGCTTCAGTCCGTAAAGCCGTTCCTGCTCTGTCATCGTAATCATGTAAAGCTTTAAAAAAGCCCTTTGTTTCACTAAAAAACCGGTTGAACTTCTTTTTTCTTCTTTCAATATGTGCACGCCCTTCCCTCTAACAAATTATTCCATGTACTAAATATTCTCTTTATATCCCGTTTTTCCTTTTATTGCGCGAACAGTTTGACTCATGTTTATTTGTTTTTTTGGCAGCGGGGAAAATAAATTTAATGAACATTTGGTACATAGTTTATTTAGTTTAATTATAACTGATCTCGGTTCCTTTTTCACTTCTTTTGTCTGTTCATTCGGTTTGCGGTAACAAAAAAAGACCCGTCATGAAGACAGGTCCCCTTTTGTTTAAGGATTTGTTGACCACAAACCGGCAGTTTTGATAAAAATGCGCGGATGTAATTTCAATTGAGCCACCATATATTCTGCAAGGTCCTCAGGCTGCATAACTTTTTCCGGATTGCCGTCTGTCAGATTTAATTCAATAGACATGTCGCTGGCAACCGTGCTCGGAGTCATTGCGCTGACACGGATGTTGTGTTTTCTGACTTCCTGCATGAGAGATTCAGTCAGGCCGAGAACGGCAAATTTTGAAGCGCTGTATGCGCTTGTCGCCGCGGCGCCTCTTTGGCCTGCCGTAGAAGAAATATTAATGATATCTCCTGATTTTCTCTCAATCATTTCAGGAAGAACAGCGCGTGTCACATGGTATACACCCATTACATTGACTTGAATGATGTCTTCCCACTCTTCAGGCGTGAGATCCAAAAATCCGCCGAATTTGCTGATTCCTGCATTGTTAATAAGAATATCAATCTCACCAAGTTCTTCTTTAATAGAGGAGACGGCTTGTTCAACCTCGTTTTGTTTTTTCACATCGGCAGCAGCGAAGGATGCCTTTACACCAAGGGCTTTCACTTCTTCTGCAACCTTTTCGACATTTGCTTCAGTGCGGCCGATTAAACCGATATTGACTCCTTCTTTGGCTAAAGCGATAGCGGCGGCGCGTCCGATTCCTCTGCCTGCGCCCGTGATAAGAGCCGTTTTGTTCTGTAAGCTTTCCATGTCTTTCACCCTTTCTGAATGTCCTTATGTACGATTTCACATTATAAGCAGAAAAAAAACAATTAGCAAATAAAACGATTCAACACTCTCCATAAAGGGTATCAACAGAGAAAAAGGAGTGAAAAAGAGATGATCATCATCTTGTATATCAGTGCTGCCGTAGCAGCTGCCGCATTGATTTATTTAGCCGTATCCGCCGTGCGTTTTAAAAGAAACACAAAGCCGGATATAAAGAAGATCAACGGGACGGCAGCGTCCATGCAGACGTCCGTTGAAGAAATCAAAACAGAAACCCAGCTGTTATCGCAAAAGCAGAAAGAACTGCAGGAAGACTTTCTCACTAAAAAAACAGCCATGCAAACAACGGCTGCCGAAGTCAAAGGAACGCCCCACGTCCTGAAAATGCTCTGGAATGCCGGAAAAAGCGATATATGAGCCTGGATGTCATCCGCCGTTTTTGATGACACTATAAGGAACTGACGGATTCAAGGAGGCGTAACATGATATGCGGCCGTGAGCGGCTTTCGCTTTATTTGCAGAAGCTTAAATCACCTTCGTTTTCGGGAGGATTTACAAAGGCGGATTTGCTGACTGCGAATTTCCATTTAGCCAAGGACGGAGATCTGGACATGTTTTATTCCCCCCATAATGAATATATCAACCCCCGTGCAGTGATTGCCATTTCCGGAATCACACCCGGTTTTTCTCAGATGCAGCGGGCTTACAAAGCAGCGGCGCATCTTTTAAAAAGCGGTGGCTCTCTTGAGACGATAGCATATGAGACAAAAAAAGCGGCCGGCCTTTCCGGTTCAATGAGACAGCATATCATTGAAATGCTTAATGAATGCGGTCAGCCGGCCGCACTTCACCTTGAGGATTCATCCCAATTATTCAATACGAAACGGGAGCTGCTTCATACAACGTCTGTTATCAAACACCCTGTTTTTTATAAACACAAAAACTATACGGGACATCGGCCGACAATCAGCAGGTCGGCTCTCCTCAGCCGTTATGCGCTGAAATGTTTTCCGGATGAAATAGAAATGATAAAAAAGGATATTCTGCTCATCCCTCTCGGCAAAGCAGCAGAAACCACCTGTCGCACGCTAAAGAAGAACGGCAGGATGAATCATGCGGTCATTTTAGAAGGCTTTCCCCATCCGTCCGGCGCAAATGGACATCGTTTCAAACAATTTGACGAAAACAAACAATCGTTACGGGAACAAATTCAGCGCTTTGACAAGTTTATTTAGCAGCTGTCAAAAAAACGCCCCGAGTCTTCGGGACGTTGCTGTTAAGAAGCGTATTCAGGCAAACCTTGATTCTCTTTTGCCGTTTTCTCTTCAGGTATTTTGATTTGGTTTGTCAAGATCGCACTTGCAAAATATAATGCCGCGAAAATCCATACGACACCTTGTGCGCCGACAAGGGGTAGCGTCAGGAAAATGCGGATTTACAACGTTAAGGAAACCAAAATATAAAAAGTCTAATTTCTCGGTGTTATAAGTGAAAAATTAGGCTTTAGTTACTTCATTAAAGCGCCTGATTGTTGAAGACTAAAGTTTATATTCACCAAGAAAATTGATGTGCTCTTATCCTAACAAATTTTATTTAGGACTTACATGTATGCCTTCACTCTCTCGCCAATCTGCGTAAAGTATACGCTTTACATTATCATATCCATTGGTAGTTAATTGGTTATCTAACCACTGTTGATCAAATCCGAGTTCATGTAAATTATCCCATAAAATTTCCCCATCTATAATTAACGATGTTGGGAGGTCTACTGGACTTTCTGGAAGATTGAGATCTGGTTTTTGATACTTGGATTTTAATAATAAACTTATTTGCCCATTAGCTTCCAATATACCGTATTTGACTTCGCGAACTGAAAAGACATTATTTTGACGGAGTATACTCAATACTTGATTTACATCTCTGTCCATAACACCATCTCGAATGATGATGTTAGGATTGCCTAATAAGAGAGAACGTGTCGATTTATTTTTTAGAGTCATAAACTCTATTCCCAACATAAGAAACGTCCACAATCCGATGGCATATAAAAAATGAAAAATCCCTACCTTATCTTCATAAATGTTATTTCCTAAAAAATCTCCAAGTACTAACACAAAAACTAAGTGAAACGGGGTTTAACTGATAGATGGATGTTCTGCCTGTTATGATAATGATAAAAAATAAAGTTGCAAAACCTACTATGACTTTGATTGTCAGTAAACCCAAAAAAACTTCACCCAAAATTTATTCCTCCATTTTATATTTCACTCGATTTCAAAAATCCTCATGTTTTAAAATATTTATATTACAACATGTAAGCTAATTAAAATCAGAAAGATAAATAATACCGGTTTTTTCAACTTATAATAATGGAGAAAGCACGCGAGCACCCTGTTCAACAATGCGCTCGGTCAGGGATCGTTGCAACAAGTCTTCAATTCTTAATGGTACAGAATCAGTAAGATCCCTCTCGAACTGCTCTGTGAGTTCCCTTGCCACATCAGCACTGTACACGACTTGACACACCTCATAATTCAGGCGAAAACTTCTCATATCATAGTTTGCTGAGCCTACGGCAGCAATCTCCTCATCGATGGTCAACACCTTCGCATGTATCATTCCTTTGTCGTACTGGTAGATTTGAACTCCAGCTTCTATAAGTTCTCCGTAATAAGTACGGCTTGCAAGACCCACGATTTTTTGATTATTGTGGCGAGGAACCAGCAATCTTACACGGACACCACGAGTTACTGCTGTCTTTAATGCCATGATAATATCCGTTTCTGGTACAAAATAGGGTGTTGTTAAATCAATAGTCTTGGTCGCCTGTGTTATACATATAAAGTAAGCTTGCCGAATGACTGGGGTAGGAATTCCAGGGTTTCCTTCCAACGTATGGATATACGCTTTATGCAATGTCCTAGTTTTTCCGGATATGTCCATTTCTTTATCATCAAGGGTGCTCAACTCTGATCCCAATTCGGCTGACCATTTGGAATGATCTGCTCTGCCGATTGAATTGATTTTCGTTACCTCTGATTTTGTTTTCAAATTTGTTTTTGATTTTATCCTTTCCGGCACAGCGATTTCCCAATGAACATCAAAAACAGTCTGCAAGTCGCCTGTTGCTTCCCCTATAATTTGCAAATGAGTGTCCCTCCAAAATCCTACGTCTGGCTTTAATCCTGTATATTCATACCCAACGTTCATACCGCCAGTAAAGGATTCCTTTCTGTCAATCGTCACAATCTTACAATGATCCCGATAATTCCAATTGGACAAAATCCAGGGAAATCGCAGAGGAAATATTGTCCTGCATTCTATCCCTGCTTCAACCATCTGCCGGATTTTTTCACGCGGGAATTTATAACTCCCCAAGCTATCTCTCATAAAACGAACCTGCACTCCATTTAATGCTTTTTCGATTAGCAGTTCTGTGATTCGATTACCAATTTGGTCGTTCCGATAGATGAAATATTCCAGATCAATGGTTTCTTGGGCTTTTTGCAGGGATACAAGGAGTTGATCATATTTTGCTATCCCATTGTTAAACACTTGGACTTGGCCCATTCGAAGCCCATTCACAGTGAAATGCCGTAAAGCATTGGCAATTACCGATGCTGAAGCACCGAATGTCTCAGGTAATTTGTTAGATTCATTTTTAGAACAGGTCAATCTTTTTCGATGAATAAACCTAGGGTTTGATATGCTAAGATATAGCCAGAAACCAATGACAGGTAAAAAAAGGACGATTATTATCCAATTCAAAGCCTTGGCAGGCCGACGAACTTCCCAAATTGCTATGAATAAGATAAAGAACGTATTTAACAGGTATAGATAAAAAATCCACTCCAACTGGAATCCCTCCTTCTGTTACTCTTAACATGTACAAACTATGTAACCAGTATACGTATGGAATATGAAGGGATTGTCTGTTATATATTATGGACTACCTTTATAAGAACTTGTATAAGATATTAAGAACGAAAAAAAGAGAATTAAGGTTGGGAAAGTTCTGACATCAAGAAAGGCGTAATGATCTGGGCACTGTCCTAACTAGAGACTTAGTGATTTTGAAAATTACCATCTGGTAAATTCCTAAATATAGGTATAATTTTTTATAAATTTGGAAAATGAAAGTGGTAAATGCAACAAGAAGTAAATAAGAGAAAACATTAATTTATATTGGGAGGAAATCGTCTTAAAATTAGTCGTTAACATCTTTTTTGTTAATGGTTAATGAATGATCGGTATCTCTAACAGCAGCATAAAAAAAATCTTTGATTTGAAGATATCCCTTTGCCTTTAGTTCTTCCTTTAACCACTTTTCATTTTTGTTGATAAATTTTAATTTACGCTTTTGCACTTTCCCTTCAATGACAACGGCTATGGGTAATCCGCGGTATTCCACTTTCATATGTAAATCTTTTGGAGTAATAGGAACTAATTCTTTTCTTGGAAAAATGCTAATTTCACCTGTTGCTTCCAAAATCGCATATTCATTATCGTGAATATCCGGATATCCTGTTGTTCTTAAATTAGACAACAGCTCAGGTAAAGGATATCTACTTTCCTTTAACTTTCGATTAAGATAAAAAAAGAATCGCTCCAAAATCATGAGGGGTAAGTTGGGCTAGAGCTGATTTCCCTAAAATATTTACTGCTACAATAAACACAATATAGATAAAAATAACTTTAACTAAAAAAATAGACACTTCTAACACCTCGTAAAAAAATTCACCTTAGTCCGAAATTGGACTAAGGTTTTTAAACTTATTTCAATTAAAAATGGTATCTTTTTTTCGTCATGTATGAATCTAAGCTAAATCCTTATCCTTTTAAAATAGGGGTCACTTTATCAATGGCTTCTTGTAATTTTTCACTGTTTAACCTATACATTTGTTTGGCGTCTTTTGATTCCGTTCCAAGAGCAAATAGTTCTAAGTCTGCTTGACATTTTTTCAAGGTTGAAAGAATTAAGGGTCTTTCTTGTGGGGGTGCGACTTGTAATTTATCGTCAAACAGATCAATCGTTAACTCTCCGTAAGAATTAACCTGTCCCAGAAATACATTTTCAATCGTTACCCCTAGTTTTTCTAATTCAGTTTGTAGCCAAGCCCGACTTCGTCCAATCGTGGCTAGTGGTTCATCCATTATTGTACCATCCATAATAATGGTCTGAGGCTCCTTGATTGAAGCAACCTTCAAGTTTATATCCTTTGCTGTTAAAGGTTGATTTTCTTTCTTTAGCATCACAGATAAATCACCTGTTGCCTCTAAAACAGCAAATTCTACATCAGAGACTTGAAAGACATCCTTCTTGCGAAGGAGATCTAACAGTTCATCTGTCGTATATCTTTCCTTTTTTAAATTATCTTCCATAATCTTCCCATCTTTGATAAATACAGTTGCTTTTCCTTCTATAAAATTGCGAAAACGTTTACTTTTTAATGAAATTAAACCAGCGAAAAAGGGAATAACCGCAAAAATGACAATTCCAATAATTCCGTGAAAAATGTTCCGTTCAAGTCCTATAGCCACTTCTGCACCAATATTCCCAATAGAAATACCGGTGACATATTCAAAGAAAGTTAGTTGGGAAATTTGCTTTTTCCCTAACCATTTTGTAATGAAAAGTAAAAGAGCAACAAATAATGCTGAGCGTACAGCTACATCTAACCATTCAGGCACTGCTTACACCTCCTGTAAATATAGTTTTTCTAGAAACCTTTGTACTGAAGTTCCTCTCCTTCTAGTTCTCCTACTCTTTTTTTTAAATCTTTTGTTACTTCGTGTACTACCATCATAGCCTCATGCAAAGTTCGCTTCGATTCATCATCAAGAGTCCGTAATGCTAAACTTGAGAGACTTGCTTCTACCCCTTTTAGACTGGCAAAACACTGTTTAACATCTGATCCTACTGTCATCCTAATTCTCCTTATCCTTTTGGCTTAAAAATTAAAGCTCCTATCATGCCGAAAACAATGGCAGCTGAAATACCAGAACTAGTTACTTCAAACATTCCTGTCAGTACCCCAACTAACCCATGTTTTTCTGCTTCCTGCATCGCACCATGAACAAGCGAATTCCCAAAATTTGTAATCGGAACGGTAGCCCCTGCCCCAGCAAAATCAATCAAAGGCTCGTATAGTCCAAATCCATCTAAAAGCGCCCCAATCACTACAAGAGCACTTAAGGTATGACCTGGTGTCAATTTAAATACATCAAACATAATTTGCCCAATGATACAAATTAAACCGCCTACGACAAAAGCCCAAAAATAGATCATGTTAATTGTTCACCTCCGTATTCAATTGACACTGCATGGGCGATACAAGGAATTGTTTCATTTTGCTGAAAGGACAACGGTGAAAGCAAAGCACCTGTAGCCACAACTAACATGCGTTTAAATTCACCATTTTTCATGCGGTTTAATAAATGCCCATAAACTACCGTTGCTGAACAGCCTGCACCGCTTGCCCCTGCAAGAACGGGTTGTCCTTCCCGATAAATCATAAGGCCACAATCTTGGTATTGTTCTTCACTAATAGGAGTTCCATGCTTTTTAAATAGATCCATGGACACTTCCTGTCCGATTTGGCCAAGGTCACCGGTTACAATTAAATCGTAATAAGATGGCTCAACATTTCGTTCCTTTAAATGGGCTTCAATGGTATCAACCGCAGCTGGCGCCATAGCTCCTCCCATGTTAAATGGATCTGTCAATCCCATATCGATTACACGACCAATTGTGGCAGATGTGACATGAGGTCCTTCCCCAGAATCACTTAATAGGGCTGCACCTGCACCAGTAACCGTCCATTGTGCCGTAGGTGGCTTTTGTCCACCATACTCAGTTGGATACCGAAATTGTTTTTCAACAGCTGTATCATGACTGGAAGCTCCTGTTAACAAATATTTCGCTCCTTTTGTATTTACAATATAAGCACCTAGAGCCAGTCCTTCCATCGAGGTAGAGCAAGCACCGAATAAGCCAAAATAAGGCGCTCCAATCGTTCTGCTAGCGAAACTTGTTGGGGTGATTTGATTGATTAAGTCCCCAGCTAGGATAAATTGAACTTGATCCTTTTGTATGCCCCCTTTTTCCATGGCTTTTTGGCAAGCCTCTTCAAAAAGGATTTTATGTGCTTTCTCATAGGAATCCTGCCCAAGCCATAAATCAGCATGAAGAGTATCGAAATCATCTGGGATAGCACCATTGGCTTCAAATGGTCCACCAACGGTTCCAGTGGAGATAATGACAGGCTTTTGTTCGAAGATCCATGTACGATGACCTGCTAGCATTATAAACCACCCCACTGGATTAAAGTGGTTTTAATTAAGGCAATGACAAAAGCAGAAAAAACACCAAATAAAATAACCGCCCCCGCTAATTTAAATATGTTGCCACCTACGCCCAGTACAAATCCTTCGCTTCGATGCTCAATGGCAGGCGATATAACCGCATTGCCAAAACCTGTTACAGGTACAGCTGTTCCAGCCCCACCAAATTGGGCCATTCGATCATATACGCCAAAACCAGTAAGAAGCATTGTAATAAAAATTAACGTACCCACCGTCGGATTTCCGGCCGTTTGCTCAGTAAAATCGAAATAATAAATGTAAAAGTCTGAAATAAGCTGACCAATCAAACAAATAAGTCCACCGATTAAAAAGGCCTTAATACAATTTTTAACAACCGGTCTTTTGATCTCTCGTTGTTTTTGCAATTTTTGATATTCCTGTTGCACAGGAGTAAGTTGTTTCTTTTGATTGTTAGACATAACTCGATCCTTCCTCTTTAGGTTTGTTCCTTCATAAGACTTTTCAGTTTGTTCAAATCATTTTTTAAGTTCTTCTTATTCATATCGTTTTTTTTCAGTCTTTGCTCGACCTTTTCAAGTTCCCAGAATATTTTTTTATCAGTCGAAACAAAAACTTTATAGTCGGGATATTTTTTTTCTAAGTCGGATTTTACTGACTTCTCGATACTCTTTAATCGAAATCGATCAAAATTCTCAACTTTAATCGCTGCCATAAGCTCTTTATCAGTATTCACAGCTTTTACGTCTGTAATATCTTCCTTGGCAATTATCTTTTCTTTCGCATGATTGGCAACGGATTGATCAATTGGCTTACTTGTATGTACTTGCGAAATACCAAAAGTACTATTACCTTGAATAAATTCATTTTGATTACCATTACATCCTGATGCGAAACCAATGACCATTATAATAAAAAGTAGGTTTTTCAATGTGGTTATTTTATCTTTCAAAAAAATCACCTCCATGTTTTTCCATTATTTGAACAGCTGAAAAAGGTTGGTTAAGAGGCCAACCTTTTTTCGCCTTACTAATTACTGTTGTTTGTATTGAGGTTCTTCTTGTTCGATTTGTTGAACACGTGGTTCAATGCTGTCTACAACGGATTGGGTTTGCTTAGCTGCATCTTGGTAAAGTTGCTTAGCTTGTTGATTATCTGTACTAAGAGCAAATGTTTCAAAACTTGCTTGAGCACTTTTCAATCCTGCTAGAGCTGTTTTAACGTCATTTATTACTGTCATGATAATTTCCTCCTTCTTGAATTTTTTTTTACTCTTTTATTTTGCTTTATGGAGAATTTTTTATTCAATGATTTTTGGGAAATTTAAATCTAAATTATTTTTGACGTATAGCTCCATTTTTTCGATAATAACCCCTTTTCCATATCCCCATCATTTCTTCTATTTCTCGTTGACAGCAATAGCTCTTATAACTTTTCATTTTTTCTTTTCTCAACTTCAATTTCTTTTACACCCCTACCTTTATAAAATAAGATGATTGTATTTCCTGAAAGGACTAATATTTTTCCCATTTTTCGGATATTGTCCCAAAGTTTTAAGAGTTTCTCCCTCTTAATCATCCTATTTATGGGTATTTAACATTGAAAATGTAATAACAAAGATAAACGCATGCATTTGTCGCCGTATTAAGGTTTGTCTAATACATAAAAAGGAACTGTTTTGTTATTAAACATCAAATTTTTCATACATTTTAGAAGGTGAAAAAATGACAACAAAACAAAAAAGGAAATCCTTTCAACGTTTAACGTTAAAACCAAAAAAGGACATTGAAGAAATAAAACTTGGGATTAAACTGGGAGAAAAAAAGGAAACCAAAAATCCGAGATTGGGCGAAAGAGATGTATAGCTATATTTGATGGGGATTAATACAGAATTACAGGTAGGTGACATTGTCAAATTAAAAGTTGAAGATGTGAAAGGGAAAAATTCTTTTATATTCTGGAAGGCAAGACAACAAAAAACAGAAAGTAAATATTAGTATGCTATCTAATAGAATTGATAAAAAAATTGGATACATAATTGTTTCAAACTGGTAGAGACCATATGTATGAGCAGCAATTAATGTTCCATATTTTTCGTGGGTCAGGCAAACTCTTGTTCATCTAGACAGTAGGCTGATTGATTATTGATGCTTCTTTCTTAACAAAACACCTAAGTGATTCTCTGTGCATATACTGTATCATTACTACAGGATTATGATTAAATACAACTCAATCCATACATAAAATAATCAAGGAGAGGTTAATTTTGAAAATTCCAAAGACAGCCAAAGTTAGTATCCCCTTTCCATCCGTATGGGGGATTGATGCTTCTATTGCGGGGAGATCCATTATTAGAGGTATACTTACCATTGATTCCATTGTAGACAACAAAGTAGTAGGTACAGTTAATTTTCGTGGTATACCTATTCCGATTAATGGGTATTGGGACGAAAGCGCTAAACAAATAAGTTTCGATTCACCATATGCCTCCTTTTTTGGCAACTTGACAATAATTGATGAGACCGCTATAAGCATTCGGCATTTCATTTTAAGTGGACGGTTTATAATGAAACCTCCCTCTTTGCTGGCTGGTGAATACGGAAATTGGATTGCTACAACCTTTACAACCCGTTTGGGACCTCCCATATATACTAATGTTTTACCACCTGCTGGTGCCTTTACAGTCTCAAGTATGCTCTTGGGACAGCAATTGTTTTAATTAGACCATGACTTTATAAAAACAACCTTCCTTTGTGACTAAGGTTGTTTTTTAAAAGTGTTCTCGAAAAATACAGCCTTGCTTTAAATCTGAGTTTAGCGTATATCTCCGTTAAAATGTACTCGGAACCCTTTGATGATCGTGCCTAGTTAGATAAACAAATATTGATACTTCCTTATAGAAATAGCCTGCTTGGTTAGGTACGTTGTTTCACAATCCCCGGAAATTTTTAATATAAGTAATGAATGCTTATTTTTTTCCTTCCGATAGCTTTCTATATAAAGAAGCTCTAGATACATTTGTAATTTCACAAATTTGATTTACAGTCATATTTCCTTCTTTATATAGCTTTACTGCATAATTCATTCCTGCGTGATTTTTATGATATTTCTTTAACCGTCCTTTAAACTTCCCTTCTTTCTTTGCGAGCTCAATTCCTTCACGCTGACGCATACGAATAAGGTCTCGCTCTAATTGGTTAACACCAGCCATTACCGTAATTAAGAATTGGCTATATGGATTATCTTCTGATAAATCTAGCCATGTATCCTTAAGTGATTTTAAGCTTGCCTTTTTATTTCGTATTAAATCAATCAATTCAAATAAATCTTGCGTACTTCGAGTGATCCGAGTTAAATCTGTAACATAAATAATGTCACCTTCCTGTAAATCCTCTAACATTTTTTGAAGTTGTTCACGATCTTTTGTGGCTCCTGAAATTTTTTCTTCATAAATAATATCCATTCCAATTTCGTTCAATTGCCGAAATTGCCTTGAAGGATTTTGGCTAGTCGAACTGACGCGTACATAACCGATTTTCTGCAAAATTTCACCTCGTTTTTGAGACAAGTCTTATGAGACACTCTTAACTATGATTTTATCAGTCTACTATACTTGTATCAATAGAGTACACTCTATTTATATATAATTGAACTAATTAACTGAATAATTATGGAAATGGGATGATACTGAATGAAAATTGCGAGAGGTAGAGAATTGCTTACACTGGAACAGAGGCAGGATTTTATGCAAATCCCTGAAGATGAATGGATATTGGGGACCTACTTCACTTTTTCCAAACGGGATTTAGAAATAGTTAATAAGCGAAGGAGAGAAGAAAACCGTTTAGGGTTTGCTGTTCAATTAGCTGTTCTTCGGTATCCCGGTTGGCCATACACTCATATCAAAAGCATCCCGGAATCAGTCATACATTATATATCGAAACAAATCGGTGCCACTCCATCTTCGATTAGTCTTTATCCTCAAAGAGAAAATACACTTTGGGATCATTTGAAAGAACTTCGAAGTGAATACGACTTTGTAACTTTTACTCTAAGAGAATATCGAATAGCATTTAAGCATCTTCATCAATTAGCTTTTGAAAATGGCGATGCCATACATCTACTACATGAATGTATAGATTTTCTAAGAAAAAACAAAATCATACTGCCTGCTATTACTACACTTGAAAGAATGGTGTGGGAGGCAAGGGCAATGGCTGAAAAGAAACTGTTTAATACTGTTAGTCAATCTCTTACAAATGAACAAAAAGGAAAGCTTGAAGAGATCATTACTTCGCAGCATCCATCCGAATCCAATAAAACGATATTGGGTTGGTTAAAGGAACCGCCGGGTCATCCTTCACCCGAAACATTTCTAAAAGTAATAGAACGACTCGAATACATACGAGGAATGGAATTAGAAACGGTACAAATTAGTCATTTGCATCGCAATCGCCTGTTTCAACTATCTCGCTTAGGCTCAAGATATGAGCCATATGCATTCCGTGACTTTCAAGAAAATAAGCGATATTCGATATTAACCGTCTATTTATTACATCTTACTCAAGAGTTAACGGATAAAGCTTTTGAAATTCATGATAGACAAATACTTAGTCTGTTATCAAAAGGCCGTAAGGCTCAAGAGGAAATTCAGAAACAAAACGGTAAAAAGCTGAATGAGAAAGTTATACACTTTACGAACATCGGACAAGCTTTAATCAAAGCAAAAAAGGAAAAATTAGACGTTTTTGAGGTTTTAGAATCCGTTATCGAATGGAATTCTTTTGTCTCTTCGGTCGAAGAAGCTCAGGAGCTTGCACGCCCTGACGACTATGATTATTTAGACTTACTGCAAAAACGATTTTATTCACTTAGAAAATATACGCCAACGCTATTAAGGGTATTGGAATTTCATTCTACAAAAGCAAATGAGCCACTTTTACAAGCTGTTGAGATTATCCGTGGAATGAACGAATCCGGAAAGCGAAAAGTGCCTGATAACTCACCTGTGGATTTTATTTCAAAACGTTGGAAAAAGCATTTATACGAGGATGATGGTACAACAATCAATCGTCATTACTATGAAATGGCTGTTTTAACAGAACTTCGGGAGCATGTTAGGGCAGGAGATGTTTCCATTGTTGGCAGCAGACAATATAGAGACTTTGAAGAATATTTGTTTTCAGAAGATACATGGAATCAAACGAAGGAGAATACAAGATTATCAGTTAGTTTATCATTCGAGGATTATATGACGGAGAGAACCAGCAGCCTTAACAAAAGGTTAAAGTGGTTAGCTACCAATTCCAACAAGTTAGACGGGGTTTCTCTTGAAAAAGGAAAGCTGTCAATTGAACGCTTAGAAAAAGATGTTCCAGAAGAAGCAAAAAAATTTAGCGCAAGCCTGTATCAGATGCTACCAAGAATAAAATTAACCGATTTACTGATGGATATTGCTTATATAACAGGATTTCATGAGCAATTTATTCATGCTTCCAATAATCGAAAACCGGATAAAGAAGAAACAATTATTATTATGGCTGCTCTTTTAGGAATGGGAATGAATATTGGTTTAAGCAAAATGGCTGAAGCAACACCCGGACTTACATATAAGCAATTGGCCAATGTATCACAATGGCGCATGTATGAAGATGCAATGAATAAAGCCCAAGCCGTATTAGTAAATTTTCATCACAAATTGCAATTGTCCTCCTATTGGGGAGACGGTACAACATCCTCGTCCGATGGTATGAGAATGCAGATAGGCGTTTCATCGCTACATGCAGATGCAAACCCACATTATGGAACTGGAAAAGGAGCCACCATCTATCGTTTTACAAGTGATCAATTTTCTTCTTATTACACAAAGATTATTCATACTAATTCAAGGGATGCGATTCATGTTTTGGATGGTTTGTTACACCATGAGACGGATCTAAATATAGTAGAGCATTATACAGACACGGCTGGTTACACAGACCAAATATTCGGACTGACCCATTTATTAGGATTTAAATTTGCTCCAAGAATACGAGATTTATCAGACTCGAAATTATTTACAATAGATAAGGCAAGTGAGTATCCAAAATTAGAAGTCATTTTACGTGGACAAATAAATACAAAGGTCATTAAAGAGAATTATGAGGATGTTTTGCGATTAGCTCATTCTATAAGGGAAGGAACAGTTTCAGCATCCCTTATTATGGGGAAATTAGGTTCTTATTCAAGACAAAACAGCTTGGCTACAGCCTTACGTGAGATGGGCCGAATAGAAAAAACGATCTTTATTTTGAATTATATTTCGGATGAATCATTAAGAAGAAAAATACAAAAAGGATTGAATAAAGGAGAAGCCATGAATGGACTGGCAAGAGCTATTTTCTTCGGAAAACAAGGAGAGCTTAGGGAACGAACCATACAGCATCAATTGCAAAGAGCCAGTGCCTTAAACATCATTATCAATGCCATCAGTATCTGGAATACTTTACATCTAACAAAGGCAGTTGAATATCAAAAACGGTCAGGTAGTTTTAATGAAGAATTATTGCACCATATGTCACCTCTAGGTTGGGAACATATTAATTTACTTGGAGAATACCATTTTAATTCGGAGAAAATGGTCTCGTTAGATTCTTTAAGACCCTTGAAACTTTCTTAACGTTGTTAAAACTGGGGGAATAGTCGGGGAAATGGGCTTAGCGTTGTAAATCAGCATTTTCCTGACTGTACCCCGACAAGACCGATAAATGCCCAAGCCAGCGCCGGGCCGACAAACGCTGACAGGCCGGCAGCCAGATTTAATACAGACATGGCCGCCCCCTTATCTTGGCCAGCTGCTGTCGGGACAATGGCTCCAATCGGAACGAACCCGGCAAGAAGGCCTCCCCAAATGAAGCCGATAATGCTGACGAAAAGCAAGTTCCCATGTGATATAACAGGAGCGTAATATAATAAAAGGGTAAAAATGCCGCAGCTCACTCCTCCGAACCACATGACGGTCTTTTTCCAGCCGAATGCATCGCCGACTGCACCGAATATTAAGTTAAAGACGATATTGCCTAGAAAAATCGTTCCCCATATCTGCAGCCATACATTTGTAGAGATACCGTGCTGTGCCATATGCATGGGGAGAAATACCGGAAATCCGTATGTTCCGATGCTGTTGATGATCCGAATAATACCCCCTGAGAGCACACGCGGATTTTCAGCAAGAATGGTGATTCCCTTCATTAATTCCTGCGCCTTTTCCTGCTTATCTGCTTTTTTCTTTTCAAAGCGGTCCCTATTTAAAATCAATGCAAAAAACGCGCCGAGGCATACCCAGAAAATCGAACTCCAAAGGGTATTCAAATAGCCGAATGATTTGATCGCCCAGCTTGAATACCAGGCTCCAAACACAAACATGCCGCAGCAATAAGCAATCCAGAACCAGCCGACCGCCGTACTGAGCTTGTTTTTCGGCGACCGGTAAATCACCCAAGTCAAAAAAGAATAGGCAAACAGCGGATACCCCAGCCCTTTAATAAAATACGTGACATACATCACCGGCAAATTAAGATATTCAAATCCGTATGCGATAAACGCGGCTGTTCCGATGACGTAAAATAACAGCCCCATAAACATCGTCCGCTTTGCCCCGAAGGCTTCGAGGCAGACGCCTGAAAACCAAGACGCTGCTGCAAGAGAAATACCGTAAACCGTAAACAGGGACGCTGATTGCTGAACCGTCAAGCCGTTTTCAACTAAAAACGGACTGAGCCAGCCTTGCTCAAGGCCGTCTCCCATCATAAACAGCACCACTCCCAAAAACCCCCAGGTAAGCTGTTTCGGAATTCCTATTTTATTAAGCATTTTTTGTTCCTCCTCTGCAGACTTTCATGTTGTCATTAATTCATTCAGAAATATATCCCAGCCCCGAGTCAGGCTTTCACCGCCGGCTGAAAATGCGTAAATAACCTTTGCGTATGTTTCCATTCTTCATATAGGAAGAGATCCGTCTGATCCGATTCCGGTTCAATAACTTTTGTGTTACTCGAAAGCTCTTCTTTCACACCGAGAGCCTCGTTGCAAATCACCGCCGCCCCCATCACGGATGCCTGACTGAAGCCTTCTCTCTTATAAATCTTCTTTTGCAGAAGGTTAGCAAGAAACTGTGTCAATGCATCACTTTGGAAACCGCCGCCGCATACTTTCACATCATTCTGTGAAAAGGAAGTTACCTCTGTTAACGCCTCATAGTTCCATTTGATTGAAAAAGCAATTTCCAGCAGTGCTGCTTTGACAAAATGCGCTCTGCTTAAATTTTGAGACAGCGGGGCGTCAAAGATAAATCCGCCTTTTGCAAGTGCGTTTTTCTCAGGCGATAAATAGGAGCCTAGCGCAGAAACACAGGCATGATCATATTTCGGCAGCTTTGCGATTTCCCGTTCCATGACGCCGTAGGATTCATTCGGATAAAAAATGGATTTTAATTTTTGATAATTGAGCCCGGTTACACCCGGATTTGTCTCAAGAAGCCATTGACCTTCTTCTGTGTGGCAATTCAGCCATGCTTTCTCTAAACTTTCAGTTCCGGCCTCTGCCGTTATCTTTGTAATCGGCGTTGTCGTGCCGGATATGATGACGATATCCCCCGGCTTTGCATCCGCACTTTTGATGGCAAGCTGTGTGTCTCCCCCGCCTGCAATCACAGGCACTCTTTCAGAAAGACCGAGAACCGCAGCTTTCTTAAACGTTAACATTCCGACAACCGTCCCGGATCGGACGAGTGAAGGCAGAATGGAAGAAGGAACACCGAAGATATTGCATAATTTTTCTGACCACGCTTTTTTCCTTACGTCAAACAGCAGCGTTTCGGCAGCCTGTGACGGCTCATAGCTCAAAATTCCGCTTAGCTCAAATGTCACCCAGTCACTGATGCTCGTGATATACGTCACTTCTTTCCATAATGACGGCTGTCTTTCTTTTAATCCGACAAGTTTCATTGCGGAAAATAAAGCGCTCGGGAGACGTCCGGTTTGCTGATGCACTTCATCTTTTAACTCAATTCCGCTTTCCCATTCGCGCCCTCTGTTATCAATATTGGGCAGACCGAGAAATGCTTTTTTATCTTTATTGATCAGAACAACTCCCTGCCTCTGGCTTGTTGAGGTAATTCCGATTAATGTAATATGAGGACTTTTGGCAATAACCGTCCTTGCCATCGCGCTGATTTTCGTCCATATTCTTTCCGGCGAGAAATAGCGGCCGTCTGGATAAAGCGGATCTGTCACATATTCAATGTCTTCCCTTTCAAGTGCGGTCACTTCGCCGCCGGCAGTCACAACCGCGACTCGCGCATTCCCCGTCCCGATGTCAAATACAAGGTAGCCTTTTTGTCCAGCCATTACAGCTTCCTCCTTTTCCTATCCCTTTGTTTCAAGTTCTCTTTTGTTATAAAGTTCACGTATTGAGCAGGTTTGATCTTTTTTCCATTTGAAAAGCGCTTCATTTAAAATCCTCACATGATGATCCTCCACTTCAAATGGTGCCCCCGCTAAATGGGGAGTCGCTAACACATTCGGCAAAGAAATGATTTCATAATCAGAAGATTCAGGCGGTTCGTGATAAAATACATCAAGGATCGCTCCTTTAATCCGCCGTTCTTTCAGCACCCGCAACAGCTCTTCTCTGTCTGTTACCGCCGCTCTTGACGTATTGACAAAAACAGCTTCTTGTTTCATCAATTGAAAGTGCTTGGCGCCGATAAGGCCGATGGTTTCTTCTGTGCGCGGCAAGTGAACGGAAACAATATCACTTTCAGAAAATACCCGTTCCATCGTCGTTTTTTCATACTCCCGGTTTTCATGATTGACAAATGGGTCATAGTACAGCACCTTACAGTCAAAGGCGGCCAATAGCCGGGCGATTCTCTGTCCAACAGCTCCGAAACCGATAAGACCGACTGTTTTTCCCGTCAGCTCATTTCCTCTGAATTTGACGTAAGCCTGCAAATAATCACCATTCCATTTCCCATCCTTCAGCCACTGATGGGAAGAATACGTATGACGCAAAAATGAAATCACATTTCCGATAAACAGTTCAGCAACGGCCTGGGCATTTCGGGCCGGTGTAAAGAAAACAGGAATCTTTCTTTTAGTCGCCGCCTCAATATCCACATTAGACGGCATCCCTCTGCAGACGCCGATAAAAGCGGAATCCGGCAATATGTCAATGACACGCTCAGATACCTCATCAAGTTCAGTAATAAGGCCCGCCGCATTTGTCTCTTGGATCATCCGAATTAATTCGTCTTCCCGATAAGCCCGGCCGTGCTTCTACCACGGCCTGTGCACAGTCCGGCCGAACAGCTCTGTCAGCTCCTTCAGCCCCTCGTCGTGATATGGTGCGGTAATTACAACCGTCATGGTGCAAAACATCCTTTTCACATAAATTTTTTCACAAAAAAATCTCTTTCCCCGAAGAAGGAAAGAGATTCATATACCGTCTTTATCCGCTTGAAGCGTACAAATATGTATAGATCATTCTTTCCTATCTTTCAAGCGTACGCTTGCTGGAATTGGCACAATAAATGTTGCCGAGGTTTCATAGGGCCAGTCCCTCCACCTCTCTTGATAGAAAATAAAATGATGAAATTGTCAGGCTGTTTAAAAGAATAAACCCATCATAGAAAAGTCTTTCCTGGATGTCAACACTTTTTTCAGAATTGACGTTCGATTTTGAAATGTTATAATGCTTACAATATAAAAAAAGAGGAGAAATGGGCTATGAATTCTGCAGCAGAACAGCCAAACGGGGTCTTTAAGTCGGTATGCTCACTGGACTGTCCCGATCAATGCGGTTTGCTTGTGACAAAAAAAGACGGAAAAATCGTTAAAATTCAGGGAGACCCAGATCACCCTGTCACATCAGGAAACATATGCAACAAAGTCAGACACATGGCTGAGCGCATTTATGATGAGAAGCGGTTAACCGCTCCGTTAAAGCGGATTGGTGAAAAAGGCGAAGCAAAGTTTGCGCCTATTTCTTGGGAGGAAGCGATCAATACGATCAGTGCGCGCTGGAAAGAGCTGATTGCCGAAGAAGGAGCAGAAAGCATTCTTCCGTACAGCTTTTACGGCAATATGGGAAAACTGGCTGCAGAGGGAATGGACCGCCGTTTTTTCCATCGTCTCGGGGCGAGTCATCTTGAACGTACGATCTGCAGCAAAGCCGGATCTGAAGGCTATAACTATACAATGGGAGAAGGCGCGGGTACTGATCCTGAGGAGACCATCCATGCAAAGCTCTTTATTTTTTGGGGAATCAATGCTGTCAGCACAAATATGCACCAAGTCATGATTGCTCAAAAAGCCCGGAAAAAAGGAGCTAAAATTGTCGTTATCGATGTACATAAGAATCAAACCGGCCGGCTTGCCGATTGGTTTATTCCCATTCGTCCCGGCACAGATGCCGCACTCGCTCTCGGTATCATGCATGTCTTATTCGATGAGAACCTTCACGATGAAGCATTTCTCACAGAATACACCGAAGGCAGCGAAGAATTAAAAGCGCATATCAAACAGTATGATCCGGAAACGGTTTCTGTTATTACAGGCGTTAAAGCCGACAATATCAGACGTCTTGCGAGAATGTACGGTGAAGCCTCCCCTTCCCTTATCAGGATCGGAAACGGCATTCAGCATCATGACAACGGCGGAATGATCGTCCGCACCGTTGCCTGTCTTCCGGCTGTAACAGGACAATGGCTCAACACCGGGGGAGGCGCAATCAAACATAACAGTGCGGTATTAAACTATAACAGACAGGCGCTCCAGCGTCCTGATCTGCTATACGGCAGAAAGCCAAGATCATTTAATATGAACAGGCTCGGAAGCGTTCTTTTAGAAACAAATCCGCCCGTGCGCTCCCTGTTTATTTACGGCACCAATCCCGCAGTGGTTGCCCCGGAAGCGAATAAAGTCAGAAAAGGCCTGCTGCGGGAGGATTTATTTACAATCGTTCATGATTTATTTTTAACGGAAACCGCCAAATATGCGGATATTGTGCTCCCTGCTGCATCTGCTTTTGAAAGTACGGATTTTTACACGTCTTACTGGCATCATTTTATTCAGCTGCAAAAACCGGTGATCGAACCGTATGGAGACAGCAAATCGAATACAGAAGTGTTCCGTTTGCTTGCCGGGGCGATGGGCTTTACCGAGCGGGAGCTTCAGGATTCTGATGAAGAATTAATCAGACAGGCGCTGGACTGTCCCGACAACCCGTATATCGAGGATATTGATTACGATTCGCTCTCACGCCATTCCTTTATGAGAGCCAAACGGAAAAAACCGCTTTTCCCGGGCAAGCTCAAGACACCAAGCGGAAAAATTGAATTATATTCTGAAAAGATGAAACAGGAAGGTTATCCGGCGCTGCCGACGCACAGTCCTCTGAAGAGCGATGACGATTTTCCGTTTCTATTTGTTCCGGGACCGAATCATAATTTCTTAAATTCAACGTTTTCGAATAATGAAAAACACGTAAAACTGGAAAAGGCGCCAAAGCTTTTTATTCATACAGAAGATGCTGCCCGCCTAGACATAGAAGACGGAGAAACTGTAAGAGTTTGGAACCACCGCGGTGAATGTGAATTGACAGCTTCCGTCGGCGAACAAGTCCTTCCCGGCGTTGCAGTCAGCCAAGGTCTTTGGGCCGACATGGATGATAAAAAACAGCTGGTCAATTCGCTCACCCCCGATCGGCTGGCGGATATGGGCGGAGGCGCTGTTTTCTTCTCCGGAAAGGTGCAGATCGAAAAGCTCGGAAAGCAAAAATAAGCTCCCCCGGTCTTACTGAAGGTGAATCTTTTCGGCGGTTTTGACCGTATAAAACATGATAACTTTTATTGGAGGTTTGCTGTATGGATATATTTACCGGCATCGGCATCGCTTTAGCCGGATATTTCATAGGAGACGGATTAAAAAACTTTAAATCACCTGATTCTCATGAACACACTGACCAAATTCTTATTAAGGAAAAAGATCTGCACTTCTATATTGGCCATTATTTAGGAGTTACAAAGGAAGAAGCGAAACAAATCGTGCCTGACACTTCCGGCATTCCGCACATTACCAGAAACGGAAAGCGGTATGTACAAAAGACTGCATTAAGAGAATGGCTGACTACTATGCTGGAAAAAGATTAACACCTGCCACGAAAAGCGGGAAGAGTTCTTCTCTTCCCGTTCATTAAGACATGCCGCCCTTTTTCTCCTCAACCCCAAACATACACCGGATATCGTCCTTATTTAAGGAAACATTCCCTTCTTTTGATTTCAAATAAAACCCTTTCTTGTATAATCGTAAGATCTCACCATATGAAAGCTCATGACGAAGAAGCGCCATCAAACGCCCGTCTTTTTCATCCTGTTTATTGAACCATTCATACTGTTCTGACCAGTTCACTTTCTGCATGTCAAACACCTTCTCACTTTGGATTCAGCTTTGAGTCCTCTACTATTTCTCTTACCTGTGATATCTTTGTTTCCTAATAAAGTATCCTTCAAACTTTTCCAAGGGTTTTGCATCCCTCTCCCCTGTGAAAACAAACCGTAAATCCCTATTAGTCACCATGTTGACTTATTTTCTATTTCGATGTATATTATAACTGTCAACAAGGTGACAATTTAGATTGGAGATAACTATGGATATTAATTTACTAATGAAGGAACTGCATTTTATGCAACAAAGTTACGCATCATTATTTTCGGTTGTCAATAAGGTGCAAACTCGGGGGGACGAATACTTAGAAGCGTTGACTTCCCGACAGCACATGACTCTTATTGCTATTGCCCATTTACCGACGGAAGATACCACACTTATGAATATCGCTAAAAAGCTGGGCACAACAAAACAAACCGCTAACAAATTAATTTCAAGCCTCGCGAAAAAAGGATATGTTCACACTTTGCCAAGCAAACTGGATAAACGTTCAATCAATATTGAAATTACCCCTGAAGGAAAAAAAGCGTTAATTTCCTACACAGAAAAATCCACCTATTTTTTAGCGGATATGTTTCATGACTTCACAACTGATGAAATTGAAACATTCTGGAGGCTGCTGCAAAAACTTTATCGTTTTGATGGTGAAGAACAGGTTGGTTTTGAAGAAAAAGCACATTTACAAGTTAAAGATCAGGCACAATTCATCTCAGATGGCTATGAAGAAAAAATCATGGCTGAATTTTCAAAACGGCGATATGGGAGTGCAGACGGTGAATAATATGCTTTATCGAAAAGTAAAAGAGACAGAGGATAAGATGAAGGAAAAAAGCGATGAGCTGAAAGATAAAATCTATCAATTTATTTCTCATGCCAAATATAAAATTCATTGCAAACGTAAACTGAACCGAGCCGGCAATTATATATCAATTGCCATTGGACTCTTTATCCTAACTGCCTCATGGCTGACTGCAGCACAATGGCTACTTTGGATAGGAGTGGCAAGTATTTTGAGTAATACTTGTATGCTCATTATTAATCCGGTTAGAAAAATGTGATTTTTGTGGTGACATATTTTGTCGCTTGCAGTATGACTTAATAGCTGTTTTAAAGTAATCATCTTTTGAATCCATTCGTAAATCCCTCCTTCGTTTCTCTGACCAGAACACATATCCACATTTTGACGCACTTTGTTTTTACTGACCGAACGGTGTCGCAATATACGGCATCCCATTCCGTTACTCCATCATTACTTTCGGGTATATCTGACTGAACGATTCGTGCACCCTTTGCCATTATACGAGTGGACAGTAGCACTGAATCAAATTGAGTTGGTTCGAAAGAATGTTACGATCCTTTTACGCCTCCCAATTTGGGGTGGTTGATTCTGATAGGAATAACGTTCCGATCAACTTTGTCCTGGACTGAACATTGTTCGTTTCAGCTGATCGAAACATTACTTACCTCAGGTTGTTGTTATTTCTTTAGATTAAATCGGCCTTTGATCTTTTCCGGCAGTTTATCGGATTTAATAGCTTCAGGTTCCCCAGTATATCCGTCATGGCTCCTCGGCACACGTACAATGTCCCCTTCTTGATAAGGCTTTTCAACAAAGAAAGAGACCATTTTTTTCTTACCTTTCTCGTTATACCCTTCTAAATTGTAAACGTAATTGTCTTTGTTTTCGTTTTTTTCTGCCTTTCCATGAATTTGAACATAATAATCGCTTTCTAGTACAGCGCCTCGATCAGCGCAACCTCCTAACATGAAAACCGATAGACAGCCTAATACTATAATAAAAACGGTCATTTTTTTCATTTTTCATCACTCCTTACTCCTTTTATAGTTCTTATCTAATACTTTATTGTGAAGAAATGCGGTTATCTTACACTCACCTTACTTTTTTGTAAGAATTCCTATACAAAAGTCGTGATTGTTTTACCCACATGATCATTGATGATGTGCTCGTTGGTAACAAAATGTGACGACCTCTTCACTTATTCCTCTATTTTGAGGACCGACAGAACTACATGATGTCTCTCTGTTTCGTTCTCCACTTCTGGATAAAGCAATGGTTCAGGCTGAACTATCGTTTATAGACTTATTTAAGTATATATACTTAACCAAGGGTCGGGTTCATAATGAGCTATACCTCGCCAGGTTCACAAAATTATGCTTCCAATTCCTCAAAGTAACTCTGCTTGAATTTTCGTTCCAATATACCAAAGAAATATCCCTTTAATCCCTTCTTAATCTGACCTAATTTAAACGCCCTGACGAGAGGTCATGCGGTAATTCAGCCCTCATTTCAATAATTTCTCTTGCATTTCTGCACCCGCCATGCTATATTCATATAGCGATGAGCTGAATTGTGTAAGCCGATGCACATGCCCTTGCGGCACACACGAATGTGGCGTGTGGTGTATCGCCTCAATACGCAAAAGACGTTTGCTTCTGCAAACGTCTTTTTTTATTATCCGATTTTCGTTCCGTTCGGTACGGTCTGCTCGGGCGTAAGCAGAACCACGTCTCCTTCTTCCGGGATGCCGCCGAGAACGAGTACTTCTGACTTAAATCCGGCAATCCGGCGAGGCGGAAAGTTGACAACAGCGGTGACCTGCCTGCCCGTCAAATCATCCGGTTCATACCGTTTTGTAATCTGGGCGCTTGATTGCTTCATACCGATTTCTTCGCCGAAATCTATTGTCATCTTTATGGCCGGCATCTTTGCTTCCGGAAATACTTCTGCTTTTACGACCGTTCCTATTCTGAGATCGAGCTTGATAAAATCTTCCATGACTGCCATTTCAAAAACTCCTTTTTTTACAATCATGATACCAAAAAAAGACGCAGTTTATTTAACCGATCTTCGGGTTTATTTATCCGTTTGAAAGGTGTTTCGGTAAGCGCGCGGCGTTATTCCCTTATGTCTGACAAACCATCTGGTAAAGGAAGACAAATTTTGAAAGCCGACCTCATACCCGATGTCTGTCAGCCGGTCTTTTGTTTCAATAAGCATTTGCTCCGCTTTCTTCATCCGAAGCTCGGCAATATAAGCTTTGGGGCTTTTCCCCGTCTGCCTTTTAAACCAGTCGGAATAATAAGCCGGGTGGTAATGTTCCATTGCGGCGAGCTCTTTGATTGTAAATGTCTTTGAGAGATTTCGGCGGATATACGCGATTGAATCATTCGCAGCGCTTTCTTGCATCTTTTCAGCAATATATTCTGCGAGCAGACTCAATGAATGAACCGACTGCTGCTTTGTCTCTTCTGTCAGCAGAAACCGAATTGATGCCCAAAAAGAATCAAGCTTATTGATAACGCCGGGTTCAAATGATCCTTTTAAAAAATATGCCGGCATGTCAAGTACGAGACATTCATTTCGTTCCAAAGAACGGAACCGGTGTTCATGCCCGGGCGGAATATACAGCATTTGATCCGGTTTTAATCTAATCTCACAGCTTTCTGTCTCCAAGTCCAGCTGTCCTTCAAGCGGAAAGAGCATTTGACAGTAGGAGTGAGTATGAGAATCAAAAATATGTGAATACGTGCGCCGTTCACAAATGAGGTGCTGTAATGAATCCATTTGTCCCTCCTTTTGGATAATCCGTTTTATTCATTAGTTTACATAATATTATTATTGTTCACTCGTTTGTAAACCTCTTAAAAAAGCAACAACGGCAAACTTCCGGCTTTCCTTAATTGATTCCGTTAATTCAAATGCACTCTGTTTTCTTAGCACGGCAAAGCCGTGAAGAAGGCTTCTCAGTCCTCTTGCGGCATGGATTGCGTTTTCGGGACGTGCATAACCATTTGCTGTCAGCTGCCTGACAACAAGATCCACAAGCAGGCTGGACAGCTTCTCAATTCGGCCGTCTTTTACTTTTTGAAATGTCGCTTCATATAATCCGGGATTGGCTTCGGCGAAATGGATATAGGCATCAGCAAGAGCGAGCAAAGCCGTTTCACCTGACAGGCCTGCTGAGGAGGCCGCCATTTTTTCATATAACATGGTTAAACCGGAGACGGCCAGCTCTGTTTTAATTCCATGAAGACCATCGACAAAATTATAAAGGGAAGGCGGTTTTACGTTTAAGGACTTTGCTACCGCCGCAAGCGTCACTTCGTTAAGCCCTTTTTCGTCAGCAATGTTTGATGCCGCTCCGATAATCATGTCAAGGCTCATTCCGACTCTCGGCGACATTATGATCGGCCTCCCGGCAGGCTGCGTTCGGCTTCATCAGCCGCCTCAGCCATCAAATCAGCGGGATTGTGGAGAACGTTTCCATGCCCGGCGGCCAAAATGCTTGGTTTATGAGAGATAAGTGTTCTTGCGGTTTTGACAGCTTCTTCTTTATTCCATGTAGCAAAAGCCGGAAACGGAAATCTCCATTTCAGCTTACCTGAAACAGCGAGGCCTCCCCGTACTTGAAAAGCATCTCCGACGATCAGCATATCGTTTCTCAGATCTTTAAAAGCGAGGCTTCCCGGCGTATGCCCGGGGGCGGGAATGACAAGCAAAGATCCGACCCGCTCGCCGCCTTTCAGCAGATGATCAGGCTCGGTCTGAATATGTTTCGGCACTCCTCCCTTTATCGGCGTTTGTGCTTCATGCTCAAATAAAGCAGTGTCACCTTTCAGCAAGAAAGAATCCCGTTCAGAAATATAGACGGAAGCATCCGGAAATTCCGCGGATAATGAGTCAAGCGAACCGACGTGATCTCCATGCGCGTGGGTGAGTAAGATGTTATTCAGCGGTTTCTTAAGCTTCTGTAATGCTTGTTTGATTCCTTTATGACTGTTGGGCAGTCCGGCGTCAATCAGGGTTACTCCTTCTTCCTCTTCAACCAAATAACAATTCACCGGGAAAAGCGCAGGAAAAAAGGTCAGTTGCCAAACGGTTCCGTATTGTAAGATTCTCATCAATATCCCCCTAAAAACTAATAGTGTTAGTTTTATTATAACTAATACCATTAGTTTTTCAAGAACTTTCTGTTTAAATCCTGATAAAGGCGCGGCGCTTCTCTTATACCAAAAAAAGAAACGCGCATACTGTGATAAAAGATGCTTTCAGCCTGCGAATAAATCAGACTACTAAAACCAGCCGGATAAGCATACACTACTCAACGGAGGGGGAGTTCCGCACCATGCATATCACACTTCAAAGCATCTGCCCTGTCTTAATGATTGCCTTTTTTCTGTATAAAAAGGTGAAACGGTCCGTCGGCTTTCAGCCTTTGAAGCCCCGCTGGCTTTATACAAGAATGATTTTGTTTTCATTGCTGGCCGCCGCTCTGGCGTTTTTCAGCATCACACACCCGGCTTTATACGGCCATCTGATATTCGGAACTTTTTGCGGCTGGCTTCTGGTCCTTTTTGCCAAACGGAACCTTTCTTTTGAAGAACGCCGCGGAAAAATGTATTTTCGCACTCATCTGTGGATTGAACTTATTCTATTAACGTTATTCATCTCGAGGTTTGTTTATCGGGTTATTGAAATTTACCGAGTCACAGCGGATTTCACCCATCCGGAGGCGTACAGCCAAACGGTCGGCGCAGATCCGCTGACCATCAGTGTCTTTTATTTCATTGCTGTTTATTACAGCGGATTCTCTTTTTATGTTTTAAAAACGAGCAGAGACCAAACCAATAACGGTCAGTACGGCTGACATCCCTGTCTAAAAAGCAGGGATGTTTTTTAATCGTGCCGCGTATGGTGAATCATTTGCTGAAGCACATCTAACACATGTTCATCCTCAGGAGAATAATAAATGGATGTGCCTTCTCTCCGTGATTTGACGAGGCGCAGATTTTTAAGAAAACGCAGCTGATGAGAAACGGTGGACTGCAGCAAATTCAGCTTTTCTGCGATATCATTTACCGCGTGCTCACCCTGTGACAGTAAATGGAGGATTCTGATTCTTGTCGGATCACACAGCGCCTTAAAGGTCTGGGCAACCAAAAATAATGTTTCCTCATCTAAATCGACAGCGGGGTCATTCTTGTTTCCGGATTCGTGAAATTCAGTCATATACCTCACCCTTCTTTTTTTAAGTAGCCCAATTATACCAAATGTCAATTGATGCTGATACATCCTGCGCCTGGCAAAAGAACCGTTATTTTAAATTTATGTTTCAAATACGGGTTTCTGCTTGGTTTCGCGCGGTTATCTGTGTCATAATGAAAAAGTCATAATGCTCCTGAAATTGAGGGTGAAACACAGTGGAGAAAAAGAAAAAAGGCTGTTTCGCTGCCGCGGGTCTTATGATGATATGTGTTTTTGTCATGGTTTCCTTCTTTCTCATCCTGTTATTTTCAAATAATGAATTGCTCAAAAGTCTTCCGTTTGATGTCAAACCGATCGTGCTTGAACGGCTGACAGATTACAAACCGCTCGTAGAAGACGAGCTGGATGAAAAAGGACTCACCAAATATACATCGCTGGTACTCGGCATGATATATCAGGAGTCAAAAGGAAGAGGAAACGATCCCATGCAGTCTTCAGAATCTCTGGGTTTAAAGCGAAATGAAATTAAAAACCCTCAAACCAGTATCAAACAGGGAATCAAACAATTCACTCTCATGTATCAAGCAGGCAAGAAAAAAGGCGTAGATTTGGATACGATTATACAAAGCTACAACATGGGAGTCGGCTATATTGATTTTGTGGCTGAACATGGAGGATCGCATACTGAGGAACTGGCAAAACAATACTCCGAGCAGCAGGTCAAAAAGAATCCGAAATTATACACTTGCGGAGGGAATAAAGACAATTTCCGTTATCCCTACTGCTACGGTGATTACACGTACGCAGAAAAAGTAAAAGCAAAAACCAAAACCGTTGAACAATCCTTAAATGTAACAACACTTGAAACGCTTGAAGAGTAAAAGGCGCCCTGTATGAGGGCGCCTTTTTTCAATAAAAAAACCGCGCAGAGCACGGTTTTTTTAATAATACGGCGATATCATTAAGTATACAATGACACCCGTCAGACTGACATACAGCCAGAGCGGCATCGTCCATCTGGCGATTTTTTTGTGACGCTCCACCTGCATGCTGAAGCCTCTGATCAGCGTAAACAGCGCAAGCGGCACGATAATGGCGGAAAGACAAATATGCGTAATCAAAATAAAGAAATAAATTCCGCGAATAATGCCGTGACCGCCGAATAAAGTGTTCTCAGCTATCGAGTGGTACACGACATAGCAGATCAAAAACAGCAGAGTCGTCGTAAACGCCGCTAAAATAAAGCGTTTATGCGCCTGAATGTTTTTTTGCTTAATCATAAAGAGCGCTGCCAGCAAAAAGATAAAAGTAAAGCTGTTAAAAATAGCATTTAACATTGGCAGAATATGAATATTGGCTATGCTGACCTCACCCGATTTCGGCATAAAAAACAGCACCGCAATTAACCCGTTGATCAGAACGGTCAATGTCAGCACGATACCGGTATAACTTTTAGGTTTGTTTTCTGTCTGGTTCATCTTATGACCTCTCTCAATTTTACTGACTATCCAAATGGTATGAGAATTCAGCTTTGATGTCAACGGTTTCGCCCGCTTCGTCAGAAATTAGACAAACTTAAGCCCTAAAAAGACCGGGTCTTAAGAAACCCGGCCTTTCGTTTTATTACGCTTCCTTTAACAGTTCTTCTATGACCTTATGCTCATTTTCATTCAGCAGATTTTTTTGGATGATTCTATCAATCGGTTTGTTCATATGGTGATCGAGAATATCGGCTGTTTCCTTATCCCCCGCGATTACGAGACGCTCCCATTTGTGTGATGCGGCCTTTTGATCAAGGTTTGAAGCCAATCGTTTATACAGCCTTTTTTGGTTTTCTTCGACATGGGCTTTGGCAGCGTCTTCGTCCATCGATGCGGAACTTTCACTTACATCCTGCGGTTTCCACGATTCATTGATGACATCGTATTGGTAATGCTCCACACCCTCAATCTTTCCGAGTACTGTTTCTATGATCTTCACTTCATTCTGCTGTGTGAGAATAAAAGCCGTGCTCGGATATTGTTCACGAAGATGTTCTAATTGGTCAAGAACAGCCGTTTCTTCCCAATAAAACCGTGTTTCAACAGGCACCTGCAATTCAATCGTCTCCCAGATACCGCCTTCTCCAGATGCAAAAAATACGAGACTTCGCGGCATCTCTTTACCGAGCCCATCAATATATTGATAGACACGTTCCATGATGCGGACGAGAGATTTTTCTTCTTCCGGATCACTGGCAGACAGATACTCCTTTAATCTCCGAAAACCGGTTTTTAAGGCGATTTTCCACTCTTCCCCCTGCTGGTCCGGATTTCTCATATCCGTGTTTACATATAAGGAGAGCATTTTATCAGGAGATTCCGTCATCACGTACTTCAATTTGCCGATGAGTGAGTCAATTGCCATTATAGATTCCTCCTTTTTCCGCTGCTCACTGTTCCTTTCCCTAACCTGGCGGCTTTAAAAACGTCAATCCACATATACACGGCAGACTTTTCTAAGAAAAGTTTTTGCAAAACCCATTTACAAACCAAGACATCATTTACTACAATGGATACTTGTGTTTGACTAAGATGTTTTGCACTGTGAAAGGAGTATGAATTTGTTTACTGCAGAAGAAAGAGACCAGAAAGAGCTGGAAAAAGAACTTCATAAGCTTGAATTTCAGATTTTCAGGATGCGGGAAAATCTGAAAGATGTATCTAAAGACGCGCGAGTGCTTGGTATTGATCAATCGAACAATGACGATTGGATCATTGTTTCCTCGATTGATGATGGCCAAACATGTAAGATTATGCTGACTGATTGTGAATCAGCCTACCTGGGAAGAGGATGTTTTTCACTGATCGCTTCCTATTATGAAAATGCCATTCATATCGGGGACATTAAAGGCCCGCCAAACCACGGATACGGCTCAATCTGCATGAAGTTTTTAAAACATATCGCCAGAGAGCAGAATATCCCGAAAGTGACGGGTGATATTGCTAAGCGTGATTGGGATCATGTCGACAGACTCATTCATTTTTATGAGAAGCATCAGTTTGATGTCTGGATTGACAATGATACGCAATCAGGCGGCATTAAATGGGTCGACCTGTAAAAAACAATAGAAAAACCCTCTTTTATATGGTGTAATAGATAAAACCATAAGAGGAGGGTTTTTTCTTGTACCCGGAAAAATTGAAAAAAGGTGACGGCATTCGTATTGTTTCTCCGGCAACAAGCATGTCCGTCATGTCAGAAGAAAATATAAATGCCGCAAAGACAAAATTGGAGGAGCTGGGTTTTTGTGTCTCTTTTTCAGAGTATGCGAAAGAAATAAATGAATTTGATTCATCATCCATTGAATCGCGTGTCCGGGATCTGCACGAAGCTTTCGCTGATCCTGACATCAAAGCCGTTTTGACGACACTCGGCGGATTCCAATCAAATCAGCTGCTCCGTTATCTTGATTATGAAATCATCAAGCGGCACCCGAAAATCCTTTGCGGCTATTCAGATATTACCGCCCTCGGCCATTCGATTTATCAAAAAACCGGGCTTGTTACATATTCTGGCCCCCATTTTTCTTCATTCGCCATGAAAAAAGGATTGGACTATACGATTGACTCTTTCTTAGCCTGCTGTGCTTCTGACACTCCGTATGAAGTACTGCCTTCAGCCGAGTGGAGCGATGACAAATGGTATATGGACCAGGAGGACAGACGTTTTTATCGGAATCCGGGACCGCTCGTCATTCAATCCGGTTATGCGGAAGGAACACTGATCGGAGGAAACCTATGCACCCTGAATCTTCTGCAAGGCACGGAATACTTTCCCGAGATGGAACAAGTAATTCTGTTTATAGAAGATGATCATATGTCTAACATTCATATGTTTGATCGGGATTTGCAGTCACTCATCCATCTCCCCGCTTTTTCAGCCGTGAAAGGAATTGTTATCGGACGGTTCCAGCATGCTTCAAATGTGTCTGAAGAGGCTCTGCGTGCCGTCATCCGTACGAAAGAAGAACTGTCGTCCATGCCCGTTATCGCAAATGCTGATTTCGGCCATACCACACCTCTGATGACATTCCCGATCGGAGGAACATGCAGGATAGAAGCCGGCTCAGAAGGCGGACGGATATGGATCGACCAGCATTAACACAAGAAGACGGGGCTGCTTTCCCGTCTTTTTGTGTTAATGCCCCGGCGTGCGCGGAGCGATCTTGAACCGGCCGTCAGCCGCTGGCATCACCCATACGGGCGCTCCTTCATAAAAACGGCTGATTTCTTCATGACACACGGCATGTGCCAGTTCGCGTTTATCATACGTTCCGTCTTGATTTTTCATGTCTAAAAGGAGAACAAGCCCGCACCTGCCATTCATCGTTACGCCGGTGTGTCTCACCTTTTCAATAACGGCGGGCCTTCCCTTCCCTCTTTCAAGCGCCTGAAACATCCTCAGAGCTGGCATAGACAATCCGATGACCAGCACAATGGCGCAAGCTGTGCATATACCTGCTTGAAATATCGGTGATTCTGTGAAGGCATTCCATAAAAATATAAGTTCCGGCTCCATTCGAATCATCCCTTCAGATGCCGTTTTCAAAATCATTGTCTCCATATCATATTCGAGGAACGCTTTTTCTTTTTCAGCATATAACGATTATACACAGACAAAAAAGGGAAGAAAAAAGAACACAAGGCATTTTGCCTTGTGTCCTTCACTCTCTATATGAAACTAGTCTAATACTTTAACATTTACTGTTCTGACGCCCCAGTTGTTAGCGTCACTTTTCTTTGCAACAAATACGTCAATTTTATTTCCTTTAATTGCGCCGCCTGTATCTGCTGCTGTTGCTACTCCGTAACCTTCAACATAAACCTTAGAGCCCAGCGGAATGACACTTGGGTCTACCGCGATGACTTTTGCATCAGGGTTTTTGTTTAAGTCAACTCCGGTTGCCGTTACACCGGAAATGCCGCCGTCGTTAGCAGAGTAAGCAGTTGCAGTCATTGTCAGCTGCTTTTTAGGCTCTTGTTGGTTTGTATTTGATTGAACAGGCTGCTGTTTTGCTTCGACAGCCTTCGCTTCTTGTTTAGGTTGTTGTTGTTCTTGAACAGGTTCTTGTTTAGGCTGCTCTTTTTGGACAGCTTCTTGTTTTGGCTGTGCTGTCTCTGCAGCTGGTTTTTGTTCAGTTTGCGGCTGGCTGGCTTCTTGAGCCGGCTGTGCAGCCTGAGCCTGACCTTTTACCTTTAAGGTTGTGCCTGCGTAAATGATATCTGATTGCAAGTTATTCAAGCTTTTCAGATTGTTGACTGATGTTCCGAATTTCTGAGCAATTTTCCAGAGGCTGTCGCCCTGCTTCACTGTGTACTGCCCAGATGTGGTTGTTTCTACTGAAGAAATAGTCAGTTTCTCTCCTTCAATGATTAAATCAGAAGATAACTGATTCCATTCTTTTAGGTCCTTTAGGTTCACTCCGTTTTTTTGCGAGATCCCCCAGAGCGTATCACCCTTTTGCACCGTGATTTCTTTTGCAGAAGCGTGAGCTCCAAATGCAGTTGTTGAAATTGCTGCAACTGCCACAAAGGACATAATCGTCTTCTTCATAAGTAAATCCTCCCTTGTTAGCTTTTTATTGGCGGCTAACAGGTGATATCGTAACATATGAAAATGTCAGTTCAATAACAAAACGATTTGATTTAGATTACAGTTCCTTTACATGAAACATTTCTCTCGCTTGGTAAGTCTTGCTGAAACCCTGATACAGCAAGGGGTTTCAAGCTTCTGATTTTTCCGTTGCGACCGGAAAACATAATGTGTAAATCTCTAAAAAAACTTTTTTTCACTCTGTTTCTCTTACATAATTTCGGATTTCTTCTAAAAAAAGCGCTCCGTATTTCAATCTTTTTTGTTCCCCTACCCCTTTTACGGAAAGAAGATCATGATCTGTTTTCGGAAGTTTCGCCGACATTTCTTTTAACGTCTGATCTGAGAACACGACAAATGGAGGCACGCCTTGTTCCGCTGCGATCTCTTTGCGGAGACGCCGGAGAATCTCAAATAATTCATCGTTTTCGGTAACGGCGGCGGCCTCTAAGGCTTCTTTTCTCGCGACTGCGCTCTTTCCAAGCAGAACATCCCTGCCTTTTTGTGTGACCATAAGCGTCGGAAATGTACCGTCCGCCATTCTGATATATTCATCTGAAATCAGGAATTCGATAAAATCACTGATTTCCCCTGTTGTTTGATGCTTCATAATGCCGTATGTGGACAGGCTGCTGAAGCCGTTTTCCAGCACTTTTTTATTTTTTGACCCGTTAAGCACCTGTGCGACCATCGTTTTTCCGAAACGCTCATTCATTCTGATAATACATGACAATACCATCTGCGCTTCTTTTGTGACGTCATGGGCTGTCCTTGTATCAGTGCAATTGCCGCATGCTCCGCAAGCTTCTGCCTCACTCTCGCCGAAATACTTCAGAATAAACCGCTGCAGGCAATCTTCCGTATGACAGTAATCCACCATCTGTCTCAGTTTTTTGAGATCCTGCTTTTGTTTTTCTTCTCCGGCTGCCGATTGGTCTATTAAAAAGCGCTGCACCATAATATCCTGCGGAGAAAACAAGAGCACGCACTCGCTATCGAGACCGTCGCGCCCGGCCCGTCCGGCTTCCTGATAATAGCTCTCCATATCTTTTGGAATCTGTGCGTGGAGAACGAATCTGATGTTGCTCTTGTCGATTCCCATTCCGAAAGCTGACGTGGCAACCATTACTTGTATCTGATCGTTAAGAAACCGCTCCTGCTGCTCTTTTCTGTCATCATCTGCCAATCCGCCGTGATAACGGCCGGCATTAATGCCGCTGCGTTTTAATTTCTCATATATACGGTCGGTTTCTTTTCTGGTCGCTGCATATATAATGCCGGCTTCGTGTTTATTTCTGTCCAGGTACTGCTCGATAAAACGGTCTTTGTTTTCGCCCTTTGCTACTTTGAACGTTAAATTCTCTCTGGCAAAACCGGTATAGACAGTATGTTCTTTATGAATATGAAGCTGCTTGCAGATATCATCATGAACCTCAGGCGTAGCCGTCGCCGTTAACGCGATAATGACGGGAGGTTCTTTTAATTCATTAAAAAGGATTTCAATATTCCGGTAACTCGGCCTGAAATCATGCCCCCATTGCGATATACAGTGAGCTTCGTCTATGGCGACAAGAGGAACCGTAATATTCTGCAGGATGTGAATGAATTCAGGAGAAGTCAAACGCTCCGGTGTTATGTAAAAGAGCCGGTAAGCCCCTTCTTTCAAACCGGTCAGTCGCTCATGAATGTCCCGGCTTGTCTGAGTGCTGTTAATATAAGCTGCCGCGATACCCGCTTCTTCAAGCGCGTCGACTTGATCTTTCATTAAGGAAATAAGAGGGGAAATAACGATAGTGGTACCTTCAAACAGAAGTGCGGGAATCTGATAGCAGATTGATTTTCCGCCCCCCGTCGGCATAATGCAGACCGTGTTTTTTCTCTCCTCTGCAACTGATTGTATCGCCTGCTTTTGGCCCGCGCGAAGACTGTCGTAGCCAAAATAATGCGCCAGAAGGGATTGGGCTTTATCCAGCATATGTTGTAAAACCTCACTTTGTCTTTGATTCTTTCATTTTATCATACTGATAAAGAGTTAAGCTCATAGGCATTCCAAAATAAAAAGCCATCTCCGCAAGGGAAATGGCTTTCGCTACGTATGCCGTACGCAAGTAAGAAAGTTTTAAACCACCACTCCTCAAAGTGGGTGTTTGCAGAAGCGTTCCTGTCGTCCTCTGCAATGGAGGCATGACATTCCGGCTCCGATATAAAACTCCCTATTACAGCTTAAAGGTTAAAACTTAATTAACAATACGAACACTGTAGCTTCTCTTATATCCTACACCATCAGTCGTATTTTGGCAAGAGGGTTAATTCTTTTACAGAAAACCTTTTTTCTGTGTAAAAAATGCTTTTATCTCCATAAAAGTTGTTTTTTCGACAAAATATCAATATATCAATATAAGATCACTGCGAAAGTTGTCACCAGTTTCTTCTATATATAATAGAAAAAACTCTTACACCCTAAAGGGCGCAAGAGTTTTTGGAAATTAGAATTTTGCAGCCAGATCTTTCGCTTCTTGCAGTCCTTTTTCAATGATCGCTTGAGCGTTATCCGGTGCGGCGTTATGGCCTTCAACGACAACAGTGTGCAGATCTTGAACTCCCCAGAAGCCGAGAACGGTTTTCATGAAGTTTAATGACATTTCAAGAGATGCCATCGGTCCTTCAGAATATACGCCGCCGCGTGCATTTAAGAGTGCTACTTTTTTATCCCCCATCAAACCTTTAGGCCCTTCAGGCGTGTATGTGAAAGTAACCCCTGCGCGAGACAGGTAATCAACATAAGTATGAAGCACAGCAGGCACTGTGAAGTTCCAAAGCGGGAATGCAAACACAACTTTGTCAGCTTTGACGAATTGGTTTAAGTAAATGTCAGCAGTTGATGCTTGTTTTTTCTCTTCGTCTGTCATTTCAATTCCTTTTGAAGCTTTGAATGTTCCGTTAATCATATCTCTTCCGAGGTAAGGAAGGTTTTCATTATGAAGATCAAGTTCGATCACTTCATCATTCGGATTGTTTTCTTTATAAGCAGCCAAAAACGCTTCGTATAATTTTACGGATACGCCTTCTTCAGCCGTACGGTCACTTGATTTTACAAATAATACTTGAGACATTCTAAATTCCTCCCGGTAATCTTTTAATATTTACTTACAAATAGTATGTTACTTTCTTTTTTATATAAAGTCAACGTTTTTATTTCGATTCCGAGATTTTTTTATGGAATAAAAAAACAGGTACATGTGAATGTACCTGCTGATATTATTGTGAATCCTGCTCGCGATCCAGGATTTCGTAAGTTTGTGAGCTTTTTTGATCAACGGTTTCTTTATTTGAGAGGTCTTTCACCTGCTCGTGGAAATCCCTTTCATATGACGGAGCGTCTGTTTTCACATCTCCCTCTGCTTCTCGCTGCGCTTCGACAGTCATTCTGGCGTACGGAACGGCTTCAAGCCTTTCATACGGAATTTCTTTTCCCGTTTTTTCGCATATTCCGTATGTTCCTTTATCGATTCGCTCGAGGGCGTCGTTCACTTCATCTAAAAGATTCTGATCGACTTCATCCAAGGTCTGATTCGTGACCCTGTCCAAATAAATGCTTCCGTGATCAGCTAAGTGATTATCTACTCCGTTCGACAGTTCCCCTGTGTCTTCACTCATTGAATGATTTTCTTTTGATTCTCCCTGAAGACTTTCCTTTAAATCGATTAATTTATGATAAAGACTGTCCCGCTGTTCTTTTGATAATGACATATTCAGCATCTCCTTTTTCGTCTGTATTCCTAGAGTCACAGTTATTACATACCCTCGAAAAAGGCGGCTGAAACAATGGAGATCAGTGCTTTCTCCCCCTGATCGTGACATTCGGGGCCGGCTGCTTTGTCTGTCTTTCTTCTTTTGCAGCATCATTTTGCTGGTTGTCCCGAAATTCTTCAGGGCAGGCTTTTTTGAGCTGATGCTCCGGCGTATGGTATGTGGCGCCGATATTCAGCATTCCGCTCAGCTCTCCTATATTCAGCTTTTCAAAATCAATGTTGTAGACGACTTTGTCCACTTTGACGCGCTCGATATGGACATATGTTTTTTCCCCTTCAATCGTTTGCGGCTCAGGATGACATTTATCCTGAAGCTCATCAAGCTGTTGCTCTACTTTCTTAAGCCTGTCTAGTTCTTCTTCACATACTTTTTTGAAAAGCTCTTTCATTATTTTTTTCAAGAAAAATCACTTCTTTCCCCGTCACTCTTGGAAAGTTCTATGCGTCCTGCATTACGAATATATAAACATGGTATACAAAAAGGAGGTGAATCATGATGTTTTTTCCATCCGTTATCAACTTTGAGCATATAAAAATGAACGGTGTCAGCGGCGGAGCGACGTTTAACACCGGTTCTTCCGTGATACTGAGGCGCACAGCCGTTAATAAAAGAAATGAAGGGTACGGTGAACAAAGCGGAGATTGCACCGTTGTCGTTATCCCTATCATGAGTATCGATGATACAGATCTAATCGACAGCACCGCCAATAAGGTCAGCCTTCGATAATGATTTGGCTTGCATCCCCCAGATGTTTAGCAATTGATATATATAAAATTCCGTCTTTGAACACCGCCTGCATTCCCTTCGTTCCCTGAGCGGAATGAGGAAGGTCGAGTTTTTTTTCGAAATCGCCGTATTTTCCGGTCTTCTGTTTAAAATCCTGTTCATTGAAGAAGGATTTTCTCGTGCCTTTTACGACAATATACTCTCCGTAGGACAGCAGCTGAACATCTTGTTTCCGGTAGCCGGGCAAATACAGCAAAAATTGGAGCTCATCATGGGTTTCCACAATATCTATAAGAGGAAAAGCATCCTCATTCTTTCTCATTTGCCCATCTCCCTGTTGAAAGGGAAAGTTAGAATGGCCGTTTTGAAATGATTTCAATTGTTCATCATCAAAAACGTTTTTCCAAAAATCGCCGCCGGACATGTTTTGCGCCATTTCCATCCATTGCTTCATCTTGTCGAAGTCCATTTTTATCGCCCCCTGTTTAAGCATACGGTCATAACAGCCGGCATACACCTGTATTAAAGGAGGTTTGCCTGTGGTTCAACCAACTCCATATATCAATATTAATATTTTCATGTTGAAAATTAATTCCTTTGAAAATGCTTCAGCGGTGAATGTCGGACAAAATTTACTGGCAGAATGGCAGAATTCTGATAAAAAGAATCAGGGATACGGACAGAATTTTGGGGATGCGAGCGGCTTTTTTGGCACGAACGGCAAAGTGGATGACAGGGATTAAATTGATTCTCCGTCTACCTTCGAGTCAGCATGCGATAAAATTCCCGCCGGGAAAGGAGGCCCATTATGATGTTTTCGCCGGTTTTGGTAAATGTAGGGGGCTTTAAAGTGAATGCGGCCGACCGCGGTTCTTCCATTACGATCGGCCCCTATCAGCAAATCGATTATTTTTTATCCAATAAGATCAACTACGGATTCGGTGAAGAAAATGGTGATTTGGCACCGATTTATATTCCCATCAGTTCTATTGCTGATCCGGATCTTATTGACTCGAACTCCGGAAAAACAAGCATTATCTAATAAAAAAGCCATCCGCCTGCATTCGGATGGCTTTTATGTCATATTTAACTGCATAAGTATTTTGTTAAGATGGCTTGAACCTCGGTCAAGTCCGTTTCTTTTGCAAATTCCAATTCGAATGTTTTTCCTCTTGTCATTAAAACAAGACCTGTATCGGGATCAAACATCCCAGCTTCTTGAATGGCGAAGCTTTCAATTGTTTTATATGGAAGGAAGACGCGCACTTTCTTTTTGGAGAACATTTTATTATCAAAGAAAATCACTCGTTTATTTGTAAAGCATATTTGGTCAACCCGCAGTTTATAAATCGTTTCGATCCGTTCTCCCTCAACGAGCAAAGCCTCCAGCTTTTTTGTGTCGGTTGATCTGCTGACAGAAAAAATTCCCAATGAAGAACCCCACTTTCTGCTTCTATACTATTGTTTTATTACAATCATAAAAAATAAGTTCTTTATCCCTATATAAGAATACGACATAGGCGGCATTTAAACCATTACGAACAGATTACATTTTTAGAACGTTCATTAGATAAGCCTTTTCGCGAAAGGTGCTCTGTTATGTAGTAATACGGTTCAGCGGATGAAAAGGTTTCAAGAAAACCATATTTTTTTCGAAAAGTCAGTTTTTTCTTTTCACGGTAAAAAACCGCGGCTTCTGAATGCCGCGGTTTCTGCAAAACATCAACGATCCGTATCATTGTTCTTTCTTTATAGGTATCTGAGATTTGATCCATCACAGTGTCAGCCTTCTTCTGATTACACCCGCTGAAGCTGTGCGAATAAATTCATTCAGCTTCAGACTTCTTCAAAATACTCTTTATAGAAACCGCCGACTTTATTTGTATTGTCCACCACAAAAATGAACTCTTCTGTTTCATTTTTGACTTCGTACTCTTTGCCGGGCGTCAGCACGTTTTTGACAATATATTTTTTCGCATCTGTATGTACGCATTTTACTTTTTTGACGCTTTCTTTTGTCTGCCAATTATTATGAATCATCTGTAAAACTCCTTTTCTTCATCGATAAGCTTATTGTAGCTGTTTTTTCCTGTGAATTGCAATAACGGTTATCAATTGATTTTACCGGGGTCTGTATTATAGAATGACTGTATGCGCTTACTTTGCGCGGACATCAAGATGCTCAAAACAGACCATAAAAAATTTCGGGAGGTTTGTTACGAATGAGTTCTTTAACGATGCAGATCACAAAAAGGCTGGAAACATTTTTACAGGGCACGAAGAAGCTTTATATTGACGGAAAATTTGTTCCGAGCGCTTCAGGAGCAACATTTGTCACGCCAAATCCGGCAACCGGAGAAACTTTGATGACGCTTTACGAGGCACAGGCTGAAGACATTGACAGCGCAGTGAAAGCGGCACGCAAAGCCTTTGATCACGGCGAATGGCGCACTATGCCGGCCGCTTCCAGAAGCAGGCTGATGTATAAGCTTGCCGATTTAATGGAAGAGCACAAAACTGAACTCGCGCAGCTTGAAACACTTGATAACGGAAAACCGATTAATGAAACAACGAATGGAGATATCCCGCTGGCAATCGAGCATATGCGTTATTATGCCGGGTGGTCCACAAAAATAACCGGACAAACGATTCCGGTCGCCGGCTCATATTTTAATTACACCCGCCATGAGCCTGTCGGCGTCGTGGGGCAAATCATCCCTTGGAACTTCCCGCTCCTTATGGCGATGTGGAAAATGGGCGCCGCCCTTGCCACAGGCTGCACAATCGTTTTGAAACCGGCAGAGCAGACACCCCTGACCGCCCTCTATTTAGCGGAATTAATAGATCAGGCGGGCTTCCCTGACGGCGTCATCAATATTGTTCCTGGGTTCGGCGAGACAGCCGGGGAAGCGCTGACCAACCATGACGATGTTGATAAACTTGCTTTTACCGGTTCTACAGAAATCGGCAAAAAGATCATGGAGAAAGCCGCGAAAAATATTAAGCGCGTAACACTGGAGCTTGGCGGTAAGTCACCTAACATCATTTTACCTGACGCCAATTTGAAAAAAGCCATTCCCGGCGCTTTAAACGGGGTTATGTTTAATCAGGGGCAGGTATGCTGTGCAGGCTCCCGTGTCTTCATTCACAAAGACAAATATGATGAAGTCGTAAGCGAAATGGTTTCATATGCGAAATCACTTCGGCAAGGAGCCGGCCTTCATCAGGATACCCAAATCGGGCCGCTCGTCAGCCAGGAACAGCATGAGCGCGTGCTTTCTTATATTGAAAAAGGAAAAACGGAAGGCGCCAAAGCTGTCACAGGCGGAAGCTGCCCGTTTGAAGAAGGGTATTTTGTCTCCCCGACCGTATTTGCGGATGTGGATGACAGCATGACCATCGCAACAGAAGAAATTTTCGGCCCGGTTTTAGCCGCCATTCCGTATGATACGGTTGATGAAGTTATTGAGCGGGCGAACCGCTCGGAATACGGCCTTGCAGCCGGACTATGGACCGAGAATGTGAAAAACGCCCATTACATTGCTGACCGTCTACAGGCCGGCACCGTTTGGGTCAACTGCTACAATGTTTTTGATGCGGCGTCACCTTTCGGCGGCTATAAGCAATCCGGCCTCGGACGGGAAATGGGCTCTTATGCGCTGGATAATTATACAGAAGTGAAAAGCGTCTGGATCAGTCTGGAAGATTGATTGATAAAACAAGAAACTGCTGCCTGCCAGCAGTTTCTTTCTTTTGTCATGCCGCCATTTGCATATGAATATATATGCTTCTGAAGGAGTTGAGCGAGTGTGAGCACTATTCATGAAAAAGTCAGAAGCCGCCAAAGGAAAACCATCTCCCTATTAAGAGAAAAGCAAAATGCGGACGGCTCATGGTCATTTTGTTTTGAAGGTCCGATTTTGACTAACGCCTTTCTGATCCTCCTCCTCACTTCTCTCGGAGACAATGATAAAGAACTGATCGCTGAGCTTGCTGAAGGCATCCGCGCGAAGCAGCGCCCTGACGGAACATTTGCCAACTATCCTGATGAACGGAAAGGAAATGTGACCGCCACTGTACAGGGCTATGTCGGCTTGCTGGCTTCCGGCTTATATAACCGTTCTGAAGCGCATATGATTCAGGCCGAACGCTTTATCATCTCAAACGGCGGCTTGCGTAACGTACACTTCATGACAAAGTGGATGCTGGCGGCAAACGGCCTATATCCATGGCCCGCACTGCACCTGCCATTATCTTTCTTAGTGATTCCCCCATCCTTCCCGCTGCATTTTTATCAGTTCAGTACATACGCGCGTATTCATTTTGTTCCGATGGCTGTGACGCTAAACAAAAGATTTTCGCTGAAAAACCCAAACGTTCCGTCTCTCGAGCATTTAGATCAGCATATGACCAAAAATCCGTTTACATGGCTTCGTTCCGATCAGGCAGAGGACAGAGACCTCGCTTCTCTTTTCGCACACTGGAAGCGGCTTTTGCAGATTCCTGCCGCTTTTCACCAGCTTGGTCTGCGTACGGCCAAAACGTATATGCTTGACCGGATAGAAGAAGACGGCACATTGTACAGCTATGCAAGCGCCACTATTTTTATGGTGTACAGCCTGCTCGCTCTCGGTGTATCACGCCACTCCCCCGTTATCAGAAAGGCGCTTGCCGGCACGAAAGCTTTACTCACGTCTTGCGGCAATATACCGTATCTGGAAAATTCAACGTCAACTGTTTGGGATACAGCGCTTCTTAACTATGCGCTTATGGAAAGCGGCATCTCAGATAACGATCAGATGATCACCAGCGCCGCTCGATTTTTGCGTGAACGGCAGCAGACGAAAGTAGCGGATTGGGCCGTTCACAACCCGCATGCAGAACCGGGAGGATGGGGTTTTTCAAACATCAACACGAATAATCCTGATTGTGATGACACAGCCGCAGTGCTTAAAGCCATCCCGCGAAAACTTTATCCCGCCTCATGGGAGCGCGGACTGAGCTGGCTTTTGTCAATGCAAAACAGTGACGGGGGCTTCTCTGCTTTTGAGAAAAATGTAAATCATCCCCTGATCCGCCTGCTGCCGCTTGAATCGGCTGAGGAAGCTGCCATCGACCCTTCAACAAGCGATTTAACTGGACGGGTGCTGCACTGTTTAGGAAAAGCGGGGCTTTCATCGGATCATCCCCAGGTTGAAAAGGCCGTTCAATGGCTGATCCGCCATCAAGAGGAGGACGGATCGTGGTACGGCAGATGGGGTGTCTGCTATATTTACGGAACATGGGCGGCGCTGACGGGCATGAAGGCTTGCGGTGTCAGCCATAACCACCCGGCCGTGAAAAAAGCGATCCGCTGGCTGAAGTCCATTCAAAACGAGGACGGAAGCTGGGGAGAATCCTGTAAAAGCGCAGAAATCAAAACCTATGTCCCGCTTTCTTACGGGACGGTTATACAGACGGCGTGGGCGGCGGAAGCTTTGCTACAATACGAAAAACCTCATCACCAAGCCGTCACAAAAGGTATATCGTTTCTTATTGAAAACCGGCATTACGAAGGAGCTCATTTCACCTATCCGACTGGAATCGGCCTTCCGAAGCAGTTTTACATCAAGTATCACAGCTACCCGTATGTGTTTTCTTTGCTTGCGCTCAGCACTTTCATGAAAGTGAGTGAAAAGGAGGAAGAAAAATGAAACGGCACGCTTATCAAACCGAGATGCTGAATTGGTGTGAAACCTTGAAGGAACAAGTCATTCAGCAAGGGCGGTTCGATCGCTTCGCGGCACAAATCGACCGGATTTTTCACACCCTTCAGGATGATGGATTAACGGAGGCGGAATGGTACGAACAGGCATCAGCTCTTTACCGGGACATTTCCGAATCGGAAGAGCCGGAGGAGCGCAGAGCCTATGTGCCGATCGGCAAGCATGTTCTGCCTAAACTGCCTTACAGTTATTCCGCCCTGGAACCGTATATTTCAAGGGAGATTATGAAACTTCACCATACAAAACACCATCAAAGCTACGTTGACGGCCTGAATAAAGCTGAACTTGAGCTGAAAAACGCGCGCCAGACGAAACAGTACGACTTAGTGGCGCATTGGGAGCGGCAATTGGCATTTCACGGCGCCGGCCATTATCTGCACAGTATTTTCTGGTTTTCCATGAATCCAAACGGAAAAAGACGGCCGACGGGCGCTCTCTTTCAAATGATTGATGTGTCATTCGGCAGCTATTCTGCTTTTAAAGAACAATTTTCTCAGGCAGCGAAAAAAGTCGAAGGAGTCGGCTGGGCTATCCTTGTCTGGGCGCCGCGCTCGGGACGGCTGGAGATTTTGGCCGCTGAGAAGCATCAGCACTTCAGTCAATGGGACATCATCCCTTTGCTCCCTTTGGATGTGTGGGAACACGCTTATTATTTACAATATAAAAACGACCGCGCGGCTTACGTGGATCAATGGTGGAATGTCGTGGATTGGCGTGAGGCGGAGAAACGGTTTGAGCAAGCGCACCGCGTGATGTGGCCGCTTTATTAAAAAAAGCCCCCGTTTAGAACGGGGGCCTGCTTCTTTTGATTTAAAAAATACCGAGCACGTGCAGAAAAACGATAATAATAGCTACAGGAGACACATAACGGATTAATAAGAGCCACACTGTAAACCATTTTCGTTTTATGCCTGAACCGCTTTTCAATTCGTCAAACAGCGCCTGTTTCGGAATTTTCAGCGGTACGAAAACGGCAATTAAAAGCGCGCCCAGCGGCATTAAGACATTGCTGACCAGAAAATCCGCAGCGTCAAAAATACTGCGGTGAAAAATGGAAACATCACTCAAAATTCCGTACGACAGCGCCGAAGGCACTCCGACAATAAATATTGCAAGCCCCCCGAGCCATGCATACCGCTTTCGTTTTGCCGAATCGCCTTTTGACAAAACGGCAACCAAAATCTCAAGCATTGAAAATGCTGATGTCAGCGTCGCAAATAAAAACAGCAGCAAAAAGGCGAGTAAAAACACGATGCCGAACGGCATTTGGTTAAAGATGGTCGGAAGCACGTTAAATAAAAGCTGCGGGCCTTGATCCGGCTTGAGGCCGAATGAAAATACCGCCGGAAAAATCGCCACTCCCGCCATCACGGCAACAAGAACATTTAATACCGTCACCGAAACTGCGGATTGAACAATATTTTCTTTTTTTTCTAAATAGGCGCTGTATGTAACCATTACGGACACACCGACGCTTAACGAGAAAAATGACTGTCCCATCGCGTATAATATGGTATTGGCATCCATCGCGCCAAAATCAGGCATGAAGAAGAATTTTAACCCCTTCGCTGCATCATGGAGCGAAACGGAGCGGATCATTAAGAGAATAAACAGAATAAACAGAGCCGGCATGAGCACCTGGCTTACTTTTTCGATGCCGCTGCTCACCCCTTTTGCAACAACTAAAATCGTCATCACGATAAACAGCAGCTGTCCGAAAACCGCTGCATAAGGGTTTGAAATGGTATTGATAAATAACGTATCAAATCCGGATGAGAGCGATAAACCGCCTGTAAAGCCTTTTATAATGTAGATTAATATCCATCCCCCCACTACGCTGTAGAAGGATAATAGAATAAAACACGTAATGATTCCGAGATATCCGATCCAGTGCCACTTTTTCCCCGGCGCAAGCGCCTTGTAGGATTCAACGGCGTTTTTTTGTGTTTTTCTGCCGATAATAAATTCAGCAAGCAGAAGCGGCAGTCCGATTAAAATCGTAAATAAAATAAAAACGAGCAGAAAAGCGCCGCCTCCGCTGGTTCCCGCTACGTAAGGGAACTTCCATATTGCGCCGAGCCCGATTGCAGAGCCGGCCGTAGCTAAAATAAATCCCAGCTTAGATGACCATTGATTAGCTTCTTTCACTTCAGCACTCCCAATTCATTTCAGTGTAAAAATTAATTTTAAGAATATATGTCTGAATAGTCAAGAAGATATTAGTTTACATAATATCATTATTTATAACTAATGTTTAATATTGAATTATTCAGAATATTATTTATAATGGAATACAGAAAAGTCAGTCTCATTTTTTGACTGATTGGATGAAAAAGGAGCTGTGTTTATGGAATGGTTGAAAAAAATAAGCGGGTTTGCGGGACAAACTTTCGGCTTATGGGTGATCGTCTTTGCTGGTTTAGGATTCGCCTGCCCTGATTTGTTTTCTTGGATCAGTTCTTATATGACAATTTTTCTGGGTATTATTATGTTTGGTATGGGGCTTACTCTTCAAGCAGACGATTTTAAAGAATTAATCAGAAAACCTTGGCATGTCGTGATCGGAGTCATAGCCCAGTTTACGATTATGCCGCTTACGGCTTTCTGTTTATCAGTCGGGCTCCGCCTGCCCGCAGAAATTGCAGCGGGCGTCATTCTGGTCGGCTGCTGTCCGGGCGGCACCGCCTCAAATGTCATGACCTTTTTAGCAAAAGGCAATACGGCGCTTTCGGTTGCGGTCACCACGATCTCAACATTGCTTGCTCCTATTGTAACGCCGGCACTCATTATGCTGTTTGCGAAAGAGTGGCTCCCTGTTTCTTTCGGCTCACTGTTTGTTTCAATTATGCAGGCCGTGCTTTTACCGATCGTCCTCGGAGTGATTGTGAAGCTATTCTTCAGAAAACAGGTCGGACAAGCTGTTCACGCGCTTCCTCTCGTGTCTGTAATCGGCATCGTAGCGATTGTTTCCTCTGTTGTCAGCGTAAATCGTGAGCACCTGCTTCAATCAGGACTGCTGATTGTATGCGTGGTCATCTTACATAACGGAATCGGCTATTTGTTAGGATTCCTGGGTGCAAAGCTGTTCAGAATGGATTATGCTTCGCAAAAAGCGATTGCGATAGAAGTCGGAATGCAAAACTCCGGATTGGGCGCGGCGCTTGCAACAGCCCACTTTTCCCCCCTTTCAGCCGTACCGAGCGCCATTTTCAGCATATGGCACAATCTGTCTGGATCAATTCTCGCCACTTATTGGTCAAAGAAAAAAGAGAAAAACAGCATCGGAGAGGATGAAAACGTAAAGATTCCGCTTTCATAACTGAACAAGGATAGGCGGCTGCCGCCCCTATCCTTGTTTTTTCTGCAGGTCACGAAGCAAGTGCAGGAGCGCTTTTTTACATTCCCCTGAAACACACCTCCATGATAACAAATCAATTGACGGATATCGTAATCGAGCAGGCGCTGTACGGAACGGACCGCATCATCCATATGTAACGTATAGCGGGGATTCGCAAGGTTCAGCTTTCCGTCTTCAATGACGACCGCATCACCTGCGATCATTGTTTTTTCGGCAGGCAGATAAAGGCTGATATGGCCGGGTGTATGACCCGGCGTGGCTACAATGCGAATGCCTCCGCACCAAGGCAGCAGCTCGCCGTCAGTTACTTGCCGATGAACAGGAGCCGCTTCGACTGATTGAAGTGAGCGGATAAACTGTTTTGCATAAGGTTTTGCCTCCTCTGGCAATGAACAAAACGTTGATTCAGCCTGCTTAAGCCGTAATGATTTTTTAGAGCCGTCAATATACGGCGCTTCATGTTCATGTGCTGTCACGCTGATACCCGGGTACAGACGGTGCAGTGCAGCGAGTGAGCCGATATGGTCTATATCGTGATGTGTTGCAATGATTTTTGACAGTGACTGAAGCGACAATCCATGCCGGACAGCAGCATTTTGAAGATGATTTATAAAACCGGGATATCCGCAGTCTATTAAAACCGTGTCATGTTCGTCTTGCAGAAGAACCGGAGTGATAGAATGCAATTCTTCATTATATTCAAATTCAATCTCAAGCGGATAACAGCTTTTCATATACAACTCCCCTTCTCTCAAATAAAAAAGTACACCGCTCATAAGGGCAGTGTACTTTTTGTCTGTCTCCATTATCCTTCTAATAACAGCTGTTCCGGATCTTCCAGCAGGTTTTTAATTGTGACAAGGAATCCGACCGCTTCTTTACCATCTACGATTCTGTGATCATATGATAATGCAAGGTACATCATCGGACGGTTTTCAGAACGCTCTGCATCAATCGCTACAGGGCGCAGCTGAATTTTGTGCATACCTAAGATTCCGACCTGAGGGCTGTTTAGGATTGGTGTTGACATAAGCGAGCCGAATGTACCTCCGTTTGTGATCGTGAAGGAACCTCCTTGCAGCTCACCTAATGTTAATTTATTGTTTCGCGCTTTCTTCGCAAGTTCGCCGATCTCTTTTTCAATGCCGGCAAATGTCAGACGATCAGCGTCACGTACGACTGGGACGACAAGCCCTTCTTCAGCCGCAACGGCGATACCGATGTCATAGAATTTTTTCACGATCAGCTCATCACCTTGAATTTCAGCGTTTAGGAGCGGGTACTTTTTCAAAGCTGCCACTACGGCTTTTGTAAAGAAAGACATGAAACCGAGTTTTACTTCGTTTTGCTCAAGGAATTGGTCTTTACGGCGTTTTCTTAAATTCATAACGGCCGTCATGTCCACTTCGTTAAATGTCGTCAGCATCGCAGAAGTCTGCTGCACTTCAACCAATCGTTTCGCGATCGTTTGTCTGCGGCGGGACATTTTTTGCACTTCAACAGGTTTGTCAAAGCTTTGCTGTGTTTTTTGAGCCTGCGGTTTCGTCTGTGCCGCAGGTTTTGAAGCCGGTTTTTCATAAGCTTCCACGTCTTGTTTGCGCACGCGGCCGAGCGGGTCCCCCGTCGGAATTTGTGAAAGATCAATTCCTTTTTCCCTTGCCAGCTTGCGTGCAGCCGGAGACGCTACCGTTCTGGATTTCGCTTCTGATTGTGCTTCCTGGCTGACTTCTTGTGCAGCCGGTTCAGCTTTTGCTTCCTCTTTCGTTTGTTCTTTGGCTGGAGCACTTTCGGAAGGGGCAGGTGCAGAACTTTCGCCAGCGCCTTCTGTAATGGTACCGATAATTTCTCCTACTTGGACGGTATCACCCGAATCTTTCAATACCTCTTTTAGAACACCCGATTCTTCTGCTGTCAATTCAACATTTACTTTGTCCGTCTCAAGTTCAAGCAAGTACTCACCCTGTTCTACATAGTCACCGGGCTGCTTTAACCATTGGGCTATCGTTCCTTCTGAGATTGATTCTGCTAATTCAGGTACCTTAATTTCCGCCATTTTTTCATTTCCCCCTTAGTTTTTGCGAGTCAAGCTATCAGATACAATGCGTTCCTGTTCTTTTTTGTGGACAGTCGGATCTCCTTCTGCGGGACTGGATCGTCTTCTTCGGCCGATGTATTGAACATTTACTCCTTTTGGCGCGATTTCCGTCAGATACGGGCTGATATAACTCCATGCCCCCATGTTCTGCGGCTCTTCCTGAACCCAAACGATCTCTTGCAAGTTCGGCAGTTTGGCGAAAAGCTCTTTCGCGTCTTTTGCCGGGAACGGATACAGCTGTTCGATTCTGGCAATATGAAGCCAATCCTTATCGCCTTCCATTTTGTTGAAGTGATCGCTGATGTCAATTGACACTTTTCCGCTTGATAATACGACGCGAGTCACTTTTTCATAAGCATGGGAAAGACCGGATTGCTCATAGACAGGCTTGAATCTGCTTTCGCTCAGCTCCTGTACTTCAGATACCGTATTCGGGTTGCGGAGCAGGCTCTTCGGCGTCATGATCACAAGCGGACGGATTTCCTCACGAAGCAGCATTTTCGCTTGTCTTCTTAAAATATGGAAATACTGAGCCGCACTTGTCAGGTTGGCCACCGTCCAGTTGTTTTCCGCCGCCAGCTGCAGGAACCGTTCGACGCGTCCGCTGGAGTGTTCAGGCCCCTGTCCTTCGTAACCGTGAGGAAGCAGCATGACTAATCCTGATTTTTGTCCCCATTTTGCCCGTCCTGCAGATATAAATTGATCAAAATAGACTTGAGCCGCATTGGCAAAGTCCCCGTACTGCGCCTCCCACATCACAAGAGTTTCAGGCGAATACACGTTGTATCCATACTCAAAACCGAGAACCGATCCTTCAGAAAGCGGGCTGTTATGCACCGCAAATGAAGCAGCGCAGTCGTCTAAATGATGGAGTGCAACAAATTCTTTGCCTGTTTCGCTGTCATGCAGCACAAGGTTTCTTTGAGCGAACGTTCCGCGCTCTGAGTCCTGCCCGGTCAGCCGGATCGGAGTGCCGTCTTTCAAAATGGAAGCAAACGCAAGCGATTCAGCCAATGACCATTCCACTTTACGGTCATCATCAAACGCTTTTGCACGTCTTTCCAAGATTCTTTTCAGCTTGCCGAACACGTTAAAGGATTCCGGCCAATTGATGAGTTCGCCGTTCAGCTTGCGGAGAACATCAAAATCAATGGCTGTGTCAACGTCAGGAAAACCGTTGGATACCGGTTCCGGCAATTCGATTTCCCGTACGGCATCTTCTTTTTTGGCGGGCACCTTTTTATAGGCGTCTTCAATTCGTTTTGTCACTGTCGCTTCAATGTTTTGCGCTTTTTCCTCGCTGATCAGTCCTTCACTTACGAGTTTTTCCGCAAAGATCCGCTTGACAGTCGGGTGTTTTCTCACGGCGTCATACAGCATCGGCTGTGTCGTGGACGGCTCATCCATTTCATTGTGGCCGTACCGTCTGTACCCGATTAAATCGATTAAGAAATCTTTATTAAACCGCTTCCGGTATTCAACCGCAAATTTAACGGCTGACAGGCACGCTTCAGGATCATCGGCGTTGACGTGAACGATCGGGATTTCATAACCCTTCGCCAAATCACTGGCATATTTCGTAGAGCGTGATTCATCGCTTTCAGTTGTAAAGCCGATCATATTATTGGCGATGATATGAATGGCCCCACCGACCTGATAGCCTTTCAAAGAGCTTAAGTTCAGCGTCTCAGCGACAATTCCTTCTCCCGGGAACGCTGCGTCACCGTGAATTAAAATGGCGAGCGATTTTGTTTCGTCTTGAACCGGGTACCCCTTTTGCGTTCTTGTTTCCTGTGCCGCCCTCGTGCTTCCTTCAACAATCGGATTGATGAATTCCAGATGGCTCGGGTTATTTGCAAGCGTAATCCGGGCGCTTTTGGTTTCAGCATCCTGTAACTGTCTGTCTGCACCGAGGTGGTATTTTACGTCTCCCGTCCAGCCGTAGCTGATTCCGGTCGAGCCTTCAGACGGTACAAGGTCTTTATTCGGCGCGTGCTGGAATTCTGAGAAAATAATCTCATACGGTTTGCCGAGCACATGCGCGAGCACATTTAAGCGGCCCCTGTGCGCCATCCCGATATTGACATTGGTTGTGCCTGCTTTCACAGACTGGGCGATAATGTCGTCAAGAACAGGCACAAGCGCGTCTAATCCCTCAATTGAGAAACGCTTCTGGCCGACGAATGTCCGGTGTAAAAATTGTTCAAATCCTTCTACTTCCGTCAGTCTTTCTAAAACGGCTGACAGTTTTTCCGGTGAATTTTTCCGGAACAGTTCTCCGGATTCGACCATTTTTGTAATCCATGCCCGCTCTTCGAAATCATGCACATGGTCAAATTCGAAGGAGATGGTTCTTTTATACGTATTGCGTAAATGCTGGATGGCTTCTAAGCCGTTCGTTATATTGGCAGGTGCGTCTTTACAAATGACAGACGCGGGTATTGCTTTCATTTCTTCTTCTGTAAGCCCGTACTCGGATAACGGAAAGAGCTCGCTCTTTTTTTGATCCTTTCTGAGCGGATTGACGGAAGCGTTCAGATGGCCATAGGTTCGAATATCTTCTGCAAGTTTAACTGCTGATGCGATCTTTTGAATCAGATCTGCGGTGACTCGTCCCTGTTCCTTTGTTCCCGATGCCTCTTTTATTTGGCTTGGCGGAGCGCCGAGTTCGTCAAACATGTCTTTCAGATCCGGATCAATGCTGTCTGGATCTTCAGCATATTGGTCGTACAGCTCCAGTGCGTAGCCGAGGTTCGGTCCGTAAAAATCTTCCCAATTCATTCTTTGTTTCATATTATTTTGAAACATTTGAATATTACCCCCAACCTAGATAATCAAGTGATCAATTCACTATCTTGAAATAACTTTTGAACGCTGTGCCCAAAATTATGTAATAAAAACGCTTCCAAGGGTATTTTACCATTGATTGCGTTTGGATTCTACCTTGATTGTTCACAAAATAGTAAAAAAACAGATCCATAACGAAAAAATTAAATCATTTTAAAATAAAAAGCGAAAAAGCATAGGAAAAAGCCTATCCTATGCTTTTATGAAGCAGTTTTTTCAAGAGCGGATACAGCACATCAGGCAGCTGATCGACATCCGGAACAAAAATACTGTACTTTCCGTACATATCCTGAATGGTTTTCATCTGTGATTCTTCTATCGCAGTATTGGACAGAAAAACATTTATGACTTCTATCCCTCTTTTTCTCGCTTCGATGACAGCCTCGCTCGTATCGACGATGCCGTTTTGTTCGTAGCCGAATGCCGCCGGCTCTCCATCTGAAAACACGATTAAAAACTTTTGCGCCTCACTCCGCCGCATCAGCTGTTTCGTCATTTGTCTGATGGCATATCCGTCTCTGTTATCTTCCTCCGGCGCAAGCTGCATGATCAGCGGTCCCGCCGCCTGCAGCAGCGACTCTTCAAACGGAATCACGGTATTGAAGAAATTCGGCTGGCTCGTTTCGGTCGCTTCGTTTGTATCCTCCCAAAATCCGACGATTTGGTGCGGGACGGACACTGATTTCAGGGCTTCATGGAATAGAACAATCCCTCTTTTTGTTTCATCCATTTTGTCGAACATGCTGGCCGAACAATCGACAAGCAACGTAAAAACGGCGTCAATTTCCGAAGAGGGGTCTTGCTTTTTATAGAAAAGACGCGGATTCCGTTCCGTAAAGTAGCGGAGCAGCTTGCGATTCAGCCGGCCCGCGTGAAGGTCGGTCCGCGGGAGCGTTTTTTTGTGTTCAAGTATCTTTTGTATCATCTGCTTCAGGCGTTTTTGATATGATTCTATCGTTTTCGCCTGTTCTTTATAAGACTGCTCCTCCTCGGGCGATGCTTTATGAGGTGTTTGGTAAACCGGGAAAGCGAACTTGTTTTCTTTTCCGTCGGCAAGCCCCGCGCCCTCATGTTCATCCTGTCTGGATTCAAGCGCCTCAAGCTTGGAGTAATCCTCTCTTTTCGTCTGCCGTGCGGAGCCTTGAACGGAGCCGAGCGCCTGATCACCGTCATCTCCTTCTCTGGCGGCGTCTTTCCCAATATCTGATTTCGCGCCGTGCTCAATATCAAATTGAAGGAAACTTTTTGACGGCGCTTCGGTTTCCCGATGCCACGTATTCATTTTCTCTTCATGGATATCTTCATCTCCGTCGGAAGACTCAGGGAGCGTGATGTCGTCGCTTAATGACGGCGCTCTTTTGATGCTTTCGAATAAAGGCTCTTCAGCCGCTCTCTCGTAATCAAGTTCCGGCAGAAAAAAGTATGTGTTCAGCATATCTTTCTCCAGCACTTCATCAAGGCCTTCCATGAGGTCTTCTGTTATTCTTGCGATCTCTTTCGTAGAATCCGCCTCATACACCCTGATGAGCTGGCGTTCAATATACGGTATCATCATATCAATATCTTCCTGCATGGAAGGAATGCCTTCAAGCGGAGACTCCGCCGTCAGCTTGACAAATATCGCGCAATACAAAGCGTCAGTGAAAATGCTTCGTTCTAAATTCAGTGTCAGCTGCGTTGTGAAATGTTTCCTGTACATCTCCCTTCGCTTCTGAAATACACGTTTCGTCCCCGGCCGCTCTTTTTTGATCAGCTCTTCAATTCTGATATCCTCAAGCAGCATGAACAGCTGCTTTGCAAAGCTTTGGCGGTTGAAGCGCCGGTGAACGTCATTTAAAAACCCGGCAAATTCCCGGAATGAGCTGCTGCGTGTGCCGACAGCGCGCAAATACACATCGCTTTTCAAGCCGGCTTCCATATCCCCGGCTGACCTGTCTTTCCAAAAGTGGCTCATATAAATTTTCTTTTCAAAGGGATTGTAGTAAGACTGCACGCCGTATTCCACTTCCACTTCACTGCTTCTGGTCAGTGTTTTGGCCAGATCAGTCAGCATCATGAACAAAAACGAATCGATCGTGCTGTCGTTAAATTTGATAAACTTCATTGTACATTCCTCATTCGAACAGCGTTTCTGCAATATTTCTGACAGCGGCTTTTTCCCTGTCGTCATCAAGTTTTTCCACAATGCCTCTTTCAATCGCCCGTTTCGGCGGAATGTACGCAGCCAAGTCGCACGTATCAATGAGAGCCCTGATGGACGCCGCTTCCTCTGACACTTGCCCGTTATGCGCTTGTGCGATTAAATCAGAAGACAATGTCATAAAGCGCTCAATTAATTTATCATCTTTTAAAACAGATTGAGAGGTCAGAACCTGTTTCAGAAGGCTTCCTTTAATATACGGCACATCAATAATGACAAAACGGTTTTTAAGGGCTTCGTTCAGCGGCACGGTGCCGACATAGCCTTCATTAATAGCGGCGATGACACCGAATCCTTCGTTTGCCTTAACCACTTCTCCTGTAAACGGGTTTGTCATCATTTTTCTGTAATCAAGCACGCCGTTCAGAATCGGAAGGGTTTCAGGCTTCGCCATATTGATTTCGTCAATGTATAAAAAATGTCCCTCGTTCATTGCGGTTGTTACAGGTCCGGGAACGAATTCAATTGTCGCCTGGCCCTGTTCATTTTCAATCGTTTTATAGCCGACAAGCGCTTCTGCATCGAGGTCTACGGAGCAGTTGACGCTGTGCATCGGTTTATGAAAATAGTTCGAAAGCGTTTCCGCCAATTTTGTTTTCCCTGAACCCGTCGGTCCTTTTAATAGAATATTTTTTCCCATTGTCAAAGCGATGACCGCATCGAATATAATCGCTTTATCTTCGGCTTCATAGCCCGATGATCCGATTAAATCCTGAAATTCTTGGGAAACGGGATGATTTTGATAAGCTTGCAGTTTGTTTTGTATATCTTCCGGCAGTGATAAGTGCTGTAATTCTGAAGTCATAGGTGATGTTTCCTTTCCATTTGGATTCCATAACCGAGTATACTAAAAAAGCCCTTGTATTCTCAATACAAAAGGGCTTATTCCCTGCGGGCGCTTTTTTTCAGAGGAGCGCAGGCGATTCTGGCTCCGGAATTTCCGCTCGGGTTTGTTAAATAATCGTCCGTATGTTCATGAATGATGAACGCGCTCCCGTCCCGGTCAAGCAGGCTGAGTCTGCTCCCTTCTTTTAACGAAGTTTGCGGCGCATTCATAATGACATCCACTTTACCGTCGGCACCCACTTCAAGATTGGGAAGATCTCCGGCGTGATGCCCCATCGGGTTGTTGAAGCCGTGTTCTTTATTCAAAGGGTTGAACGGCCCGCCGGCTGATTCGAAATCAGGTGTCTGACACACCCCTTTTTCATAAATGTGAAATCCGAGAGAAGCGCCGGGGGGCAGATGATCCGCCGATATATGAATGTCTGACCCTTCATCATCAGATTCTTTCACTTCAATATAACCGATATTTTTTCCGTTTTGATTGATGAGTCCGGCATGCTCACGGTATGCGGACGCTTCCAACGCGCGGCTTTCTCCATGTTTTTTGGACGGAACAGGAGCGGGTCCGCCCCCGCAGCCGCAAAGCGTGATTGATGCGAGCATGAGAAAAAACAAGAGACGATTCATGGTTTCTCCCCCTTATTTTTACCCATCAGTCTTGTCAAAACGTAAAAATGATAAACAAAAAAAGCCCCGAAAGGCTTTTTTTAAAAATAACTGCGTGCTCCTAAATAAGCTTTTTTCCAATATGGATTGCTTAAGTTTGAAACTTCAACCCCAGAGGAGCTGGCGTGAATGAAATCTCCTCCGCCCAAATAAATTCCCATGTGCGAAGGGCCCGCTTTATATGTCGTAAAAAAGACGAAGTCGCCTGCTGACGGCTGGCTGATATGTTTCATTGTATTCCAGTATCCGGCCGTGCTCAGACGGGAAACGGAGCCTACCTTATTTAAGAGGTAATAGATATAGCCGCTGCAATCGAATCCCGCAGGCGTATTGCCCCCCCAGCGGTAAGGCACGCCGACATATTTTTTCGCTTCGCCAATCATTCTGTCAATCTTTGATCCTGTCACCGGAGGTTCCGGAGTATTTGGTTTGTTTGGCTTGGCCGGTTTGTTTTCCGGCTGGCGCACAGGGTCTTCTGTTTTTTCCGTCCCGTTAATCACCAGAACTTGTCCGATTTGAAGCACATCAGTTGTCAGTTTATTTTTTTCTCTGATGAGCTGGGCGGTGATGCCGAACCGATTGGCAATTTTCCAGAGGGAATCGCCTGGTTTTACTTTGTAAGTGGATGGCTTCTCAGAAGGGTTTGAATGAGATGGCGGTGTTGCGCCGCTGTTTCCGTTATGTGAAGAGCCTTTGGTTTTTAATACTTGATTCGGATACAGCATGTCTGACGTTAATTGATTCAGCTTTTTCAATTCAGCTATCGTAATGCCGATTTGATTGGCGATTTTCCACAGCGAGTCACCCGGTTTTACAGTGTAAGTCCCTGATGCGCCTTTATCAGGCTTTGTCTGTTTGCCGCCTCTGTCCGTGCTGCCGGCGGAACCTTTAACTTTCAGTTTTTGGCCCGGATAGATGACATCTGAACTCAAACGGTTCAGGCTTCTCAGCTCAGAAACACTCATGCGGTATTTTTTTGCGATCACCCATAAGGAATCTCCGTATGTAACTGTATAAGCACCTGTGCTTTTTTTTCCTTTTTGGTCCGTTTTATGTGTGCTGCCATCAGGAATATTCAGCCGCTGTCCGGGGTGAAGTATTGTAGATTTCAATTTATTTTCCGTCTGGAGGGCTGAAATGCTTGTATGATATTGTCGGGAAAGCTTCCAAAGAGAGTCGCCGCTTTTTACTTGGATGGTTTTTGCTTCAGCGGGATGCACGGCGAAGGTTGAAGTCATTACTGCAGATACAGCCAGACCGGCTGCGATTTTTTTCTTCATATAACGAAAAACCTCCTATTTATCATTGCTGAAAGGGACGTTCCTTTTCTTTGAACGCCGTCTGTTATTCAGAATTCATTCAGAAGTCGACATCATTTCTGTTTCATTTGACCTTAGATCATCACCAATGCCACACATTTTACATAAATTGAGAAGATTTCACAAAAGACTTTGGAATCATTTTCATAACATGGCTTTTTTCCGCGACATTCCACCTTTCTTGTCTGTTTTTCATACAATTCTCTTTGTGTCAGGAAAAATCCTTCCCGAAAAACAACCAAAAAAACCCGCTTCCTATAAAGGAAACGGGAGATGGCTGATTACAGAACCCGGGTCTCGGCAGTTTTTACGTCTTCCAATATCAACTCTGCTGCACGCTGTGCTCCCCCGGCCGCTTTCAGGGATTCTCCGATTTCATCAGCTTTTTTCTGATATTCAGGGTTTTCGCTCAACTCTTTTATTGCTTCAGTGAGCAGTTCCGCCGTCACATTTTCTTTTTTAAACATCTTGCCCGCGCCTGTGTTTTCCACTTGGCTTCCGACGGCGAACTGATCAGCGCCCATCGGAATGACGATCATCGGGGTTTTGAAGTAAAGCCCTTCGCTCGTACTGTTCATTCCGCCGTGCGTGATAAATAAGTCCGCTCTCTTTAAGATCTCAAGCTGCGGAACATAAGGCTTTACAATAACATTCGCCGGGATTTCATCAAGCTCCGCCGGATCAAGATGTTTGCCGATTGACATGACGACTTTTCCTTTAAAGTCCCTGACCGCTTTTAAGCATTTATTAAACAATTCCTTCTGGTTGTTAAAAATCGTACCCATTGAAATAAACAGGACGTTTTCTCCTTCAAGCTGTTCAAACGGAAAATCATGAGCGGCCGCCCTGTCAGTTATGGACGGACCGACAAAGAGGTAAGAATCACCGAACTCTTCTTCTTTCGGCTGAAAAGCTCTTGAAGTAAACACGATGGTTTTTCTGCCGTCATTTGAGAAAATATCATACGGCGTTTTAATGTCTGCGCTGAATTCTTCATTGAGCAGGCTGACCGCTTCGGTATAAGCCGGATAATGGGATGATTCCTCTGATACAAGGTTTGTATTTGAGAAGACCTCTTTAATAAATGCTTCATTCATTGCAAATGTCGTGCAAAGTGAATATGCCGGCAGTTTCAGCATGTTTCTCACGAGCCTGCCTGCCAGAAAATGATGATCATACATGATGTAGTCGTAGGATTCATCTTTTACTTCCTCAAGAATACGGAGTGCGGCTTTTTTAGAAGTCTCAATCATTAATAGCAAAAACTCTGTAGCGTCCCGCTGTTCATCACCCGTTGCGTTTTTTCCGAATTCATCTTTCCGGAAATCCTCATATTCACGGAATTCCGCTCCGCTTGCCGCGATTTTGTTCTCATATTCCTTCACGCCGTAATATACGACATGTTCGCCCTTTGCCTTTAATTCTTTTACAACGCCTAAAGACGGGTTAATATGGCCTTCTCCCGGAAAACCGATCATCAATACATTTGCCATCTTTCCACTCCCTATTCTTTTAAATTTTATGTATATTTAAACGATAACATCAATACAGAAAAAGGTAAAGATGTTCACTTCATTAATATTAAATAGGTACAATATTCCCATTTTCTTATTATTTCGTGTGAAGCGCCCGCGGCGAAACAAGCGGATACAGTCCGCCGTCTTTAGCAAAGGACATTTTTCCCGTTTCTTCTGAAACAACGAGGACGAGTGCATCAGTCACGGCTGAAAGCCCCATCGCGGCCCTGTGGCGCGTTCCGTATTTAAGATCAACATTTTTTGTTGTGAGCGGAAGCACATTGGCTGCTGATACCACACGGTTTTCTCTCACCAATACGGCTCCGTCGTGAAGCGGATTGCCGGGATAAAAAATACTTTCAATTAAAGCTGAACTGATCTCGGCATGCAGACTTGTCCCTTTTTGTATCATTCCGTCCAGCGGTTCTGTACGTTCAATCACAATCAGCGCCCCATGCTTTTCTTCTGCCAGATGCTGCACGGCTTTCGCCAGCTCTATATAGGAAGGCGTAAAATGTTCGATATATGACTGCAGGTAAAATGACGAAGCAATAGCCTGCATTTCCTGAAAGGTATGTCCCAGTTCATCTAGTTCGCAAAGAAGGCATTGATCTTTTTCATCCAATGTCCCCAGTATCATTGCGGCATCCTCCGTAATTTGTTTCAAATACGTTTGAACGGCAGCGGTAAACGCACTTTCCGACATTTGAATGTGTTGCATGTCACTTCAGCTCCTTTCCCTTATTTTCTGCATCGCGCGCATGGATATGCGCCGCAGTGTGCACGATAATTATGAAAGGAGGCGGACTTGATATGGAATTCGCACGACTGATGCAGTATATTTGCACCTTTTTAGGGGTCATTTCACTTTCATTCATTTATGCCAAGATGTTTAAAAGGCCGAAACCGGATAAAAAAGAGTAGACCGGGCCTCATTGCTTTTTATACATAAAATGTTATAATTTCTCTCGTTAAAATAAAGAAACGGGGAACCTAACTTGAGAGAAACAAACACGATCGGCCAAAAGGTCAGACAGCTGTTACATATCTTTATTCCGATTTTAATTACACAGGCGGGTCTTTCTTTGATTACCTTTTTGGATACGGTGATGTCAGGGAAAGTGAGCGCCGCTGATTTAGCCGGCGTTGCAATCGGTTCAAGCCTGTGGACACCGGTTTATACGGGGCTTGCAGGAATATTGATGGCCGTTACGCCCGTTGTATCGCAGCTGTTTGGAGCCGGCAGACAAAAGGAAGCGCCGTTTTCCGTCATCCAGGCCGTTTATGTAGCAGCCATTCTCAGTGCGGCAGTTATCGTTATCGGCTTTTTGACTGTTGATTTGATTTTGGGACATTTGGGCCTGGAACCGCATGTCCGGACGATCGCCAAACACTTTTTAGGATTTTTATCCCTCGGCATTTTTCCTTTGTTTGTCTACGCCGTTTTGCGATCGTTTATTGATGCGCTCGGCAAAACGAGAATCACTATGCTTATTACGCTCTGCTCATTGCCTATCAATTTTGTCTTGAATTATGTGTTTATTTTCGGGAAATTCAACATGCCGGCATTGGGCGGAGTCGGTGCGGGTCTTGCCTCCGCCCTGACTTACTGGTGTATTTGCGCCATCAGCTTTTTTATCGTCTGCAGATTTGAGCCGTTTGCCGGATACTCTGTATTTCGGAAGCTGTACCGGTTTTCTCCGTCAGAATGCAGAAAGCTTTTGAAAATCGGGTTGCCGATCGGTTTTGCCGTATTTTTTGAAACGAGCATTTTTGCGGCTGTCACACTGCTCATGAGCCATTTCCAGACGGTGACGATTGCAGCCCATCAGGCGGCAATGAATTTTGCTTCCCTGTTGTATATGCTGCCGCTCAGCGTATCGATGGCGCTCACCATATTGGTCGGCTTTGAAGCAGGCGCAAAACGCTACAGGGATGCCCGTTCATACAGCTATATCGGGATTGTGATGGCCCTTTGTTTTTCTTTATGCACGGCGGCTTTCATTTTGCTGTTCAGACCGCAGATCGCCGGAATGTATACATCAGACCCGGACGTGCTCATTTTGACGCAGCATTTTTTAATCTATGCACTCTTTTTCCAGCTTTCTGATGCCGTAGCAGCTCCGATACAAGGCGCTCTGAGAGGATATAAGGATGTCAATTATACACTCGGTGCGGCGTTTGTTTCTTATTGGATCATCGGGCTTCCTCTCGGTTACGCAGTCGGCACCTGGACAAGCCTCGGGGCATTCGGCTATTGGATCGGGTTAATTGCAGGACTCGCCGCAGGAGCTGCCGGTTTATTCTTCAGACTGCTCAAGCTGCAAAAGCGTTATATGAAAAAAATGATGATTTCATAAAGGAGGCGCAGCATGCCAAAATATATACTGCTGTACGATTATTTAACCGAACGGGCAGAAGACATCAGTCAGACATGGTTTGATACCCTTCATGATACGGATCCTGATTCTGTTTACGCTTCTTCTGACCCGGCGGTGCTCACGAATCTGAAAAAACAAAATCTGGCGTTTAATTATCAAATCAATCGGATTTTTTCTGAGGAAAAAGAAGTTTATACGGCGGCATTGGAAAAGTGGGCGTTCGAAGCCGCACAGGATAAAGAACATTTAAAAACTCCTATCCATTACATCATTCGCGAGTTTATCAGAGTTCGTGATTTGTATGTCGGCCATGTGAAGCAGTTTACCAGACTGCATTCAGACACCGTGACAGAGGAAGATGCCGAAGATATATTCCATACGCTGATTAAATCATTTGATGTGGTCATTCATATTTTCATAGAGGAGATGTATAAAAACACAAACATTCAGCTTGAAGCTCAAAAAGAATTGATTACCGAACTGAGCTCACCTGTCATTGTGCTTTTTGACAACGTCGGACTGCTGCCTCTGATTGGGGATATTGACACGGCAAGGGCCAAAATGATCTTGGAGAATACGCTGCACCAGTGTTCAGAGAAGCGGATAACACAGCTGTACATTGATTTATCAGGCGTGGCCATGATTGATACGATGGTTGCCCAACAGCTTTTCACCTTAATTGAATCACTCGGAATGCTCGGCGTGAAAGCGACATTATCCGGAATCCGTCCTGAAATCGCCCAAACCGCGGTGCAGCTCGGACTTAGTTTTTCAAATTTGTCAATACGGTCTTCGCTCGCTGAAGCGATCGCTTCCGATCTGACGTAAAAAAGGATAAGGCTAAATGCCTTATCCTTTTTTTATCAGTCTTTCCACGGATATGTCCAATACACTTCTTCTTCAAACCAGGTCTGGAGAACCGGCTCATTATTTTTTATTTTTTCTTCCAGCTCTCTCAGCATGCCTTCCGTTTGAGTGCGGTGTGCTTTTAAGGCATTCATTTTAATATCGGCGACCTCTTTAATATCAAGAATAACATCAGGTTTGCCGACAGCTTCCTCCCTGTTACGGGTAATTGCCATGCAAAGCGTGCGCGGGCGGTCTTCTTTTTTCTTTCTGTAAAGCGCTCTGATGACCGCTTCGCCGCATGCATCATGATCCGGATGGACGCCGTGTCCAGGATAGAATGTGACAATCAGACTCGGTTTTACATCGTCGATAATCTCCTCCATCATATCCGCGAGCCACTCGTCATCTTCAAATTCAAGTGTTTTATCACGAAGCCCGAGCATTCTCAGGTCAGTGACGTCCATTGCCTTGCATGCGTCAATCAGCTCTTGCTTTCTTAACAGCGGCAGTGTTTCACGGTTCGCGAAAAAGGGATCTCCCATGTTCCGGCCCATTTCGCCAAGCGTTGCGCATGCGTACGTAACGGGAATATCTTTTTGTCTGTGTAAAGCAATCAGTCCTGCCACTCCGTATGATTCATCATCAGGGTGAGGCAGGATGACGAGTACATGTTCTTTCATGATTTTCACCCTTTTCTTTAAACTGTAAACGGTTTTTCGCTGATTTGAAGCGAAATCGCCAATTTACCGCCCGGCAGATGCCCTGCCATTAACAGGCGGTTTTCGTCATCCACTGTATATTCAGTCAAACCTTCTGCATAAATCCAGCCCTCTTCTGTTTTCAAACCGACGCGGTACGGGCCGTTTCCTTTGATTTTCGCCTGATGGTACGTCACTTTGGCATTGCGTATATAGGCTACAACCGTCATGTTTTTCTCATTCAGATGCGCTGAATAAGACCCGGTCGTTGTTTCCAAATGGATATATACAGGACGATCGGCATATCGTTCTAAAGAAGTTTGCACATCTTCTTTTATGATCGCTTTCATAGCTGCTCCCCTCTTTCTTCTCGTAAAAATTGCAAACGCTTCGTATGTAGTTCAACCAATTCATATTTCTCAATCGGCTGCAGCCGGGAATCTACAATTCGCTGCACCGCCAGAGCAAACTTTTCCTCGGGCGTCTTCCGGAGCCTCGGATGTGTTCTTTGATCAAGCAGTTCAAGATCAATTGCCTTCTCCGCTTCTTCAAGAGTTGAAGCCGGGAGTGTGCGGTTATTCCACAGTGCTTGATAAGCTTTGGCTATGTCTTTATCAGTGCCCATTGTACAGCTCCTTTACATACTCGTAATGATTATACATAATTTACGCTTCCGCTGGAAAGCGAAAGGCTTAGCGGCTTTTTAACGGCCGTTTCCATTTTATCTGTGAAAAGGTAAATAAGAGCAATGCCGCCCATATACAAATAAAAGTAAACGCTTTTTGACCGGAAAACGGTTCATGATACACAAATACGCCGAGCATAAGGGTGATGGTCGGCGATATATATTGCAAAATGCCGACTTGATACAGCGGCAGACGCTTTGCCCCCTCCGCAAACATTAACAGCGGCAGGGCCGTAAATACGCCTGCGAAAAAAAGCAGCGTCCATGTTCCTGCACCCAAAGACCCAGAAGCGTTCCCGTCAGCTGTATAACCTAAATAAATAAGGGCAGCCGGAGTAATCAGAAGCGTCTCCAGCGTCAGCCCGATCATACTGGACATGCGCGTTCTTTTTTTGCATAAGCCGTAAAGGCCGAAGCTGAATGCAAGCAGCAATGCGATATAAGGAACCGCGCCATACTGAAACGCAGAAATAATGACGGCCGCCCCGGCAATAGAAACGGCCGCCGCTTGCATCCTGTTCAGCTTTTCTTTTAAAAATAGGATGCCCAAAAGAACGGAAACAAGCGGATTAATATAGTACCCGAGACTTGCTTCAAGCAAAAAGCCGTGATTGACGGCCCATATGTACACAAACCAATTAACGGAAATTAAAACGGAAGCAAAAAACAGCGCCAGCAGGCCTCCTTCAGATTTCAAAAGACGCAGTTCACGCCATCCGGTTTTCCACTTCTTAAGAACAGTTAAAAGCACGCACATGAAGACAAACGACCATAAAATCCGGTGAGCTAAAATGTCCAGTGCGGGTATATGTTCAAGAAGTTTCCAATAGACCGGAAACAGCCCCCACATGGCGAAAGAACAAGCGGTATAAATGATTCCTTTTCTTGCGGTATTCCCTTCCACGGCCTTCCCCTTCCTTTCTGTAAACAGATTATATTATATCACGGGAAGCTTCCGGCGGGCATATACTATGTTGTCCGTTAAGAAAGGGTGAGATGCCGTGTTTGATTGGAACAGATATTTTCCCTTCCAAAATCAGTTCTCGAAAGAAACGTTTAAAAATGCTGATCCGAAAGATGTCGAGACCTATGTCAACCGAGTAATGGAAAGCGTATTCGGTGCCGATTATGCCGGGCAATTCCCTTTTCGTGATCCGATGTCGAAGAAAGCTGAGCCGGTCGAAGCAGAACCGCCCAAGCCGGAAATTGACATGTTTGAAACATCAGATCATGTTTTTGTGAAAATTCCCGCCGAACAGGATGAACTCGACCGGATCAGGATTAAGCATACGTCACACAGCCTTGTTGTAGAGAACAGCAGTCTGGCGGAGGGAAAAAAAGAAATCGTTCTTCCGAGCCTCGTCAAACGGAAAGGAACAAAAGCAGTCTACAAAGACGGGATGATTGAAGTCATGTTTTCAAAACAGGAAGACTACAATTTATCGGAAGTGGAGATTTTAAGATAAAAAAAACGGCCCGCGATATGGGCCGTTTTTTCTTTAATAAAATGGCGGATAACCGCCAACTCCCGGACCGAAACCGCCGTATGGGGCGCCTCCGTATCCGTAACCGGCGAAACCGTACGGATACCGGGGTCTCGTAAAACCTGTGGCAATCACGCCTCCGAGAAGGCCGCCTAAAAACCCGCCGAATAAAGGAGCGCCGAACAAAAAAGGACTTCTCGCCGGAAATCCGGCAGGTCCGAAATTCCCGCGATACAATGCATGACGAGGGTACATGTTTTTTCCTCCTTTATGTCTGCCTATTCTTAAAGGTATTCACAAAGTGAGGAAATTGATTGGGCGATTGTAAAACGATGTGTTCTCTCAACCATTACATCAATATATAAAATCATGGTTATAATTTGAATATCTTTTGATTAACTGTTATACTTTTTTCACAAACTGCGACAATATAAAACCAACAGGAGGAAAAAAATATGCCATTACTTCGTTTTGACGTCATTGAGGGACGGGATGACGCAGCATTAAAAAAATTACTGGATACCGCCCATGGCGCCATGGTTAAAGCGTTTAACGTCCCTGTAACAGACCGTTATCAGATCGTCCACCAGCATCCGCCCCATGAGCTCATCATTGAAGATACCGGGCTCGGATTCAAAAGAAGCAAAGACCTTGTCATCATCAGCATTGTCAGCAAAGCCCGCACCGAACATCAAAAAGAAACGTTGTATAAACTGATGGCTGAACAGCTTGAAACAGAATGCGGCATATCACCCGAGGACGTCATGATTTCCATTACAGAAAACGGGAACGCCGACTGGAGCTTTGGGCTTGGGGAGGCTCAGTTTTTAACCGGAAGTTTGTAAAACGCCGCCCGGCTTAGCTAGTGAGTTGTATGTATCCTTGTTTCGTATGCGGAAGTAAAGGATTAAAGAAAAGTCCTGTTTATAATGACATTCGATATCTGCTCCTGCTGCGGGATTGAGTCCGGCTATAGCGAGGTCTATGACGTAAGATTTGGTGTTACTGCAACGCCTTATCTTTTCATTGAAACAGCATTTCAGTTGTACTGGAAACATGGTTTTGAGGAAAGAATCTTCTCCGGGGGAATCATTTCCTTCTGGACATTTTTTTATATCAACGGTTTTTACGAAGAGTGAACATCATATTATGAAGAAAAGGCTGCCTTTGGCAGCCTTTGTTATTCATGGCATGTTTCGTCTTTGACAGATGCCCCGGGCTCGCAAAAACTGTCTGCCCATTTTTGCATTTCCTGAAAAACGGCTTGCAGGGCCATGCCTTTATCAGTCAGCTTGTAAATGACTTTGACAGGTGTTTCAGGCAGCACCTGGCGCTCGATGATTTCATTTTGTTCCAGCTCTTTGAGCCGCTCCGCGAGCATTTTTTGGCTGATCGTCGGTATGGTTTCGGTCATATCTTTAAAACGTTTCGGCCCGTCCATCAGTACATGAATAATAAGGCCGTTCCAGCGCTTTCCCAAAAGCGAAAAAGCGGATTCCATTTTAGGACACATTGTATATCCCACGTAAGTTCATCCCTTCATCTATGAATTGACAAGTTTTCTGTAATCCATTAAAATTAGTTCCCGAGTTACATTTAGTAAGCTTCTAACTTTTCTATTATGATAACACGTTTATCCGAAGGAGGAAACATGATGACATCCGTATTAGACGTTTTAAAAGAACGCGCATCCGTTAAAGAATACGATAAAGATGCGGTCATTACAAAAGAGGAATTAACAGAACTTCTGGACATTACGACGCAAGCCCCATCTGCCTGGAACCTTCAGCATTGGCATTTCCAAGTATTCCACAGTGATGAAGCAAAAGCCGCCCTGCTACCGGTTGCTTTCAATCAAAAACAGATTATTGATTCATCAGCAGTCATTGCCGTATTAGGCGACTTAAAAGCAAACGAAAATGGTGTAGAAGTTTATTCTGAACTGGCTGAGCAAGGCAATATCACAGAAGAGATTAAACAGACGCTGTTAGGCCAGATTAACGGCGCATACCAAAATGAACAGTTTGCCCGTGATTCAGCATTTTTAAACGCTTCTTTAGCAGCGATGCAGCTGATGCTTGCTGCTAAAGCAAAGGGCTATGACACTTGCGCGATCGGCGGATTCAATAAAGAGCAATTCGTTAAGGAATTCGACGTGAGTGAACGTTTCGTGCCCGTCATGCTGATTTCAATCGGTAAAGCCGTTAAACCGGCGCACAAAAGCAACCGGTTGCCTGTATCACAAGTGTCAACTTGGCTGTAAGCCGAAAAAAACCTTAGTCCGCTTATGCAGACTAAGGTTTTTTTATAAGAATCGCTCACTACCAAATTCGTGCCTGCTCGGCTTCCTGCTGTGTGAGCTGATGGCCGCCCTCCTGTCAAACAAGAGAAACGGATGCACCAGCATCTGTCAGATACTGATAAAGCTCCTCCGATTCTTCTTTTGTACACAGCGGATCCCGTTTTCCTGCCCCGATAAAAACAGGCTGCCCTGCCATATCAGGGAGCTTCACTCCGCGAATCGGCACCATGGGATGATGCAGAATCGCTCCTTTCAGTACGTCTTTGTAATGAAACAAAAGACTCGCTGCAATGTTGGCGCCGTTTGAATAGCCGGCAGCAATCACTTTTTCTCTGCTAAATCCGTACATTTGCGCCGCTTCATCGATAAAATTCTTTAATTCTTCCGTCCGTTCAATTAAATCTTTCTCGTCAAATACGCCTTCTTTCAGCCGCTTAAAAAAACGGGGCATGCCGTTTTCAAGCACTGATCCTCTGACCCCGAGCAAACTTGCATTCGGGTCGATAAAACGTCCGAGTGAGAGGAGATCATGTTCATTTCCCCCCGTTCCGTGCAAAAGCAGCAGGACATTTTCTGACGTTCCCTGTTCAAACACATGTTTCATTAGATCAATCTCCTTTCACCATTTTGGGTAGAATGGCGGTAATTTGACTGCGGTGCTCTTCCAGCCATTCCGGAAGCTTCAGCTCTGTTCCGAGATTTTCAAAGGATTCATCCGTCATAAAGCCCGGTTCATCGGTTGCCATTTCAAATAAAATGCCGCCGCTTTCTCTGAAATAGATTGATGTAAAGTAAGACCTGTCAAGAATGTCAGATGAAGCAAGATGAGAATCAGCAAGAATGTCCTTCCATTCCGCCTGCTCTTTTTTGGTGGTGCGGAATGCGACATGATGCACTGTCCCGTAACCGCCGGCACCTGCTTCTTTCGGTGCAAGGTCAACATCTATGATATGTCCGATCCGTGCCTCCGATTGCAGTCTGACAATCTGATTTTCTTCTCCTGTCTTGGAATAACCGAAGCGTTCCATCAGAAATTGAATGGTTGCTTCAGGACGGTACGAGTACAGAAGAACACCTCTCATGCCTGTAATCGCTTCTTTTTCAGTAATTCCCGAAGGGGTCCATTCACTCTGTCCGCTTCTTTCATCTTCCATTATGGCAAGCGGCAGATCTTCTGTATCATCAAAGAGGAGAACTTGTTCAGACAGCATGGTCTCCTCTATTACAGATACGCCGTTTTCTTCAAGCCGGCGCTGCCAAAACGGGAGTGCTCCTTTCGGCACAGAGAAATAAATTCTTCCGGCCTGTCCTTTTCCCACGGTTCCCGGGCGGCTTCCCTGAAAAGGGAAAAATGTAATAATCGTGCCCGGTTCTCCGTTTTGGTTGCCGAAATAAAAATGATATGTGGCCGGGTCATCAAAATTAACGGTTTTCTTAACGAGCCGCAAGCCCAATACTTCAGTATAAAACCGAAGATTTTCAGCAGGATCTTTCGCAAATGCGGTAACATGCTGTAATCCTTGTGTATTCATTGTACTCACTCCTAAATATCTTGAATTCAAGATATTAATTATTTTAATTTAATATGAATGTTGTTGCAACTAAAGTGTTTTAATTAAAAAAATTATAGAATTCTTTTTTTTCTGAAAAATATCTTGTGATCTTATCTGACAACTGCTATGATAAGGAGCATTATCAGGGTTCAGGAGGAAAGTAAATGGTCAGAAAAGCACTAATTTTCATTCTTATTTTAATCCCTTTCAGCCAGCTGGCCTTTCTGTCAGTCGCTAATCGGGTTCATCCGATCATTATCGGGCTGCCTTTTTTTCATTTCTGGCTGCTTTTATGGATCGCAGTCACTCCTTTATGTTCGTTTCTTATTTATAGGCTGCAGAAGAAGCAAGGAGGATTGGACTGATGCCCGCAAATATAACAGCATTGATCATTACTGCCATCATCGTTTTAACTGTTGTCTGCATCGGCTTTATAGCCGGGAGAGACAAATCATCACGCACTTCTGTTGAGGAATGGTCTGTCGGCGGCAGACGGTTCGGGGGGCTCCTCGTCTGGTTTTTAGTCGGTGCGGACCTTTATACGGCTTATACGTTTTTAGGCTTGACCAGCACCGCCTATACAGGGGGAAGTGTTGCCTTTTTTGCAATCCCGTATTCTGTTTTGGCGTATTTTATTGCTTATTTCTTTTTGCCGAAGCTGTGGAAAGTGGCAAAAATCCACAAATTAACGACACTTGCCGATTACGCCCGTGAGCGCTTTGACAGTAAGCTTTTGGCAAGTCTTGTCGCCATTGTCGGCGTTCTTATGCTCATTCCTTATATCTGTCTCCAGCTGAGCGGCATTCAGGATACGCTTCAGGTGGCCGGAACGGGTGTCATAAATGTCAATATGGTCGTTATCATTTCCTTTATGCTTGTAGCGCTGTATACCTTTTTCAGCGGAATTAAAGGGCCGACGTTTACGGCTATTATTAAAGACATCCTGGTGTGGGTGATTATGCTGTTTATGGTCGTGTCACTCCCGCTGATCCATTTTCACGGCTGGACGCCGATGATTGACACGTTGGCGGAAAAAGCGCCGCAAATGCTGACGATTCCTACCGCGGGGCCGAAAGGAATTCCTTGGTTTATCACCGCTTCCATCGTATCTGCGCTGGCGCTCTTTATGTGGGCTCATGCGGCGACTGGCGTATTCACGGCAAAAAGCGCAGATGCCGTCCGCAAGAACAGCATGTTTCTGCCGCTTTATAATATTGTTTTGATTCTTGTTATTTTTCTCGGGTTTATCGCGTTTCTTGTCCTGCCGGACGATACCAATCCACGGCTCGCTTTATTGAAGCTGATCCAAATGTCTTACGGAGGGGTCGCTCAGGGCTTTGCTTACTCCACGATCGCTCTTGCGTCTTTGATTCCCTGCTCTATCATGGCGATCGGAGCATCAAACTTATTTGCGAATAACTTATATCGGGATTTGATTCATCCGAACGTATCACAAAGCAAGCTGACGATCATCACCCGTTCAATGGTATTTGTCGTCATCGGGCTCGCGCTATTATTCGGCATGCTGTTCCCGACGGCGCTCGTTACGCTCCAGCTTCTCGGTGTTTCCGGCATGGTTCAGATTTTTCCGGCTATCGCCGTCAGTCTGTTTTGGAAAAATCAGACGAAGGAAGCAACCATCATCGGACTTCTCGTCGGTCTTATTGTGACATTCACCGTAAACATCACCCAATCGGCCCACGGTGTTTATGAAGGCTTCTGGGGTTTGACTGCTAACATGGCAGCCGTTATCATCCTGAACCCGTTTTTTGTAAAAAAAGCGGCTTCAAACGCTGTCAAAGACGGTTTATTCGGAAAAGCGCCCTCTGATAAAATGAATCAAAAAGGCGCTTAACAGAAAGAAGCCGGCACGTAAATGTGCCGGCTTTTTTTACTTTTTGTGCTGCCATTTGTAGGTAGCGACGGTTTTAGCCGGGATAACGGCTTCGAACTGCCGATCCTCTGAAACGACATGGAATTTTTGCTCCGCAGATGTCTGGTTGATCACGACTGTTACAATGGATTGATCAGGATTAAGAAACGATACGTTCGAAACTGTGTTTTTGGAGCCGTAATTACTTTCTATCCGTTTTGCTCCGCGGTCGACAAATTTTGAAAAGTTGCCTGTCATATGATAGATCGGGATATTCCAATAGCGGTCAGGATTTTTAGCGTCCTGAATAAACAGCGTCGGATCCGGGGTGCCTATCCAATGATGCGTCTTAATTTGACTGTCGAGCATCGTCACCCACGCATTGTAGCTGGACGCGCCGTTGCGGAAATACTGCGCGATCCGGTCCGCTCCTTCTGTCCCCCAGACAGACCGCTCCGTTAAGTGAATAGATTTATCAGGATATCGCCTTCCGATTTCCGACATGACGGAAAGGTCTCCGTCATAATCATGAAAAGCAATGCCGTCTGCCGCCTGGTTTCCTTTTTTATCATCTAAAATCGGCGGAATATAGTTCCACGCCCCGCTTGCATTGTGATCATAAATCCAAATTTTCGTGTCAATTAAATGTTTCTTCATTTCTTTTTTTAAGGCCTGCGCCAGTTTGCGCTGCTGAGACGGCGGCATATACATGCTCGGATAGTCAATTTCCAGCAAAGGTTCATTTTGAAGAGTCATCGCATAAATCGGGATCCCTTGCTTTTCGTACGCTTCAATAAATTTGCGGAAATAAACGGCCAGCTCGCTGATATATTTATCTTTCAGCTTTCCTCGCTTGAGATTTTTATTCGTTTTCATCCATGCGGGCGGGCTCCACGGTGAGGCAATGATTTTCAGCTTCGGATTTATCGCCAGCGCTTCCTTGATGGTTGCTGTAATGTGTAAATCAATATCCTTTTGAATCGAGAAATGTCTGAGCTTAGGATCTTTTCGGCCTTCAGGCATATCGTCATACGTATAAAATTCCTGGGCCGTAAAATCTGATGTCCCTATCGTTATGCGCATGACGTCCATGCCGATGCCTTCATTGGGATCAACCAGTTTTTTCAACACTTCTTTTCTTTTTCCGGGCGACATTTTCGATAAATTAGAGATAGTGGATTCTTCCAGAGATGATCCTATGCCTAATACACTTTGATAGCGGTGCGACGGATCAATATACACGGCAGTGGAGTCAGAAGCCTTCTTTTTTGTCAAAGTCAGTGGGGTTTGTTCATCTAAGGCGTATTTCACTTCTTTCGGACCGTCATACCATGTACGGGAAGCCGGATCTTTTTCCGAACTGTACCACACCCTTACTTTGTTTTTGTCCGGAGCTTTCCGATCAGTCGCATACACTTCGGTTTCCATGCTGCCTGATAATAAAAAAGAAAGCAAAAGAAAAGCCAGCGTCATGTACAGACCTTTTTTAAAAAACATAACCTCATCATCCCCTTCCTGGGTTTTATAAAAGATTCAGAATGAAAAGCCGGACAGTCACCTCCTTTCCACCAAAATGAATGCGCTTTCAAAAATACTGATAAAAAGGGCGGCTTCACACAGTCGTGAAGCCTTCTCTTTTAACATACACATTTAGAATATATATGAGCCGTTTGTTTCAATCACTTTTTTATACCATTCAAATGAGTCTTTCTTAAACCGCTTCATTGACCCGCTGCCTTCATTATCCCGGTCAACATAAATCATGCCGTAGCGTTTTTTCATTTCTCCGGTTGTAAATGATACGATATCGATAATTCCCCACGGTGTATAGCCCATTAGATCCACTCCATCATATGTGACTGCTTTTTCCAAAGCTTTTATATGTGACGCTAAATATTCAATTCTCGCTGTGTCATGAATGGAACCATCCTCTTCTACCGTATCAATGGCGCCGAATCCGTTTTCCACTATAAATAACGGAATCTGATAGCGGTCGTATAAACGGTTTAATGTGTACCGTAAACCGGTCGGGTCAATCGCCCAGCCCCAATCACTCGCTGTAATATAGGGGTTTTCCACGCCGTTTGGTAATCCTCCGTTTACGACATCCCCCGTATTATCGTTTAACACATCACTTTTTACGGTTGTGGACATGTAATAGCTGAATCCGAGATAGTCCACCGTGCCGTTTTTCAAAATCTCTTCATCACCGTCTTCAAAGTGTATCTGATAGCCTTCTCTTTCAAACTCTTTTAACGCATAGCTTGGATAATATCCGCGCACCTGCACATCCGGGAAGAAAAAACGCTGTCTCATCGTTTCTTCAGCCAGCATCACATCATCCGGGTTGGAAGAGTACGGATAAATCGGAACATGTGACACCATCGCGCCGATCCGGAAATCAGGGTTGATTTCTTTTCCCTTCGAAACAGCCAATGCGCTTGCAAGGAGTTCGTGATGGCCGGCCTGATACATGACTTCTTTTGCGTTTTCGTTTTCTTTGACGGCGACACCTGAATTCGTCCATAAAAAGATCGGATTATTCACATCCATCTTGTTGTTGATTTCGTTAAACGTCATCCAATACTTCACTTTATGTTTGTATCGTTCAAAACACACTTCAGCGAATTTTACAAAAAATCCGACCGTTTTTCTGTTTCTGAATCCGCCGTATTCCCTTGCGATATGCAGCGGCATCTCAAAATGTGACAACGTGATAACCGGTTCAATCCCATTCTTCAGCAATTCGTCAAAAACCCGGTCGTAAAAAGCAAGTCCTTCCTCGTTAGGCTCTGTTTCATCACCTCTAGGAAAAATTCTGCTCCAGCCGATGGACGTTCTTAAGCATTTTAGTCCCAGCTCGCTGAATAATGCGATGTCCTCTTTATAACGATGATAAAAATCTATAGCTTCGTGATTCGGGTAAAATTCCCGCTCTTCAATTGTATCTGTTATTTTCCGGGGCACACCATGCGCGCCTGCCGTCATGACGTCCACTACACTCGGCCCTTTGCCGCCTTTGTTCCATCCCCCTTCAAATTGATGGGCGGCTAGAGCGCCTCCCCATAAAAAGTCTTTTGGCAATGTTCCCATCGTTCATATCCTCCTTTATTTGACCGCCGCTTGTTTTGCCGAATAGTCCTCCGCGGCAGCTCACACATCCGCTTTGCAAGTTTGGAAGAATTCAATCCCTTACTTTTCATATTATACACTCACATTATAATTGTACCGGTACAATTTTTCAATACATAAACAGTTATACTTATTTTGCGAAATGGCTTTTAAAAACGATTATGCTATAATTCTGAAATAGCGGGACAATAAATAAATGAGGAATGTATATGTTAAAATACCAGCAAATCGCGATGGATATTGAAAAATATATAGAAGAGCATCAGCTTCAGCAAGGGGATAAACTGCCTGTGCTGCAAACTTTAATGACTCAGTTTAACGTGAGCAAAAGCACGATCACCAAGTCCTTGGATTTATTAGAAAAAAAGGGGATTGTGTTTCAAGTGAGAGGAAGCGGCATTTTTGTCAGACGGAATAAAAGAAAAGGGTATATCAGCCTGCTTTCTAATCAGGGATTTAAAGAATCACTTGAAGATTTTAATGTCACCTCAACATTATTAGCGCTGGAAGTGAGAAAGCCCACGCCTGAGGCTGCGCAAAATCTGAATATGCCGTCTGACGGCGACGTGTATTATGTCAAACGAATCCGGTATATTGACGGGAAGACATTATGTATCGAGGAGTCATTTTATAACAAATCGATTATTACGTATTTGAATAAAGAGATTGTGTCAGATTCAATTTTTGATTATATTAGGGATGGTCTCGGATTGAAGCGCGGTTTTTCAGATTTATACTTGTACGCGGGGATGTTAAATGAGGAAGAAGCGGAGTACTTAGGGCTGTTTACAGGAGCGCCTAAGCTTTGCGTTGAAACGATTTTTCATTTAACCAACGGCCAGCCGTTTGACTTTTCAAAAGTCACCTATCACTACGAACAATCACAGTTTTTCATCCAGGCGAACAGCCACCTATTTGAACAAGAAACGACGTAAGCTGTGGTGCTTGAACAGAAAACACCCAATGCGCAAACAGACGCACTGGGTGTTTTTTTACTTCTTCATGGCTTTATTTAATGTTTCAACGGCTTTTTTCATTTGTGTATCGTTGTCTGCAAGCTGTTTTTGCAGGTCCGTCATCAATTTTGCCGTTGTGTCTCCTGTTAAAATGCCTGTTTCTTTCAGTTTCTCTTTTGCTTGGAATTGTTTGACCGCTTGTTCAAACGCTTTATCATACGTGCCGTTTACATTCACGCTGTATCCCAGCGCCTCCAGCATTTTTTGCGCATTTGTGACGGTCGTTCCGGAATCTCCGTATTGATACGTTTTTTCCGCATCTAAATAAGGCAGGTTTGCATAATCAGGAAGCTTGACTTGATATTGCGGTTCGATGCCTTTTTTATGAATCCATTCTCCGTCCGCTGTCAGCCATTTTGCGATTGTCAGTTTAACGGTGGATCCGTCACTGTAATCTTTTGCCGTCTGCACGGTCCCTTTTCCGAACGTTTTCTCGCCGATCAGCGGGATGCCCGATGATTCATGCAGCGCAGCCGACATGATTTCCGCGGCGCTCGCGGTGCCGTCATTGACGAGAACGACTGTCGGTTTTGTCACTTTGCGCTCTTTCGTCGCTTTCATGACCTCTTTCGTGCCGTCCTTATATTCAACCTGCATGATATTTTTTCCTTTATCGATAAACATGTTGCTCATTTTGATGGCTTCATCCATCAGTCCGCCCGGGTTGCCTCTTAAATCCAAAATATACCCTTTCGCCCCTTGTTTTTCGAGGCTGTCAATGGCTGAATTCAGCTCTTTTGCCGTCGATTCGGAGAAGGATGTGATTTGGATTTCGCCGATGCCGCCTTTTTTCATTTCAGAGTACACCGTTTCGACCGGAATGGTGTCACGTTTGATCGACAGGTTCAGATCGCCGACACCCGCTCTGTGCAGCACGAGCTTGACGTTTGTTCCCTTTTTGCCGCGGATTAACGCGACGGCTTCGCTTACATTAAGGCCTTTGACGCTTTTACCGTCGACTTTCAAGATCTGGTCATTCGGTTTAATTCCCGCTTTTTCCGCAGGCGACCCTTTGATCGGTGATACGATCAGGATGCTGCCGTCCTTTTCTTCCACTTGTGCGCCGATTCCTTCAAACGAAGCGGAAATGGTTTCTCCAAACGACTTTCCTTCCTGCGGGTCCATATAAGAAGAATACGGATCATCCAAGGAACTGATCATACCTTTTATCGCTCCGTCTACTAATTTGCTGTCATCTGTTTTTTGGTAGTAATCACTTTTAATCTGCTCGTAGGCTTTATTGAATTTCTCAAATTTGCTGTTCGACAAAGCAGCCGAGCCTTGTCCTAAAATGGTCGTATTGCCCGTGATAAACAGCGTAAGCGCCGAGGCTGCGACCGCAGTGATCAATATGATAAAAAACAGTTTAAATTGCCGCTTCAAGAAAACACCACCTTTTTATTCTTACATTATTATCATAGACGAACGCTCATTCGTCAACTTCAAACGTGAAGCGCCCTTCTTTCCCGTTTACCCAAACCTATGCTTTTCTCTCAACATATGCTGAGGAAGAAAGGAGGATTCGGACTTTGAGCAAATATTTAGAAATGCTGTCCTTATTCGGAGTCGGAGGAGCCCACCCCGGCGGGCTCGCTTTTTCTAAATCCGTTCTCACAAAAGCGGCCCCTCCTTCTGGCGAGCCGATCCTTGACGCCGGCTGCGGAACGGGACAGACAGCCGCTTATCTCGGCCATCTGATGTATCCCGTCACCTGTGTCGATAAGGACCCCCTCATGCTTGAAAAAGCAGCAAAGCGATTTGCCGCTGAAGACTTAACCATTCCGGTCTATTTGGCGGAGCTTGAGCGGCTTCCGTTTGCGGAAAATCAATTTTCGGCCGTTCTTTCTGAATCAGTTCTCACCTTTTCAAATCTTGATTCATCGCTCTCTGAAATACTGAGGGTTCTTAAACCCGGGGGCATGCTAATCGGCATTGAAGCAGCTTTAAAAAAACCCCTGCCGAAAAACGCCATCACGCAGATAAAAGACTTCTACGGTTTTACCGTATTGCAAGATGAAGCGGCATGGAAGCAGAGATTGCTTCAGCAAGGCTTTCAAAAAGCGGAATTCATTCCCGCTTCCTATGAAAACAATGCGCTCGCAGGATCCCACTACAGAAATGGATTTGTCGCCCGTTATCGAGCCTGCCCACTACGATACGCTGACGGCTCATTACGAACTTATGCAGACGTACAGTGAGTATATGGGACACTGCGCTTTTGTCGCTTACAAGTAAATCGGCAGTTGTCCTCCTGTTTTCGTCCAACCTTTTTATGGCACTCTATCATAAGCTGACATAGAAAGATAGGTTAGATAGGATAGGAGGAGAAAAGATGCAAAACTATTATCATATTTGCCGACAGCACCATGGAAAAGTAGCAAGAATTACAGAACGAAACGGCAGAGTGCATGTAGGGAGAATCGTACGGGTAACACGCAGCAAAGTGTATATCTCCCCGGTCGGTCACGGAGGCCACAGAGGTTACGGATACGGATACTGGGGCTGGGGAGGCTGGGGAGCAGCCTACGGTATCGGTCTTGGTTTAATTACCGGATTTGCGCTTGGAGGTTTACTTTTCTGGTAATAAAAGAAAGCCCGCTTTCTGTTTTTCAAGCGGGCTTTTTCTTATTACACTTTCTTTACTTCATTAAAGTATTCTTCAAGCGTTAATTGATGGTCATGGATGGCTTTTGCCGCTTTTTTGCCTACATAACGCAAATGCCATGGTTCATACTCATACTTTGTCACATTTTCTTTGCCTTTAGGATAGCGGATGATAAAGCCGTATTCATACGCATGGTCTTTCACCCATTTGCCATCTGCCGTGTTTCCGAACGCTTCGTTCAGCTCATATCCGTTGCTTTTGCTGGAAATGTCCATGGCAAGCCCCGTCTGATGTTCGCTTTGTCCCGGATATGCAACTGCTTCTTTCGCCTTCTTTTCACCTTTCAGACTGACTTCATTATCGAAAATCACTTTCTGTCTGTCATATGAGCGGTATCCTGAAACGGCAACAAGATCATAGCCTTCTTTTTTCCCCGCGTTGAATAGTTCCGCCAAAGCATCGGCGGCAGGTTTGCGGATATATCGTTTCTCGATTTTCTCAGTGAAAGAAAATTCAACTTTCGGGATGACGAGATCATTCGGTTTATATTCTCCCGGCAGCGTGTATGTCTTATTCACGAGCGCAAGTGTATTTGCCGGGTTTTGAATGGTCTCAAGCCCGTTCACTTCTTTAATATCATTAAAATATTTGCTCTCCAATACAAAATCGCTGTCTTCTGTCTTCGTTGTTTTTTTGCTAGATGTGTCATCTGATTGTTTTGTTTCGGCTGCTGTTTTTGTGTCCTTATGGCTGTCGCCGCCTGAAATGCTGCAGCCGGTTCCCACGATTGCAGTTACGCTGAGAGCAGCAGCGAGCGAGAACCATTTAGTGGATTTCTTCATTTTACCCTTACCTTTCTATTTTTGAATCAGGGCGATGCATAAAGAAGAGGGCTGCTTTTATCAGCATGACCCTCATCCCAAGTTTACGATACAGTATGCAGCGCCAATTTTATCATATCATGAAAAGTGGTTTGACGCTCTTCTGCCGTTGTCTCTTCTCCCGTTAACACGTGATCGCTTACAGTCAGGATAGACAGCGCTTTTTTGCCGTATTTTGCGGCAAGCGTATATAAAGCAGTCGTTTCCATTTCTACGCCGAGAACGCCGTATCTGGCAAGCTTTTCAATTTGAGAGTCTTCATTGTAAAACTGATCGGCGGTGAATACGCTTCCGACCGCTACAGGAAGATTGTTTTTTTGCGCTTCCTGATACGCTTTATGAAGCAGTTCGAAGTCTGCGCAAGGAGCATAATCTACACTTCCGAAGGCGACACGGTTCATCTGTGAATCCGTTGAAGACGTCATCGCCAAAATCACGTCACGCACCTTCACGTCATTACGGATGGCTCCGCATGAACCGACTCTGATTAAGTTTTGAACATCATAGCTTTGAATCAGTTCATTCACATAGATAGAGATAGACGGAACACCCATGCCGGTGCCTTGCACTGATACTTTTTTGCCGTTAAATGTACCCGTAAATCCGTACATTCCTCTGACTTCATTATAACATTCCACATTTTCAAGATACGTTTCCGCAATAAATTTCGCTCTCAGCGGATCTCCCGGCAAAAGCACTGTATCCGCAATCTGACCTTTTTCTGCGTTTATATGTACACTCATTTCCTTTTCCTCCTGCCTATTCAAGCTCCCACCCATTGTACACTGAATAACGGTAAGAGACAATCATCAGCATTGATCAGGGCGATCTTGGGCAGAATATGGCGGGAAGACAAGCCTAAGAAAAAGGAGTGAGCATAAATGGGCAAAAAACAGCGCAATCGGGTGACCGGCCAGAAAAAGAACAATCATGTACCCGTTTCAGACGTGATTGCAGCTGATGAAGCGCACGGAAAAGAGCATTCCGCTGCTAAACGGAAGCCTTAAAACTGCCTTTGAAGACAAAACGGAAGCCGGCTGAAGATTCAGCCGGCCCCGTTTTACCTCGGCTGGACGAGCAGACGGTTAATTTTGCTCCATCCCGCAGGGTTAAGCCTGTAATAGGTCTTTCCTTTTCTTCCTTCGTCTATGAGTATGACATCTCCGGTCGCTATGAATCTGGCTTGATAGTCGTTTGGAACCGTATCAGGCACATTAAAAACAGAAAATGCCCTTTCCAGTGCGTCTTGATGATTGTCAGCGGCCAGCTCTGTCCGATAGACGACCCTGTATCCCTTTTTCTCACCGTAGCGGGGTGTTTGAAAAATCGTCACATCATAGGCACAAGTCTTTTTTTTAAACACAGGCAGCGATAACAGCATCAAGATCCCTCCCTCTTATTTCTTAATAGTATTAGCGTTTTTTCTCATTTTTCCTGTCTCTATTTTTGTCGAAACGGGTGATACTTTTCGTCAAAGAGCGCAAAAAGCGAGACGAGGCATAGTCCGAGACTGAATCCCGCAAGGACATCCGTCGGAAAATGCGCGCCCAAATAAATTCTGCTGAACCCGATGAGGAGGACGAGACCTCCGGTAAAGACGGAGACAGCCCGCTTTCTTTTCGTAAAAAAAGGAACATGCTTGATCAAAAACCAGGCGATGACAGGATATATCACTGCCGCATTCATGGAGTGGCCGCTTGGAAAACTGTATGAAGTTTCATGGACGAGCGGCTCAAAAGCGGGTCTGGCTCTTTCAATCAATTCTTTTATTTTAATGTTTACAATTCGTTCAATGAGAAAAAGAAGCGGCAAAAAAACAACATCCGGCGTTTTTTTGTACATATACAGGGCCGCGCCTGTCAAAAGAAGAAGCGGCAAAAGCACCGCGGTCGTGCCGAGCTCCGTTATCCATAGCATCAATTCATTCAGCCAGGCAGCCCTGATCCTGACCGCCGCTTCTATCACCCGCTCGTCAAAAGCCTGAACGGCTTCTATCCGGATCGCTGCTGCGAGCAGAATAAACAATGCGAAAAGACTTGCTGGCTTGTACAACGTTTTCCCCCCATTTATCATTCTCCCGAGCCGATTGAAAAAACCGAAGCATTTTTCACTTCGGTTCCGCAGTTTCAGTCTTCATCAAGCTCTTCGTCTATCATACATTTTTCTAATAAATAATCAAAGGTGATGTCGGCTATTTCAAAGATCTCCTCTTCACTCGGTATGTACCCGCGCATTGCAAGCTGGCTGTAAAAAAAATCAGCTATCTCTTCTGTGTCAATCACAAGATCTATTTCTTTCATGCTAACACCGCCTCCTTTTTTATGTTTTATGAAAAAACCCTTCAAATTATACCCGAAAGTTCTAAACGTTTTGTCCGCTCATATACTTTTAAAAAAACAAGCCCCGGAGGGAGAAAAGATGATGACGAAAATGATGGCTTTATTGGACGGAGATGGATTTGATATCGTATTGGAAAAAGTGCTGAAAGGAATGTCGTTTGTGATCTTTGCCGGCTGTCTGCCCTGGTTTTTATATGTCACCGTCCGTTTTTTTGCCGGCTAGCTGAAATGCTCCCCGAGGCTTTCCAGCACAAAATTCATCATATCTTTATATTCTTCGTCACCGAACATTTCATAAAGGATCTTATAATCGTTATAAATATCAAGCAGCTCATCTACGATCGATACCGCCAGCACATGCAGTGTATCGGGATCATCAGCATCGCCTTCAAACTGAAGAAGAGCAGACGCAGCGGTATCCTCGCCGATCTCATGAGATGCTTCCCCAACATAGTGGACAAACAGCAGCTGATGCACAAACTGATCCATTTCATATTTTCTCAGAACCAGCGTGAGATCCTCTTCCTCCGTTTCAAGCCACTCTCCGTCTTTCAGCCGAGTCAGCTCATAAATAATGTCCTCCCAGCCATCCTCTAAATATCTCCATATTTCAGTTCTGTGGCCGATGACACGGAATAATTCCTTTCCGTAGTCCTTTACATATACTACGTCGCCGATCAGAAATTCATATTCAATATCTAATTTTTCCATATCGACGATCACGCCCTCATAATCTTTATAAAGCTGGATGGACGATTCGAAATAAAGCACTTCATTATGATTGACTTCGTAAAGATAATGTTTATCAATTTGATGAACCTTCGTAATGGTGCCGACGGTTCCGTACATCACGACGACCACGATATCTCCCACTTGAAATTTCGGTTTATTTTGCTTCATGCTGTCTCCCCCTTGCCGCGGACTGTCATACGCTATCGTATGCCGGCCGCCATTATTTCGCATGGGCATGAAAACCACAGGAAATATCCATTTCTGCGCATGTTCAAAAGTCAAAAAAACCGCACCAAGTCATGTGCGGTTTTTCACGTACTGTTAAAAATAGTTTCAAATGATGCATGATCCCCTATTTTGAAGAGGTTTTTGTTTTTTTCTCCATAACGGCAAAGTAATTGTTTTCATGATCAGCAAAGTTAAATACCCGGCCAGAAGGCATGTCGACAATATCACCGACTGTGATATTCTGATTTGAAAAATCTTGATATAACTGATCAAGATCTTCAGTAAAAAACATAATCGAAGGAGTATGGAGTTCTAATTCCGGCTGCAATTTTGCAATGGTTTGTTTATCATGAAGAACAAAACTCGTTTCGGCTTTCAATGAAGGCGCAATTTCAATCCACTTCATGCCTTGTCCGTTATCTTCTTTGGCAACCACATGAAATCCCGCTTTTTCCGTCCAAAACGTCAGTGCCTCATCCTGATTATTGACGTACAGCATGATCTGCCCCACCTGATGGATCATTCGATTCCCCTCACTTCATTAGATTGTATGATTATTTCCCATGAAAAGAAGCTCCTTACACAGGGCACCGCTTGCAGAAACAGGTCTGTCGGGTTATATCGCCGGGATATAAAACAGCTGCGGTTCCGCCTCTGACGGTTCCGGTAATTTTACCGTTTTTCACTTCAAATATACCATTTACGGCTTGATTTTGATACGTGCCGTCGTTTCAGTGCTGACCGAAATGGAAGACGTACCGGTGCGTTTTTTAGGATTTGATCATTCTGCGCCTCACAATCAATCACCGCCTTAAGTCAGCGGGCGGTTTCAACAGAAAAAACCGCACAATGTGCGGTTTTACGTCAGGCGTGATGCACCTCGGTCTCATATTTTTCCCAAGCTTCATCAAATGTCGACATCGTTTCCAAATAGTCGGCGCTCAGTTCTAAATAAGAACTGAGCTCGTGATAATCGCTTGACGTTTTCGGAAAACCGTGATCTTCGTATGCCTGGTTCGCAAACTGGCTGATCGCGTCCTTCGGCTTAGGGTGCCTGTATTTCATCAAATAGTGGTAAAAGGATTTCATGGGTTTCCCCTCCTGATGACTGTCTTTTGTTGTACTATTATACATTTCAAGAGTGAAATTACAACAAAAGAAAACTAGGAGAAGTCAAAATAATTCCGTTTCAATATCCGTTCTGTCTGCATCAGCTCTTGATATGTGAGTGTTTCCGGTAATTTTTTTGCGTCGACTAAAAAAAGCTGATTTTCAATTTCGCCGATGACCGCTTCCTCCTGATAAGTCATGCCGCAGGATGAACAGGCGAACGCGGGTGTGTCTTTAATTTCTATAGCCCTCGTACCGTCAGGAAGCTCCCAGTATACAGTCGCCTGACAAGCTGACGCCTTTTGATTGCTGCACCATTCGCATGGCTTCACGGCGACTCACCTCCGACTTCCGTTTCTTCTTTTTGCTCTTTCTTTTGCTGTGCTATAAATTTCTTTTCTTTCAATTCATCTCTCTTTTCCCTGCGGTCTTTCAGCGTTTCATGCTCAGGATTAGATGTAAACGCTTTCCTTCTGTTGATTCTCGATACATTTTCCGGTGTGAAAGAAACCTCTTTGTCCGCGAAAATAGCGCTTAGTCCGACCGGCTCGCGTTTGGCCATCGTTCCCGGAAAAACAGATTCGAAATAGTCGTCGGCCTGATTCGGGATATAGTTTTCCGGTTCGGGATAAGACGTAATCACCCCTTCAAAGTTTCTGATCACAACTTTCTCCGGACTCTGGGAGAGCAAGTAGTTCGGCTGCAGGGCGATTTTACCGCCTCCGCCCGGGGCATCGACGACAAAGGTCGGAACGGCAAAGCCCGTTGTATGTCCCCTCAGTCCTTCGATGATCTCCAGACCTTTTGATACAGGCGCTCTGAAATGCCCGATCCCCTCCGACAAATCACATTGATAAATATAGTACGGGCGGACGCGGATTTTCACTAAATCATGCATGAGCTTTTTCATAATCGGCACCGAATCATTAATACCCGCTAAAATAACGGCCTGGTTACCGACCGGAACACCTGCGTTGACAAGCTTTTCACACGCCTCAACCGATTCTTCCGTCAGTTCGATGCTCGTATTAAAATGAGTGTTCAGCCAGACCGGATGATATTTTTTCAAAATCTGACAAAGGTTATCCGTTATCCGCTGCGGAAAAACGATGGGCGCTCTCGTTCCGATCCGGATAATTTCAAGGTGGGGAATGTCACGAAGGTTTTTCAAAATATATTCCAGAATCTGATCATTAATTAAAAGCCCGTCTCCGCCGGAAATCAGGCAGTCACGTATTTCAGGCGTTTCCCGGATATAAGCGATCGCCGCATCAAGCTGTTTTTTCGGCACACCCATTCCGATCTGTCCGGAAAAGCGTCTGCGGGTGCAGTATCGGCAGTACATCGAGCATTGATTTGTCACCAGAAAAAGAACGCGGTCGGGATAGCGGTGCGTAAGGCCGGGCACCGGTGAGTCTTCATCTTCAAACAGCGGATCTTCAAGGTCATATTTCGTTTTGTGCATTTCTTCTGACAGCGGCACGGACTGCATGCGGATCGGACATCTCGGGTTGTCGGGGTCCATTAAAGAAGCATAATAAGGCGTAATGTTCAGGGGAATCGTTTTTACAGACATTCTGACGCCTTCTTCTTCCTCTTCAGTCAAATGAATGACTTTTTTCAGGTCATCGACGGTTCTTACAGTATGGGTGAGCTGCCACAGCCAATCATTCCACTTTTCTTCCGGCACATCTTTCCACAATTCAATCTCCTTCCAATGACGCTTCGGCTGAAACCATTTGTTTGTCAAACGAATTCCTCCTTATGAATGGCTAAAACGTAATGTCTTGCACCATATATTCATATTTTCGAGCCCTTCTGAAATCCGGCAGTTGTTCACAAGCCTGCCCCTGTAGCCGTATCCCGCATGATACAAAACGGCATTCATCCCGTAAGACGCTGCACGGGCCAAGGAAAAAAGATGAATGATTCCCTGGCCCGCTAGTTCCTGCTCTAAGGCTTTAAACAGGCGTGCCGTTACGGAATTCCCTCTGTAATCTGACAGAACCGCGCAATCGGTCATTTCAGCGTGCCCCAATACGGGATTGATATCTGCGCTTGCCGCGCCGATGAGACGCTCCTGATCGAATGCGGCAAAATAGATGGTGTTTTCTCTCATTGTTTTTTTAATGTAGAGGGGATTAAAGACAGGAGTCGGATAGGTCTGAAAAACATGTTTATATAAGAGCGATAATCGGTCTGCATCACCTTCACCCGCTTTTCTGAACAACAGCCCGCTTTCTGTCTGAGTCACTCCCCGCTGCGGTGTCTCATAAATACGGTCAACCGTAGAATCTTCAGATACATATGAATCTGACTGTCTCCGTTTCTCTGATAAATAGCGCACCATCACAGCAGCCTCATGCCCGTTGTAATATCCGTCTATGACCCCCTCATGAATAAAGAGATGCTTGACAAGTTCCGGCTGATCGCCGCGCTTGGCAAAGAAAATCACCTTTTGGGCTTCTTCTTGCTTTGCTTCTGCCAAAACGGCCGGAATCAGCGACGCGAGCTGCCCGTCATAACGAATGACCCTGATCCGCTCATTGAAACGGTCTGCATCAATCTCGGCCGATCCGCTTTCAGCCCTCAGTTCCTTTATCAGCTCCGTCACCCCCATCTGCCACCCCGCACCATTCCATCATAAAAAGAGAAATGATTTTGACAGCATCGATTAACGCCCGGACTTCAATGTATTCATTTGCCTGGTGAGCCGCTTTGACTTCTCCCGGCCCGAAGACGATGACAGGCGTCTGTCCCGCATGGTGCAAAAGCCCTCCGTCTGTTCCCCACGGGGATGCTTCACGGATCGGTTTTGCCCCTTTCATTTTCTCAAAAGAAGATTCCAAAGCGGAAATCAGCGGATGCTCATCCGGGAGATCATTCGGAAGCCACTGAGCTCCAAACCATTCAATTTCCGCCGGATGGTGTTTAAACCATTCATCCCGGTACTCCAAATCTTTGAGCCAGCTTGTAAGCTCTTCTTTTACTGCCTCAGGCGTTTCATCCGGAGCTATTCCGCATCTGCCTTCTATCACAACCCGGTCAGCTACCGAAGATGGCCACGTTCCTCCTTGGACGGTGCCGATATTAATGGGAACCGGAATCGGAACATCCCGGTAAAGCGGGTCAATGATGCGGGCGTTGCGGAC